>CAJTSM010000020.1 GCA_910578935.1 uncultured Oscillibacter sp. | reverse complement strand
CTGGTAAAGCGCATCGAGGTGGGCGAGAAGTACGAAATCGCCGGGGAGACCCACCGGGACATCAAAATCTACTACAACTTTGTCGGGTATGTGGAACTCTGAAATCTATCCTTCTTTATGCGAGGTTATCTAACGAGTGGTACGCAAAAGATACGAGTAAAAAGATTCGGGCCGTGTTCCGCAATAAGGGTATATCCGGTCAGAGAGTTTCTACCAATGCTCCCTATGGTTGCACCAGAGCCGAGGACGGTCACCTTCTCATTGACGAGGAAGCCGCGCCGGTAGTGGAGCTAATTTTCCAGTTGTGCGTGGAGGGCAACGGCCCCGGCAAAATTGCCCGGATGCTGAAAGAGCGTGGAATCCCCACACCGGGGACCATTGAATTTCAACGTACTGGCCGAACTCGGCGCTATCACCCGGACGACCCTTGCCATTGGACCTCTGACACAATTGCAGATATTTTAGAGCAGGATTCCTACCTGGGCCGCACGACCGATTTCAAAACTGCCAAGCTCTCCTATAAGTCCAAGAAGAAAAACAACAATCCCCCGGAGAAATGGGTGGTTATCGAAAATACCCACAAGGCCATCATTGACCCGGAAACCTGGGAAATCGTGCGGAAGGTCAGGGAACAGCGCCGCCGACCCACGAAAATGGGAGAAATGGGTATGTTCTCCGGGCTGGCGTATTGCGCCGACTGCGGCGCAAAGCTGTACCATTGCCGAAGCACTACCTGGACGCATGAACAGGAGTGCTACACCTGCGCTACCTACCGGGGGAAGAAAGGCTGTTCCGCACACTATATCCGGGCCGTGGTCCTGGAGCGGCTGGTCCTCTAAAACCTGCAAAGGGTAGTGGCCTATGCCCAGGAGGATGAGGACGAGTTTGTACGGCGTGTTATGGAGAACAAGACCGCCGTACAGCGGGTGGAGCAGGAGCAAGCCAAGCGGACCTTGGAAAAGCAGGAGCGGCGGATCAACGAACTGGACGCCATTATTCAAAGGCTTTATGAGGACCATGTTATGGGCAAGCTGAACGCAGAACGGTTTGCGAAGCTGTCCGAGGGCTACGAGAAGGAACGGGCGGATTTGAAACAGTCTGTTAAAAACCTCCGGGCCATTGTGGACGCCGCCGAGACCCAGGCTGTCAATGTGCAGAGCTTTCTGAAAATCGTGAAGAAGTACACCGGGCCCACTGAACTGACCCCAGCAATTCTGCGGGAGTTTGTGGAGAAGGTGGTGGTTCACGCCTCGGACAAGTCCGGCGGACACCGTGTCCAACGGATTGACGTACATTACACCTTCATTGGGGAGATTGATTTGTCCCCGGAGTACAGCAAGTACGAGAAAGAGACAACCGCATGACGCCTCTGCACCATGCGGCTGTCTCCCGCTAGGAAAACTTCTTTATCAGGGTTCCCCTGGAGGGGTTCCTCTCGTTTTCAGTCATAAGTTCTCAGCGCAGCTGAGAACTTGCAGGCTTGCGAAAAGTTCGCCAGCCAAAGGCAAGCCCCGCTTCCGGCCTGAGCGGCGGGAGAGCGGGGCTCTGGGGTCAGCGATTCAAGAACTCGCTGGGGTCTACCGCTTCTCCGTCCCGGGTGACGGAGAAGTGGAGGTGGGGGCTCTGGGCGGCCTCAGCGGAGGCGGTGGTTCCCACCGCGCCGATGATCTGCCCTGCGGTGACCAGGTCCCCAGGCTGGACGGTGGGTTTGGCCTGGAGATTGGAATAGGTGGTGGTATAGCCTCCCGCGTGATCGATCACCACAGTGGTGCCCATCAGCGGGTGATCCTCCACGGAGGAGACGGTGCCGGCGGTAGCCGCCAGCACGGTGGCGCCGGGCTTGGCGGAGATGTCCACACCGTCATGGGTCCGCCAGTCCGCCAGGGTGGGACTGTAAACCAGCTGATCTACGGAGAAGGCCATCAATACCTCGCCTTTCAGGGGTTCTACCACCAGCTGGGGGGGTTCCGCCATGACCGGCGTGTCGTCAATCTCCGCTTCCGGCATGGTGGGGACGATTTCCACCTCTACCGGGGCGGAGGCCTCCACCGGGGATTCGTCTTCCTCCGGCTCAGGTTCCGGCTGGGGAACGTAGGCGCTTTCTACCGGAGCGGATACCGCCGCCTGGGGCGCGGCCTCCTCCACCGCGGGTTCGTCCCTGCCGAAGAGCAAGAACCAGCCGCTCACCGCAGCCGTGATCAGGCAGACGGCCAGCAGAAGGTAAAAGCCCGTGCCGCTGAGGATGGATTTCAGTTTGTGTTCCATGCAAGAGTTCCTCCCTCAATGAAATAGTCTGAGGGAAGTATGGACAAAGGAAGGGAAAATTATACTGCCCGCTTTGCGTGGAACTCGTTTATTTTCGCCGCTCCAAAGCGGCGGCATAGAGGTCGTTTTTGCTGAGGCCCGTGTGATCCGCGACTTCCTTCGCGGCGTCTTTCAGACGGATTCCAGTTTCCACCAGAGCCAGTACCTGTGCCGCGCCGTCCTCCAGGGAGACGGTGGTGTTCTCCCCAGGTTTCACTCCCGCCACTACCAGGACGTATTCTCCCCGGGGGTCGTGGTCCCGGTAGTACTCCGCGGCCTCGCCCAAGGTGCAGCGGAGGATTTCCTCGTGGAGCTTGGTCAGCTCCCGGCAGAGGGCGGCCGGACGGTCCGGGCCGAAGGTCTGGCAGAAGTCCGCCAGGGTGGGGCGGAGTTTGTGGGGGGCTTCGTGGAAGATCATGGTCCGGGTTTCACATTTCAGGCTGTTCAAATGCTCCCGCCGGCTTTGCTTGTTGACGGACAGGAAGCCCTCAAAGGTGAAGCGGCCCGTGGGCAGGCCGCTGACCGCCAGGGCGTTCACTGCGGCGCAGCAGCCGGGGACGGACGTTACTTCCACGCCGTTTTTCCCGCATAGGCGAACCAGCAGCTCTCCCGGGTCCGAGATGGCGGGGGTCCCGGCATCGGTGACCAGGGCGCAGTTTTCTCCCGCCAGAAGGCGGCTGAGGACCGCTTGCCCGGCGGAGGCGGCATTGTGTTCGTGATAACTCACCAGGGGCTTCTTGATCTGAAAGTGGTTCAGCAGCCTCAGGGATACCCGGGTGTCTTCCGCCGCGATGAAATCCACCGACGACAGGGTTTCCACCGCCCTGGGGGACAGGTCCCCCAGGTTGCCGATGGGTGTGGCGACCAGATACAGAGTTCCGCTCATAGCGGGGCCTCCTCTCGAAAGTAAATGCGGTCCAGTTCCGCTGTAGGAGTGCCGTCGGGATTTTCCAGGACCAGCGGCGGCTCTACAGTCAGGTCTGGCCTTCCGCCCCGGCGGGCCTCCAGCAGAAGGAGGGAGGGAGCCCGTTCCGGTCGGACGGAGGCAAAGCGCAGGCGCTTGGGCTCCAGGCCGCTTTTCCGCAGAGCGCAAAGCAGGTCCGTCAGCCGCTCTGGTTTGTGAACCAGGCAAAGACTTCCTCCCCAGCGCAGAAGGCGGGCGGAGGTTTGGCAGATGTCCTCCAAAGTACAGTCCACCTCCGTCCGGGCGGTTTGGCGGGCCTTCCCCTTGGGCAGGGGGCCGCTGGATCGGGGAAAATAGGGCGGATTGCAGACGGCCAGGTCAAAGCTCCCGGCGGGGAGGGTGGTTTTCCGCAAGTCCTCCAGTCGGAACACCAGGCGCTCCGACAGGTGATTTTCCGACGCGGCCAGCTCTCCCAGCCGGATGGCCTCCGGCTGAATGTCCAGCCCCGTCACCATCAGCGCTTTCTGCCGCTGAAGGAGTAGCAGGCCCAGCAATCCTGTGCCGCAGCCCAGGTCGCAGACCCTCATTCCCGGTTTCAAGCCCGGCAGGGAGGAGAGAAGGAAGCTGTCCAGTCCCGGCGGAAACTGGCCGTTTCCATAGACAAAGCGGAAGCCGCCGGGGCACAGCGCCTCCCGGCGCAGTGCGTCCGTCACCAAACAGGCGGGAAGTCCGCCAGCTTCCCGTTCAGTTTGGCGTAGATGCGCCGTTGAAACCAGGGCTCTGTGGAGGCGGCGACCGCCTCCTCCAGTCCGAACCAGCCCACCCGGCTGTTCTCGTCGGGTTTGCAGCGTACCGGCGCGGCGGGGTCCGCCTCCAGAAGAAAGGTGACGTTCAAATGAAGGTGGGAGGAGACATACCGCCCCCGCTTTTCATGGCCGTCCACCGTCAGGATCTCCAGAGAGTAAAGTTCCCGGGACACGGGCCGGAGGACTTCCAGTCCGCTTTCCTCCCGGACTTCCCGGAGGGCTGCGGCCAGTAAATCCCGCTCCCCGTCGGCGTGTCCCCCCAGCCAGGCCCAGGAGCCATAGAGGTTGTGATAGGCCATCAGCACCTGCTTTCGGTCTGGACTGGTTACCCAGGCGGAGGCGGTCCAGTGGGCCGGGTTCTCCCGGCCATAGGGGGCTTGTCCTGCCTTCAGAAGGCGGAGCATCGCCTCCTTGTCCTGCTCCTCCTGTTCGTTCCAGGGGCGGAAAGCGTCCAGCTGGGAAATTAGGTCCATAAGCGGTTCCTCCCATGCGTGTGTTTGATCACAGCTCTTATAGTCAGCGCAGCAGCCGCATAAGCGGCTTTTGTGTTTGACTCCATCATAGCATAATTTGCCCAAAAGCGAAAGCGGTAAAATTCCGACTTTCCGCTTCCAATCCCCGGTCCTGTGTTTTCCGCCCCCGCCGGGAAAAATGTTCCGGAGAGAATGGACTCTATTGCAGGGAGCAGGGGGAAACGGAGTGGAGTCAGAGCGCTTTTACCGTCTGTCAATGGGTAAATTTTTTCCCCTCTCGTCTTTTAGAATGCCGGGGAAAAGAAAAAGCGGCTTTCCGGCGGACCGAACCTGGTAGAAAGTGATAGAAAAAAGCAAAATATGCACAATATATGGGGTTTGCTTTGGAAAACCAGAATTATGTCGAAGAAAAATTCAGTTTTTTTGTAATCCCATCTTGAAAAATTTGGAAATTTATGCTATTTTATAGAAAACGAGCTGAGAGTGTCAAGGCACTCCGACAGCCGATCATGAAGGAAAGGGTTTGGAATCATCATGGATAATCGAAGGACCGTACTTCTGGCGGACGCCAGTGAGGAATTCCGCACGATGCTGCAGGAGGTGATTGAGCAGGCCGGTGAGTTTACCGTGGCGTTTTCCACTGGAGACGGACGGGAGGCCCTGCGGTTCATCGAGGAGGGAAAACCGGATCTCCTGCTGATGGACACCGCTCTTCCGGGACTGGACGGGCTGGGCCTTCTTCAGGCGTTGAAGGAGCGGGAGGACTATATGCCCAAGACCATCATTGTCTCTGCCTTCTGCGGCGACAAGGTTTTGGCGGACGCAGAAAAACTGGGCGTGAGCTATTTCCTGCCGAAGCCCTGTGAGCCAAGCTCCTTAGTGGAGCGGATGAGGAGTATTTTTAACAACCCTTCTTCCCCTGAGCTGCGGCTCTGCGCATTGAAAAATACGGTTACCGCCGTCATTCACGAGATCGGCGTCCCGGCTCACATCAAGGGTTATCAGTACCTGCGGGAGGCCATCATTATTGCGGTGAACGATATGGAGGTCATCAACGCCGTGACGAAGGTGCTGTACCCCGCCGTGGCCAAGCGGTTTGGCACTACGCCCTCCCGGGTGGAGCGGGCGATCCGCCATGCCATTGAGGTGGCCTGGGACCGGGGGGACCTGGAGACGCTGCAAAAGTACTTTGGTTACACCGTGTCCAACACCAAGGGCAAGCCTACCAACTCGGAGTTTATCGCCATGATTGCCGACCGGCTGATGCTCAGCGGGGACAGCTGGGTGCTGCGGGACCAGGGCTGAAAACGCATAGACGCATAGAAAAGGGGGAGAGGCAAAGCGCCTCTTCCCCTTTTTCATGCTTCCGGCTCCAGGCGGCTTTGCACCAGGGCCTTTTCCGCGGCCGTGGGCTCCCAATCCATGCTGAGGCTCACCACCCGGCCCGGAAAGCACAGGAGCCAGGAATTTGAGGGTTCGCTTTCCCGCCAGAGGCGGTAAACCTCCCCCGCCCCCCAGGGAGCCGGGTCTTCGGGGAGGTATGCATACGCCATGCCATAGGACGGGCGGGGGGCGGCATCCCCTAAGAGCTCGTCCACAACGTTGCCGTAAACCCATTGAAACCGGGGGACATAGACCGTATAGCTGAGGTGAAGGGAGCCGGGCCAGACGTTTTCCTCCCGGCTATTTTCCAGGACCATCTCCCGGCAGCTCCACTTTGACAGGAGGAAAGAACCTTCACGCCTCCGCTCCCGATGGATGTGCCGGTAGTTCTTCCCGGTCAAATCGGAGAGGGTCAGGGGCAAGTCCTCCCTGGGATGTACGTCAAAGTGTACATTCTGATAGGTATACGTTTCCCCGCTCCCGCCGGAGAACCAGCCGAAGCGGATGGCTCCAAAGGTCAGCCCGCCCACCAGGGCAAAGGCCAGAACGACGTCCACCGCCAGTGTCACCGCCATGTTGACGCCTTTGGAGGCCTTCCACTTCCGGAGCTGGAGCGTGGTCCGCCGGACCAGGAAGACCAGCAGGACAAACAGGGTGAGATACACCACATAAAAGAGCGCCATGCCCCGGTTCCCGCTAAAAAGCTCCGCCAGCAGATAGGCTGTCAATAAGAACCCCACCAGAAACAGTCCGGTCCGGTTCAGCCGCTGGTAGGCCCGGGTATTGATCGGAAAGCAGGAGCCGCTCTCCTCAATGGACCTCCGGGAGCGCCGCCGCCAGCCATAGTAATGGAACAGGGTGTATGCCTCCAGGAGAGCGACAAACAAGAACATCGTTCCGGAGAGCAGATGGGCGTTGCTCTCAAACAGCCGGAGAACGTGCCCTGAAACCAGGGAGTATACCAGGGAAGAGGCCATCAGCAGTCCGATGGCTAGAAGAGCGATGTTGGCGGGGAGAAAGTTTTTCCGCATGGAGCGGTGGATGTTCTCCAGCCGGAGGGCTTCGTCGGTTTCCAGGGGAACGGCAGAGGGGTCCCCTGTGGAGAAAATCTGGGCTTGGGCCCAATCGGAAACCTTCTCCCACCCGGCGGCGGCGCAGAGCTCCTCCAGAGATTCCTGACCCTCTGTGGGGCCGGGGTTGAATTGGGAGGCTCCGGCATTGTAAGTAACGGCGTAACGGAGGCTTGCAGGCTTCGCACGGCGGTATTTCCAGAGGCTGTTTCCCGCCTTCTCCAGCCGCCAGCCCCGGGCGGCCATGGCGGAGAGGTGTTCCTCCACGCCCCGGTAATCGTAGAGACAGAGGGTGTTCCAACGGTATTTCACATCCTTCATCTGGTGTCCTCCTTCCAATCCTCCGGGGCCAGCCGGGCGGAGATGAGGGCCCTTTGCCCGTCGTTTATGGGCTGGTTCTCCGTGTAAACCGTCACGATGCGTCCCGGCCAGCAGAGAATCCACTCGCCGGTAGGTTCATCGTCCTGGTAACGCTGATAAACTGCTTCCGCGCCCCAGGGGGCGGGGTCTTCCCGGACGCAGCGCCGGATTAGGAGAGTTGTGGTGCGGAAGGAAAATCCGGCATCCTCCAAAGTCTCCTCCAGCATGGCCCGGTAGACAAAATCAAAGCGGGCATCCAGAACGGAATAATAAAGGTAAGCCTCTATGCCGTCCCCCTGAGCGGCGGTTTCGCTGTAGGAGATTTTGACAGCGAAGGGAGTGCGTCCCTCCGTAGTGGTCCGCCGCCGGACATGGCTCCAGGGCTCCCCGGTCAGGTCTTCCAATGCCAGGGGAAGGGCCTGGGGCTCCGTGTCCCATTCCCGGTTATTCCAGGTATAGGAGGAAGGCTCCGGGGGACCGGAGCGGCTGAACGGCGCGAAGTAATCCAGGCACAGAATGATGGCCGTGAATGCGAGAAAGCCGGACAAAAAACGATAGTCCAGAGGGGTTCCCCGGCGGTCCCACCACTGCCCTAAAAGATTGAGCAGCACGGTGAAGAAAAGATACACTAGAAGCTGTAGGGCAAGGCGGGACGAATCCCGGGAGCTCTCCGGAGAGAAGAGGGTGAAAACCAAGGTCAGGAGCAGCAGGAACAGAACGAGCTGGGACAGGCGGTTGAGAATCCGGCAGTACCGGGGGGCGATGGCCAGGGCTTCGCCCTCTTCCACCAAGCGGAGGGAACGCCGGTACCAGCGGTAATAGGTCCCCACGGCCCAGAGCTCTCCCAGGATGAATAAGGGACAGACCGCCGCAATCAGGAGCTCGACGCTGCTGAGGAAGAAGGAAATGGGATGTCCCAGCATGGTGCAGCCGAGAAAGAACAGCAGCACCGTCATAGCTCCGCCAGAGGACCAGCAGTCCCGCAGGTAGGTCCGCCGCATGGACCGGTGAATCCGCTCCAGGAGGAGGGTGTTGTCTGTTTCCAGGGGCGTGGGACTTTCTTTCTCTGAGGCGTAAATTTGCAGCTCTGCCCAGTCCGTCACCGCCTCCCACCCGGCGGCGGTGCAGAGCTCCAGGAAGAAAAGGCGCTCCCTCAGGTCGCCGTCCTCCCCGGCGGCAGGAGGACAGGTGACGGCGTAATGAATCTTGGCCGGCTCCGCCCTCCGGTATCTCCAGAAGATCCGCCCAATGCGGTCCAGCCGCCAGCCCCGGGCGGCCATGGCGGAGAGATGCCCCGCGGTGCCCTGGAGATCAAAGGGGCTGAGGCTTTCCATGCGGCAAATCTTGTTTTTCACAGTGGCTCCTCCTCTCCTACACAAGCCTTGTAGTCCTCCGTCAGGGCCAGCAGGCGGCGGTACTCCATCCGCAGGGTTTCCCGGCCCTTGTTCGTAATGAGGTAACTTCGCTTCCGGCCGGACACGCTGGTTTCCCGGATCATCTCCGCCTGTTGGAAACTGTCCAGCAGGTTGTACAAAGTCCCGGGCCCCAGGTCCACCCGCCCATGTGTCAGGGCGGATACCCGGGCCATAATGTCCGTACCGCAGCATTCCTCCCGGAGGGAGAGAAGTATGTAAAACATGGGCTCCGTCAGGGTTTGAAACCTCTCTCTCGCCATGCAGCCGCCTCCCTAATATCGTTATTACTGTCCTCAGTATAATATCGAACATCGATATTGTCAAGAGGGGGAAATAAAAAAAGGCGGCTGACCATTGGTCAGCCGCCAAATACCGGTTATGCAAGTTCCGCCAGGCCGGTGTAGAGCTGGTAATACCGTCCCCTCTGTTCCAGCAGATCGTCGTGGTCGCCCCGTTCAATGATCTCCCCCTGCTCCAGGACCATAATGGCCTTGGCGTTGCGGACAGTGGAGAGCCGGTGGGCGATAACAAACACCGTCCGGCCCGCCATAAGGCGGTCCATGCCCTTTTCGATAAGCTTTTCCGTCCGGGTGTCGATGGAGCTGGTGGCCTCATCCAAAATCAGAACCGGGGGATTTGCGCAGGCAGCCCTGGCAATGTTCAAAAGCTGCCGCTCCCCCTGGCTGAGGCTGCCGCCGTCGCCGGAGAGGACCGTTTGGTAGCCCTGGGGCAGATGGCGGATAAAGCCGTCGGCTCCCGCCAGGCGGGCTGCCGCCTCCACCTCTTCGTTCGTGGCATCCAGCCGTCCGTAACGGATGTTGTCCGCCACGGTGCCGGTGAAAAGGTGAGTGTCCTGAAGAACCACCCCCAGGGAACGGCGGAGAGATTCCTTGGCAATGTCCCGGATGTCAAGCCCGTCATAAGTGATGGTCCCTCCCTGGATTTCATAGAAGCGGTTAATCAGGCTGGTAATGGTGGTTTTCCCCGCGCCGGTGGAGCCCACGAAAGCGATCTTTTGTCCAGGCTTGGCAAAAAGACTTACGTCGTGGAGGATGGTTCTGTTTTCGTCGTAGCCGAAGGCCACGTGGCTGAACCGCACGTCTCCCCGAAGAGGCACCAGGGTTCCGTCGGGCTTCAGCCAGGCCCAGGCGTTGTTGTCGTAGTGGACTCGGGTGAGGGCCCCGGTTTCATCCTCCGCCGCTCGGACCAGGCGGATTTTACCCTCGTCGGGCTCCGGCGGGGTTTCCATGATTTCGAAGATACGCTCCGCGCCGGCTACGGCGGAGAGGAGGGTGTTCACCTGCTGGGAAATCTGAGTGATGGGCTGGCCCACTTGCCGGGAGTATTGGAGGAAGGCCGCCAGGCCGCCCAAGTCGCCGTTTCGGATGGCCAGGAGGCCCCCTACGCAGCAGGTGACGGCGTAGTTGATATAGTTGAGGTTTCCCATGGCGGGCATCATCATCCCGGCGAAAATCTGGGCTCGGGCGGCGGCGGAGCGGTAGGCCTCGTTCCGCTGCTGGAAACCCTCCTGGGCTGCTCTTTCATGGTTGAAGACCTTGATGACTTTTTGACCTTCCATCATCTCCTCGATATAGCCGTTGACCTCTCCCAGAGCCTTTTGCTGGCCGGCGAAATACCGCCGGGAGCGGGAGCCTATGGTCTTCACCACCAGCAGCATGACCGCCAGGGTGGCGAAGGTGATGAGGGTCAGCGTGGGGCTGAGGACCAGCATCATGGCGATGGTTCCAGTGAAGTTCAGCGTACAGGAGATCAGGCTGCCAAAGCTGTTGTTCAAAGCCTCGGAGACGGTTTCAATGTCATTGGTATACCGACTCATCAGCTCCCCGTGGGTGTGGGTGTCAAAAAATTTCAGGGGCAGGTTCTGCATCCGGCTGAACAGATCCGCTCGAATCTTCGCTACGGTGGTCTGGGAGATGTGAACCATGATCCGGCTGTAGCCGAAGGAAGAGGCGGCGCCCAGGAGGTACACCAGGGCCATGACCGCCAGCATCCTGGCAAGGCCGGGGAAGTCGCCGGGGAGGATATAGTCATTAATCAAAGGGCGGATCAGGTAGGAGCCTCCCACGGTACAGGCGGAGCTGACCACCAGCAGCATTGCCACCAGCGCCAGTTGGAGCTTATAACGGCCAAGGTAGCCCATGAGCTTCCCCAGGGTGCCCCGTATATTTTTGGGTTTGCGGAAGCCGCCGCCATGGGGGCCGGGACCGCCGCCGTGTCCATGCTTAGCCATCAATGCTCCCTCCTTCCTGCTGGGAATGGTAGACCTCTTGGTAAATGGCGCAGGTTTTCATCAGCTCTGCATGGGTTCCCTGGGCGGCAATTCGTCCGCCGTCCATCACCAGGATCAGGTCCGCGTCACGGACAGAGGCTACCCGCTGGGCGATGATGAGCTTTGTCGCGTCCTTTAGTTCATGGGTGAAGGCCGCTCGGATTTTTGCGTCCGTGGCGGTGTCCACGGCGCTGGTGGAGTCGTCTAAAATGAGGACTTTGGGCCGCTTCAAAATGGCCCGGGCGATACAGAGCCGCTGTTTCTGTCCGCCGGAGACATTGACGCCTCCCTGGCCCAGGTCCGTGTCCAGGCCGCCGGGCATCCGTTCCAGGAACTCGTCCGCGCAGGCGGCCCGGCAGGCGGCCCAGAGCTCTTCCTCTGTAGCCTCTGGGTTTCCCCAGAGGAGGTTTTCCCGAATCGTCCCGGTAAACAGGGTGTTCTTTTGCAGCACCATGCTGACGGATTCCCGGAGCCGCTCCATGGTATAGGAGGCCACAGGCTTTCCGCCCACGGAAACCGTGCCTTGGTCCGCCTCGTAGAGCCGTGGAATCAGGGAAACCAGGGAGGTCTTGCCGCTGCCGGTGCCTCCCAGGATGCCCACGGTAGACCCGGAGGGGATGTGGAGGGTGATATCCTTCAGTATCCACTCGGAGCTTTCGGCGCTGTACTTGAAGGAGACGTGGTCGAAATCGATGGAACCGTCCGCCGGATCGGCGGGAAGGCCGTTTTCTCCGGTTTCCGCCCCTCCGTCGGTGATGGCGGGGGATTCATTCAAAACCTCCGCCACCCGCTTGGCGCAGGCCGCGGTGCGGGTCAGCATCATGAAAATCATGGAAACCATCATAAGGGACATCATGATTTGTGTGATATAGGTAAAGTAAGTGATGAGCTTTCCGGCCTCCAGGGTTCCGGCGTAAACCATCTGGCCGCCGAACCACATGACCGCAATGATGGTCCCATAGACGATCAGCATCATAATGGGCATGTTGATGACCACCTTGCCGAAGGCCCGGAGGGAGGTGCTTTTCAGGTCGCCGTTGCGCTCCGCGAATTTTTCCCGCTCCCGGTCCTCCCGGACAAAGGACTTGACTACCCGGATGCCCGCCAGGTTTTCCTGCACCACCAGGTTCAGCGCGTCGGTCTTCTCCTGGAGAGAGCGGAACAGGGGACCGGTGGTCACCAGCAGAATCGAAACCACGGCCAGCAGCAGGGGCAGGGCCACCAGGAAAATATTGCTGAGCCGGTAGCTGATGCGGACGGAGAAGAACAGAGCGGAAACCAGCATCACCGGGGCCCGGACCATCAGGCGCATAGACATCATTAAAGACATCTGAAGGTTATGCACGTCGTTGGTCAGCCGGGTCACCAGGGAGGCGGTGGAGAATTTCTCAATATTGGAAAAGGCGAAGGTCTGGATGTGGTCGTACTCCGCCTGACGGAGATTTGCTCCGAAGCCCATGCCGGCCACGGAGGAGGTCACCGCCGCCCCCAGGCCGAAACACAAAGAGGCCACCGCCAGGGCGATCATCAGCGCGCCTTTGCGCAGAATAAAGGATTGGTCCCCGTTAGCGATGCCGATGTCAACGATGTCGCTCATGACTAAGGGAATCAGCAGCTCAAAGACGGCCTCCATGGCACTGCATACCACGCCTGCGATAATCCACAAAGCGTAGGGCCGGGCATGGGGCCAGAGTTTGTTCGTCATATTTTGGAATCCTCCTTGAGATTTTGAATCACGCGGTTTAAAAGGGAGATCAGCTCCGTTTTTTCCTCCGGAGTGAAGCCGCGGACCATGGCGCTCTCCACGTCCAAAAAGCTTTTTTGGAAGAGAGCCTGCTGTTCTGCTCCCTTCTCTGTCAAAGTAATCAGGCGGCGCCGGGCATCCTTTCCGCTGACGGAGCGGCGAATCAGGCCCTTTTCCCCCATCCGGTCCAGAAGTCCGTTGACGGTGGAGGGCTTTACCCGCAGGTAGCCGGTCAACTCGTGCTGGAGAGCATGGCCGCCCTGCTGATTGAGGTACAGCAGAATGTGGGTCTGGCCGGGCGTCACGTCGTACCGGGAAACCCGCGCGTCCAAGGCGGCCTTGGACATCTGGGCCGCCCAGCCCAGGGTGGGTCCCAGACATTGAGGGCAGTCGTTCATCGCAAAGCTCCTTCCGCGTCCTTATGGGACAAGGTAATTAGCATACTAAATATTAGCGTGCTAAATATTAACATTGGCTAACGCAGCTGTCAAGAACAAAATCTAGATAATTTTCGAACGATTTGTAAATATAAGGGATCAAAATTTGTCGGATGTAAACAAAGTGTGAAGGTTAAAGGAAAGCCGTTGACAATTTGCGAACCTGCGGCTAAGATAAACCCAACAAGCGGAAAACGCTTGCAGACCCCACCATTTTCCCTCTCCTTTCTCTATACCATACAGGAAAGCGGGCAGTCCGGAAGGACTGCCCGCTTTCCGTCTGTCCGGCCCCGGCTGCGGGATTAGCTCTCGTTTATCAATTGATATTTATTGATAAACAATAAAAAATAATTGACAAACGAGATGGACTATGGTAGGATACCAGAAAAAGGAGGCGTGCCGCTATGAGCTTGACTATGATTTTGATCCCCGCCGCCCTGGCGCTGGCCCTCTGGGGCGGCGCAATGGCTGTCAGCGGCTTCCGGCAGGGAAGCAAGCTGAAGCTGTTTTCCGCCATGGGGGCCTTTACGCTGCTGGCGGCGGGCGGGACCGTGCTGATGGAATTCATCACGAGGCCGCTGTAAGAGGGGGAAGGACGATGGAAAACATCCCGGTTCGGAAAATTGCCAGGGTACTTTATGTGCTGGTGCTGGCGGCCCTGGTGTGCAATGTGATTGCGCTGTACTTTGTCCCAATGGTGGTGGCTGTCGGGGAGATTGGCCTGCCAAGTGGAATTCGCGTTTACTCGGACGCCGGTCTGGTCCTGGATGGGAAAGACCATCTATTTCTTGCATATCTTCTGGGAAGCGCGAAGGCTTGGATGATTGGCTGGTGGAGGGTTTTTAACGCCTATCAGATGGCGCTGACCTTGTTTCTTCTGTTCTCAGGCTGCTGTACCGCCCCGCTTCTCTGGCAGGCCCGGCGGGTGCTGAAAACCATCCTCCGGGGGGAGCCCTTTGCCCCTGAGAACGCCGTCAGCTTAAGACGGGCCGCCGGTTTTTGCTTCCTCATCGCCGGGGCGGCCCTGGCCCGGGTGTTGTTCAGCGTGTGCTATTACCAGTCCCCCCGGCCCCTGGCCACCTATAACGCCCTCTTCGTCCCCATGTTCGCCATGGGGGGCTTACTGTGTCTCGTCATG
Source organism: uncultured Oscillibacter sp. (assembly GCA_910578935.1). Classification (GTDB taxonomy): domain Bacteria; phylum Bacillota; class Clostridia; order Oscillospirales; family Oscillospiraceae; genus Oscillibacter. The sequence goes on along the minus strand of CAJTSM010000020.1, from coordinate 40,917 downwards.
TCCGCCCTCTTCCGCCAGGCGGCGGAGATCCAGGCGGAGAACGACCTGACGATTTGAGGTGCCGCCATGATCGTTGTGAATTTGGATGTCATGATGGCGAGGCGGAAAATGAGCCTCTCCCAACTCTCGGAAAAGGTGGACATCACCCTGGCAAACCTGTCGGTGCTGAAAAACAACAAGGCCAAGGCGGTCCGCTTCTCCACCCTGGAGGCGGTCTGCGCCGCCCTGGACTGCCAGCCGGGGGACATCCTGGAGTATGTTCCCGATGAGCCCAGCGGCGTCGAGTAAAGAAAAACTGTCCGCATGAGACGGACAGACGAATAGGAGAATTTCATATGGATGAGCTGAAAAACGCCCTTCCGGCGGAAGGGTCTATTAATTGCGCCCAAAAGCGGAAACTGCCGGAGGAATCCATGGCCCGATACCGGCGGAACCTGGTGCTGACTCTGGGCTTTTGTCTTCTCCTGGCGGACGCGCTGAACTGGCCCTGGGGCATGGGGAACACCGTGACGGTCTTCGCCTGGTATCTCCTGCTGGCCTTGGCCGTGGGGCGGGAGGAACTGTTCCGCCGCTGGGAGAGCCGGACGCTGCTGGGGGTGAACCTGGCCCTGGCATCCACTTTTGCCCTGACCTCCAACCCCCTGTTCCGCTGGTGGAATTTCTTGGCCCTGGTGGTCCTGGTCCCCCTCCACGCCGTGTCCGGCCTGGGGAGCCGCCCCTGGTGGGATGCGGGGATGCTGTGGGAGCGGTGCGGGCTGCTGTTCCAGGGGCTGTTCGGGAATCTGTGGGCCTGCTTTGCGGCGGCGGTCCCGGAGGGACGGAAGACGCAAAGGCGGGACGGCCGGACGCTGACCATCGTCCTGGGGACCTGCGGGGCGGTGGCCCTGGTGTCCTTCCTGATCCCGGTACTGGTGTCGGCGGACGCCCTATTTGCTGCGTCGCTGGAGCGGTTGAGCTGGAATGTTCAATTCCGGCTGCTCCATTTCGGGGACCTGTTCCAGCGGCTGTTCTGGGCCCTAATCTTCACGCCCTTCGTCTTCAGTCTGCTCTACGCCATGGCCCATCCCAAACTGCTGTGCCCGGCGGAGGAAAAGAAGGGCTTCCAGGCGGACGCCCTGGGCTTTGTGCTGGCCCTGGCGGCGGTAGACGGACTGTATCTGGCCTTCCTGGCGGTCCAGTCCGCCGGGCTTTTCGGCGGGCCGGAGTATGTGGAAAGCCTGGGAGTGAGCTATGCCGCCTGGGCCCGGAGCGGCTTTTTCCAGATGGTAGGGGTGACGGTGCTGAACCTGAGCCTGACGCTGGCGTCGTTGTGCCTGGCCCGTCGTGAGGGGCGGGTCTGGAGGGCCCTGCGGGGACTGTGCGCGCTGCTTGCGGGGGAGAGCCTGGTCCTGCTGGCCTCCGCCGCCTGGAGGATGACGCTGTATGTGTCCGCCTACGGCCTGAGCTTCAAGCGCCTGCTGACCTATTGGGGCATGTTGATGATGGCCCTCTTTCTGCTGGCGGGGCTGTGGAAGGCCGTCCGGCCGGACTTCCGGTTCTGCAAGTGGGCGTTCCCGGTGGCTCTGGCGGGGTGGCTCGTGATCAACTGCGTACCGGTGGATTATCTGGTTGCCAGAAATCAGGTGGACCGGTATCTCGGCGGAGAAAGCTCCGCAGTGAGCGTAAACTACCTGGCGGACAGCCTCTCTTTCGATACGCTGTCCCAGTTGGTGCGGCTGGACGGGAAAAAACCGGTGGCCCGGTACGACGGTTATGGAAATGGGGAAACTCTGGAGGAGCTGTTGGAGCGAAAACAGAGCCAAGCGGCGGCCCAATGCTCCAATTGGCGCACGTGGTCGCTCTCGGCGTGTCTTGCCGCAGGGCGGGTGTCATAAAGAAGAAATCTCGTCTTTTGCCTCCTGGAGAATTTTTCTCTCCGCCTTGGTGGTGAGCCGGCTCTCATCAAATTTGGCGAACAGGTCCGGACGGCGGAGCATGGTCCGCTTATAGCTTTCTTTCTTCCGCCACGCCGCCACTTTTCCGTGGTCCCCGGAGAGGAGAATCTCCGGCACCGCCCGGTCGTGCCACACGGCAGGCCGGGAGTACTGGGGGTATTCCAAAAGCCCATTCCAGTGGGACTCCTCCTGAAAGCACTCATCGTCCGGCAGGACCCCGGGCACCATACGGCACACCGCGTCCGCCACCGCCATGGCGGGGATCTCCCCGCCGGTGAGAACGAAGTCCCCCATGGAAATCTCTTCATCCACGCACTCGTCCAGGAAGCGCTGGTCCACCCCCTCATAGTGCCCGCAGACCAGAATCAGGTGTTCGTAGTTTTCCTTCAACTCCCGGGCTACGCTCTGGGTAAAGGTCCGGCCGCAGGGGGAGAGGAAGATGGTTCTCCCCGGCCCGTGGATTTCCGTCACATGGGCCCAGCAGCGGTAGAGGGGGTCCGCCTGCATGACGGCCCCCCGGCCCCCGCCGTAGGGGTAGTCGTCCACTTGCATCTGCTTGTTGGTGGTGTACTGGCGGATCTGGTGGGTCCGAATGGCGATGTATCCCCGCTCCTGGGCCCGGCCCAGGATGCTGACGTTCAGCATGGCGTCCACAGAGTCCGGGAAGAGAGTCAGAATGTCGATGTTCACTCCGTCAAGCCCTCCCACATCCGGATGTCCATCCGGTTGTTCTCTAAATCGGTCCCCAGGATAAATGCGTCCTTCACCGCCGGGACCAGGAATTCCTTCACCCCCCGGATGGTGTAGACTTTGCTGGCAGGATAACGCTCGACTTTCACCAGTTCCCCCACGCACTCCCCGGTTTTGCCGTCGTACACGTCCAGTCCCAGGAGCTCCCCGTCAAAATACTCTCCCTGGGGGAGATGGGCGTCCGCCCGGCGGATGAACAGCTCCTTTCCCCGAAGTCCCTCGGCGGCAGTTCGGTCCTCTACGCCCTCCAGCTTGAGGAGGGCCATGCCTTTGTGGACCCGGCAGGCGGCGGGGATGACGGCCCGCCCGTCCAGATAAAAGGTCCGGAATCCGGCAAGAAAGTCTGCCTCCCCCTCCAGGGGAAGGACCCGCAATTCTCCCCGGATGCCGTGGACGCTGACAATCCGGCCCACGGGGACGTATTCTAATTTCATACAGGACGCTCCTTTGCATACTCAATTCCTGGGCAGGAAAAGGGAAAACTTACTTCCCTTCCCGGCCCGGGAAAATGCCTTTACATAGCCTCCCTGGCCCTGGGCAATCTGCCGGGCCAGGTAGAGTCCCACGCCCACGCCCTCCGCCTGGCCGGCCGCGCCGCCCCGGTAGAACCGCTGGAAGAGCTTGCCCAGCTCTTCTTCCGGAATACCCGGCCCGGTGTCCTCTACGTCCACCCGGGCAACGAGCTGATAGGCCCGGGCACTGACGGTGACGCGGCCTGCCGGGGTGTATTTCACGGCGTTGTCGATGAGGTTGCACACCGCCTCCGCCGTCCACTTGGGGTCGAAGACCGCGTCCGCCTCCGTGGGTTCCAGCACCAGCTCCAGCCCTTTTTCCGCCGCCCTGGGGGCGAACTGGGCGGCCGCCTCCTCCAGCATGGGCCCTAGGGGACCGGGCCGGGGATGGAGGACCAATACCCCCGTCTCCAGCCGGGAGGTTTTCATCAGCGCTTCAATGAGGGATTGGAGCTTTCCCGCCTGTCCTGCCAGGGCGGCGGTGTAGGTCCGGCAATTCTCCGGAGCCTGCTCCTCCAGGAGCTGGGCGTAGAGAAGGACGTTGGCAATGGGAGTTTTCGTCTGGTGAGAGATATCGGCAATCAGAGTCTTGATTTTGTCCCGCTCCTCCTGGAGATTTCGCGCGGAGACGGCGGAGGCGCTGAGGTAGTGGGCCAGCTTCGTCTCCAGGCTGGAGAGGAGGGTTTCGTCAAAAGCCTCCTCTCGAAAGTCCCCCCGGACGGCCTCCTCCAGCATCCGGTCCAGCCGGCGGAGAAGTTGTTGCATCCGCCGGCGGTCCCAGAGAAACAGCGCCGGGAGAGCCAGGGCCAGGATGGCACAGAGAATTTCCGCCATGTCTTAATCCTCTTTTGCCCGGGCGGACCATACGTATCCGATTCCGTAGACGGTTTTCAGGTAACAGGGCTTGGAGGGGTTTTCCTCCAGCTTGCCCCGGAGGCGCTTCACCGTCACGGACAGAGCGTTTTCGTCCACGTACTCCGCCCCGTCGGTCCAGACCCGGTCCACCAGCAGTTCCCGGGGCAGGGTCCGGCCCCGGTTTTCCACCAGAACCCGAAGGAGCTTTTGCTCCGTCTTGCTCAGGTCCACCGGACGCCCGTCCCGGCGGAACTCCATCCGCGCGAAGTCGAAAGAAAAGCCGTCGATCACCACGGGCCGGTCCTGAGCTCCGCCGCCCTGTCCGGCGGCCTCTCTCCGGCGGAGCTGAGCATTGACCCGGGCCCGGAGCACCGCCAGGGAAAAGGGCTTCGTCACGTAGTCGTCCGCCCCGGATTCCAGGCCCGCCACAATGTCCGTCTCCATGTCGTTGGCAGTCAGCAGGATGACGGGGACGGGGTTTGATCTGCCCCGGAGTTCCCGCAGGAGGTCCAGCCCGTTCCCATCCGGGAGGTTTACGTCCAGCACCAGCAGGTCGAAGTCCCCCGCCCCCAGGGCCGCCCGGGCGGCGGAAAGGGTCCGGCACAGGGACAGCTCCGCCTCCGGGCTCTTCAGGGCCAGGCACAGTCCGTCCCCCAGGGCCCGGTCGTCCTCCACAATCAAAATAGATTTCATATCGCACCTCTCAGACTCCCGCCGCAAACCGGCGGCTTTGCCGCCTTACGGATGCGGCGTGCACCTTGGGGGCAAGCGTTTGCGGCGGGAAGAGCCGGATGAACCGGAGCGGCAGGGGCTTTCGCCGTCAGGCGGAAGCGGCGCGAGAGGAGCTTTTGGCGGCTCATGAAACCGACAGCGCGTCCTCCAGCACCAAGCCGGGGTTGTGCTTGGTTAAAAAGCCCACGGACCACTCGCCGCCAAAGGCCACCAGCAGCCTGTTCTTGAAATCTTCCAGCACCGCCGCGCCGGTACAGAGGACCAGTTCGTCCGGTTTGCAGGGGCACTCTGTAATCAGCCGCAGATGGTCGTAGGGCAGACCTTCCATATAGAGGTCCACGCCGTATTCCGCCTTCATGCGATACTGGAACACGTCGAACTGAAGGGTGCCGACGACGCCCACCACGACTTCCTCCATGCCGCCGCCGGGGCGCTTGAAGATCTGAATGGCGCCCTCCTGGGCAATCTGCTCCGTGCCCTTGATAAACTGCTTGCGCTTCATGGTGTCCTTGGGGGAAACCCGCATGAAGTGTTCCGGTTCGAAGGTAGGGATGCCCGCGTAGCGGAATTTCTTCCCCGGTACAGTGACCGTGTCCCCGATGGAGAAGATACCGGGGTCGAACACGCCGATGATGTCTCCGGCGTAAGCTTCGTCCACGATCTCCCGCTCCGCCGCCATCATCTGCTGGGGCTGGGAGAGGCGCATTTTCTTGCCGGACTGGACGTGGAAATACTCCGCGTCCCGCTGGAAGCGGCCGGAGCAGATGCGCATAAAGGCCAGGCGGTCCCGGTGGGCCTTGTTCATGTTGGCCTGAATTTTGAAAACAAAGGCGGAGAAGTCCGGGGAGAAAGCGTCAATCTCCTCCTCTCCCGCCATGCGGCTCAGGGGGGCGGGGGTCATGCGGAGAAAGGCCTTTAAAAAGGGCTCCACGCCGAAGTTGGTCAGGGCGGACCCGAAGAAGACGGGAGACAGGGTCCCGGCCTGGACGGCCTCCAGGTCCAGCTCCCGTCCCGCCCCCAGGAGCTCCACCTCCTCCTGGAGCTGCCGCCAGCGGGTTTGCCCAATCATGCTGCCGACGGTGGGATCATCCAGGTCCACGGCGGTAGCGGCGGCCTTTTTGGCGTGGCCCTCACCGGAGAAGAAGAGAATGCGGCCCTCCTCCCGGTCATAGACTCCCTGGAACTCCTTTCCGGAGCCAATGGGCCAGTTGACGGGGCAGGTGTCGATGCCCAGCTCCGCCTCCACTTCGCCGCAGAGCTCCAGGGGGTCCCGGCTCTCCCGGTCCATCTTGTTGACGAAGGTGAAAATGGGAATGTGCCGCAGGGCGCAGACCCGGAAGAGTTTCCGCGTCTGGGGCTCCACGCCCTTGGCGGCGTCGATGACCATGACGGCGGCGTCCGCCGCCATGAGAGTGCGGTAGGTGTCCTCCGAGAAGTCCTGGTGGCCCGGGGTATCCAGGATGTTGACGCAGTAGCCGCCGTGCTGGAACTGCATGACGGAGGAGGTGACGGAGATCCCGCGCTGCTTTTCAATCTCCATCCAGTCGGAGGTGGCGGCCCGGGCCCGTTTGCCCTTGACTTCGCCCGCCTGGGCGATGGCCCCGCCGTAGAGCAGGAGCTTTTCCGTGAGGGTGGTCTTTCCCGCGTCGGGATGGGAGATAATGGCGAAGGTGCGCCTCCGGGCGATCTCGTCTTGAAAAGCGGCCATGTTACAGCCTCCTGAATTTCTAATAATGGAAGTGTTTCCACAAATTTAATAATATAGCATAGATTTCCCCGGTTTGCAAGCGGTATAAAGGTGAATTCCGGACAAAAAGGCCTGCCCGTCCGGAACCCCGGCGTTTCCATGAAAACAGGTTGATGGAAATTCGTTTCCATGATAAAATAGGAGCCTCCAGTAAATTTTTGGGAGGGTGAACGATATGAAAAAGATCGGACGGCTGATCTGTGGGGGAATCGCGGCGGCCATTGGCGGAATGATCGTTTCGGACTTCGCGGGAATGTTTTTTAACGGCATGGACTACGGTTCCGCCTGTGTTTTGGGGATCTGCATGTACCTATGCGCTGTCGTGGTTATCTGCACGGGAATCATCGTTTCCAAGCTGGACCACATTTTCCAGTCCGAATTATCCCGAGACAAATGATCCGGGAGCAGGACAGGCCTCTCCCGAGATTTTACAAAAATCCAGGGGAAACCAATTGACGGTTCCCGCCCCGTATGATAAACTAAAAATAATGTGTCAATGGCAGGACACGGGCTCCAACACCACGACGAGACACAATCGGGAAAGAAGGAAGCATATGTACAAGATCGTCAGAAAAGAGGCTCTGCGCCCCACCGTCACCCTGTATGAGATCGAGGCCCCGCTGATTGCCAAGAAGGCCCAGCCGGGACAGTTTATCATCCTTCGGGTGGACGAAAAGGGCGAGCGCATCCCCATCACCATCAATGCCTACGACCCGGGAAAAGGCACCGTCACCATCATCGTCCAAACCGTGGGAGCCACCACGGAGAAACTCAGCCGCCTGAATGAGGGTGACTGCCTCCAGGACTTCGTAGGTCCCCTGGGCAAAGCCACCGAAACGGAAGGCAAGAAGAAGGTCGCGGTTGTGGGCGGCGGCGTGGGCTGCGCCATCGCCTATCCGGTTTTGAAGAAGTTCCACGACGACGGGGCCGAAGTTCACGCCATTGTCGGTTTCCGCACGGAGGACCTGGTGATCCTGGAGGAAGATTTCAAAAAGTCCTCCGATCTTCTGGTCGTCTGCACCGACGACGGAAGCTATGGCCGCAAGGGCCTGGTCACCGACGCGCTGAAAGAGCTCATCGACGCGGGAAACCGGTACGACGAGGTCTTCGCCATCGGCCCCATGGTTATGATGAAGTTTGTGTCTAAGACCACAGAGCCCTATGGCATTCCCACCACTGTCTCCATGAGCCCCATCATGATCGACGGCACCGGCATGTGCGGCGGCTGCCGCCTGTCTGTCGGCGGGGAGATGAAGTTCGCCTGTGTGGACGGCCCGGACTTCGACGGCCACAAGGTGGACTGGGACCTGGCGGTGAAGCGGAATCAGATGTACATGGAATTCGAGAAACACAAACACGAGGAAACCTGCAACCTCTTTAAAAAGGAGGCCGAATAACATGGCCAATATGTCTTTACAGAAAAACCCCATGCCCTCTCAGGACCCCAACGTCCGGAATAAGAACTTCCAGGAGGTGGCCTTGGGCTATACCGAGGAGCAGGCCCTGGACGAGGCGGCCCGCTGCCTGAACTGCAAAAACCGGGCCTGCATGCAGGGCTGCCCCGTTATGGTACATATTCCCGAGTTCATCGCCGAGGTGGCCAAGGGCGATTTTGAGGCGGCGTACCAGATCATCTCCAATACCTCCGCCCTCCCTGCGGTCTGCGGCCGGGTGTGCCCCCAGGAAACCCAGTGCGAGATGTACTGCGTCCGGGGCAAGAAGGGCGATCCCGTGGGCATCGGCCGCCTGGAGCGCTTCGTGGCCGACTGGCACAACGCCCACTGCACCGAGGCCCCGGAAAAGCCCGCCTCCAATGGGCACCGGGTCGCCGTGGTGGGCTCCGGCCCCGCTGGCCTCACCTGCGCGGGCGACCTGGCCCGGAAGGGCTATGAGGTCACCGTGTTCGAGGCGCTGCACCTGGCGGGCGGCGTGCTGGTGTACGGCATCCCCGAGTTCCGTCTGCCCAAGGCCATCGTCCAGAAGGAAGTGGACGGGCTCAAGGCCATGGGCGTGACCATCGCCACGGATACGGTCATTGGCCGGACCATCTCCATCGACGAGCTGATGGAGGAACAGGGCTTCGAGGCGGTCTTCATCGGCTCCGGCGCAGGGCTCCCCATGTTCATGGACATCCCCGGCGTCAACTACCGGGGTGTTTACTCCGCCAACGAGTTCCTGACCCGCATCAATCTGATGAAGGCCTATCTCCCCGACTCCGACACCCCCATCCAGCGGCCCAAGAAGGTGGCCGTGGTAGGCGGTGGCAACGTGGCCATGGATGCGGCCCGCTGCGCCAAGCGCCTGGGGGCCGAGGTCTACATCGTCTACCGCCGGGGCATGGAGGAGCTTCCCGCCCGGAAGGAAGAGGTGGAGCATGCCGAGGAGGAGGGCATCATCTTCAAGACCCTCTGCAACCCGGTGGAAATCTTCGCCGACGAAAACGACGATGTGAACAAGATCCGCTGCATCCGCATGGAGCTGGGCGAGCCTGACGCCTCCGGACGGCGGCGGCCCATCGAGGTCCCGGGCAGCGAGTTTGAGATTGACGTGGACTGCGTCATCATGTCCCTGGGCACCAGCCCGAACCCGCTGATCAAGTCCACCACCAAGGGCCTGGAAATCAACCGCAAGGGCGGCATCGTGGTGAACGAGGAGGGCCTGACCTCCCGGGAGAAGGTCTACGCGGGCGGCGACGCGGTTACCGGCGCGGCCACGGTCATCCTGGCCATGGGCGCGGGCAAGACGGCGGCCAAGGCCATCGACGAGGCTTTGAGCAAGTAAGATGAAAAAGAACGTCACAGGCGTGATTGCCTTGGCGTCGGCGCTGTGCCTCCTGTTCGCCGCCTGCGGCGGGCAGGGGGCCTTGCCGTCTGACGCCCCGCCGGAGGAGCCCCCGGCCCGGTCCTCTGAAACCGTCCCGCCCGCTGAACCTGTGCCGGGGGAGGAAGCCTCCGGCGGGGAGGGAATCCCAGATGAATCGGATGCCCCTCCGCCGGAAGAAGGCTTCCCGGTCCCTGCCGGGGAAGAAGTCCCCGCCGTCCTGGCGAGGCCGGAGGACAAGGCGCTGGCCGAAGACATTGCCCCGGCGCTGGAGAGTCTGGAGGAGACGGACTGGCAGACCGTCAGCATATCCGCCAAGGACTATGGCGTCGTAGAGGACCCCATTGGGGACCCGGCGGTCTACGGCGGAGCGGACCGGCTTTCTTTAAACCGCCTGATTGCCGTTTCCCTGTCCTCCGACGGCGCGGCCGGTGAGGACGTGAGCGATGAGCTGTGGAGAAGGTTTCTGGAGGCCCCCCATACTCTGCTGGCCTATCTGGCACTGATGGGGGACCAGCAGGACGGGTATTGGAACCAGCCTGCGGCGGAGGTGATTTGTCGGACCATTGCCGGCGCCGACGCCGCCTGGTACAACAGCATCGAGTTCGGCGCGGCCCTTGCGGCCTGCCGAGAGACATATCCCACGGGCCGGATGGCGGAGCTGCTGGACGTGCTGGAGAAGGAACACGCCGCGGGCATGGAGCGGAACCATTGGCAGGGCGCAGAACCCAGTCACGCGCCCCCGCGGGAACCGCCGTCGGAGGGCTGGCGGGCCGTCGATACCGGCCTGGACGCCTTCGGCCTCAAGAGGACCCTGGACGACCCGCGCTTCGCCGATATTTTTGACCACACGAACACGGCGCCTCTGGATCAGCTCATCGTCTTCGACCTGTGGGGCGACGCGCTGACGGAGGGGTCCGGTGAGGAGCTTCGCAGCCGCTTCCTGGAAGCGCCGGACACGGTGCTGGCCTACCTGGTCCTCATGGGGGACCAGCGGGTGGACTACTGGGACCAGACCTTGGCGGCGGATGTGATCTGTATGAGCATCGCCTCCGCCGACGCCGCCTGGCACGGCAGCTCGGTGGAGTTTGCCGAAACCATGTCCTCCTGCCGGGAGCGCTATCCCTCCGGCAGAATCGCGGAGCTGCTGGATGTAATGGATCTGGAATACGTGGAGGCCCTGGAGCGGAATCAGGCCTGGGCCGAATGACCAGCGCCCCGGAGAGGGAAGACCCTCCGGGGCGCTGTCTGCGTACTGCTTCCGAAACTAATGTCCCTTCCGCTTTTCCCGTCGTTTCTCCTGCCGGAGGGCGAACTTCTGTTCCGCCTCCGCCTCCCGTTCCGCCCGGGACTTGCGGGCCCGGGCGGTTTTGCCCTCCTCCCGCTGGAGGGCCAGGGCCTGCTGGGCCTTGGTGCCTAGGGCAGCGGGCTGAACGGCCCTCCGGGCCTCCCTGCGGGCCCGCTTGGGGCTGACCTTCCGCTCCGGCGGACCCTCCATGGCGACGGGCGGGCTGAATTTCAAATGCCGCCAATGCTCCAGCAAAAAGGCGTAGACCTCCTGGTCCCCCGGCTCCGCTCCAAAGGGGAGCTTGCAGGCCTCAAAAGTCCCGCCGCCGCTTCGTTCGTAAAGGAGGACCCAGAAGGGGTCCTCAAAGCGGACGGTGATTGTTGCGTATCCGGTTTCCATACGCGGTTCCTCCTTTTCGAATCTCTCACGGAGAACGGACAACCAAGGAGGCAGGTTACTGATACCCCGGCGGGGTGGGCGGGGTATGCCCGGACTACCGACCGGACTGTGTTTTTATCTCCGCGGAACCATCATAACGGAAAGGCGGGCGGAATGCAAGGGGGCCTGTACTCGCCCTTGCGGGCGGGGAAGATTGGCAGTCAGCGATGGCTGGTGCAATGCACCCCCCATTCTCTCTTTTGCGAAAAGAGAGAATGCGCCGTGCACGGTGGAAGAGAGAAAACGGGGGCGCGCAAGAAGTGCCGACTGTTTGACACGCATGTCCCTACCCACGGTGTGGTGCGGGCGGGGGTTGGGTGGTTGAAGCATGGCCTGTCCTCCCATCCTCGCTGCCGCTAACCTGGTGCTTGCTTCAGAACTGCGCCTAACGGCTTCTCTTTCAGTGCGTGCCATAGCGGCGGCGCTACGCTGGCCGCCATTTCTTTGGTGCCTGCAAGCGCCAGGGTAGCGGCAGCGGAAAGAGGAGAAAGTCGATTCAACGACATCCAAACCCCCGCTAAGACCACGCTGCGGGCAGAAGACATTTGTAAAGCCGGAGGCACCCCCTGCGCGTCCCCTCGTCCAAACGTACGCGTCTCCCAATACTTCCTTTTCTCTTTTGGACCGTGCACGGCCCGTTTTCTCTTTTCCTTCTGGAAGGAAAAGAGAAAATGGGGGGGTGCATTGGACCAGCTGTCATCATAGCTGAATCCACCCCGCCCGCAAGGGCGAGTACATCTTACAACTCTGTTAGATTTCAGAAAGAATCTGGACAGATTCCCATGGTAAAGTAACCACCATGAAAGCGGCGCACCGCCGCCAAATAAACACTTTACCTTGGAGGTAATCAGATATGACCATCTTGGAAACAAAAGACCTGCGCAAGCACTACGGCTCCGGCGAGACGGAGGTCCGCGCCCTGGACGGCGTCGGCCTTACCGTGGAAAAAGGCGAGTTCGTGGCCGTCGTCGGCACCTCCGGCTCCGGCAAGTCCACCCTGCTCCATATGCTGGGCGGGCTGGACCGGCCCACCTCCGGCTCCGTCACCGTGGACGGGAAGGACATCTTCTCCCTCAAGGACGAGGCCCTCACCATTTTCCGCCGCCGGAAGATCGGCTTCGTCTTCCAGAACTACAACCTGGTGCCCGTCCTCAGCGTCTATGAGAACATCGTCCTTCCCATTCAGCTGGACGGTCGAAAGCCCGACAGCGGCTATGTGGACCAGATCATTGAAACCCTGGGCCTGGAGAAGAGGCTCCGGAACCTCCCCAATAACCTCTCCGGCGGACAGCAGCAGCGGGTGGCCATCGCCCGGGCCCTGGCGGCCAAGCCCGCCATCATCCTGGCCGACGAGCCGACGGGCAACCTGGATTCCCGGACCAGCCAGGACGTCATGGCCCTCCTTAAAATCACAGGGCAGAAGTTCGCCCAGACCATCGTCATGATTACCCACAACGAGGAAATCGCCCAGACAGCGGACCGTGTCATCCGCATTGAGGACGGGAAAATCCGCTCCTCCCGGACCATCGGGGAGGAGGCGTAACCATGATCCGTGTTACCAACAGGGGCTGCATCCGCCGCCTGGGGCTCCGGTCCATGAAAGCAGCCCAAACCCGGAACATCGTGGCCGTCCTGGCCATCGCCCTGACCACGGTGCTCTTTACCTCCCTCTTTACCATTGCCGCCTCCATCAACTACTCCTACCAGCAGGAGAACTTCCGCCAGGCGGGGGGCGACGGCCACGCCTCCATCAAGGACATCACCTGGGAGCAGGTGGAGGAGTTCCGGACCGACCCTCTCATCAAAGAGGGCTTCGCCCGGCTGTTCGTGGGGATGCCCACGGAGCCTCCCTTCAACAAGTCCCACGTGGAAGTCAGCTATATGGAACCCGCCGCCGCGCCCCACCACTTCTGTGAGCCCACCGTGGGCGCCCTCCCCCGGGAGGGCACCAACGAGGCCGCCACGGACCTCCGGGTCCTGTCCCTCCTAGGGGTGGAGCCGGAGATCGGCGCGGAGTTCACCATAACCTTCGATATCGACACCCTGACGGCCAACCCCACCCCCGTCACCCGGACCTTCACCCTCTCCGGCTGGTGGGAGTACGACAGCGCCACGATGGCTAGCCACGTCCTCCTGCCCCGGTCCGCCGCCGAGGAGCTCTGCGCCCTCAGCAGCGGGGACCCCTACTCCATCACCGGAAAATGGACCCTGAGCATGATGTTCAAAAACGCCATGAGCATCGAGGAGGACGTCTATCAGGTCCTCCGGAACCACGGCTATCAGGGGGAGGACTTCCAGGCGGACAACTACCTGGACACCGGCGTCAACTGGGGCTACTCCGGGGCGCAGTTCTCCAATAACTTCGATATCACCACCCTCCTGGCCATCGTGGTTTTGCTGCTGCTGATTATCTTCACGGGCTATCTCATCATCTACAACGTTTTCCAGATCTCCGTCACCAACGATATCCGGTTCTACGGCCTCTTGAAGACCATCGGCACCACCGGAAAGCAGCTCAAACGCATCGTCCGCCAGCAGGCCCTGATGCTGAGCCTCATGGGCGTCCCCCTGGGGTTGATTCTGGGCTTCGTCATCGGCAACAAGCTGACCCCCATCATCATGGCCCAGCTGAGCTACAAGCACGCCTTTGTCTCCTTCAACCCCCTGATCTTCATCGGCGCGGCCCTGTTTTCCCTGCTGACGGTGTTCCTCTCCTGCGCCCGTCCGGGGCGCATGGCGGCGAAGGTTTCCCCGGTGGAGGCCGTCCGCTACACCGAGGGCGGAACCCCCAAAAAGCCCGGCAAACGAGAGAAGACCCGGAAGGCCCAGGGCGGCGCGTCCCTGCCGAAAATGGCCTGGGCCAACCTGGGCCGCAGCAAGGGCAAGACCGTGGTGACGGTCATCTCCCTGACCCTGGCGGTGGTGCTGGCCACCATGACCTATACCTTCTCCATCGGCTTCGACATGAACAAGTACCTGGCCCGGAACGCCGACGTGGACTTCATCCTGGGGGATGCGGCCTACTTCCAGGTCGGCAGCGGGGGCTTCCGCTCCACCGACGAGGCGGTGCCGGAGGAGATCATTTCCGATGTGAATGCCCAGGGAGGCGTGGAGGAAAGCGGCCGGATCTACGGCAACGTCTCCGACATCGAGCAGTTCATCACCGAGGAGTGGTTCCGGGGTGTCTGGAGCAAGTGGAACCCACCGGAGGTGCTGGACCAGCAAATAAAATTCAAGGAGCGGCTGGACAACGGCCTCCTGGCGGACCGGGTGCAGCTCTACGGCATGGAGGACTTCCCCCTCAGCCTGGTGGATGTGTTTGAGGGGGACCTGGCCCCGCTGTCGGACCCCACACAGAAGGCCATCGCCGCCGTGTACCTGTCGGACGACTACAACGCCACCATCTTCGGCTCCAACTGGGCCAAGCTGGGAGACAAGGTGACCCTGCGCTATGTCACGGAGCGGGAATACTTCTATATGGACAACGGGGAAGTCATCGAGGACACCGAGAATGTGGACCCCAACCGGAACTGGACGAGCCGGGCCGTAGAATATGAGGACGTGGAATACACCGTCTGCGCCCTGGTGAAGGTGCCTGGCTCCATCAATTACCGCTACTACGGCGCGGACCAGTTCGTCCTGGGCGCGGAACGCTTCAAGCAGGACACCGGGACGGACAGCGTCATGACCTATATTTTCAACACTACCGATGAGGCGGAGCCGGACATGGAGTCCTTCCTGGCGGAGTACACCGAGAGCGTCCAGCCCCTCTACGACTACGAGAGCCGGGCCACGTATGTGGCCGAGTTCGAGGGCTTCCGGAGCATGTTCATGACCATGGGCGGGGCCCTGAGCTTCATCATCGGGTTGGTTGGCGTGCTGAACTTCGTCAACGCGGTGCTGACGGGCATCCTGACGAGGAAGCGGGAGCTGGCGGTGCTCCAGTCCGTGGGCATGACGGGAAAGCAGCTCAAAACCATGCTGGTGTACGAGGGGCTGTACTACACCCTCCTGGCCCTGGCGGTGTCCCTGGTGATGACGGTGATCCTGGGCCCCCTGTTGGGGAGCGTCCTGGGAGATATCTTCTGGTTCTTCTCCTACCGGCTGACCGTCGCGCCCATCCTGGTGATTCTGCCCATTTTCCTGGCCCTGGGGGCCCTGGTGCCCCTGTGGACCTACCGGAGCGTGTCCCGCCGGACCATCGTGGAGCGTCTGCGGGAGGCGGAAGGATGAAAAGGACACTCTGGATCATCGGCATCCTGCTCCTCCTTACCGCCTGCGGCCAGAGGAGAACATAATCCGAACGGACAGATTCTCACTGACTGCGGGGTTGAGGCTGTCTCCAATGTTACCGTGGAATGCGGCGGCGTGGCTATTTCCAACCCCCGGCTCTGTTCCTTCACCCTGCCGGAAGAGGAGGGGCTGACCTATACGGTTTTCTTTGAGACGGAAGAGGGGGAAAACCATCTCCGAAACCTTCACGGACCGTTTTGACGGTGGGAACACCATCTATCTTTGGGCGGACGGCTTCCGGCGGCTGGAGTACGACAGCGCGCTATAATACAAAGAAAAGGCCCGCCGTAAGGCGGGCTCTCTTTCGGCTGACAAGACTGCTGTCGGGACACCTTTCTATTTTCGTGAATTTTTCCTAAAAAAGAGATTGCATTTCCCGGACGCTTTGCTTATAATCAAGGGAACAACGAGAGAAGAGGGTGTTTCCCACATGCGCACCGAACAAAAGCTGAACATGACCATGCTCTGTGATTTCTACGAGCTGACCATGGGTAACGGCTATTTCCAAACGGGGTTCCGGGACCGGATTACCTATTTTGACGTATTCTTCCGGGATGTGCCGGATAAAGGCGGCTTCGCGATCTGCGCGGGTCTGGATCAGTTGATCGACTTCATTCTGGATCTGCATTTTGACGGGGAGGATATCGAATACCTCCGGGGGAGGAACTTGTTCTCCGAAGAGTTCCTGGCCTATTTGAGGGACTTCCGTTTCACCGGGGATATCTGGGCGATTCCCGAGGGGACCCCCATTTTCCCCCAGGAGCCGGTGGTGACGGTCCGGGCCCCCGCCATTCAGGCACAGCTCATCGAGACGTTTACCCTGCTGGCGGTCAATCACCAGAGCCTTATTGCCACCAAGGCCAACCGCATCGTCCGGGCGGCCCAGGGGCGGACGGTGCTGGAGTTCGGCTCCCGCCGGGCCCAGGGCACCGACGGGGCCATCACCGGGGCCCGGGCGGCTTACATCGGCGGCTGCGCCGGGACAGCCTGCACGATCTCCGACCAGCTTTACGGCGTCACCGCCGGGGGCACCATGGCCCATGCCTGGGTGCAGATGTTCGACACCCAGTATGAGGCGTTTGAAACCTATTGCAAGCTCTATCCCAATAACGCGACGCTTCTGGTGGACACCTACAACACCCTGAAATCCGGCGTGCCTGACGCGATCCGGGCCTTTGACGCCGTGCTGAAACCCCTGGGCATCCAGAAGTGCGGTATCCGCCTGGACTCCGGCGACATCGCTTACCTGACCCGGAAGGCCCGAAAAATGCTGGACGACGCGGGTTGGACGGAGTGCCAAATTTCCGCCTCTAACTCTCTGGATGAATATATCATTCGGGACCTGCTGATCCAGGGGGCTCAGATTGACATGTTCGGCGTAGGAGAGCGGATGATCACCGCCAGCAGCCAGCCGGTCTTCGGCGGGGTATACAAGCTGGTGGCGCTGGAGGATGGAAGGGGAAAAATTGTTCCCAAGATCAAGGTCAGCGAAAATGTGGACAAGATCACCAACCCCCATTTCAAAAAGGTCTACCGTATCTTTGACAAAGCCACCGGCAAGGCCGAGGCGGACTATATCGCTGTCTGGGACGAAAAAGTGGATGAAAGCCAGAGCCTGGAGCTTTTCGATCCCAGGGCTACCTGGAAACGAAAGACCTACACAAATTTCACGGTGAAGCCGCTTCAGGTTCCTGTTTTCCAAGGGGGCGAGCTGGTATACCGGCGGCCTTCCCTCCGGGAAATTCAGGCGTACTGCAAAGAACAGGTGGAAACCCTTTGGGATGAGGTCAAGCGGTTTGAGAATCCCCACACGTACTATGTGGACCTCAGCCAGAGACTGTGGGACATCAAACAGGGCCTTCTTCGTCAGAGTGAGTAAGAATCTGGGCCAGGCGAAAACGCCTGGCCCGAATTTCATCTATTTTTAATATTTTGGTGTTGAAGACAGCGGCGTCTTTTTGTATAATAAAAAGATCAAGCGTTGAGACTGCCAATGAGGAGGCGAGGTTTCGTGCATAAAAACATCCCCTATATTCCCCCGGTGGAAGAGCGGATCGAGCGGAAAATCTCCGCCGTTACCAGTCTTTCCATGTGTGCGCTGACGGTGATCGCGCAGATTGCCACCTCTTTGCTGATTTCATTCCTCTTGGCGGAATACTCCAGCTTTGTCTACGCTCTGCTGCTGATCGCCGGAGCGGCGGTGGCCATCTGGGTATATCAGCGTCCCGGCAGTCCCACCTATAAGTTGGTGTGGATGTGCCTGCTGCTGGCTATGCCGGTGTCCGGCATGATTCTGTTCTGCCTGTGGGGCGGAGCGCATCAGGTCAAACAGCTCAGCCTCCGGAAAGTATCCCCCATCCCCTGCGGAGAGAGCCAGCGTATGGCCAGCGAAATCGACTTGGCCCGTCTCCGGCGGCAGTCCCCGGCCTGGGGCCGGCTGGCGGCGTACCTGGAGAAACGGGGATTCCTCCTCTATCGGAATACGGACGCCGTTTATTTCAAAGAGGGCGCGGACTTTTTTGAGGATTTGATCACCCATCTCAAACAGGCGGAAATTTATATTTTTCTGGAGTACTATATTCTGGCGGAAGGGAAGCTCTGGAACCGCATCTTTGCCGTTTTAAAAGAACGGGCCGCCGCCGGGGTGGAAATCCATATCACCTTCGACGATTTCGGCAACCTGACCCGCTTTTCCGATGAAACGCTCCAGGCGCTTCAAAACGCGGGCATTGAAGTGAAGGTGTTCAACCCTGTCCACCGCTATGTGAACCGTATCTATTTCAACTACCGGGACCACCGGAAAATTGCCGTCATAGACGGGCAGTACGCCTATACCGGCGGCATCAACATCGCCGACGAATACGCGAACCTCATTGTCCGTTTCGGCCATTGGAAGGATACCGCCGTCCGCATCGAAGGCGAGGGAGTATGGGGATTTGCCACACAGTTCATGCAGATGTGGAAGATGATGGGGGGCGCTTTTCACAATGAGGACGACTACTACCGCCCCCGCCATGCGGTGGAGAGCGCCAAGGGCTGGTGCCAGCCCTTTACCGACGGGCCGCTGAACAACCCGGATAACCCCATAGAGGAAACGTATTTGCAGCTTATCGCTTCCGCCCAGAAGATGCTCTACCTCACCACGCCTTATTACGCAGTGGAGGAGTCCATGCAGAAGGCCCTGTGCATCGCCGCGGACGCGGGAGTAGACGTGCGGCTGTTTATCCCCGGTGTGCCGGATCACCACAAGTTTACCTACATGGTGGCCGAAACTTACTGGGGAGAGCTCCTGAGCCATGGTGTAAAGATTTACAAATACACCCCCGGCTTTCTCCACGCAAAGAGCGTTATGGTGGACCGGGAGGTAGCCCTGGTGGGCAGCACCAATATGGATTACAGGACCTTCCAGCTCCACTACGAATGCGGCGTGCTGCTGTACCATATGCCTGTGGTGGAGGAGCTGCTGGAGGACCTGGACGAAGTTCTGGCGGAAAGCCGGCCCTATACCATGGAGGACTGGAGTAAGCGGTCCTGGTTCCGCAGGATGTGCGCTTCGGTGTTCCGGCTGGGCTCGATTTGGCTCTAAGGGCGCAAAGAGGGGACTTCATTCCCACTTTGGCTTCCCCCACCAGTGATATCGGTCACCGGTGTGTGCGCCCAGAGCGCACGAGTCAATGTATGTTTGCGACGCGCATGCCGCGGCGAAAATGAGTTCAATTTCTTTCTCCGCTTGGCGGAGAAACCAGGGGCGAGCCCCTGGACCTCTTGTCTAGGAGAAACATATCATGTCCCGTGAGCTTACCCCTCAGGAGATTGCGGAGCGCAGCCTCATTAAGACTTACCGGAAATCCCTGTGGAACCCGTTCATCGCCGCCGTGAAGCGGTATGAGTTGGTTTCGCCGGAGGACCGAATTGCCGTCTGCGTATCCGGCGGAAAGGACTCTTTTGTCCTGGCCAAGCTGATGCAGGAGCTGCAAAAACACACGGACCGGCCCTTTTCCCTGATCTTTTTGGCGATGGATCCCGGCTATAATCCCGCGAACCGGGCGCTGCTGGAGGAAAACGCCGGACGGCTGGGGATTCCCCTGACGTTGTTTAAAAGCAACATCTTTGACGTGACGGTCCAGGTGGATAAAAACCCTTGCTACCTCTGCGCCCGTATGCGCCGGGGCTGCCTTTACGCGAAGGCAAAAGAGCTGGGCTGCAACAAAATTGCCTTGGGCCACCACTTTTCCGATGTCATTGAAACCACTCTGCTGGGCTTGTTCTACGGCGCGCAGCTCCAGGCCATGCCGCCTAAGCTCCGCAGCAAAAATTTCCCCGGAATGGAGCTGATCCGCCCTTTGTATTGTGTCCATGAGGATGCCGTTGTCAATTGGCGGAATTACAACGGGCTCTGCTTTCTCCAGTGCGCCTGCCGCTTCACCGAGGCGCGGGATGCCTCTGGCGACGGTGTGGGAGAGAGCAAGCGCCAAGAGGTCAAGCTCCTTCTGCGGGAGCTGAAGAAGACAAATCCCAACATTGAAAAGAGCATTTTTCAGGCCATCCACGGCGTTCAGCTGAACACATTTCCCGGTTTTAAGCACCGGGGGACGGCCTATACTTTTACTGATATTTACAACGGCTCCCCAGTGCTTGACGGCGGAGCAGACGCGTAAGGGAGGAATTAACCATGGAGTTCTATCGCTGCGAAAACCCGGACTGCGGTCTTGTGGCCGAAGAGGAGCCGGATATCTGTCCCCACTGCGGGGGAACGTTCTTCACCGCTGTGGAAGAAGAGGAAATGACTGCCGCCGACTGGGTGAGCCTGGGGAATCAGGCGGTGGATGAAAAGCGGGAAACCGACGCGCTGGCCGCGTATCAGCGGGCGGCGGCAATGAATGATCCCCTGGGCCTGACGAATTTGGGCTGGTGCCTGGAAGCGGGTATCGGCGTGGAGGCGGACCCGAAACAGGCCGTGATGCTCTACGCCCAGGCGGCGGAAAAGGAATATATGCCTGCCTTGACGAATTTGGGTTACTGCTATACATATGGCATTGGCGTGGAAACCGACTATGACAAGGCGCTGAAATGTTTTCAGAAGGGAGCGGAACAGGGGTTCCCCCGGGCCCAGTTCCTGCTGGGTGAGGCGTACCGCCGGGGCAGCGGCGTAGAGGTGGACGAGGCGGAGGCCGCCAAATGGTATCAATCCGCCGCCTGGCTGGGCTATCCCGGGGCCCAGACGGAGCTGGGCCGGTGCTTGGAGTTCGGCACAGGCGTAGAGGAGGATTTGGAACAGGCGGTGAAGTGGTACTCCGCCGCCGCTGAACAGGGCAGCGCTCCGGGTATGTGCTGCCTGGGCTTTATGTATGAATCCGGCCGGGGTGTGGAGCAGAACTGGGAAACCGCTGTGGAGTGGTATCAAAAGGCCGCCGGGAAGGGCTATCCCCGGGCGCTATGCAACTTGGCCTGGTGCTATGAACACGGCCAGGGAGTGAAGCGGGACTTTTCCGAGGCGGTCCGGCTCTACCGGGCGGCGGCGGACCAGGAATATCCCCGGGGCCAATTGTGCCTGGGGCTTTGCTACGAGCGGGGCCGGGGCGTGCCGGCGGATAAGGCGGCGGCGGCGGAATGGTACCGGAAGGCCGCAGAGCAGGGGGATGAGGACGGCGCGTGCTGTCTGGGCTTCCTGTATGAGTCCGGCGAGGGCGTGGAGCAGAGCTGGAAGACCGCCGTGGAGTGGTATCGAAAAGCCGCCGAGGGCGGACTGCCCCGGGGCATGTGCAACCTTGCCTGGTGCTATGAGCACGGCGAGGGCGTGGAGAGGGATTTGGCGGAGTCCTTCGCCTGGTATCAAAAGGCGGCGGATCAGGGAGATCCCCGGGGCCTGTTCAGCGTGGCCCGGGCCTATGACTACGGGATCGGAGCTCCCCAGGACGCGGAAAAGGCCGCAGAGTGGTATCAGAAAGCCGTGGACGCCGGGTCGGCGCCTGCCGCCTGTGACCTGGGCGTGTGCTATGAACGGGGGGAGGGCGTGCCCCAGAGCTTTGAGAAGGCTGTGGAACTCTACCGTAAGGCGGCTGAGCAAGGCAACGCCCCGGGGCAGTGCAATCTGGGCTTTATGTACGAGTCCGGCCAGGGGGTGGAACAGAGCTGGGAAGAGGCGGTGAAATGGTACTCCACTTCTGCCCGGCAGGGTTTTCCCCGGGCGCAGTGCAACCTTGCGTGGTGCTATGAGTTTGGCCGGGGCGTGGAAAAAAGCTTGACACGGGCGGCTCACTGGTATCGGAAGGCCGCGGAGCAAGGGGACCCCAGAGGGATGTTCAGCCTGGGCCTTTGCTATAAGCACGGAAAAGGAATGGACCGGGACGACGCGGAGGCAGTCCGGTGGTACCGCAAGGCGGCGGACGGGGGCTATGTCCGGGCGCTGTGCAACCTGGGCGTGTGCTATGAGTTCGGCGAGGGTGTGGAACAGAGCCTGGAGCGGGCTGTGGAATACTACCGCAAGGCCGCGGAGAAAGGTGACCCGGCGGGCCAATGCAACCTGGGCTATATGTATGAGACGGGCCGGGGCGTGAAGCAGAGCTATGAAGAGGCAGTGCGGCTTTACGGACTGTCGGCGGACGCGGGCTATCCCAGGGCTATGTGCAACTACGGCTATTGCTGTGAGGCGGGGCAGGGAATCGAAAAAAACCCGGCTGCCGCCGCGGAGTGGTACCGCAAGGCCGCTGAAGCGGGGGACGCCGCCGGGGCCTGCAATCTGGGCTATTTGTATGAAACGGGCGAGGGCGTGAAACAAAGCTGGGACCAGGCTGTGGCTTATTACCGTCAGGCCGCGGAGCAGGGCCAGGCCCGGGGGCAATATCTTCTGGGATGGTGCTATGAGCAGGGCCAGGGGGTGGCCGCCAGTGCGGAAAAGGCCCGGGAGCTGTATGAGGCCTCTGCCCGGCAAGGCTATAAACATGCTGTGGAAGCCCTGGAACGCCTGAAAAACGGGTCTAAGCCGGAGGAGAAGAAGTCTCCGGAGAAGAAAACGGGAAAGCCGGAAAAAGGGGGCTTCCTTAAAGGACTTTTCGGTGGGAAAAAGTAAAAAAGTAAAGAAGTAAAAGGAAACGTGCCTGGAGGGCTGGCCTCCAGGCGCGTGTTTTATGGTTTTTGCGCTGCTCTAATGAATGTGGAACCGGCTGATCAGGCTGTTCAGCCTTCGTGCCTGGCCGGACAGCTCTTTGGAAACCGCAGCGCTCCGCTCTGCGGCGTCCGAATTTGTCTGAACACTGCGGAAATTTCTTTGATTCCGTTTTCCACGGAGACGATCATTTGGGATTGCTGGACGCTGGCCGCGGAGATTTCATCCATCAGCGTTTTAATGGCCTGGATGCAGTCGTTGATGACCTGCATGGCGGAAACGGCAAGGTGGGTGGATTCGGTTCCGATTTTGACATCCCGGATGGATTGGCCGACTAAGCGGTTGGTACTCTGGACGGCTTCTGCTGATTTGGCCGCCAGATTACGGACTTCATCCGCCACTACGGAAAATCCTTTTCCGGCGGCGCCGGCTCGAACGGCCTCCACAGAGGCGTTTAGGGCAAGGAGATTTGTCTGGAAGGCAATATCTTCAATGGTTTTAATAATGGTGACGATCTGCGCCGAAGACTGGTCGATGTTTCGGGTGGCTGTGTTCAGCTGCTCCATCTTCAAATCGGCCTCCGCCGCATAGCCGGCGGCCTTATCGACCAGATCATTGGCGCTGCCGCAGCGCACAGTGCTGGACTGAAGCTGAGTGGTAATATCGGTCACATTGGACAGCAGGCCCTGGATAGAGGTTGCCTGTTCCAGTGTGCCTTGGGACAGTGCTTGCGCACCGACCGACACCTGATCGGCACTGGTGTCCACATGCTGTGCCACCTGAGAAATATCCCGGATTACCTTCATCAAATTGGCGTGGATAGACTGCAAGCTGTCAAACAGGGCCTTGAAATCGCCGATATAATAGGACTCGTTGGCGGTTACATCCACAGTCAGGTTGCCGCCGGCGATTTCTCCCAAAATCCGTCCAACGTCGTCAATGGTTTTCCGCAGACTGCCGCAGACGCGGTGCGTTGTCTGGGCAATCATGCCGATTTCGTCAGACCGGCTGTAAAAGGGTTCCAGCTCTTGATCCGCCGAGAGGTTCAAGTCCCCTAGGCGGCTGATGGCCTGTTCCACAGCCATAAGCTCTTTGCCCTCCCGGCGGAGGATCAGCAGGGTGATTAGGATGATGGCGGCGGCCATGACTGCGCACAGCGCGCCTACGAGAACCCGAACGGCGGTTACCCCACTATAGACTTCCGCCGCGCTGTCCCGGACCATGAAAACCCAGCCGCGGTCTTTTAAGTACTTGTATACAACCAGCTGTGTGCCGCCGTCTCCATCCTGATAGGAATAGGTGGCGGCTTGGGTGCTGCCTTCCATGCGGATGCGCTGAAGAATTTCCTGGTATCCGGCGTTGGTGGTTTCAGTGTTCAGCAATTCGCTGTCCTTATGATAAAGGTAGACTCCGGTTTCCACATTTAGAAATACATATTCGCTGTCGGGCAGCCCCCGAATGTCCAGGTTCAGCAGCGCGTCCATCAGATGGCTGGCGTATACGCCGGCGCCAACATAGCCGATGCAGCGCCGGCCCTCAAAGATCGGGTAGTACATAGAGAGGATCATACTGCCGGTGCCGGGGGACTTCATGATTCCCAAATTTGTCAGCTACTGCCGGGACAGGATCGAGTCCTGAAAGGCCTTCAGGGAATCGCCGGTCCGGGTAGTGATGCCGATGGCCCCTTGGGAGGTGTGGGTCAGGACGTAAGTAGCCGGGGTAGCAATGTAGAGCCCTTCAAAAATGCCTTTAATGGTGGCGAAATCCTCAGTGTAGATTTGGGCCCTCTCCAGCAACACGGGGTCATCGGGGGATCGGAGGAGATCACGGACTTCACTGCCCAAGGCAAAGGCGGACATATATTCTTCCGCAGAGGACACATACTCATTGATAATAGCGGCTCGAGATTCCACGGCGTCAGTCATCTGATTGGTAATATCGTTTTTCACCATGGAGGCGGCGTTTGTGGATACAATAATCCAGAGCAGCAGCATCCCGATTAAGGTGACGGCTGTTGTAATGATGCTGATGCGAGTGGCAAGCCGTTTGTTTATAAGAAATTTCATAGCGCGCCTCCGTAAAAAGATTTGAGGAATGAACCATTTGACTTGCAGCCAAAACTCTGTACGGAAAGATGGGCTGGTATTTTGCGGCTTTATATTATAACATATGATTCCTGTAGTGTCGAGAGGTTTTAGGTATGTCAAAATGCCGAGAGACGGGCAACTTTTTGAGGCAAGATTTCCAATGGAATGCCGGTGTGACCAGCGCTGCCGGACAGGGCCACTCTGGTTCCTTTGGCGGCGTGTTTTCCAAAAGCCGCTCTAGCCCGGATTCAGACTGAAAAGAAAAGGAAGGTGCTTTGGAAAACTGAAATTTTCCACTGTTTTAAAAAGTGCAACCCCGCCGTATATGCGTTTAAGCATTCTGCGGCGGGGTTGCTCTCTGGCCGGCGGGCCGGTTTACCTAAATAAGTAATGTTTTGAGAAAAGGTTTGCCTGTACTGGGGGTGAGCGTTTAAGATGGAATGGGGACATGCAGGTCGGAAGCGGCCTCCATCTTAAACTTATCCATGGCGCTGCGGGCCTCGGGAACGTTGAGCTTGTTGGTGTTCTTGCTAGACATAATTGAATCTCTCCTTTTCATCAATCATACGTTTGTGGGTCACTGGGTATCGCGAGCATAGTTTGACTCGAAAGAGAGGGAATATGCTGTTTTTCTGACGGTAATTTTTTCTTGCGGCGGCAGCAGTAATTTTGCCGTTTCTGCCTATGGATTTTCCTGAAATTCTGTGATACAATAACCCCGCTTCCGCTGTGGGTTTTGCGGCGGGATTTTAACAGGACATGGTCCCGGAGGCGCTGTCCGCCCGGGAACCGGAAGGAGTTCCCTTATGATCAAAATTACTACCGACAGCACTTGTGATCTGCCGGAGCAAATGTTAAAGCAATATGACATCACCGTGTTTCCCCTGGGCATCGTTAAAGCGGGAAAGCTTTACCACGACGGAGTGGATATCCGCACGGCGGATATCGCCGCCCATGTGGACGGCGGAGGGGAAATCACCACGACCAACGCCGTCAACGCGGCTGATTATGAAGATGCGTTTCGCGCTTTGACAGAGAAGTATGACGCCGTGATCCATATCAACATCGGCTGCGGCTTCTCCTGCTGTCACCAAAACGCCAAGCTGGCGGCGGAGGAAGTGCCGGAGGTTTACGTGGTGGACTCCGGAAACTTAACGGTAGGTCACGGCATGATGGTCCTGGCCGCCGCGGATGCCGCCCGGGCCGGGAAGTCCGTTCCGGAGATTTTGGACCTGCTGGACAACATGGTCCCCAGACTGGAAACCAGTTTTGTTCTGGACCGCCTGGACTATATGAAAAAAGGCGGGCGCTGTTCCGCCGTTACCGCCCTGGGCGCAAACCTTCTGAAGCTTCACCCCTGTGTGGAGGTCATCGACGGAAAGATGTCTGTGACGAAGAAGTACCGGGGGAACATTGCAAAAGTGGTGGCGGATTATGTCCGGGAGCGGATTCGGGACCGGACGGACCTGGATTTCAGCCGGATTTTCCTGGTAGACACCTGCCCGGGGGACGAGCTGGCGGAAATTGCCCGGGAAATCATTCGGGAGGACGGACGCTTCGGCGAGATTCTTGAGGCAAAAGCCGGCTGCACCATTTTTTGCCACTGCGGCCCTGGGACGCTGGGGCTGATCCTGCTGCGAAAATAATATATGAGTTGCATATAGAAGAAAACGGCGGGCTGAAAGCCCGCCGTTGCAGCTTGTCGAAAAACTCGCAAGACCGGTCAACGGGAGGGAAGGGTGTGTGCGGGAAACCCAGGAGGGGTTTCCTGCACCGTTTAAATCCTGAGTTTTCAGAACTCCTGTGGAGTTTTGAAAACTTTCTCAGGCTGTCAAAAAGCATGTTTGACAGCCTGAAACGGCGGGCTGAAAGCCCGCCGTTTTAAACTTCACGCCAGCAGCGCGTTGATCTCCTCAATCTCCAGATCCTGCAAGGCCCAATTGACACCGTAGCCCACCACCTTGCTCAATTCCCTAACTTGCTGGTCCACATCCCGGGTAGTTACCGTCAAGGGCTGCCTGCCGTGGCGGAGGCGGGTTTCATCCAGTTCCGGGATACCCGCTTCTTCCAGCAGGTCCGCTGCCAGGGTGGCGGCGTCCACCACCGTGGGTACGCCGATGGCAAACACCGGGATTCCCAGGGTTTCCTTGTTCAGGGCCGCCCGGTGGTTCCCCACACCGGAGCCGGGGACGATCCCTGTGTCGCTGAGCTGCACCGTGGTGCACATCCGCCCCACCCGGCGGGCAGCCAAGGCGTCAATGGCGATGACCAGAGAGGGTTTTACCTGTTCCACCAGCCCACGGACAGACTCCGCGGACTCTACGCCGGTGGTGCCCAATACTCCCGCCCGGAATACCGCTACCGGCCGGAATCCGGCGAAATGTTTGGGCATGGCGGAGATAAGGTGCCGGGTGACCAGCACACTGTCCGCTGCCAGAGGGCCCACGGCATCTGGGGTCATGGCGGCGTTTCCAAGACCCACGATCAGGGCGGGGCCCTCCGCCGGGAGCATTGCCTTCAATTGGGAACCCACGGCTCGGACGGCCCGCTCAAAAAAGTCCGCTTTTCTCTGCCAAAAGCTGGAGAGATCAATGGTGAGATAGCTGCCCTGGGGTTTTCCCAGGGCCTCCTCCCCCCGGCGGTCCAGAATGTCTACCCGGGTCACCGGGTAGCCCTCCTCCCGGGACTTTGTGGCTTTAACGCCGGAGAGCCGGGTGGTTTTCTCCGTGGATTCCTGCCAAAGCTCCCGGGCCTCCAGGGCCAGGTCTGTGCGTTTTGCGAACATAAGCCGCCTCCCAAACCGAAAATTTCCGAAGCTAGGTTTTGCGGAAACCGGTGAACTATGCGAAATGAACCCTGAAAAAATTCAAAGTTCTTTCATAATCAGAGGCAGGTCTACAATGGAAACCCGGCGGCTCATGGCGTACTGCATGGTGTATTGGGTGCCGCCCGGAGTGCCGTCGAAGGCGGCGATCAGCAAGGAGGCGTGGTCCACCATATAGCGGTCCCGCCGTTGCATACAGTAGGGTGTGTATTTTGTGGAAACCAACGTTTCGAAGTCGCAGGCGTCCACTAACCGTCGGTAGCGTTCCCGCTGGTCCACGGCCCAGGCGTTTGCCTGAGAGGGGCAGGGAATGGCGGCTTCTACAGTGATATCCGAATGCTTCTCCCGGAGAGCCAGGACCGTTTCACAGAAATAGAGATCGCAGCCCAGGGCCATGCCGCAGAGGAAATGCCGGTATCCTTCCTCATAGGCGGCCTCCGCCGCGCCGGCAATGCGCCGCTTCAGGGAGAGGCAGCGGGAATCCGTCTCATTATAGTGCCAGGGCAGCTTTCCGGGGCGGTGACCGGTAAAGCAGCAGCTGATCTGTCTAGACCGCATAGAGGACCTCCTTTCCCGGCAGAGTAATGAAACAATCATAGAACATTTGTTTTCAAATGTAAAGGCTTTTCTTTTTTCAATGGGAGAGGTATAATGGATTCCAAGCGGCGTGCTGCCGCGGGAAGGAGAAACGGTTATGCTGTATTCCACCCTGTGCTATCTGGAACGGGGAGACGAGTACCTGATGCTTCACCGGGTGAAGAAGGACCACGACGTGAACCAGGGGAAATGGATTGGCGTGGGAGGCAAGTTCCAGGACGGGGAGAGCCCGGAGGACTGCGTACTCCGGGAGTGTTTCGAAGAGACGGGCCTGACGCTGACGGAGTACCGCTACCGGGGGCTGGTGACCTTTGTGTCCGACCAGGCGCCCACGGAGTACATGCATCTCTTCACCGCCTCCGCCTGGACGGGGACGGCCCACCCCTGCAATGAGGGGGAATTGGCCTGGATCAAGAAAGCGGACCTCCTCTCCCTTCCCCTTTGGGAAGGGGACAAAATTTTTCTCCGTCTCCTGGAGGAGGACGCGCCCTTTTTCTCCCTCAAGCTCCTCTATGAGGGGGACCGGCTGGCCGCAGCGTCGCTGAACGGGAAGCCCCTCCATTAAAAAAGCCGCCCGGAGGCGCAGAGCTTGTCAGTTTTCGCCGTGTTCCCGCCGGGCGGCCACCCATTTCTCCCGGTCCGCCTCTGTCAAGGAGCGAATGACCCGGCATGGATTTCCTCCGGCTACCACCCGGGGCGGGATGTCCCGGGTGACCACGGACCCGGCGGCGATAACGGTTCCCTCCCCGATGGTGACTCCCGGGAGTATCACCACATTGCCGCCGATCCACACGTTGTCTTCAATGGCGACGGGGCGGCCGTATTCCAGGTCTGTGTTCCGCACCTCCGGCACCAGAGGGTGGTTCACCGTGTAGATACAGACCCGGGGGGCGATGTAAGCACGGTTCCCAATGGTGATGGGGGCAATGTCCAGGAAGATGCAGTCGTAATTGATAAACGTGTAATCCCCCACGGAAATTTGAGTTCCATAGTCGCAGCGGAAGTTGGACTCCACCCAGGCGTCCTTTCCGGCGTGGCCGAAGAGCTCCCGGATAGTACTGTCCCGCCCCTGGAAGTCGTCCGGAGCCAGGGTGTTCAGCCGGTAACAGAGTCGCTTGGCCCGCATCCGGGCCTCCGTCAGTTCCGGGTCCGGGGGATAGTAAAGCTTTCCCGCCAGGCGCTTTTCCTGTTCCGTCATGGGAATCCCTCCTGTAGAATTGTTTGGTTCATCATAGCAGAATGGCGGGGAGTGGTCAAGAAAAGCCTTGCAATTTTCGGGGAATCTGGTATATAGTGGGGGAAGGCCGCAATAAAAAGGGCGGAGCCAAAGCTCCGCCCTTTTTAAGGCTAAAATAATTTCCCGTGGGAAAACTGAATTTACAGCGGCTCTTTCCGCTTGGGGGAGTTGATGGCCACCAGCCAGGACACCAGCAGGATCACCGCGCCGATGGTATAGCCGATATAGTAGACGCTCTGGCCCTGGGCCTCGGCGTCCATGGTGAAGAAGTCGCCGATCTGTCCGCCCAGGATGAAGGCCATGGCCACGGGGACGATGAACTTCAGGCAGATGTCCATGAACTTGTTCAGCCAGTGGATCTGCTCCGCGCCGTGGTGAATCTCGTCGGTGATGGGCTTGGTCCGCAGCTCCCAGCCGATCATGATGCTCATGATCAGCGCGCCGGCGGGCATGGCCAGGCCCTCGGAGAAGGCGTCCATGAAGTCCAGCCAGCAGTCGTTCCAGGGGCCGACGCCAATCATCTGCTGGAAGGGGACGGGCACAAACTTGTTGCTGCCCAGGCCGTCTAGGGCCACAATGGCGGCCTCCACCATGATGGCGACGCACACCCAGAACACGGTCTTGGAGCGGTTGCCCTGCTTGCCCTTGCTCTCCGCGTGGTCCAGCAGGAAGGTGACGACCACCTCGATCAGGGCGATGGCGGAGGAAATGGCCGCCACCAGCACGAACAGATAGAAGATCACGCCGAACAGGGGGCCGATGGGACCCATGGCCTGGAACACGTCCTGCAGGGTGATGAACAGCAGCTTGGGCCCGGTGAGGGTGGCGCTGGGGCCGTAGGTCGCCACGGCGGCGGGAATGACGGCGATGCCCGCCATGATGGCAACCAAAGTGTCCGCAAAGACCACCACCACGGAGTTCTTCACGATGTTCTGCTCCTTTTTCATGTAGGAGCCGTAGGTGATGGTGATGCCCATGGCCAGGGACAACGAGAAGAACATCTGCCCTCCGGCGGTGGCCAGGACGGAGATGAGACCCGGAGCCTCCTCAATGAAGCCCGCCTGCACCGCGTAGCCGGGGACGAACATGAACTTCAGGCCCTCCACTGCGCCGGGCAGGGTGACGGAGCGGATGATGATGATGACCAGCATCACGAAGAGGGCGGGCATGCCGATGTTGTTGAATTTCTCAATGCCCCCGGAGATGCCGCCCCGGTTGATGAGGTAGCAGATAATCATGAACAGGAAGGTGAACATGACGCAGCCGAAGGGATTGGTCAGCATGGCGCCGAACAGGTCCGACCCCGTCTTGATCTCCGCCCCGGCGAAAGCCAGGTTGCTCAGGTTCAGGGACATGTATTCGATGCAGTAGCCGCCCAGAACCGTGTAAAAGCTCAGGATGACGAAGGGGGAGAACACCGCCAGCCAGCCCACCCACTTGAAGCGCGCGGACAGGGCGTGATAAGCGCCGATGGTGCCTTTGCCGGTCTTCCGGCCCATGGCCAGCTCGGCCATCATGATGCTGAAGCCCACGAAGATAGCCAGCAGCACATAGATCACCAGGAAGGCGAAGCCGCCGGACTTGCCCATTTTGTAGGGGAAGCCCCAGATGTTGCCCAGACCCACGGCGGAGCCGATGGCAGCCATCAAGAAGCCTAAGTTACTTCCCCACGAACCTCTCTCATTTTCCACAAAAATACCTCCTCTTATCGGTAATTATTAACAAATATACTATACGCAAAGCGATTCGTCAAGAAAAAATTGAGAAAAAATTTACAAAATGTTCTTGTAGCATGGAAAATTGTCCATCTCGCACTTTGATGCGGTATGGGTTTCTATACAACACTTACAAATGAGAATTAAGGATGTGTCTTATGCAACAGTTTAAACCGGTAACAAAGCAGGACGGCGCAAAGCTGCGCCGTTATTACAAGGATTGTAATTATGGCCTCTGCGAGTATTCCTTGGGCACCAAGCTCATGTGGAAAAAGGTGCTCCACCCTGCTTGGGCGGAGATCGCGGGCTGCCTGGTGGTCCGAAACCGGGACGCAGGCGGGTGGAACTTCGACTATCCCGTCCCCGGTCCGGAAGGGGACGTGGACGCGGCGCTGCGGGCGATTGAAGCCTATTGTCTGGAAGCAGGGCAGCTGCCGGTGATTTCTATGGTGCCGGAGGACAAAGCGGGAAAACTGCTGAGCCGCTACCCCTATGTCCGGGTCAGCGATATCCGCACCTGGCGGGACTATGTGTATTACCGGGAGGATCTCCAGTATTTCACCGGCCGCCGCTACTCCGGCCAGCGGAATCACATCAAGAAATTCCGGGCCCAGTGGCCCGATGCGGAAGTCCGCCCCTTGACGGCGGAGAATGCCTCCGCCGTGGAGCGGTTCTGGCGGGACTATGAGACGGAGTTTCCCAAGGGGGATAACGCCAAGGCCTTGGACGAGCTGGCGTTGGCAAAAAAGATGCTGAAACTGGCGGGGAAACCCTGGTTCACCGCCGGGGGGATGTTTGACGGGGACAAGCTGATCGCCCTGGCCCTGGCGGAACGCTGCGGGGACACCCTCATTATCCATATTGAGAAGGCGCTGTATTCCTATACCGGCGTATACCCTGCTTTTGTACAGGCCTTCGCCCTGGCCTTCGGGGGAAACTGCCAGTGGATTGACCGAGAGGACGACGCGGCGGACAAGGGCCTCCGGACCTCCAAGCTTCAGTATGGCCCCGCCAGGCTGGCCTCCAAGTTCCGTTTTGAGCCTATGAACGAGCTGATGCGGCACATTACCTCCATCCCCAAGGTGGAAACGGCCCGGCTGACCCTCTCGGCCCTGACGGAAAAGGACATACCCGCCTACAACGCCCTGGTGCTGGACCAGGAGCGGAACCGCTGGTGGGGCTATGACGATGTGGCGGGCCTGGGGGGGCCTGTGGAGGAGCGAAGCTTCTATAACGTTGCCAAGCGGGACTTTGAGAACCGACTGGCGGTGAACTTTGCCGTCCGGCTGGAGGGGAAGCTCATCGGCGAGGCGGTGCTGTACAACTTCGACTGCCGGGGCGGCGCGGAGCTGGGCTGCCGCATCGACAGGGCTTACGCAGGGAACGGTTACGGCGTGGAGGCGTTTACGGCGGCGGCGGAGTGGGGGCTGTACAAGCTCCACCTGGGCCGGGTGTTCGCCAAGTGCTTCAAGGAAAACCAGGCGTCCTATAAGATGCTGTCCGCCTGTATGCGGAAGAACGGGGAGGACGAGACGTTTTTCTACTTTGAGAAGTTGGTATAATAAAGAGGAGCGCACGCGGTGCCGCGTGCGCTCTTGCATCAAATGGTTTTGCTCTTTTGCCGCAGGACATGATCCCAATGGGCCTGCTCCGCCCGGCGGATGGAATCCCAGTAAGCCTTTGTTCTCGTTGCCCGCCGGGTCCACAAAATGGTCAGCAGCTTTTTCATCCGGATCGCCTCCTTTATCCTGAGCATAACAGGATTGCGCCCAACCGCGTAGGACTTTTGGCATGTGACATTTGGCATATCCGCTTGCTTCAAAAGCGGATATACTGGACCCGGAAGACGCAGTAAGCTTAGAGGGGGGAGGGGCTTTCCATGCGGCGGATCAGCCTTATGCCGGAGGCGGCGGCGCGGCTGGCGGAATACGGCCTGGAGCTCTCCGCCCTGACAGGCTGCGGGGCACGGGCCTATGAGGCGGGGGAAACCTTAATTCATGTGGGCAGTTATATTGACAACATGCTCCTGATATTGGAGGGCCGGGCCAAGGTCTGCCATTATACGGCAAATGGGCGGAGTTTGATTTTGTGCTATGCCTCATCAGGCTTTATGGGAGATTTGGAAGCAATGTGCGGCATAAAAAATTCCACCACAGTGGCGGCAATGACGGATCTCATTTGTCTTGCCATTCCCTGGCGGGTCAATGAGGCATATCTCAGGGGGAATCCAGTTTTTTTAAACGCCCTTTGCCAAGATCTGGCGAATAAGCTGCTTTACTCCGGGTCCCATGCCGCTTCCGCCGCCCTCCGCTCCTGTGAGGGGCGGCTGTGCGCCTATCTGCTGGAGTTTTCCTATAAGGGCGTGTTCAGCGAACTGCTGACGGAAACCGCCTCCTATGTGGGGATGAGCTACCGGCACATGCTCCGCATCTTAAACCGGCTTTGCCGGGAGGGCCTGCTGGAAAAAGGGTCCTCCGGATACCGGATTCTGGACCCGGCGGGGCTGGAGGCGCGAATTGAATGGGATGTGGAGAAGGAAAGAGATTAAGGCCCCCGGCTTCCGCCGGGGGCCCGTTATGGAAAGGCTCAGTAGAACTCCCTGATGTACGCCTCCACGTCGGCCCGGGTGCCCATGTAGGGGCCCGGGGTTTCCATCTTCAGGGAAACCAGCGCCGTGGCGGTCCGAAGAGCGGTGGGGATGTCCTGGGTCAAACGCTCGTTGATGTAGCAGGCAAAGGTGGTGTCCCCCCGGCCTGTCCGGCCCCCCAAGCTCCGGGCCTTGATGGGGCAGGTGTAGATTTCCTTGCCGTCGTAGACCAGAACTTCCGTATTGTGCGTAATGAGAATTTCTTTCGCGCCCCAGCCGTAGAGGACTTTGGCGGCCTCCGCCCGGTCCGTGAGGCCGGTTAAGATTTCCGCCTCGGCGGCGTCGGTTTTCAGGAAGCGGACATAGGGGAGGAGCTTGCGCTTGGCCTCCCAGTCCCGGTAGACCATGCCGCCGTTCTCCTCCCAGCGGAGCATGCACTGCACGTCAATGGCCAGCATGGCTTTCCCGGCGGCGAAGGGCAGGAACTCGTCGGGGATGTCGCCGCCGACCAGGCCCGCCAGATGCCAGATCTTCGCGTCGATCTCCGCCGGGACCTCTTCAGGCCGGTAGGGATCAATCTTGCTGTCCACGGTGGAGGTCCGCCGCTCCCGGTCCGGGGTGTGATAGACATTCTTGGTGACGAAAGAGTGGGTACTGTGGAGAGGGAATACCGTGATGTTGGAGGCGGGGGCGAAAGCGGCCTTTAAGTCCACCTGGGTGGTGTCGGCCTTGGGCAGTACGGCAATTTTGTGGCCCATATTGGCGGCGGCAAAGCCGGAATAGTACACCGCGCCGCCGATGGCCTGGACGGTGGTTCCGTCATAGTCCACATTGGTATCCTGGGCGATTTCGCCGATGATTAGAGAATTGAACCGGCTCACTGCGTTTCCTCCTTCCGAATGGCCTCGTCAGCCTCCACGAACTCCTGGAACGCGGGGCTCCAGAG
This sequence comes from uncultured Oscillibacter sp., assembly GCA_910578935.1. Classification (GTDB taxonomy): domain Bacteria; phylum Bacillota; class Clostridia; order Oscillospirales; family Oscillospiraceae; genus Oscillibacter. The sequence goes on along the minus strand of CAJTSM010000020.1, from coordinate 6,450 downwards.
ATGGAATCTGCGGCTTTCGATCATGCGTTTGTATGCAAAGGAGTCATGGACCCGCTCCGGCAGGATGACGGCGGTCCGGGCCTCGTCCCCGTCCCGGTGGGTGTCGGACCCGGCCAGACGGTAGTACTCGGGGTGACGGCGGCAAAGCTCCAGGGCTTTGTCGTTGTTGTTTTCGTGCCGGGGGTTCCCGTTGATGATCTCCGCCCCGTGGACGGCGGTTTCCTGGACCGGGGCGCTGCCCTTGCGGAAGGGGTGGGCGTGGATAATAAGGACCTGGTCGTGGTATTTGTCGAAGAACTCCTGGGCGCTCATGCAGCAGATATAGGGATTGGAGCGGAGCCACTGCTCGTCGATGCCGTAGACCAGGTAGTCGTTGTCATTTTCCGGAAAGCGGAGCTCCGCCCCCAGGATGACATCCAGGCCCACTTCGTCGCCCCGGCGCTTGGAAGCGTGGTAGCCGCTCAGGTAATGGTCCATCACCTTATCCCAGTTGTGCTCTGTATCAATGCGGGAGAGGTACTCCGGATGCAGGTGGTCCGTGACCACCAGGCCGGTGAAGCCGTTGCGGACATAGCGGTCCACCACATCGGCGGCGTAAAGATGGCCGCAGCGGCTGGTTTCGGCGGTGTGGGTATGGGGGTCGTAGCGGTAGCCGTTCATAGTGAAATTCCCTCTTTCATGACGGAAGCGGAAGCCTCCTTTGATTTATGAAGCGTACAGGTCCCGGCAGGTGCTGCGCTTAATCAACGTCGGCATCAGGATTTGGTGGACATAGCCCTGTGTGCCGTTTTCAATCTTGTCCCGGAGCATATCCACCGCTTGAACGGCCATGTCCCGTTTGGGCTGCTCCATGGTGGTCAACTCAATCCGGGGCAGGGCGGTGGAGGAGATGTTGTCGAAACCGATGAGGCTGAGCTGTCCGGGGATGCTGATGTGGGCGTCGTCCGCCGCCTTGAGCAGGCCCAGGGCGTTGGAGTCTGTGGAGGCGAAAATAGCAGAATAGTCAATGGGCTTTTCAAAAAGCTCCTTGGCCAGCTGGTAGCCGCCCATGATGGAAGAGCGGGTGAACTCGCTGTTAAAAAAACGGGGAGTCAGTTTCAGCTCCTGACAGGCCCGGAGATAGCCCTCCGCCCGGAACTGATGGGTGGTGGTATGACGGCGGCCAAAGTAGAGGATGTCCCGGTGGCCCAGCTCATAGAGGTATTTTGTACCGATATAAGTCCCCCGGCTGTTGTCCACCGCCACGTAGCTCTGGGGCTGGTCTCGAAGGTTCTCACTGAGGAAAACCGTGGGCACCTGGTCCGTGTAAGCCCGAATGTTCTCATAGGTCTTGGGACTCTGGGGGACGATGAGAATGCCGTCCACCTGCCGGCTGAGAAGCAGCTTTACCACGGTCTTTTCCTGCTTCAGGTCCGGCCCGGAGTTGCAGAGCATGATGTTGTAGCCATGACTCCTGGCGCTCATTTCGGCGTAATAGGCCAGTTCCGACATAAATTGGTTGTCAATGGAGGGGACGACCAAACCGATCAGCCCGGTACGTTTGGTCACCATGGAGCGGGCGACGTAGTTGGTAGTATAGCCCATCTCGTCACAGAGCTTGATGATGCGCTCCCGGGTGTCGCTGCCGATCTGGTGGCTGCCGGAGAGGGCGCGGGAGACGGTGGCATAGGAGACGCCGGCAGCCTTGGCGACATCTTTCAGGGTTACACTTTTCATTGCTTTTCATCCTTTCCGCCCCGCCGGGAACCGTAAACGTTTCCGCTTTATTTTTTTGAACCGGCCAAACTCCGGCCAGTTCAAGTTGTCAAGTAAAGAATATCTGATTTTTACGGCAATGTCAATAACAATCTGTATTTTTCCCATCTTTGGGCATAAAAACGAAAAACAATCGAACTCTTCGGCGTTTGGCACATTGACAAGGGGGCGCTGTTTCGTTTAGAATAAACCTAAAAAGTCGCAAACGTTTACGAGCGGGCTGGGGACGGCCCGGCGGCTTCCGGCTCATGGTTCCAGAAGCCCGCGGCGTTTGGAAACATTAAAGGAGGAATTTTCATGACCCCCGATATCAAAACGATCTTTTTTGACGTTGGCAACACGCTCCGCATCGTGCTGAAGGAGCAGGACTTCATCGACCAGGCCGAGGCCGGGCTGATGGAGCTGATTCACACCACCGAGACTCATGACGAACTCTTTGCCAAGCTGGAGGAGCGGTGGAAGAAATACCGCAAGATGTCCAAGGAGACTCTGCTGGACGCTTCCGAGGGTGAGCTCTGGACCCAGTACATGCTGCCGGAGTATGATACCAACATGATTTTTGCCAATGCCGCCAGGCTCACCCGCCTGTGGCGGGACCACGATGGCCGCCGGGTGGCCCGGGCCGACGCCGTGGCGACTTTGAAGGAGCTCTGCGCCCGGGGCTATACGCTGGGCATCATTGCCAACACCGTCACCGAGACAGAGATCCCCGACTGGATGGCTGCGGACGGCGTGGCCCAGTGCTTCAAGACTACCATCCTCTCTTCTAAGGTCCGTCTCCGCAAGCCGGACCCGGAGATCTATCACTTGGCCTGCCGCTGCATCGGTACGCCCGAGGCCAACTGCGCCTACGTGGGCGACAACCCGGTTCGGGACGTGGAGGGCACCCAGGCCGCGGGCTTTGGCATGATGATCCGCATTGACGAGCCCGACACCCTGAACATGGAGCACGCCACCGGCAAGGAGTTCACCCCTGACCATGTGATTACCGCCCTGAGCCAGCTGCTGGACATCTTCCCCGCCCGTACCTAATACATAAGGAGGGAACGCCATGGATACGACAAAGCGCTATAAGGCTGTATTCTTCGATCTGGGGGGCACTCTGCGCATCGCGTTGCTGGAGGAGCCTTGGATGAAGCACGCCCGCCGGAAGATGGCGGAGATCGCTGGGTCCCCCGTGCCCTACGAGGAATTTTACCAGATGATTGAGGAGCGCTATGAGCCCTATCGCAAGTGGGCCCTGGCGGAAAATAAGGAGTCGGGCGATGAGGAACTGTGGTGCAAGTGGCTGCTGCCGGACTATGATCCGGTCCGCGTCAAGCAGGTTTGCCACGAGCTGAGCTTCCAGTACCGCCAGTGCAAGGGCCGCCGCATTGTGGTTGACGGCGGCGTGGAGGTGATCAAAGGACTCCATGACCGGGGCTATAAGCTGGGCATCATCTCTAACCTCATCGGGGAGAACGAGGTGCCCGACTGGCTGGAAGAGGACGGCTTGGACCAGTACTTTGACTCTGTCGTCCTGTCCTCCGTTTGCGGGCTGCGGAAGCCCTGCTTTGAGATTTATCAGCTGGCGGCCAAAGAGATGGGCGTGGAGCTGAGCGAGTGCGTGTCTGTGGCGGACAACATCAAGCGGGATATCCCCGGCGCGAAAAAGGCAGGCGTGGGCTGCAATATCATCTTCTCTTCTCCGGAAAAGAAACATCCGGTGGAGTACACCGACGAGAACCGCCCCGACGCCGTAATCGAGGATTTCCGGGAGATTCTGGACTTGCTCCCTCCGCTTCGTTAGAACTGACTGCACTGTGTGAAGCCCGCCCTCTGGGCAGGCTTCATGCCGTTCCGTCACTTCTTCCACTCCCCACTGGAACCGCTGGCGTTTACGTTCCAGCGGGGGCCCCAGTTTACATCATATATAAATCAGGCAAGGAGGCTGATTACTTGTGAACACCGATATCCGCTATATCTTCCTGGACCTGGGGGGGACTTTCCGGGTCATCGACGAGGACCCCGTCTATCTCTCCACCGCCCGGGCCAAGATTGCCGAGCTTTGCGGCGTGGAAACCGACAACCCCAACCAATGGTTCAGCGACGTCATTGACAAACGGTACGACAAATATCGGGACTGGGCTCTGAAATTTATGTGCGAGGCCCCGGAGGAGGTCCTGTGGACTCGCTGGCTGGCCTATGATATGGACCAGGAGCGCATCCGGAAGAACGCCGCCGAGCTGACCTATCAGTACCGTCAGACCAAGGGCCGCCGCACGGTGGTCGAAGGCGGCGCGGAAACGGTCAAGGAGCTTTGCGCCCGGGGCTACACCATGGGCATCATCAGTGATTTGGTTGGCAAGCGGGAGGTGGACGAGTGGCTGGACGCCGACGGCCTCCGGCCTTACTTCAAGACCGTCCAGCAGTCCTCCATCACTTACATCCGTAAGCCCGGCCCCGCCATTTACTACTATGCCTTGGAGGAGGTTGGGGCCCAGCCGGAAAACTGCTGCTATGTGGGCGACAACCTGAACCGGGACATCGTGGGCGCGAAGGCCGTGGCCTTCGGCATGACTGTGGCTGTGCAGTATAATAAGGAGAAGCCTCTGAAGCTGACAGAGGAGAACATGCCCGACGGCAAGGTCTACACCTTCCCCCAGCTGCTGGACATCTTCCCCCAGCGGGGCAAGGTGGCCGTTGAGAAGCTGATCCTTCCCAACGACGGACAATAATTCTCTTTTTTGAAAAAAGAATCAAAAAGAACTTTGTCTCGCTCCCAAGTCCGGCGATGGTCTGGGCTGAAGCGACGGCAACGAACGTGGATTCATATTGATACAGGAGGTTTTTTGCATGGCAGACATCAAACGCGGCGGCGCTCAACTGGCTGAGGCCGTCAAGAAGGCATATGAGCTGGGTCAGGACGACTACCACCTGGAGCCTATGGTCCTGGTGGAGGACGGCAAGCCCGTGGGCAAGATTTCCGATGGCGACGCGGCCATCTTCTGCTGCCGCCGGGGTGAGCGGGAGATCGAGCTTACCGAGATGTTTACCGAGCCGGACTTTGACAAAGCGGACCGCCGGATGCTCCGGGATCTGGACTTCGTCATCATGACCATGTACCACGACAAGTTCAAGGACCTGCCCATCGCCTTTGCTCCCGCCAAGGTGGTGAAGCCCCTGGCTCAGGTCCTCAGCGAGGCCGGGAAGAGCCAGTTCCACTGCGCCGAGAGCGAGAAGTTCGCCCATGTAACGTTCTTCTTCAACGGCGGGGAGAACAACCCCTTCCCGGGGGAGGACGACGTGTGCATCCCCTCTCCCAAGGGCATCGACTTCGACCAGCAGCCCGAGCTGTCCCTGCCCAAGGTGGCGGACACCGTCATGGACGCCCTGGGCAAATACGACTTCGTGGTGACCAACTTTGCCAATGGAGACGTCATCGGCCACACCCAGAACACCGAAGCGAAAATCAAAGCCTGCGGTTATGTGAGCCAGTACCTGGATAAAGTGGTGAACGACGCCCTAGGGAAGGGCTATGTGGTGGCCATCACGGCGGACCACGGAAACATCGAAAAGCTCTATACCGCCGCCGGGAAGCCCGACGGGGCCCACACCACCAACTTGGTGCCCTTTATCATGATGGACCCCGCCGACAAGAGCCCCATCGCCCTCCGGGACGGCACCCTGGGCGACGTGTCCCCCACCGTGCTGAACGTCCTGGGTATTCCCCAGCCCGCCGAGATGGACGGAAAGCCTCTCTGCGAGGGCAAGGACTGGGGCCGGGATCGGAAAATGCTCCTCATTATCTGCGACGGCTGGGGCCTGGGCACCGGGGACGACGGCGACGCGATCCACATCGCCGATACCCCCTATTGGGATTCCCTGCTGGCGAACCAGTCTTGGTCCAAGCTGCACGCCTCCGGGGAGTTCGTGGGCCTGGGCGCTGGCAAGGCCGGCAACTCCGAGGCGGGCCACTCCAACCTGGGCGCGGGCCGCTGTGTGATGCAGGACGACGTGCGTCTGGACGCTGCGGTGAAGGATGGCAGCTTCAAGCAGAATCCCATTTTCCTTCAGGCCATCGAGCATGCCAAGAAGAATGGCACCTCCCTGCATCTGCTGGCCTACCTGACCTACAAGTCCTCCCACGGGTGCATCGACTATCCGTTGAATATCTGTGAGATGGCCCGGGACAATGGGCTTAGCCGGGTGTACCTCCACATCATCTTCGACGGCCGGTCTACCGATCCCGGCTCTGCTCCCGCCCTGCTGGCGGAAACCGACGAAAAGCTGAACGCCATCGGCGTGGGCCGCATTGTGGACGGTGTGGGCCGGGGCGTGGTCCTGGACCGGGATAAGAATTACGACAAGGTGAAACGGGCCTACGACGCTATGGTCGAGGGTACTGGGACCCAGTACGAATAAGGGTTTTACGGAAAGGCCGGGGCAGATGCTCCCGGCCTTCCAGAATTATGAAAATGCACGCAAATATGACGAAAAATGCACGCAGAAAGTTTGTTAAAAATATAATTGTCATTGACGGGAACGGCGCTGGTGCGGTAAAATATCCCACGAGGATAAGCCCCAGCATTTACTATAATGAACAGGAAAGGAAGCGAATCCCATGAATGAGAAAAAGCTGAAGGTCTTAGCGGCGGAAATTCGGCTGGAGACGCTGAAAGTGATCCACAGCCGAGGCTTCGGGCACGTGGGCGG
>CAJTSM010000019.1 GCA_910578935.1 uncultured Oscillibacter sp. | reverse complement strand
CACGGCCGGTGGCCAGATGGATTACGTCGGGGAAGTCGCCGCCCTGCATAGAGGGTCCGATAACATCCTCCAAGTTCTTGTCGCAGATCAGGTTCACCTTCACACCGGTGGCTTCGGTGAAGGCGTCGCAAACCTCCTGCCACATGCCGGGATAGGCTTCCTCATAGCCGGAGGCCAGGGCGGCCACGGTGATCGTCACATCCCCGGCGGCCGGCGGGGTTTCGGTTTCGCCGGAATTGCCACTGGATTCGGCGGGGGGCGGAGTGGCGCCGGCGTCAGAGCCGCCGCTTCCGCCGCAGGCGGCCAGGGACAGCACCAGAGCCAGTGCCAGCAAGAGACTGAAAAACTTCTTCATGGTTGTACCTCCTTATAATGTAGGGGCTTCCACAGGCCGGTTTCCGGCCTTATGGAAAACAGTATAGCGGTTCTCCCGCTGGCAAAGCAATCTCTTTCTTGCGCAACTTTTTAGATATCTTGCTTCATTTGCATTTTATCCCAATTTTTAAGGGATACCCTTTCAGGTTTTGGGCAAAATTTATAATTTTGATTCTTCCCCCCTCCTGTCTCTCGCCTCTTCGACAAAATCCCGCCGGAGCAGAAAAAAATTTTTATGGAAAGTTGCGCCGCCGACGCAAAGGCGTTATAATAAAGGTAAACTTAGGCCCTGCCAATTTTCAAAAAATTGCGCCCTGGAGGGAAGAACGTCCATGAGTCAGCGTCAGTATGCCTTTCACCGGGAAGCCGCCCCTGGCGGGCCGCCTAGGCTGGCCTATGTCTCCCGGGCTCAGTACAGCAGCGAGTGGAATTCCAGCCTCCACACCCACGGCTGCGCCGAGCTGTTTTTTATCACCGGGGGCCACGGCCGCTTCCGCACCCGGCAGGAAGAGTTTCCTGTGGCCATTCATGACGCCGTCATCGTCAACGCCAACGTACCCCACACGGAGGTCAGCCAACTGGACAGCCCTTTGGAATACACCGTTCTGGGTGTGGAACGCCTGGAAACCATGGCTGGGGCGGAGGGTTATGCTCTCCTCCACCTCCACACCGGATGGGAGGAGCTGATGGGCTGCTTAAGGCTAATGCTACAGGAGGCAGAGGAAGCCCTGCCCGGTTATGAGCGCGTCTGCCAGGATCTTTTGGAGGTGGTGCTGGTCCGGCTGAACCGCCAGCGGGACGCCGCTCTCTCCGGCGAGTCCTCCGACGCCCGGTCCAGCCGGGAGTGCGGCCTGGTCCGGCGGTACATCGACAACCACTTCAAGGAAAATCTGAGTTTGGACCAATTGGCTCAGCTGGCTCACCTGAATAAATACTACCTGGCTCATGCCTTTCGGCGGCAATTTGGCGTCTCCCCTATTAACTACCTGATTTCCCGCCGTATTGAAGAAAGCCGTTTTCTCCTTCGGGAAACGGACCATACGCTGTCCCTGATCGCCCAGATTTTAGGGTTCTCCTCCTTGAGCTACTTTTCCCAGTGCTTTCGGCGGGTCGAGGGCGTCAGCCCTATGGAATACCGCCGACTTCACCGCAAAAAAAGCGGGGAAGTAGATTGATCGACCGCATTCCGCCGCAGATGGGTTTGCAGAGCGCAGGGGTTCAAAATGCAAGGGGTGAATCTCAACAAAAAACCGGTTTGAAACTGTGAAATCAGCCAAATTTATTAAATACACCGGATTCAGTCTTGACAGAATCCATATAGTTGCATAGACTATGTTTAAAATATGACGAAGCAACCGTTGACTATTGGCCGGTATATTTTCAAGAGAATCCACGTTTGTTTTATTTTACATATGTGCTTACAGAAAAAATGCTTTTTATGGTAAAATTGAAAACGGTTTTCGTAATATGAAAATTTTGTCGAGTTAATTCTGAAAATGATTTTCACAATATGAAAAGGAGGAGCGAATCTATGAAAATTACTGCTGTCAACACCTACTACGTCCGGCCCAGGTGGGGTTTCGTAGAAATCGAAACCGACGAGGGGTTCACCGGATGGGGCGAAGCCGTGCTGGAGGGCCACTGTGACGCCGTTCTAGCTTGTGTCAAGGAGTACTCCAGCTATCTCATCGGCCATGATCCCTCTCGGATCGAGGATCTGTGGAGCACGATTTACCGCGCCGGCTTTTACCGGGGCGGCGGCGTGCTGATGAGCGCCCTCTCCGGCATTGACCAGGCTCTTTGGGATATCAAGGGCAAAGTCTTCGGCGCTCCAGTCTACCAGCTGATGGGCGGCGCGTGCCGGGATTCCATGCGGGTCTACTCCTGGATTGGCGGGGACCGCCCCGACGACACTGGAGCCGCCGCCAAGGAGCGCAAAGACGCCGGTTTCACCGCCATTAAGATGAACGCCACCGAAGAGCTTCAAATGGTGGACAGCTATGACAAGGTTGATGCCGTGCTGGAGCGGGTGGCCGCCATCCGGGAAACCTGCGGTAAATATTTCGGTATCGCTATTGACTTCCATGGCCGGGTTCACAAACCCATGGCTAAGATTCTGGCCAAAAAGCTGGAAGAGTTTGACCCCATGTTTATTGAGGAGCCCGTCCTTTGCGAAAACATGGAGTGCTTCAAGGAGATTGCCGCTTGCTGCAACATTCCCATTGCCACCGGTGAGCGTCTCTTCAGCCGCTATGACTTCAAGCGCCTCCTTCAGGCCGGCGGTGTGGACATTATCCAGCCTGACCTGAGTCACGCCGGCGGCATCACCGAGGTAAAGAAAATCGCCGCCATGGCCGAGGCCTATGACGTGGCCCTGGCTCCCCACTGCCCTCTGGGCCCCATTGCCCTGAGCGCCTGCCTCCAGGTAGACGCCACGTCCTACAATGCCGTCATTCAGGAGCAGTCCATGGGAATCCATTACAATGTGGGCAAGGAAGTGCTGGACTACGCGCTGAACAAAGAGGACTTCCGGTTCGAGGACGGCTATGTGAAACTGCCTACCCGTCCCGGAATCGGCGTGGAAGTCAACAAAGAGCTGGTGCTGGAGGAAAACCGGAACCCCCATCAGTGGAAGAATCCTGTCTGGCGCCATAAGGACGGCTCTGTCGCCGAGTGGTAATCCGCATACAAAGCAATGATCAAAGCAACCCACCTCAGCAAACGCTACGGCCCGAAAATGGCGCTGTACGACGTCAATTTTTCCATCGGGAGAGGCGAAGTGGCGGGATTTCTCGGCCCCAATGGGGCCGGGAAATCCACCACTATGAATCTGCTCTGCGGCTATTTGGAACCCACTTGGGGGACCGTGGAAATCGCGGGGATTGATATGGCCCTCCACCCTCTGGAGGCCCGGCGGCATATCGGCTATCTGCCGGAAATCCCGCCGCTGTACATGGACATGACCGTCGCGGAACAGCTGCTGTTTGCTTGTGACCTGCGAAACCTGCCCCAGCGGGGCGGGGCGCGGCGGGACTATATTGACTCTCTCTGCCGCCGGACAGAGCTTTTGGATGTGCGGGACCGGCTGATCCGGAATCTGTCCAAAGGTTACCGCCAGCGGGTGGCGGTAACGCAACTGTTGGTGGGCAGCCCGGAAATTTTGATTCTGGACGAGCCCACCGTAGGCCTGGACCCCAGGCAAATTCGGGAGTTCCGGGACCTTCTGGCTCAGCTCGCCCAAGAGCACACCATCATTCTCTCCTCCCATATTCTCTCGGAGATTCGTTCCAGCTGCAGCCGGATCCTGGTCTTTCGGGAAGGCGAGCTTATAGCCGACGGAGAGCCGGAACGCCTTCAGGAGGAACTCAGCGGCCGGCGGATTCTCCTGGCGGAGGTTCAAGGCGGTGTGGAAGCCGCCGCCCAGGCCCTGGCGGCCATCCCCGGCGTGCTCTCCATAACGGCGGAAGGCGAAGGCGGGGAACGGCGCTTCCAAATCGCCCACCGGCCCGGCGCCGACATCCGGGGCGCGGTTTACGAAGCGCTGAAGCCCCTGCCCTGCACACTGCTGACGCTGCGGCCCCAGGAAGTGTCCCTGGAGAGCCTTTACCTGGAGATTACCCGGAGGAAAGAGGAACCATGAGAGCTGTTTACCGCAAGGAGATGCGTCAATATTTCCGCTCCCCGGCGGGTTACGTGTTTCTGGCCATTTTCCTGTTTGTCAACGCCTTCTACTTTTTGCTGCAAAACCTGCTGGTCCGAAGCGGGGATATCACCGATTATTTTGAAGCCGTGGTGACCTTGGAGATGTTCCTCATCCCCATGCTGACTATGCGCAGTTTCGCCGAAGAGCGAAAACAGCGGACGGATATCTTTCTGCTGACCATGCCTATAGACTGCCGGTCGGTGGTATTGGGAAAGTTTTTAGCGGCGGAGAGCGTGTTTTTGGCCGGTCTGGGGGCCACGTTGGTTTTTCCGATGATTTTGGCCTTCTGCGGCAGTGCTCAGCCTCTGATTGCGCTGGGAAATTATCTGGGCGCCGCCCTGCTGATGAGCGCTTTTATTGCGGCGGGAATTTTCGCTTCAGCCCTGTCTGAAAATCAGATTGTGGCGGCTATTCTCTCTTATGTCATCATCTTCCTCCTGTGGTATTCCTATGGATTGGGCGCCGCCGTTCAAAATGAGGCCTTGCTGGCTCTTCTCAACCGGGTGTCTTTGATGCAGGCTTACCACGGGCTGGTCATGGGCATTCTGGACCCTGCGGGAATTCTCCTATATGCGGTGACCGCTTTCATTTTTCTGGTCCTTACCACCTGGGCCGTACAGAGAAAAGGGGGGTGAGGCCCGGTGGAGCGGGAGAAGCAAACAGAAAAACAGATTCCTAAAGAAGCTCTTCGAAATAGCCGCCGTTCCCGGCTGATGCTGGGCGCTTATGCGTTGCTGCTGTCGGCGGTGGCTCTGGCGGTATTTGCCGTGGCCTGCGCGGCGGTGGACCGTTTCAGCTGGAAATTGGATTTGACCCAGGATCAGATCTTCCGTCTGACGGACACGACCAAAGACTTTCTGGCGGACTTGAATCAGCCGGTGGAACTTATTTACTGCAATGCCGAAACCGGCGCCGACAGCAACATCAAGGAAGTCCTGGCCCGCTATCAGGCGGCCAGCCGGAGAATCAGCGTCACCTATCTGGATCTGGAGGCAAACCCCGCCGCCGCGGAGGAGTGGGCCGGACGGCACATTGACCTCAGCAGCGACGGCGTCCTGGTCCTCTGCGGGCAAAACGCCCGCTTTCTTCCATGGAGCAGTCTCTACGCTTTGAACACCTACACCGGCGAGGGAGGCGTCCAGCGTTACACGCTGACGGGCCTTCAGGCGGAGACGAAACTGACGTCGGCTATTGCCGCCGTCACCAGCCGGAAAGAGACTGCCGTCGCTTTCACCGCCGGTCACAGCGAGGACACTCCCCAGGCTCTGCTGGACCTGATGGAGGGCGGCGGATACCGGGTGGAGCAGGTGGTCCTGGGCGTGCAGTCCCTGGGCGAGGCCGTATCCACGCTGGTCATCGCCGGGGCAAAGCGGGACTTTTCGGAAAGAGAATTGGATATTTTGGACAGCTTCATGAACCGGGGCGGAAACCTGATGGTCTTCCGGGACCCGGAGGTAGGCGTTCTCCCCAACTTGGACGGTTATCTCCGCTCCTGGGGCATTACTGTGGAAGATCAGATCGTCCTGGAACCCTCTCAGCAAATGGACGGACCGTTGAATATCATTCCGGTTTTTGGACTCAGCATGATCAGCGTATACTTTTCCGAGCATTCTTCCTATCTTGTTCTGCCGGAATGCCGGGCGCTGAGCCTGGACAGCCCCAATGGCTGCATTACCAACGCAGTGCTGCGCTCCACCTCCGCCGCCTACGGCAAAAGCTACAGCGCTATGTCCACCCTGACCCGAGGCGAGGCGGACCTCTCCGGCCCCTTTACCGTAGCGGCCACCAGCGAGAGGAACTATACGGATGAAAACGGCGGTGAGGGAACCCAATACCTGTTTGCCGCCGCCTGCACGGGGCTTTACCAGGAGTCCTATCTTCAAACGGAAAGCCTGGGCAACGCGGACCTAATTTTGCAGGTCCTGGCCCTGTTTAACGACACGGAAGCCGCTCTTCATATTCCGGTGAAGCGCTTGGCCGCCAATGACATTGTCATTTCCCGGGGAGCCGTAGTATTGTTCGCGCTGGTGTTTGTAGCGGCAATCCCCTTGGCGCTGCTGGCTTCCGGAGCGGCGGTATTCCTGAAGAGGAGACGGGCATGAGAGCGACGGAAAAAAAGCTGGTCTTGCTGAGTGTCGCCCTGGCGGCCTGTGCCGTTGTGTTCCTGGCGCTGCTTTGGGCAGACCGGAAACCGCCGGAAACGGCAAAAAACGGTTATTACTTCACCAACTACCCCTCAGCCGAGGCCCTGCAAGCAGTCAGCGTGGAAAACGACGAAAGCAGCATTATACTGGTCCAGTCCAACGGGACTTACAAAGCTCTGTCGGATTCCCCTGTCCCGGGGGACGAAAGGGAAATTGCGCAGTTTTTCCAGCGCATCTGCTATCTGCCCCTCCTCCGGATGGTGGAAGGCGCACAGGCATCGGACGGACAATACGGCCTGACCAAGCCACAGGCCACGGTCTTGATTCAAGACGCCGCCCAGGGCGGCACCATGTTCCTGCTGGGAAATACGGTTCCCGGCGGAGAGGGATTTTACGCCTGTCTCGCCGGAGACGACCGGGTATTCATTATGGCAAGCTCTTACGCCGAACTCTTCCTGGAGCATACGGACCACTTTCTGGACCTCAGCTTGTTCCCCTCTCTGGAGGGGGACGGACTGGCGGACTTAATGGAAATCGAGATCGGCCGAGACGGGGCTTCGGCCTACCGCCTTCGCCAAGCCGGCTCCATCGGAGGCACAGCCTATTTCTCTCTGGAGGAACCCTGGCATCTGCTGCTGGGGGCTGAACCGGTGAAAAACGCCCTGCTGACGCCGCTGCGGCAGCTGGAGGGCTTCCGCGTATTGGAGGGAACCCCCGGCGCAGATTACGGCTTGACGGAGGAGAGCGATTTCTTCCGCCTGGGCTTTCGGGATGGGACTTCCGCCACGGTCCTGGTCGGCCCCCGCGAGGGAGACGCCATTCCAGTGATGGCGGAGGGCAGCGCCACGGCGCTGTTGGTTCCTGCCGCCAGTCTGTCTTTCATGGATGCGGAGGCTGAGGAAATCATGGGCCGGGTCCTGCTGCGGCTGAACGTCAACGACATCAAAACGCTGACCCTGGGCCCCCATACGTATGAGATCAAAAACAGCGCCGGAGAGCTGCGCGTCATCCGGGACGGGTCCCCTTGGGACGCCGCCGTTTTCCTGAACACCCTATTCCCGGCGCTGAACCATATTTCCATCGGCGGGCCCTGTGAGGATTCCGCCGGGCCCGAGTTGCTGCGGCTTCATATCTCCTCCAGCGTAGCGGAAGAATCCATCTCTCTGGTCTTCCGCCGCCTGGACGGGCGGAGATGCGCTGTGGAAATTAACGGGCAGACGGCTGTCTGGTGCGATCTTGCCGCTGTCAGCGCCCTGCTGGATGCGGCTGATTGAAATAAAGGCGGAAAGGACGGTGATGGATGGACAAATCTGCCGCGCATCTGAATCAATTGGAAGAAAGGACTGAGACGTAAAATGAGCGCATTGAAAAAACTCAACGACGGCATCATGAAGTTTATCAAGGTCGCGCTAATCCTCTTTGGCACGGTCATGACCGTTCTGGTCATCATGAATGTCATTCTGCGCAAAGTGTTCAACTCCGGACTGAGCTGGTCTGAGGAGGCCTGCCGCTTCCTCTTCATCTGGGTCACGTTCCTGGGGGCCATCCTGGCCAACGACGCAGGGCTCCACGGCGAGCATATGCGCATGGATTTCATCGTGGAAAAGCTCACCGGCATCCCCCGCAAGATTGTGGAGATCGGCGCGCTGCTGATCGTTCTGGTGATGCTGGGCACTTTGTTTATCGGCGGCGTGGAACTGGTCCAGGGCACCTGGCCCATGCTGACCTCCGCGCTGGAGATTCCCAAGGGCGCCGTGTATCTCTGCGCGCCGATCGGCTTTGGGTACATGTTCATCCAAACCCTCATCAAACTCGTCCGCGTATCCAAGGCCACGGACGACGAATTAAACCATAAGGAGGAGGAGTAAGCATGTTAGCGGTATTTTTAATTGCGCTGTTCGGACTGGTTCTGATTGGCGCGCCCATCGCCTTCTCCCTGGTGGGCACCGGCTTTTTCATGATGCTGACCCAGGCCATGAGCCGTCCCGCCTCCTGGTCCGTATTCGCACTGGCCCAGAAGTTTGTCAACGGCTGCGACAGCGTGCCCCTGCTGGCGATTCCCTTCTTCATGATCGCTGGTGAGATCATGACCCGCGGCGGCATTTCCAAGCGGATTGTGGACTTCGCCTACTCCGTTCTGGGCCGGTTCAAGGGCGGCCTGGGCTACGTGGGCATCCTGGCGTCCATGATTTTCGCGGGCGTCTCCGGTTCCGCCGTGGCGGACACCACCGCTGTGGGCTCCATGCTTCTGCCCATCATGACCGGCGCCGGCTATGACCGGGGCAAGTCCACCGGCATCGTCTGCTCCGCCGGCTGCATTGGCCCCATTATTCCCCCTTCCACGCAGATGATTTTCTACGGCGTGTGCGCGGAGGTTTCCGTGTCCGCCCTGTTCCTGGGCGGCATTGTGCCCGGTGTTCTCATCGGCATCGGATTGATGATCGCCTGGTTCTTCCATGTCCGGAAGAGAGACTACCCGGTGGGGCCCAAGACCAGCCTGGCCGGAATCTGTAAGGCCACTAAGGATGCCATCCTGGCGATCTGCCTGCCCGTGTTCATCATCCTCTGCATCACCACCGGCATCGCTACCGCCACAGAAACCGCCGCCCTGGCCGTTCTCTATGCCCTGATCGTCTCCGGCCTGATCTACCGTGAGTTCAAGTTCCGTGAGTGGCCCGAGCTGATGGTCAACGCCATGAAGTCCACCGCTATCATGATGTTTGTTGTGGGCTCCGCCTCTCTGGCGGCTTACATGGTCACCACCTGCGCCATTCCCCAGCTGTTGGCCAAGGCCATTACCTCCATCACCAACAGCCCTGTCACCTTTATGATCATGGTCAACGTCATGCTGATCCTGGTGGGCTGCGTTATGGACTCCGGCCCCGCCATCATGATCCTCACCCCGATCCTGCTGCCCATCGCCAAGAACTTCGGCCTGGACCCGGTGTACTTCGGCGTGGTCATGGTAGCCAACCTCTGCATCGGCCTGGCGACGCCTCCCGTGGGCAACGTGCTGTACTGCGGCGTGTCCATCGGCAAGGTAAAGCTGGCAGATCTGGTAAAAGCCTCTTTGCCCTTCGTCGGCGTGATGTATCTGGTGCTGATGATCATCACCTTCTTCCCCGAGCTGATCCTCTTCGTGCCCAACGCGCTGGGCTGATTCGGATTCCCCCCTGTTGGATGAACCGGCGTCTGCCGTTCATTAGATACATATCTTAGGAGGATATAACATGAAAAAGCGTTTTCTTGCACTGATCCTGTGCCTCTGCATGGCGGCCTCCCTGGCCGGCTGCGGCCTGGCCGCCACGCAGGCCCCGGCCGCCGGCAATGACTCTGCCGGCGCTTCCACCGGCGGCGACACTGCCGGCACCACTGTGGGCGCCTACGGCAGCTCCGCTGAAACCCAGGGAAAAACCAATGAGATTGTCATCAAGGTTTCCAACGGCGCCGGTGAAACCTCTCCCGGCGTCAAGGCCCAGCTGACCACCTTCGCTCCTATGGTGGAAAACGACTCCAACGGCCGGATCGGCGTTGAGGTCTATTCCGGCGGCCAGCTGGGTGACGACACCACCGCCACCGAGATGGTGGTTGCCGGGCAGCTGGAGATCAACAACACCTCCACCGCTCCCCTGGTGGGCTATGTCCCCGAACTCGGTATCTTTGACATTCCCTTCCTGTTCAATGACGAGGCCGAGGCCGACGCCATCATGGCTTCCGAGGTGGGCGACTACCTCAACGCCAAGCTGGAGTCCAAGGGCATTATCAACCTGGCCTGGAACGAAAACGGCTTCCGTGAACTGACCAACTCCAAGCGCGCCGTGGCCACTGTGGACGACGTGGCGGGCCTGAAGATCCGCACCATGGAGAACAAGTTCCATCAGGAACTGTGGAACTCCCTGGGCGCCGCGGCCACTCCCATGTCCTCCAACGAGCTGTACACCGCCCTGGAGCAGGGCACCGTGGACGGCGAGGAGAACCCCATTGCCAACCTGTACTCCTATCAGTTCCAGGAGGTTCAGGACTATATCACCATGTCCAACCACATTTACAGCCCCTTCCTGTTCGATATGTCCAAGCAGATTTGGGACACCTATGACCAGGAAACCCAGGATATCGTCCGCAAGGCCGCTGCCGCTTTCGGTGAGGAGGAGAAGCGCGTCAACCGTGAGGCTGCCGCCGAGAATCTCCAGTCCTGCATCGACGACTACGGCATTGAGGTCACCTATCTGACCGACGAAGCCAAGCAGGCCTTCCTGGACAAGACCGCTCACATTCAGGATATGATCGCCCAGGAAACCGGCTCCGAGATCATGGACCTGCTGAACCAGGCCAAGGCCAATTACGCCGGTTGATTTTCCCCACCCCTGTCACTGGCCCGGAAAATCGCCGGGCCAGTGAGGTAATCTGACAAGGAGGCGCGTGTTATGGAGCTGCCCATTCGGCTGAAAACCGCCGGGGAAATGTATCAGTACAGCTGCGATAACGGTTTTGGCCGGGGCTTCGGCCGAAGCTGGGGGCTGAAAAACTTCCAAATTGTGGAGAGGCGGCTGGAGCCTGGCGAAACCGCCTTTTTAACCTTTGTCGGCCTGCACCGCTTCCACAGTATGTCCGCCCACCAGCGCAATTTCGCTTATGCTCTCACAGACCGGCGCATTCTGATGGGGCAGTCCCGCTCCTTTTGGCGCACCCGGTTTGAAAGCGTCCCCCTCAATGCCATCCAAAACCTGTCCTTTGACCAGGGAGATTCCATCGGCATTATGAAAATCATGCTGGAAAAAGACGCCATCACCATCGGCATGGCTGCCGAAACTGCGAAAGTCCTCAGCACCCGGCTCTCGGAGCTGCTGCCCCTGATTCAGGAGCTGGCCCAGGGGCTGGAGGGCGAAAATCCAAAATCGTAAAGGAGAGATCGCATGGAACGCAGTACAAAGATTCTGCAAGGTCTGGGCAACCAGTATTACCGTGCTACTTACAAATCCATGGGCTTCACCACCGACGACTTAAAGCGCCCGATCATCGGCATTGCCAATGCCTGGAGCGAGTGCGTCCCCGGCCACTTTAATCTCCGCCAGGTGGCGCAGCGGGTGAAAGACGGGATCTACCGCGCCGGCGGCACGCCGGTGGAATTTGGCGTCATCGGCGGCTGCGACGGAATGGGCCAGGGACACGACGGAATGCATTTCATCCTTCCCTCCCGGGAACTAATCGCCAATTCCGTGGAATCCATGGCTCAGATCAACCTCTTTGACGCCATTGTGCTGCTGGGCTCCTGCGACAAGATCGTCCCCGGCATGCTGATGGCCGCCGCCCGGCTGGATATCCCCTGCATTCTCCTCCCCGGCGGCCCTATGGAGGGCGGCAAGGTCTTCGACGGCCGGGAATCCGACCAGACTTCCAGCACGGAAGCCTACGGCATGCTCAGCGCCGGGAAAATTACCGAGGAGGAATACTGCTCCTTGGAAGATACCGCCTGCCCAGGCTGCGGTTCCTGCTCTTATCTGGGCACCGCCAACACCATGTGCGCCCTGTCGGAGGCTCTGGGCATGACTCTGCCTGACGGCGGTCTGGTGCCCGCCGCCTCTGCCCGCCGCCTGGCCATCGCGGAAGAAACCGGCGTCAAAATTATGGAACTGCTGGAAAAGGGCGTCACCTCCCGGAAGGTCATCACCAACGGTTCCATCCGCAACGCCATCAAGGTCTGCCTGGCTATGAGCGGCTCCACCAACGCCGTCATGCACCTCACCGCCATCGCTCACGAAGCGGAGCTGGACATTGACGTACTGGACGAGTTTGACAAGCTTTCCGACGTCACTCCTCAAATCGCCAAGATGAATCCTGCCTCTAAATACAACGTCATTGACTTCTATAAGGACGGCGGCGTCTCCAGGCTGATGGAAGAGCTGAAGGATCACATTGACACCGCCCAAATGACCGTCACTGCCCACACCGTGGCGGAAAACATCGCCTCCCACCGCTATCTCTATCCCGCCACCCGGAATGTGGTCCGCTCCCTGGAGGACCCCTTCGGCTATACCGGCGGCGTGGCGGTGCTGCGGGGCAACCTGGCCCCGGACACCGGCATCACCAAACCCGGCGCCTTCGACAAGAGCCTCCACCACTTTGAGGGCGAGGCTATCTGCTTTGACTCCGAGGAGGCTGCCGAGGAGGCCATCCTGGCGGGCAAAGTCCGGGAGGGCCACGTGGTGGTTATCCGTTATGAGGGTCCCAAGGGCGGTCCCGGCATGCGGGAGATGTTCAAAGCTATGAAATACCTCTATGGCCGGGGCCTGGCCCTGTCCACGGCCCTGATCACCGACGGCCGGTTCTCCGGCACTAACAACGGCTGTTTCGTAGGTCACATTTCTCCCGAGGCCGCCGAGGGCGGTCCCATCGCCCTGGTCCACGACGGGGACCGCATTGTCATCGATGTGGAAAAGCGTTCTTTGGAGCTGCTGGTCGACGATGGGGAATTGGCTCGCCGGAAAGCGGAGTGGAAGCGCCCTGAGCCGAAGTTCAAGCGGGGCTGGCTGAGCCTGTATTGCAAGCTGGCCGCTTCCGGCGCCAAGGGCGCCGTGATGCAGCTGGAGAAGCTGAAGGATCTTTAAGTCTGAAAAATAGAAAAAACGCCCCGCCGCCCTGGGCGGAGGCAAACCTCAGCTTCAGGGCGGCGGATCGTAATTCAGCTGGGCTTTCGGCCCAATAAACGGCTGATTTCATCGGAGACGGATAAGAGACGGGGAGCCAGCCGCTCTACCGCTTCATCCGTCAGCCGGACCGACGGGGCAGAAACGCTGACTGCGCCGATCGGCTGGCTCTCCCAATTGAAAACAGGGGCGGCGATACAACGGATGCCGTATTCATGTTCTTCATTGTCATAGGCGAATCCCCTCCGGCGGATCTGCTCCAGCTCCCGGTACATATCTTCCAAACGGACGATGGTGGCTGGTGTGAACGCCTGGATATCTGTGGCGTTCCAAATATCTTCCACCTCCTGAGGGGGTAAATAGGCCAGTATGCTCTTGCCCACACCGGTGCAGTACATAGGGTTGTAGCGGCCCACATAGGTGCCCATATTAACTAAGTGCTGGAAAGGCTCAAATTTGTAAAGATAGACCACTTCGCTGCCGTTGCGTTCCACCAGGTGCACAGCTTCCCGGGAGAAATTCGCAAGTTCTTCCAGGTAGCGCTCGGAAACCGGCAGCAGGTCTAGCACTGTGGAAACCCGCCGGGAAACCTCAAACAACCGCAAGGTCAGGCGGTACTTGCCGCTGTTACCGTCTTTGCGCGCATAGCCCCGGTCGGCCAGCGCCATCACTAGGCGGTGGGCTGTGCTGACATGAAGATGCGTGGCTTCCGCCAGATCGGAAAGGCTCATACCCTGGGGAACGGAGGACAACGCTTCCAGAATATCCAAAACCCTGTCGATGGATTGAACCGGGTGCTTTTTCTCAGTCATAGAATCACCTTTTCCGCAATATGAAATTCTTTCTTACAAGATAACATGAACAACCGGTCTTTGGCAACCTATTTTTTGTTATTTTTGAAATTGTCCTTTCAAATCCAGGCAGCGACATTCTCAATCCGGTATTATAGCCAGCGCAGCGAAAAAGCTCACATGCCTTTGGAAGGCCGCATATGAGGCCCGCAACGCTAGACTTCTTTTAGATTTCTTTCGCCTGCGGCGGCTATAACGATACTTTTTGAATGATGAAGAGGAGGGTATTATGACACAGCAGGAAATCATGCAGAGAGTTTTGGAAGAAAAGGTGATCGCCATTGTGCGGGGCGTGGAAACCGCCCAGTGCATGAAGGTGGCGGAGGCGCTCTATAACGGCGGCATCCGGCTGATGGAGGTTCCGTTCAACGCCAAAGACCCTTCCAGCGACGAAACCACTGCCGCCTGTATCGCAGCCCTGGCGGAAACGTACGGCGGAAAAATGCTCGTGGGCGCGGGCACCGTACTGAATATCCGGCAGGTGGAACTGACGGCCAAGGCCGGCGGCAGCTATATCATCGCCCCCAATGTGGATGTAAATGTTATCCGCCGCACGGTAGAGCTGGGCATGGTATCCATGCCTGGAGCGATGACTCCCACGGAGATCGAGACGGCCCACGAGGCCGGGGCGGGCTTCGTCAAGCTCTTTCCCGCCGCGGAACTGGGCACGGGCTATGTAAAAGCTGTCCGGGCGCCTCTCAGCCATATCAAACTTCTGGCTGTGGGCGGCATCAGCGAAAAGAATTTTGCCGACTTCCTGAAAGCCGGCGTAGTAGGCGCCGGCGTAGGCGGCAATCTGGCCAACAAAACTTGGATCGAAAACGGCGAGTTCGATAAGATCACCGAAGTTGCCCGGCAGCTGGTGGAAATCGCAAAACATGCCTGACGGCCCCAAAAATAGGAAGGAGAACAAACAATGAAGCTTGTTACGTTTGGTGAAATCATGATGCGCCTGAATCCTGCGGGGTATCAGCGCTTTGTCCAGGCCGAGAGTTTTGAGGCCTCCTATGCCGGAGGCGAAGCCAATGTGGCCGTATCCGTAGCGAATTACGGTTTGGACGCCGCTTTTGTCACCAAGGTGCCCGCCCACGAAATCGGCCAGTGCGCCGTCAACACCCTGCGCCGTTTTGGTGTGGATACCAGCGGCATGGTCCGGGGCGGCGACCGTCTGGGCATCTATTTTGTGGAGAAAGGCGCTTCCCAGAGGCCCTCTAAGGTCATCTACGACCGCGCTCACGCCGCGATCGCCGAAGCTGTTCCCTCCGACTTTGATTGGAAGGCCATTTTCAAGGACGTGGACTGGTTCCACTTCACCGGCATCACCCCCGCCCTGGGCGGCCATCTGCCGGAGATCTGCCTGGAGGCCTGCAAGACCGCCAAGGAAATGGGCGTCACCATCAGCTGTGACCTGAATTTCCGCAAGAAGCTCTGGACCTCAGAACAGGCGGGGGAAACCATGGGCAAATTGATGCCCTATGTGGACGTATGCATCGCCAATGAGGAGGATGCCAAGGATGTCTTTGGCATCGCCGCTCCCGACACCGACCTGAACACCGGCAAAATCAGCCACGACGGTTACATCAGCGTTGCCAAGCAGCTGACGGAGCGCTTTGATTTCAAGAAGGTAGCCATTACTCTTCGGGGCAGCCTCTCTGCTTCCGTCAATGACTGGGCGGGCATGCTGTACAGCGGCGGCAAGGCTTCCTTCTCCCCCACTTACCGCATCAACATTGTGGACCGTGTGGGCGGCGGCGACAGCTTTGGCGGCGGCCTGATCTACTCCCTGATGAGCGGCTATAACGATCAAAAGGCCATCAACTTCGCCGTGGCCGCCTCCTGCCTGAAACACACCATCGAACATGACTTTAATCTGGTCAGCGTCTCCGAGGTGGAGAACCTTGCCGGGGGCAATGCCTCCGGACGGGTCCAGAGGTAACTTCCACCGGCCTCCGGCGGACCATGGATCCGCCGGAGGCTCATAGGCGTTTTGCGATATTGGAAAAGAGGTATGCTTTCATGAATAAAAAATACACCGTCATGGACGGCAACACCGCTGCCGCTCACTCCGCTTACGCGTTTACGGAGGTGGCGGCGATCTATCCCATCACGCCCTCCTCTCCCATGGCGGAGAAGGTGGATGAGTGGTCCGCCAAAGGACGGAAAAACCTCTTTGGCTCCACAGTAGACGTGATCCAGATGCAGTCCGAGGCCGGCGCGGCGGGCACCTGCCACGGCGCGGCCCAGGCGGGGGCCCTGACCACCACCTTCACCTCTTCTCAAGGCCTGATGCTGATGATTCCCGCCATGTACGCCATGGGGGGCCAGTTCCTTCCCAACGTGATACACATCGCCTCCCGTGTAGTGACCAGCAACCACCACTCCATCTTCGGTGACCACACGGACTTCATGACCTGCCGGACCACCGGCTATGCCATGCTGATGTCCTCCTCTCCCCAAGAGGCCATGGATCTGGCGGCGGTAGCTCATTTGACGGCCATCAGCTCCAAGTATGCCTTTATGCATTGTTTCGACGGTTTCCGCACTTCTCACGAAATGCAGCGCATTGAGACGCTGGATTACGAAGATCTCCGGGGGCTCATTGACTATGAAGCGCTGAAGGACTTCCGCCGCCGCTCCCTAAATCCGGAGCACCCTACCAACCGGGGCAATAATGTAAACCCGGACGTGTACTTCCAGTGCAAGGAGGGCGTTAACGAAATCAGTGCCGCCCTGCCGGACAAGGTCCAGCACTATATGGACGAAATCAACAAGCTGACAGGCCGGAATTACCAGCTTTTCAACTACTATGGCGCCCCCGACGCGGAAGAAGTCATCGTGGTCATGTGTTCTGCTTCCGAAGCGGTGAAGGAAACCGTAGACTACCTCAACGCCCAGGGCCGGAAGGTGGGCCTGCTGCAAATCCACCTGTATCGTCCCTTCTCCGTGAAGCACTTTGCGGCCGCTCTGCCCGCCACAGTGAAAAAGATCGCCGTTCTGGACCGCTCCAAGGAGCCCGGCTCCGTTGGTGAACCGCTGTATTTGGATGTTGTCACCGCCTTAAGCCAGGCGGGCCGGGGCGGCATCCAGGTGGTGGGAGGCCGGTACGGCCTCAGCTCTAAAGATACCACACCGGGCCAGTTTGTGGCGGTATACGATAACCTCCAACAGGCGGAACCTAAAAATAATTTTACCATCGGCATCATCGACGACGTAACCCACACTTCCTTGGATTACACGGAAATCGAGCTGCCTCATCCCGGCCAGGTGTCCTGCAAACTGTGGGGACTGGGAGGCGACGGCACCGTAGGCGCCAACAAAAACGCCATCAGTACCATCGGCCTCATCGCCGGGAAATACGCCCAGGCGTACTTCTCCTACGACACCATGAAATCCGGAGGCCTGACCCAGAGCCATCTGCGCTTCGGCGACGAGCCCATCCGGTCCACCTATCTGGTGTCCGCCGCCGATTTCGTGGCGGTCCACGCCCCCACCTATGTCCACAAATATGACACCACCGAGGACCTGAAAGAGGGCGGCGTCTACCTTCTGAACTGCCCCTGGAGCGTGGAGGATCTGGACGCCCGCCTCCCCGGCAAGATGAAGCGGGATTTGGCCAGCAAGCACGCCCAGTTCTATATCATCGACGCCGCTAAGCTGGCGGTGGAAGTGGGTCTGGGAGCAAACCGCATCAACAGCATTTTGCAGGCCGCCTTCTTTGCCCTGACCAAGGTCATCCCCCTGGACGTGGCCGTGGAGGACATGAAAAAGAACAACTACAACAGTTACTTCAAGAAGGCCGGACAAAAAATCGTGGACATGAACAACCGGGCAGTGGATGTGGGAATCAGCGCCGCGGTGAAGGTGGAAATTCCCGCCAGCTGGGCTGACGCCGCCGATGTTCCCGGTCCGGAGCGGGAAGTCACGCCGTTCATCCGGGACATCGTCCAGCCCATGGAGCGTCAGCAGGGCGATAAGCTGCCGGTGTCTTTGTTCAAGAAGTACGGCGTGCTGGACGGCACCTGGGAGAACGGCACCTCTGCCTACTCCAAGCGGGGCGTGGCCATTAAGGTGCCCAAATGGAATGCCGAGAGCTGCATTCAGTGCAACCGCTGCGCTATGTGCTGCCCCCATGCGGCCATCCGTCCCGTACTCCTCACCGACGAAGAAAAAGCCGGGGTTCCCGCCGCCTTCGAAACGGTTCCCGCCAAAGGCCTTGGAAAGGACGCTCCGGCATACTCTTTCCGGATGCAGGTCAGTCCCTATGATTGTCTGGGCTGCGGCGTGTGCCTGACGGCCTGCCCCGCCAACGCCAGCGAGAAGAGCGCCGACGCCCTGGTCATGACTCCCTTTGAGGAAATGAAGACGGAGCAGGCCCTCTTCGATCAGGTGGCGATGGACGAAAAATACCTGAAGCCCGGTGTGGTCAACCGTAAGAGCGTGAAAAATATCCAGTTCGCCAAGCCCTATTTCCAGTTCTCCGCCGCCTGCGCCGGCTGCGCGGAAACCACCTATATCAAACTGGTCAGCCAGCTCGTAGGAGATCGGATGTACATCGGCAACGCTGCGGGTTGTTCTTCCGCCATCAGCGGCGGCGCGCCTAACCTGCCCTACTGCCGGGATCAACGGGGATTCGGCCCGGCCTGGGAGCACTCTTTGTTTGAGGACAACGCCGAATTCGCCTACGGTTTCTTCCACGCTCAAGACGCCATCCGCAAAGAGCTGCTGATCCGTCTGGAACACATGAAGGAGGAGGGTATCGCGGTAGACGCTGTGAGCGCTTACCTGGACCACTGGGATGACAAAGAAAAGTCCCGCGCCGTTTCCGACGCGCTGATTGCCGCCCTGGAGTCCGCCAAACAGACGGCGGACACCGCGTTCATCCTGGATCACAAGGAATTCCTGTCTAAGAAGTCCGTGTGGGCCATTGGCGGTGACGGCTGGGCTTATGACATCGGTTTCGGCGGTATTGACCACGTGCTGGCTCAAAACCGGGACGTGAACCTGCTGGTGCTCGACACGGAGGTCTACTCCAACACCGGCGGCCAGTCCTCTAAATCCACTCCCACCTCCGCCGTGGCAAAGTTTGCCGCCGGCGGCAAGCAGATTGCCAAGAAAGATCTGGGCGCCATCTTTATGAGCTACGGCTATGTATATGTGGCTCAGGTGGCCATGGGTGCGGACCAGGCCCAGACCCTGAAAGCCCTTCGGGAAGCCGAAGAGTACCCCGGTCCCTCCATTGTCATTGCCTACTGCCCCTGCCTGGAACAGCATATCAAGGCAGGCATGAGCTGCACCCAAGACGAGATGAAAAAAGCGGTGGAATGCGGTTATTGGCACCTGTACCGCTATGATCCCAGGCGCATCGCCGAAGGGAAAAACCCCTTCCAGATGGATTCCGCCGAACCGGACACAGAGAAGCTTATGGGCTTCCTGATGGGTGAAAACCGCTTCGCGTCGCTGAAGAACAACTTCCCCGGCAAGGCCGACGCGCTGTATGAAAAAGCTGTGGCCGACATCAAGGCCCGTTATGCCCGCTACCGCAAATTGGCGGAAGACTAAGGCTGCTTAAATTCCGCAGGGACATAAAATGTGGGGGCCTTCCGGCCCCCACATTTTATAAATTCCTCAATCCTCTTCGTCGGTGACAATTAATCCATAGCCGCCGCTCTTGCGGCGGTAAACAATGCAGAGGCTGTCGTCCTCGCTGCTGCGGAAAACAAAAAAACTGTGGTCCAGCAGGTTCATCTGCAAAATGGCCTCCTCCGTGCTCATGGGCTTCACGGCGAAACGTTTGGTGCGGACCACAGCGAACTCTTTCTCCTCCGCCACGTCGAAGTCGCTGACAGGGGCGGGAGGCGGGAAACCTTCGCTCCGCAGGCGTTTGGAAAGCCTTGTCTTGTTCTTCAAAATCTGGCGCTCGATATAACCCACGGCGGCATCCACAGCACCGCGCATATCGCCATCCGGCGCTTCCGTCTGGGCCCGGAGCAGGGCGCTGCCGCTCCGAACGGTGATCTCCACTGTGCAGCGGTGGTCCTTCTCCACCGAAAATGTCACAAACGCGGTGGTATCCTCCCGGAAATACTTTTCCAGCTTGGCGATTTTCTTTTCCGTATAAGCCTTGATGGAATCGTTGAGGGAAACCTTTTTACAAGCGTAGGTGTACTTCATCGAGATCGCTCCTTTCGTGTGAAAAAGGCTTGGGGGAAACTTGAGGAAGCCCTTTTGTATAATATAACATATTTGTATTGAAATGGGAAGAGGGAAGCGGCGTTTTTTCATAAAATTCACAAAAAAATTTTTATGATCGGGGCAAGCCGCCTCTTTCGACAAAAGAAGACGGAATGCGGCAAAACTTTCTATTTACAAAACCTGGAAAATATGGTACCTTGATCTAGGAAGCTTTCCAATATCCCACCCGCTTGGGTCGCATGGCAATTTGCTGTGCGGCTCCTTTTTTGCAAAAAAACCGCCCCATTGGGGCGGTTTTTATGATCTCCTTCTTCTCCCCCGCTTGCCGTCCATACTGCGGTTCAAATCCGCCATCTTTCCCTCGGAAGAGGTCAAAAAGCGTTTCAGCTTGTCCTCAAACGCCTGATCCCCCGAAGGAGGCAGAGGCGCCTGCCCCTGCGGCTGAGCGGGTCTGCGCGCAATTTCCGGGCGGGGAGCCGCACCGGCCTGCGGAGCCGGTCCCGGGCGGGCCGGACGAAACGGCCGCCGCTCCTGCTGTGGCAAGGCTTTCTTGATCGAAAGGTTGATTCTCCCATTTTCCGCCGACAAAACCCGGACCTTCACGGCCTGCCCCGTCTGAAGGTGGTCATGTACGTCCTCTACAAAAGTATTGGCAATCTCCGAGATATGTACCAACCCGGAGCCGCCTCCCTCCAGCGCTATAAAAGCGCCAAATTTCATGATGCTGGTGACTTTACCTTCCAAAATGCTCCCAACCTGAGGCTCCATACGGTTTCTAGTTTCTCCTTCCCTTGATTCATGCGGGGAAAATTCAGCTGCCCACTTCGAACACGTATTCGTCGGGCAGAACCCAGCCTAGCTCCCGGCGGGCGATCTCCTGCATCTTTTCAGGCGTGCAGCCCTCCTCAATGTCCGCCGCCAGAGCGTCGTTCTCCTGACGCCTGCTCTCCACTTGTGCGGCGGTCTGCGCTTTTACTTCTTCCGCGTCCGATACCTTCGCCCGCAGAGCGTACACCTCGCAGACCAGCGCGGCCAACAAAATCACGATCAGCAGCCTTGTCAGAAATCCCGTGCGGAGTTTTACCGCCTTTGGGATTTTTCGCTGCTTTGCCATTTCTCCCGCCCCCTCTCCTGGGCCTGCACCCACTTTTTCTTATTGTAAAGCATTTGCTCCAAAAATAAAAGAGGTTTTTTCCTTGGCAGGCCATTTTTTTATAAAAATTTCCCGCCCATTTCAGCGGCATACATAGCAGTCTCCATAAAAAGGCCAGCGTATCCGCCCAAAAAGCCCACAGAGGCCGCAGAAGTTCCGAGAAAGCACAGAAAAACAGCACCATTCCGCCCAAAGTTCCCACCAGCACAAAGCCGCGGAGCTGTCCTTCCGCCCGGCGAAGAAGGAAAAGAAACATGATGCTGCCCACCGCCAGGCAGTAGGCCCCATCCAAAAAGCCTGTGGCCCGGGGCGCCCGGACCCGGAAGGGACGCAACAGGTCATACAGCAGTCCGGCGGACAGCCCCAAGAGGATGGACTGCCCAAATACCAGGAGCTGCCGGGCCGCTTCACTCCCCATCCTCAGCCAAACAGACGGCCCAGGAAACCGCCCCGGCCGGTCCCTTGATCCTCATAAGACAACGCGTCAATCTTCCCGTCCACATGAAGTTCCCCGCCGTCCAGAGACAACTTCCCGATGTGTAAATCCTCCCCCGTAATGACCAAGGTCCCCACGGCAGTGGTCATCACAATACCGGTTTCATCGAACCGTTCCACATCCTCCACACCGGAAACGGTCAGGCGCTCCCGTCCGTCCAGCTCCAGACGGTGGGCGGCGGCTTGGGGCACAGTGTAATCGTTCATGGTTCGTCCCTCCCTGTCCACAGACTATGCGGGAGGCTCCACCGGTATGCCACGCTTTTTCCGGCGGAGTCAAACCTGTTTATAAAGCGCGGCTGCATCGGCCTGACGGACAGTTTCTTGAACGGCCAAGACCTCCACCGTCACTTCCCGCGCTCCCAGGCGGAGGGAGATCCGGTCCCCCACCTTCACCTCATAGGAAGCCCGGGCCGGCCGGCCATTAACGGAAACCAGCCCATTGTCACAAGCCTCGTTGGCCATGGTCCGGCGCTTAATCAAACGGGAAACTTTAAGATATTTATCCAGGCGCATCCTGCGCCCCCCCTTTCTTCAAAAACGTAAACAGCCGGC
Organism: uncultured Oscillibacter sp.; assembly: GCA_910578935.1. Lineage (GTDB taxonomy): Bacteria > Bacillota > Clostridia > Oscillospirales > Oscillospiraceae > Oscillibacter. The sequence goes on along the minus strand of CAJTSM010000019.1, from coordinate 33,467 downwards.
AAAACCTGCCGGCTGTTCAAAACAGGGCGCCCTTCGAATCAGCCGCCCACGGTATCCTTCAACACCTTGCCGGCCTTGAACACAGGCACGGTGGAGGCGGGAATCTCAATGGGCTCCTTCGTCTTGGGATTCCGTCCTACCCGGGCCGCCCGCTTCTTCACCTCAAAAGAACCAAAGCCCACCAGCTGGACCTTCTCGCCCTCCTTCAAGGCGTCGGTAATGGCATCCAGCGTGGCAGTGATGACGGTTTCAGCATCCTTCTTGGAAACCTCCGCGGCCGCGGAAACGACATTGATGAGTTCTGCTTTGTTCATGAATGGTATCCTCCTGAAATCATTTGTGTTCTATATTCTTAACGCAATCGCGTGTTAAGACTCCTCTTTTTTTGCAGACTTCCAAAGCTCGACCAGCTCTGCTTCCGTATATCCGCTCAAAGGCTTGTCCGCCATGGCCTCCACCCGGCGAAAGCGGCCGTCAAACCTATCGCAAGCACGATGGAGGGCATCCTCCGGATCTACGCCGGACATCTGGGCCACCTTGGCGGTAATAAAGAGCAGGTCCCCCAACTCCTCTCGGACGCCGTGGGGCCCGTCCGCTGCTGCTCCAGACTCCAGGGCCGCTCGCAGCTCCCGGACCTCTTCCTCCAGCTTTTTCATGGCGCTGAGGGCGCTGGCCCAGTCAAAACCCGCTTTGGCAGTCTTGCCGCTAATCTTCTCCGCCCTCCATAGAGCGGGCAGGGTATGGGGCACAGACTCAATGGCGTCGGCAGTGGTAGACTGGGATTTCTCCTTTCGTTTCAGCGCCTCCCAGTTCACCAGAACCTCCCGGCTGTTTTCCACCTTCACCGTCCCAAAGACGTGGGGATGGCGGTACACCAGTTTTTGGGCCACGCCGTCGATCACATCGTTCATGTTGAAGTGGCCCCGCTCCGTCTCGATCTGGGTGTGGAAGGCCACCTGCATCAGTACATCTCCCAGCTCCTCCCGCATATCTGCGGCATCATCCCGGTCGATGGCATCCAGGGCCTCATAAGTTTCCTCCAGAAAATTCCGGCGGATGGAAGCGTGTGTCTGTTCCACATCCCAGGGGCAACCCCCCGGCTCCCGGAGCAGCCGCATGATTTCCAGAAAATCCTCCCAGCCATAACGGCTCTTACTTTGAAAATCTACCATAGATTGCCCGCCTTTGCAAGAAATTTCAAGAAAAAAGTTGAGAAGTTTCTATATTTTTTGCCAATTTTTCGAATGTTTTAGCGCAAATGCAACAATTTCGCCAGTCTCTCCCCATGGGGCATCGTTTTCAGGTCCTCCGCACGGAGAATCCGCATCGCCACCACCAGAATGGCGTACACGACCACCCCCGCCAGGATGCCGATGAGGGTCGCCACGGCGTTGGCCCCATAGGCGGAGCGCCCCGACAGGGCCCGGCTCACGAAGCCGTGGACCGCCCAGACCGCGCCGCCCATGAGGGCGGAGGCGATGACCGGCTTGACGAAGATCTGGAGGTAATGGGGCTTCTCCGGGGAGTACTTCCAGACGAAGATCAGGTTCAGGCCCACGATCACCCCGTAGCAGCAGAGGGTGGAGACGGGCGCGCCGTGGATGTTGATGGCCGGGTTTCCCACCAGGATGTAGTTCATGGCCACCTTCGTGACGCCTCCGGCAATCACCGTCCAGATGGGAATCATCTCTTTGCCGTAGGTCTGCAAAATCACGTTGGTCAGGTTCATCAGGCACATGAAGATGCAGGCGAGGCCCAGCCAGCGCATGTGGGGCCCCGCGGCGAGGGCGTCCGCATAGCGCTTGGGATAGAGCATCACCAGCGCCGGACCGCCCACCACGCTCAGGCCAACCCCGGCGGGGATGGCCAGCACCGCCACGATCCGGAAGCCGGAGGAGACGATGCGCCCCGCCTCCGCGTGGTCCCGGCGGGTCAGCGCCGCCGCCGCGAAGGGAATCAGGCTCATGGTCACCGGGAACACGAAGGAGGGCGGCAGGTTGATGAGGTTCATGCCGAAGGTGTACTGGCCGAAGAGCTCCGCCGCCGAGTCCGCCAGGGCGGGGATGTCCCGCAGCCGCCCCAGGACGATCTTGGTGTCCACCAGGGTGATGATGCTCATGGCCGAGTTGCTCAGGGTGATGGGGATGCCGATGGCCAGAATCTGGCGCATCAGCTTCCCGCCGCCGTCGGGCACGTCCAGGGAGGTCCGCCGGTCCCGGTGGCGCAGAAGGTAGAAAATCAGGTACAGCAAGGACAAAAACGTCCCGGCGGTGACGCCCAGAATCGCCCCGGCGGCGGCTATATCCAGACCCATTCCCAGCTTGAGGAAGTACCAGGCCAGGGCCAGACCCAGGCCCAGCTTGCACAGGGCCTCTAAAATCTGAGAGACGGCGGTGGGGGTCATGTTCCCCTGGCCCTGGGTATAGCCCCGCATACAGGCAAGCAAACACACGCAGAACACCGCCGGAGCCAGCGCCCGGATGGGCCAGTAGCCCAGGGGCTCGTTCATAAAGGCCGCCAGCTGCTCCGCGCCGAAGAACATCAGCAGGGACCCCACCAGGCCCATGGCGAAAAAGAGCCAGATAGCCGTTGAGAAAATCTTCCGCTTCTGGTTCTCCCGGCCCTGGGTGTGGGCCTGGCTGGTGAGCTTGGAAATGGCCAGGGGAAGGCCGGCGGTGGAAATGGTCAGCAGAACGTTATAGATGTTGTACGCCACATTGAAATAGGTCTGTCCCTCGGGACCGACGATATTTCCAAAGGGGATTTTATACACCGCGCCCAGGATCTTTACGATGGCCACCGCAGAGGCCAGAATGGCCGCGCCGCCCAGGAAGGACTGTTTCTTCTTCGTCGACATGAAAAGTTTACCTCGAATACTTCAAAAAATGCGCGGACTTCCATTGTCCGTGAGGAGCGGGTCCCATGGTCCACTTTATGGGACTGGGACCCGCCTTAGACCTGATTCCCTCCGGCGGCACAACCCGCTTTTGCATCGTCGGATTCTCAGCACTTCCTCAGCGCCCGTTCTTCCGCCAGACGCACAGTATCAAACCAGCAATGCTAACCGCGGCAGCCGGAAACAAATTGACCAACGGACTCACATCGCGTGAGAGGATATAAGGGTCCATCTGCCACACCAGCGTCAACTGGATCCCCACTAAAATCAGAGCAATGCCTTGAAGCTGACGTTTCATGACGGCTTACAGCCGCTCTAGGCAGCCTTTTACCAGAGCGGTGAACTTGGGGCCCGCAGCCTCCCCCGCCGCAATAACCTCGTCACCGGAGAGAGGCTGCTCCAGGACGCCCGCCGCCATGTTGGTGCAGAGGGTAAAGCCCAGCACGTCCATGCCGCAGTGGGCGGCGGTGATGGCCTCCGGCACTGTGGACATACCCACGGCGTCCGCGCCCAGAAGGCGGGCCGCTTTCACCTCCGCCGGGGTTTCGTACTGGGGGCCGGGAAAGAACATGTAGACGCCCTCTCTCAGGTCCAGGCCCTGGGCCTGGGCGGCATCCCGGGCCTTCTGCCGGAGGGCCGGAGTGTAAACGTGGCTCATGTCCGGAAAACGGGGACCCAGTTCCTCCATATTGGGCCCGCAGAGGGGGCTGACCCCGAAGAGCTTGATATGGTCCGTAATGAGCATGATATCCCCCGCAGAAAAAGCGGTATTCACCGCCCCGGCGGCGTTGGTCACCACCAGGGTCTTGATTCCCAGCAGCCGGGCCACCCGGACGGGATAGGCCGCGTCGGCAAAGGACCAACCCTCATAGGTATGGAGACGGCCCTGCATGACGGCCACATCCCTTCCCGCCAGCTTCCCGAAGAGGAACCGGCCCTTATGTCCAGGAGCGGTGGAATGTTTCATATGCGGCACCTCCGAATAGGGCACGGCAATAGGGGCCTCTACCTCGTCCGCCAGGGCTCCCAAACCGGAGCCCAGAATCAGCAGCGCCTGAGGCTGGAAGCCGCTCAACTTCTCCCGGAGGGCCTGGGCACTCTCTTGAACCTGTTGATAGGTGTAAAATTCCATGTCAAACCTCCATTCCATTCAATCCGTCGTACGTCCTAAAATTTCGTTGAGTTCCGCCAGCTTGGCTTTCAGTTCGTCGATCTCCCGGAGTTTCGCAACCAGCTCTTCCGACTCCGTAGGATTGCCGGTATGCGTAGCGTAAACCATCGCTCCGGCCTCCATCAGCTTTTCATCCATCTCGCCTTCCACGCGAGCGGCCTGATAGCGGAGCCGTGCGGCTTCCGCCAGCTTTTCCGCTCCCTCACAGGCCAGACCCAAGGTCCCCAGGGCCAGGGTCCCCGCCGCCTCCGCGCCGGTGCGGAGGGTGTCCAGCAGGTCGTACAACTTCTCCTGTTTGCGCATAATGCCGCTCCTTTCGTCTTCCGTTTAATGATTGTCGTAAGGGCTTCCGCCGATAAACTCCCGGGCCAGGGATTTGGCGGGAATATACTTCTCGTCCAAAGGCTCAATTTTCTCCAAGCCGCGGAGAATATCCTCCGCTACCCGGTACTTCCCCTTTGGAATCTCCTCCAGCAGGGGGACCACAAAGGGTTTCAAAACGCTGGCGCTGAGGGCCAGAGAGGAGTCAAACATGATGTCGGCGTTCTCCTTGTAGGGGGAAATATACAGCCGTTCTCCCCGGCGGACGTTCTCCCACAGCTTCAAGGTAAAGGCCGCGTCGCTGCCCCGAAACTTGAAGTCCCGAACAATGCGGCGGCAGAGGCGAATCCAGGACTTATCAAAAATCAGGGCTCCATCCTCGTCCCGAATGTCGCTGCGGGCGGCGATATAGAGCTTGAACGCCTTGGGGTTCTTCCCGACAATGATGTCGTTCAGGGCGTGGATTCCCTCAAAGATGGCCAGATCATCTTTCCCCAGGCGCATTGGGCGGGCAAAAATATCTGAACGCATCTGCCGGGCAAACTCATACTTGGGAACGTGAATCAGCTCCCCACGGTCCAGCATGGCAAAATGCTGGTTCAGCAGGTCGATGTCCAGGAAGAAGGGAGACTCGTAGTCCACAGCCCCTTCCCGATTCCGGGGGGCGGTGTCCGGGTCAAAGGTCTTAAAGTAGTTATCCAGGGAGATGGTGTGGGTTTCGATTCCCATCTCCACCAATCGCTCCTCAATTTTCAGGGCGGTAGTGGTCTTTCCGGAGCCGGAGGGACCGGAGAGGAGGATAATATGGGATTGGGCCCGGTGGTCCGCAATCTTTTGGGCGGCAGCTTCCACCTTTTTCGCGAACAGCGCGTCGCATTCCCGGGCAAAGGCAGCAGGATCACTGCGGATCGCTTCGTTGATCTGCTTCAAGGCATACATGGGTTCGGCTCCTTTTCGTTCATCTCGCATAGAAAGCGGCGAAGTCCGCCTGATTGGACCGCAATTTCGACCGGCGTTCCGTGTACTCCTTGGGATACTTGGGGTTGAAGCGCCGCTGGATGAGCCGCCGGGCCGGGTCCACCATCTTTGTGGACCCCCCCGCGCCAAAGGAGAGTATGGAGCAGAGCTCCGACATGATATAGATATTGTAGAGGCATTCTCCAGCCGGGCGGGTCCAGCCGATGTTTTCAAAGCTGCCGGACATGTACTTTTGCCGGTAGAGATAATAGGGGGCGTATCCCGCCCGTTCCAGAGCGGGCTCCGCATAGTCCAGCATCTCCCCCACTGCCTCCGGACCAGGGATGGAAAGGCCCTCCAGCAGGATGCGGCTCCCCTTTTTCAGCGCCAGCGTGTGGACGGTGATGTTATCCGTGCCGAAATGAAGGCACCGCTCCAGGGAACGGCGGAACCCCTCCGGCGTATCCTCCGGCAGGCCCGCGATGAGATCCATGTTGACGTGGGGAAAGCCGCACTTTACCGCCAGGTTCATAGCGGTTTCAATGTCCCCGGGGCTGTGGCGGCGGCCGATGGCCCGGAGAACGTGCTCTTCCATAGTCTGAGGATTTATGGAAACCCGATCAACACCGTGACCCTTCAAAACCGCCAATTTCTCTGCCGTGATCGTATCGGGCCGCCCCGCCTCCACGGTAATCTCTCCACAGCTGTCCAGAGCGGAGCCGAAAGCGGTTTCAAACGCCGTCAGCACCCGGTCCAGCTGCGGGGCGGCCAGCGTGGTGGGCGTGCCGCCGCCCATATACATGGCCCGGACATGCAAGCCTGTCTCCTGGACCATGCGGCCCCCATCCTCAATCTCCGTGACAAGAGCCTCCACATAGGGTCCCACCAGGGAAAAGCTCTTCTCCACCGATTGGCTGACGAAGGAGCAGTAAGCGCAGCGGGTAGGGCAGAAGGGCACGCCAATATACACGGCGATATCCCGGGGGCTCAAACTTTTCGCGGCCTCAAAGGCGGCCGTTCCCGTCTTCAGGGCCAGGGCGGCCCGTCCCGGACTGACAAAATAATCCCGCTCCAACAGAGTCTTGGCCTCTCCCGGGGCCAGCCCGGCCTGAAGGGCCTCTGTCACCAGTTTGTCGGGCCGAACGCCGGTCAGCATTCCCCAGGGGGGCTCGTTCCCCGTGAGGGCACGGTAGGCCAGGAAAAAGCAGGCTCCGACGGCATGCCGCCGCCGGCGCTCCCGTTCATACTCCGTCCCCTCCAGCGGACAGGCATAGTCATAGGGAACGAGTTTCCCCCGCCAGGAGAGCTTCACCGTGACGTGGAAATCTCCATCCTCCCGGCAGGAAATAATGGCCCAGGTTTCATCGCCGGGCCGAATGGGCTCGTAGACGGGCAGCTCGCCGGGGAAGAGGTTCAAGAGGCTCTGCTCCACGGTGTAGCGCTCGTCGTGGCCGTGAAATTCCAGCTTCATAATGGCTCCCGCAGGGCTTGGCGGAGATAAGGGTTGTGCCGCCGCTCAGCCTCCAGTGTGGTGGGCTCCATGTGCCCGGGCAGCACCTGGAGGTCCCCCTCCAGTTCTCCCAGGCGGCGGAGGGAAGCCAGCATTTTTGGCACGCTGCCGCCGGGAAAGTCCGTCCGGCCGCAGGACCCGGCGAAGAGAGTATCCCCGCAAAAGAGCAAATCCCCGCACCGGAGAGTCACGCTGCCCTCCGAGTGACCGGGGGTGCAAAGCACCTCCAGTTCCAAGCCTCCAACCACAATCCGGTCCCCCTCGCCGTAAAACTTCACATTGTCCATCTGCGTGCTCAGGGGGAACAAAGACAGGTCCACATTCCGGAAATCCCGTTCATGGATATAAACTTCCGCCTGGGGCTGTGTTTTTGCCAGCTCCGCCGCGCCGCCGGTGTGATCATAATGCCCGTGGGTCAGGAGAATACAGCGGAGCTCTGCTCCTTCCAGGGCCTTAACAATCTCCGGCGCGTCCCCGCCGGGGTCGATCACCGCCGACCGGCGGGTCTGTTCATCCTTCAGAATATAACAGTTGGTGCCCAGGGGGCCCACCTGCATCATGGTTACGTTCATTGGAGCCTCCTCCCCCCCTTCAGGGCTTCTCCGTATCAAACACGATCGTCACCGGACCATGGTTCAGGGAGTCCACTTCCATTTTCGCGCCGAACTCCCCGTGCTCCACGGTAAACCCCCGCTCCCGGCAATGGGCCATAAATTTTTCATAGAGGGGAATCGCCACGTCCGGCTTCGCCGCGCCGGAAAAACCCGGCCGCCGGGAGGAGGTGTCGGCAAAAAGAGTGAACTGGGAAATCACCAGCAGGCTTCCCCCCACCTGCTCCAGGTTCAAGTTCATCTTTTCATTCTCGTCCTCGAAAATTCGAAGGTTGCAAATCTTGTCCGCCAGCTTTAGGGCGGTTTCTTCCGTATCCGCCGGAGCAACCCCCAGAAGGACCAGATACCCCTCCCCGATCTGTCCCCGGACGGTTCCCTCGATGGTAACGGAAGCGTGCTTCACACGCGTAACCACAGCCCGCACGGGCATCTCCTCCTTTTTATTATTTTTAAGAATTCTGCACCTCATCCCGGCCCTCATCCCTCCGTAAGGGAGGTATGCCCCAGGAAGGGATGCCAGTCCCCCTCCTGGGGGCGAAAAGAATAAAGCGGGGGGCAAAACAGAACCGCTTCCGCCGTTATCCGGCTGGGCGCGTAACTTGCAGCACCCCGGAAATTTGATTCAGCTTGTTCATAATGGCTTTCATCTGCGCCCCGTCCCGGACCCGGATCTCCAGGCGGATAACGGCGAAACCGTCCTCCGTGCTCCGGGAATTCAGGCCGGAAACAAAGGTATTGGTACTGGACAAGGCAGTGGAAATATCCAAAATCAGATTCATCCGGTCCTTGCACATCACATCAATGGTAGTGGGATAGCTCTCGTTCGTGTCGCTGCCCCAGGTAACCCGCAGCCAGCGGCCCTCCTGGCCCGCCCGGCGTTCCGGCGCGGCGTTGGGGCAGTCCGCCCGATGGACGGACACGCCGTAGCCCCGGGTGATAAAGCCCACGATCTCGTCCCCCGGAACCGGGGTACAGCACCGGGAAAATTTCACCAGACAATTGTCCAATCCCTCCACAATGATGCCCTGCTCGCTCTTGCTCATGGGCTTGGGCGGCACAAGAATGGGAGCCTCCTCCGGCTTTAGGGTCAGCTCCTCCGCCTGGTGCTGGCGGGCGATGCGCAGCAGCTCGCCTTTCATCCGGCTGACGGCTTTCTGAGCGGTGAAACCACCGTAACCGATGGCGGCGTACATCTCCTCCAGGCTGCCGTATGTGACCTTTTTCAGCAGCAGCGGCAGATTTTCCTGGTCCGTCACATCCCGCATGGACAGGCCCGCATGCTTCAGCTCCTGCTCAAAAGAAGAACGTCCGTTGGCGATGTTCTCTTCTCTTTTTTCCTTCTTAAACCACTGGCGGATCTTGCTTCGGGCTTCGCTGGATTTGGCAATCTTCATCCAATCCCGGCTGGGGCCCTTGGCGGATTTGGAGGTCATAATCTCCACAATATCGCCGTTTTTTAAGATGTGGTCAAAGGTGACGATGCGATTGTTGACCTTGGCTCCCACCATACTGTTTCCCACAGCGGAGTGGATGGCGTAGGCAAAGTCGATCGGCGTAGCTCCGGCAGGAAGGTTCTGTACATCCCCGTTGGGCGTGAAAACGAAAACCTCGTCCGCGAACATATCGACCTTCAGGGAGTGGATATATTCCTCCGCGTCGGCGCCCTCCTGATTTTCCAGCAGGCGGCGAACCCACTCGTACTTCCCCTCGGTCCCCGCTCCCTGGCCGTGCTGTTTGTACTTCCAGTGGGCCGCTACGCCGTACTCCGCAATCTCATGCATCTTCCAAGTACGAATCTGTACTTCAAAAGGCAGGCCGTCGGGCCCCATGACCGTGGTGTGGAGAGATTGATAGCCATTGGGCTTTTCCGTACCGATATAGTCCTTAAACCGGCCCGGAATGGGTTTATAAATGTCATGGATAACGCCCAGGACATTGTAGCAGTCCCCCACCGTATCCACCAGCACACGGAAGGCAAAAAGGTCGAAGATTTCGTCCAGAGATTTATTCTGAGAAAACATTTTCCGATAAATGGAGTAGGGATGCTTGATCCGGCCATAGACCATGTGACGGATGCCCAGCTCCGTCAGGCGGTCGTCCATTTGAGTCTGGGTGCGGAGAAGAAAGGCGTCGTACTCCGGTTTCTTGGCGTCCAGCCGGGTAATGATCTCTTCGTATCCCACCGGGTCTAAATACTTGAGCGACAGGTCCTCCAGCTCCCATTTAATGCGCTGCATCCCCAGGCGGTGGGAAATGGGAGCGTAAATCTCCATCGTCTCCAAGGACTTCTGTTTCTGTTTCTCCGGCGACTGGTATTCCATGGTCCGCATGTTGTGGAGCCGGTCGGAAACCTTGATGAGGATCACCCGGATGTCCTTGCTCATAGCAATGAGCATCTTCCGCAGGTTCTCCATCTGTTCGTCTTCCTTGGTGGCGTACTGAATCCGGGTCAGTTTGCTGACCCCTTCCACCAGATCAGCGATTGTCGGGGAGAACATCCGGGCTACGTCCTCGTGGGTAGCGGGAGTGTCCTCAATGACATCGTGGAGCAGCGCGGCCTCGATGGACTCGGAGTCCAGTTTCAGCTCCTCCGCCACAATCTGGGCCACAGCCAGAGGATGGATAATATAGGGCTCGCCGCTCTTGCGCTTTTGCCCATCGTGGCACTGGTCGGCATACTCAAATGCAGAGCGGATATGGCCAAAGTCGGCGGCAGGATTGTATCCGCGTATGGTCTTTTCCAAAAGCTCGTACTGTTCCTGTACGGTCATCTCAAGTCGCCTCCTTTTCCTGTAGGCGGAGAAGATAGGGGCAGGCGTTTAAATCCACCTTCCCTTGCAGGGGAATCAAGCTCAGAGTCATCCGGTCCCCCTGCCGGGACAAAGCGATTAACCCCCGTTCCCGAAACACCTCCAGAGCCAAGGCGGCCCGGAGAAAACCTTCGCTCCCCCCCATCCGGGCGGCCAGGGCACGGAGATAGGGCAGTTTGTCTTCTTCTGCTTTCCCCTGGCGGAGCCGCTTCTCCAGAGCCACCCAGCACGCGGCGTACTGGCTCCGGGAAGCCCGGAGCCGGAGGGACTCCTGGGCGGAGAGCGGCGCCCCTTCCACTAAGCGGCGGACCAAATCCAGAGACTCCGCCTCGTTCCGGCTGGGAAGCAGAGAGGGCCGGACATCCACCAGCTGCAATTGCAAGGTTGTATTTCCCCGAAACGTGTTGGCCTGGAGATAAAAGGCGGCGTCCACCCGGTTGCCGGGGACTACGCCGCATTCCTCCGCGGTGACGGAGAAGAAAATGGCGTCGAACCGGCTGACGCCCTTGCTCAGCCGGAGTTTTAAATGTTTTCCCTGCCCCACGGGCTGCACGGCCTCCGCCGTGGCCCCCAAAAGGGCGAAAACCGGCCGGGGATTTCCCGCGCCATAGGGCTCCAGCAGCTCCAGCTGCTCCGCCTGTTCCAGGGTCAGCTCATTGGGAGAGGCCACCGCCGCGTCCACCTCCAGAGAGCTTACCGGCGGCTCCCCGCCGGTGGCGGAGCGGACATACCGGTTCATTCGCGTCCGAAAGGCCGGGATGTTCTCTTCGGGAATGGTAAATCCGGCGGCCAGCTCGTGTCCTCCGAAACCGTCCAGCAGATCCGCGCAGGATTCCAGGGCGGCAAAGAGGTTAAAACCCCCATAAGACCGGCAGGACCCCCGGCCCGTGCCGTCTTTCAGATGGATCATGAAGCTGGGGCAGGAGTATTTCTCGCTGAGGCGGGAAGCCACAATTCCCACCACCCCCTGATGCCATTCCTCGCTGGAGAGAACCAGGGCGCTCCTCTCCTCCTGGCGGAGTCGGTTGATCTGCTCCATCGCGTCGGCGCAGATGGTCTGCTCCACCGACTGGCGTTCCCGGTTCAACTCACAAAGTTCCCGGGCCAGCTCCTCCGCCCGGGCGGGATCGCTGGTTTCCAGCAGATCCGCCGCCAGGTCTGCCGCCCCCATGCGCCCCGCGGCGTTGATCCGCGGGGAGAGGACAAAGCCGATTTGAATGGAGGTGACGGGCTTACCCTCCAGCCCCGCCTCCCGCAAAAGCGCGTGCACCCCTACGAAGTCCGTGTGGGACAAGGCTTCCAAACCGCAGGAAACAATGGCCCGGTTTTCCCCTTCCATCCGCATCACATCGGCCACGGTGCCAATGGCGGCCAAGGTGCAGTACCGGGCAAAGAGAGCGTCCTCCCGGTTCTCGCCCCCCAGGGCCAGCACCAGCTTCAGCGCCACGCCGCAGCCCGCCAAAAACTTAAACGGATAGGGGCAGTCGGGCCGGTGGGGATCTACCACCGCCACGGCCCGGGGTAGCTCTTCCTTGCACTCATGATGGTCCGTTACCACCACGTCCATCCCCAGGGAATTGGCAAAATCCACTTCTTCATTTCCGGTGATGCCGCAGTCCACGGTGATCATCAGCGTGGCCCCCTGATCCCGGAGGTTCTGAATGGCGGGCCGGGACAGACCGTAGCCGTCCTCAATCCGCCGGGGAATATAGCGCAGGCACTTGGCCCCGCAGCTTTTCAGGTAATCCATCAGCAGCACCGTGGAGGTGATGCCGTCCACATCGTAGTCCCCGAAGACCGCGATGATCTCCCCTCCGGCGACGGCCTTTTGAATCCGGGCCACCGCTTTGTCCATATCCCGCATAAGCATGGGCGACAGCGTCAGCTTCCGGTCCCGGTCCAAAAACTCCGCCGCCGTCTCCGGAGAGGCGATGCCCCGTGCCGCCAGCACCAGGGCCATCAGGTAGGGATAACCGGCCTCCCGCAGAAGAGCCACGTCCTCCTCCCTGGGGGCGCCGATGTTCCACTTTTGATATTTCATGAAAGCGCCCCCCTTTCCCCTCCGGTGTTCGGGCAGAATGTAACTTGTATATTGTAGCAGAAAACTCCTGGGAGGTAAAGGGAAATTCTCTGGATTTCCCTATATTTTTCCCCCCGCAGGAAAAGTCTTCAAATTGCTCTTGCAGTTTTTGCCCGTTTGTGGGATAATGGTCACAATACGCTTTAGCAAACGCAGCGGCCCGCCTTCCCCCAGGAAGGGACAGGCCCTGTCTGAAAAAGGAGTTGGGAACACGTGGCCCCTCAAAAGATCGCGCTGCTGACGGATTCCTGCGCGGACCTGTCCCCCCGTCTGGCGGCGGAGAATCACATTTACATCGTCCCTCTGCGCATTCTCTGTGCCGACGGGGAGTATTCCGACGGCGTGAATATCCACAGCGCCGACATCTACCGCCGCCTCAAAGCCGGAGAACTGCCCCAGACCTCCCTGCCCTCCGCCGAGAGCGCGGGGGCCGTGCTGGAGGAGATCCGGGACGCGGGCTATGACGGCGTGATTGCCGTCATGCTCTCCAGCGGCCTCTCCGGCACCTACAATCTCCTCCGCCTCATTGCGGAGGAGAGCGGAGACGCCTTCCCCATCCGGGTCTTCGATTCCGTCAGCGGCTCCCTGGGACAGGGGTTGACCGTGCTCCAGCTGGCGGAGGATATCCGAAACGGCATGGACTGGGATACCCTGGTGGAACGCCGGGCTCCCCAGCTGATCGCCAGTACCTTTCCCTTCTTTTCCGTGGACACCCTGGAGTACCTGATGAAGGGCGGACGCATCGGCAAGGTCACCGCCACGGCGGGAACCCTGCTGCAAATCAAGCCCATCATCACCTTCGCCCCCGACGGGCAGCTCCAGTCCATCGCCAAGGTCCGGGGCCGGAACCAGGTCATTGACAAACTGGTGGCCATGACCGTGGACCGTTGCGGCGGGCACAAAAAATACAATCTGGCCGTCGCCAACGGGGGTGCTCCCGCCGAGATGGAGATTGTCCGGCAGAAGCTCACCGCCGCTCTGCCCCATTATGACCACATTTGGGACGGCGAAATCGACGGCACACTCAGCGTCTACATCGGCGACGGCGTTCTGGGCGCGGCGGTGCAAGTCTTGGACTAATTTTTCCCGAGAATTGCGGGGCCTTTTCGCGGCTTTGACACCCAGAGGCCCTGCCTCGAAATGCAAAATGCCGGCAAAAGGAGCTTCCACGCGCTCTGCGGTCCGGCAGTCAGCCGCTCCGCAGCCGCGGCAACGCAGCCCGAACGGTTGTGAACATCAGAACGGCCCCCGGCGTAGCTTCGCCGGGGGCCTTGTCTTTGCTTATCTGCGGCCTCCGCCGCCGCGCATTCCGCCGCCCCGGCCCGCGCCTCCTCCAAAGGAGCCGCCGCCGAAGCCGCCGGAACGTCCGCCGCTGAAACCGCCTCTTCCCGCGCCGCCAAAGCCGCCGGGACGCCCGCCCCGGCCTGCGCCGCCGCCGAAAGACCCGCCGCCAAAGCCGCCAAAGCCCCCGCCGAAGCTGCCGGGGCCCGGCCCGCCGGGACGGGGCCCCCGCCCTGTACCGCCGCCGAAAGAGCCTCCTCCAAAGCCGCCGGGACCGCCCGGCCGCCGGGGCGGGGGAGGCGGCGGAGGCCGCCTGGGCCGCCGGGGACGGCCCCAGAACACAGGGTAGTACACAGGCCTTGGAATGCCGGTGACCGTGGGGCCGTAGTACCGCCGCCGGTAACTTCGGTAGCGCATCCCGTCCAGCAGCACCCAGAACATGAACAGGAGGACCACCAGCATCACCAGCCCGGCAACTATGCCGCCAACCGCTACCGCCGCGCCGGTGGACCGATAGCTGCCGGAGATCGTTTGGTAATTGCCCATCGCAGCAGGGGACGGCGGGGCTGTGGTGACACTGACATGATAAACGCTCTCCAGATAATCCGTCAGGCTGCGGAAGGTATACCGGACGCCGTCGTCGTAACGTCCGGCGGCAAAGTAGTCCTCCAGCGTGCTGTAGAGGATGTCCTCCAGGTTTGTCTGCTGGCCGGCGCTGAACCCGCTGCCCCAGGCCAAGTAGTAGTCCCCGTCCGGCGCGCCGTTATACAGGTTCTCCAGGGCCAGCACCAGAAGAAGGCCGTTGTTCCGCTCCCGGGACCCCACGCCCAGTTCTTGAAAGGTCCGTTCGGCGTAATCCCCGATCTCCTCGCTCCCGGTGGTCCGCACCACGTCCACGGCGATCTGGGCCCCGGTCTGGGCGAAGAGGGAGGCGTTCATGGCCTCGATGTATCCGGCGGTATCCTGGGTGATGACTCCGCCCTCGTTGTGGATGAGGTATAGAAAGTCTCCGGTGAGGGCGGCCTCCACGTCCGGCTTTTTCGCCTGCCCCAGGGCAGCGCCCGCCAGGATGGCCAAAACCATCACCACCGCCGCCACGGAACGTTTCTGCAAGAATTTCATAAGCTTATTCCTCTGTCCGAACCGCCCGGAAGTCCGGCGCGTCCGTCCGGCCCACCAGATAGTCGATGGATACGTTGTAGTAGTCTGCAATGGCAATTAGGGTTTTCAGCTTCGGGTCATTTTGGTTCGTCTCATAGTCTTGATAACCACGGGGAGAAAGCCCCAAATATTCCGCCATTTCTTTTTGATAAACTCTGCGGCTTTCCCGCAATTCCTTTAATCGCTTTGCTAAGATTTGCATAGCTCACCCCTTGAAACACGTAACCAACGTGTGTTATCATACGTTTATCACGTATATAAGGAGGAATCTCCCATGACCAGCCTCATGCAGCTATTGATGGACTTCACCTGCACGGAGCGGCTTCCCCGCTATCTGGACCACGTGGCTTACGACCTCTCGAAATCCCTGGAAACCAAGCACCTGGCCGCCCTGAAGGAGGGCCTCTCCGGGGAGCACACGGCCTCCCTGGAGCGCTATCAGCAGGCCTGGGAGGACAGCCGTTCCCTGGAGCTGAAGGCCATGTTCCTGGCCGCCTTCTCCATCGCCCGGGAGCTCCGGTGATTCACTTGTGCAGCTCCATCAGCTTGGCCCGGAGCTCGCCTTCGATGCGGCCCAATTCCACTTCCGCTTCCTTCCGCTTCTGAGCGCCCTCCCGCTGGATGTTCAGCACCTCGTCCAGGGTGGAAATCAGCTGCTGGTTCGTATGCTGGAGCGTCTCAATGCTCACCACGCTGCGCTCCGCCTCCTTGGCGGTCTGGATCGTACCCATTTTCAGCATGTCGGCGTTCTTTTTCAAAAGCTCGTTGGTCATCTCCGTCACCGCGCTTTGGGCGGCGGTGGCCTGACGGCCGTGCTCCATCCCCAGGGCCAGCACCATTTGGCTCTTCCACAGGGGGATGGTGTTCACCAGGGAGGATTGAATCTTCTCCACCATTAAAGTGTCGTTGTTCTGGAGCAGCCGGGTCTGGGGGCCCATCTGAATGGAAATCATCCGGGTGAGCTCCAGGTCGTGGAGCTTCTTTTCAAACCGCTCGCACATCTGCACCAAGTCGTTGTACCGCTGGGCGTCTTCCTGGGCGCCGGTTTGCTCCGCCTTGGCCCGGAGAGCGGGGATCTCATGGGTCCGGACCTCCTGGAGCTTCTTCTTCCCCGCCAGGATATACATGGTCAGCTCTTTATAGTACTTGAGGTTCAGCTCATACATCTGGTCGAACATGGCCACGTCCTTCATCAGGGTGACCTGATGCTGCTCCAGCTCCCGGACGATCTTGTCCACGTTGCTCTCCACCTTGGAGTACTGAGCCTTCATGACCTCCAGTTTATTCCCGGCCTTTTTGAACTTGCTGAAGAGGCCCTTCTTTTCCTCCTCTTCGCCGAAGCCTTTCAGCTCCACCACCAGTTCGGAGAGGGACTTGCCCACTTCGCCCAAATCTTTGGTGCGGACGGAGGCCAGGGCGCTCTCGGAAAAGCCCGCCACGTTCTTCTGAGCCGCCGCGCCGTATTGGAGGATCAGGTTGGAGTCCATCACGTCGATCTTCTTGGAGAAGTCCTCCACGGCCTTCTTCTCCGCCTCGGAGAGCATGGAGTCGTCCAGCTCCACCGGTTTGACCTCCGGCTTTTCCGGCTCCGGGGCGGCGGGAGTAGCGGCGGGGTCCAGGGTCAGCTCCGGCGCGGGGATGGAGGCCAGCTCCTGGGCCGCAGCGGCGGAGGGGTCCAGGGTCAGCTCAGGAATCTGATTATCACTCATAGTCGTCTTCCTCCACCAGCAGAATGTGCTCCTCTTCCCGGATGCCCAGGATTCCGTGGAAGATGGAGACGGCCAGCCACACACAGCCGGTCAGCAGGTGCAGGGGCTCCCGCTCCTTCCTGGCCAGGTAGAAATAGCCCCCGGAGAGCATTCCCTCCAGAATGGAGAGAAACAGGTACACAGGATTTCGGTTTTTCATGACGCTTCCTCCTTCTTTTTATCCGCCGCCCGGAGCGCCCGGGCGGTCCTCACAGCGTAGACCGCGCTTATCAAAACCCAGCCGATCGCCAGAAACGTGTGAAAGCCATCCGGCTCCACGACGGCCCTATGCACCTGGAGCGCAGCCACCACCACAAAAGCCGCGGTCATGGAAGGGTCCCATTCACACTTCTCGTTCCGGCCCGCCCGGCAGTCCCGGACCCAGGTCCAGCCCTCCCAGGCCGCTAGGGCCAGCAGGCACGCGCCGGCCAGAATGTAGAAACCGGTCTTCTGGTCCCACGCCGCCCACAGGAGCAATGCGCCGCACGCCGCGTACAGGACCGTATCCACCGCCTTCACCGTCAGGTTTTTCATGGGGCCCTCCTTTCCCTCAAAGCTCCAGCTTGATGTCCGTGCCGTCGGCCTGGACGCCGTCCGCCCTCATCTCCGGCTCCGTCAGGCCCTCCCGGGCCAGCAGAGTTTCCATCACCTGGATGTCGGAGGAGATATCCAGGGCATCGGAGCCGTAGAGGGCGTCCAGCTGCTTTTCAAAAGCCCGGACGATGGTTTTCAGCATGTCCTCCACCTTGGTCTTGGTCCCGTCGATGTTTTCCCCGGAAACCCCCGCGCCGCTCATGCGGTCATAAGTGTTGAGGAGCTTTAAGGTAGTGGGCAGATAGTAGTTCATGAACTGGCGAATCTGGGGAAGCTTGTCCGGGTCGTCCTTCACCGCTTGGAAGATTTTCTCCGACACCCGGCTCAGCCGAACGATATCAGCGGACACGCCGGGGTCGGCGATGTTTTCGTCCAGCCGCTTCATCTCGCTGAGGGCCAGCTTCCCGTCCTTGATGGCTTTATCCAGCTCCGGGTTTCCGGTGGAGGGGACAGGCTCCGGCTTTTTGGAGGCCTCCTCCTTCTTCTCCGCCCCGGAGGACCCGGCCACGGCTCCCCCTCCCCGGCAGATTCCGTTCACCAGCAGGAACACCGCCGCCGACACCGCCGCCAGCAAAAGGTACGCAGCGGTCGTATACAGGGGCAGGAACAGCCCGCCCAGCAGCCACAGCAGCCCCACGGCATAAAAAGGGGCAACAGGCGTTCGTTTGGCCGTCATAGCAAGACCTCCATTCGTCACACAGTTCGCAAGTTAGTATATTATACTCCCCCACCCCGCCGTTGGTCAAGCCGGGAGGGCGCAAATTCACAGTAAATTCCAAAAAGGAGAAAACGCCCCGCAGGGCGTTTTCAGGGAATGCCGTAAATCCCGGTCACCGGGTCCCGCCACAGCGGCAGATGGACCGGGCGGAAGGTGCACCACACGAAGCAGAAAGCCAGTCCCCACAGAACCGCCAACCCCAAAAGCTGCATCCAGCGGCCGGAGAGTTTTCCCCGGCGGAGCAGGGCGAAATCCAGGGCAAAAGCCGCGAAATCCGCCAGGAAAAAGATGGCGATGTCCACCCAATTGATATTCCTCCCCAGGATGCCGGTATAGGTATAAAACAGCACGGGGATCAAAAACACCCCCGTCAGAGCGCTGACGGCCCGGACCGCCGGGAGATTGGGGTAGTTCCGCCCCATCCGGCACACCTGGACTACGGAGAAGAGAAACAGAGGGATAAAAAGGAGCTTCATGTGCTCCCAAGTGGACTCGTTGACGGCGGAAAACCAGGCCGCCAGGGTGCTGCCGCCGCTCCACTCGTAAACGAAGTGCAGGAGCGTCCCCAGCGCTCCGGTAAACAAAAAGCCCCCCAGCTCCCAGAAAAACAGTTTCCGCCTCATAGAATCAGCCTCCGCCAAACGAAGTTGCGGCAGCGCCGCCTCTCCATTGTGTGCGGAGGCTGGAAAAATTATGCGCGGTCAGGTGAACACCCACTGTACTAAAAGCATGTACAGCGCCGTGCCTCCGGCGATGGAGAGGAGCACGTTCCCCTTCCATCGGTGTAAAACCGCTACGGCCAAAATGGCCAGCAGCTCCGCCGCGCCGTGAGGCGGGGCGGTCCAGGCCACCCCCTTCAGGCAGTAGACCACCAGCAGCCCCATGGTGGCCGCCGGGAGGACCTTCCCCAGGTCCGTCACCCAGGCCGGGGGCTGTTTGTTTTCGGGAAAGAGCCAGAAGGGCAGCCAGCGGGTAATCTGCGTTCCGGCGGCCACAATTAAAATGATGCCCAGGGTTTCCAACGGCGTCAGGCGCATGTCAGTTTCCTCCCTCCCAGCAGTGCCGCCAAAATCATAATCATGGCGGGAATCACCAGGTTGTCCGGCCCGAAGACCGCCAGGCTTACGGCGGCACAGGCAATGCCAGTCATTCCGGCGGCGCGGCGCTCCCGCTCCTTCCACTGCTCCAGGAACAGGACCACAAACAGGGCCGTCAGGGCGAAGTCCAGCCCGGCAGTGTTGAAGGTCAGGGCCGAGCCCAGCAGCCCTCCCAGGGCCGTGCCGCATACCCAGTAGCTGTAATCCAGCAGGGAGATACAGAGGAAGAAGTCCCGCCGCTCCACGCCCTCCGGCGGGTCCAGGGTGGACACCAGGGAGAAGGTTTCGTCGCTGAGGGTATAGATCAGCGGGAACCGGGCCCAGCCCAGGCCCCTGTACCGCTCCAGCATGGAGAGGCCGTAAAGGACGTGGCGGGCGTTGACCATCAGCGTCAGCAAGAAGGCCTGCAAGGGCTCAAAGCCGGCGGCCAGGATGGGAATCACCGCGTACTGCATACTGCCGCAAAAACCAATAGCGCTCATCAGCACCGACCACAGCGGTCCGTACCCGTTGGCAGCCATCAGCACGCCGTATGCAAGTCCCAGGCAGACATACCCCGTCAGCACCGGGACCGTGACGGGAAATGCCGCCCGGAGCGCGGAACGCAGTCTTTCAGTCCTCTCCATAAACTCTCTTCTTTCTTTGCCGATTTAAAGCAATGTTTTCCAATTAAAAGCTAACGGGCATTATAGTTCCTTCCCCACCGGTTGTCAAGGCCAAAAAAGAAGCCCGCTAAGCGGGCTTCTTGCGTGGTTTACATATGCTCCGGCGCGTCCACGCCGATGAGCTTCAGCCCGTTCCGCAGGACGATCCGGGCGTCGTCCGCCAGCCGGAGCCGGGCGGACGCCAAGGCGGGAGCCTCTTCCCGGATATGGCAGGACGTATAGAACCGGTGGAAACAGCCCGCCAGCTCCATCAGATAGCGGTTCACGTGGGAGGGGTCGTAGTTCTTCGCCGCGGCCCGGATCGTGTCCGGCCAGGCGGCCAACTGTTTGATGAGGACCTCCTCCGCCTCCGCCGTCAAAAGGCTCAGATCCGCTGTTCCCGGGGCGGAAACCGTCAGGCCTTCTCCAGCCAGCTTCTCCACCAGCGAGCAGATGCGGGCGTGGGCGTATTCTACATAGTAAATAGGGTTCTCGGAATCCTCCCGGACGGCAAGCCCTAAGTCAAAGTCCATCTGCGTGTCCGGCTTGGCATTGAAAAACCAGCGCGCGGCGTCCACCGGCACCTCGTCCAGCAGGTCTGAAAGGGAGATGGCTTTGCCGGTGCGCTTGCTCATCTTCACCAGCTCCCCGTCCCGGAGGAGTTTCACCAGCTGCATCAGCACAATGTCCAGCTTCCCGCTGCCGTCCAGGCCCAGGGCGTCCAAAGCCCCCTTCAGCCGGGCCACATGACCGTGATGGTCCGCGCCCCAGATATTAATCACCCGGTCAAAGCCCCGGGTTTCAAACTTGTCCCGATGGTAGGCGATATCCGCGGCAAAGTAGGTGTAAAAACCGTTGGCCCGGCGGAGCACGTCGTCCTTCAAGTCCAGCTTTTCGATGTCCTTCTCCTTCTTCCCCGCTTTCAGCAGGTTCTCCCGCATGATCTGAGCGGTTTTCAGCCACAGCGCCCCGTCCTTTTCATAGGTCCAGCCGGACTTGGTCAAAAGCTCCGCCGTTTTCGCCACCGCGCCGCTGTTGTGAAGGCTGGACTCGTAAAACCAGGTGTCGTAGTCAATCTTATACCGCTGAAGGTCCGCCTTCATCTTGGGCAGGTTCACGGACAGTCCGTACTCCGCCATAGCGGCCATCCAGACTTCCTCCCGGGTTGTGCCGGGGAAGTCCCCCGCCTGGGCCAGAAACCCCCGGGCCAATTCCCGGATATCTTCCCCCTGGTAACCGTCCTCCGGGAAAGGATGCTCCTTTTCCCCGTAGGTAAGCTGCATACACCGGGCATAAATGGACCGGGCAAATTTATCAATCTGGTGCCCGGCGTCGTTGACGTAAAATTCCCGGCTGACCTCCGCCCCGCAGGCGGAAAGCACGGACGCCAGCGTGTCTCCCAGTACGCCGCCCCGGGCATTGCCCATATGCATGGGGCCGGTGGGGTTGGCGGAGACGAACTCCACCATGATCTTCTGTCCCTTCAGGCTGTCGGAGCGGCCATACTCCGCCCCTTCGCTCTCCACGGCGGCGCAGACCTCCTCATACCACCGCCGGCCCAGGCGGAAATTCAGAAAACCCGGCCCGGCAATCTCTGCGGAGGCGAAATAGCTTCCCTCCAGGTCCATGTGGTCCAGCAGAGCCTGGGCGATCATCCGGGGCGGCTGGCGCAGGGCCTTAGAGGCCGCCAGGGCAAACGTGGTGGTAAAGTCGCCGTTGGCGGCATCCCGGGGGACCTCCACCGGGGCGGTGCGGACCTCAGCTTGGGTCAGGGTCCCGTCGGCGGCGGCGGAGCGGTAAGCGGCCATAGCCAGAGCCGCCGCCTGGTCCTTGGCGTTTTGTACCATGTTTGTCATTGAAAAAACCTCTTTCTTTCCCAAGTCTTTTGTATCAGGATTGCCCGTTTTCCCGCAGCTCATGCTTACGGCGAACCCGGATCTTAAAAGCGTTCCTCCCGGTGACAGAGTGATCTACAGAGATGGAATACCGCAGGTCCATCAGTCCTCCCCGCTCTGTCAGGCTGTGCCGGAGGCGGCTGGTCTGGACGTCGATGGCCAACTCTCCAAAGGGAGTTTCATAAAGGGAGGTATGCTGTTTTCCCTCCTCAAAGACCATCTGGGAATTCACGCTTCCCGTCCGGCTCAAAATCACCTGAGAGCCCCGAATCTCAAAGGTGGTGGTAGTTCCCTCCAGGCCGGTGAGCTCGCTCTCTTGATAAGAGAGAACAACGCCTCCTTCTCCGGTGGCCGTCAGGGTGCCTTCCGTCATCAGCTCGATGCTGTCGGGCTCCGTGTTCTCATAGTGCTGCTCCGACCGAATGGTCAGCAGGACGGGCAGCGCCTTCGTCTCAATATTGGTCAATGTCGATCCTCCGTGCCCTGTGATGAATATCCTCCTGCAAAAACAAGGAAGCCATGCCCTCAAAATCCTCCGCCCGGTCGCTGACGAAAAACTCCGCCTCTCCTTTCCGGTCTGCCGGAGCCCGAACCCCTTGGGCGGTAAGCAGGCGCTTGAGTTCAAAGGCAGATTCCTCCCCGGCGGAAACCAGGGTCACTCCCGGCCCGCAGACGGCGGAGATGACCTCCTCCAGCAGCGGATAATGGGTGCAGCCCAAAATCAAGGTGTCCGCCCCCCATTCCAGCACCGGAGTTAAGTATTCCCGGGCGACGGTTTCGATGACAGTGTCCCCGGGCCGGAAGCGGCCGTTCTCCACCAGCGGCACAAACAGCGGGCAGGGCTGGCAAAGAACCTCCACATCCGGGTTCAAACGCCGCAGCGCCGCCTCGTAAGCCCCGGAGCGAACGGAGGCCAAGGTGGCAATCATGCCCACCCGGCGGTTCTTCGTCACCGCCAAAGCCCGGCGACAGGTGGGCTCCACCACGCCCACTATTGGCAGTTCATTCTCCCCCTGAAGCATCCCCAAAGAGGTGGTGGAAATCGTTCCACAGGCGACCAGCACCGCCTTGAGGTCAAAAGACCGGAGAAAGCTCAGATCCTGCCGGGCGTATTTCAAAAGAGTTTCCCGGGAGCGGCCTCCGTAGGGTACCCGGGCGGTATCGCCGAAATAAATCAAATCCTCTTCCGGAAGGATGCGCCGCAGGACCCTTACCGCCGTCAAGCCCCCCAAGCCGGAGTCAAACACGCCGATGGGCCGTATATCCATTGCCGTCTCTCCTCTCGTGGAACGGGGAAACACTCCCCTCTCCGCAAATTGCTCTGAGTTATGTATTATACTATGAGACGCTCACTGCCGCAAGACAGATTTTAGTCTTTTTGCCCTCTTTTTTATGTGGAATTTTTCCGGCGGGCCTGTTATAATCGTGTTATATATTGCGACCGGCCGCCATCAACGCCGTCAGGAGGGGTTTTGCCATGAAAATCGAGTTGACAGAGCAGCAGTACCGTTATCTGCTGGACCTGGTCTACATAGGCAACTGGGTCCTCAATTCCACCCGGGAGGACGACCGCATCAAAGAGTATGATAAAGTAGAAAGCCTGATCTTCTCCCACTGTCTCCGCCACCGCATGGGAAAGCTGGTGGAGCTCTATCAAGGAGAGCTGATTCCCTCCCGGGCCTTTGCCAACGGCGGTATTCATGAAGCCATCGAAAGCTATGAAGACGTGGTCTTTTATGAGATCCTGGCGGAAGAACTGGCCCTGCGGGACCTAGACGGCGAGCCTCTGACCCGTGAGAATTACGGTGCTCTTATGGAGCGGATTGATACATATCTGGACGAATTTGACGAGCACGGAACCGAGCATATCTCGATTGACTTGGACGAATGATCCTCCCGGCTAACGCGGAATTCCTCCCCTGGAGTCTGTTTTAAAACAGACTCCAGCTGTGTGCGGCGCCGAAGGAGGAACCGCTTTTTGCAAAAAAACCGCCGTGCCAACGGCACGGCGGTTTTAAGCCGACGCTTAGTAGTAACGCTTTTTGTTTTTGCGGGCGGCTTCGGACTTCTTGCGCCGCTTCACGCTGGGACTCTCGTAATGCTCCCGTTTCCGAACCTCGGCCAGGACACCGGCCTTCGCACAGCTGCGCTTAAAACGCTTCAGCGCGCTGTCGATGGATTCGTTTTCCTTCACATGAATCTCAGACATCTATATTTTCCCTCCCTCCGAGGTATCCGGCTGTTTCCAGGATACTTTAAGGGCCATGTTATATGGCTTTAACATCGTTATTATACAGATTCCGCCCAAACTTGTCAAGAGTGTTTTTCTGAAAATTACGCGAATTTCGCGAAAATTTCCTCTTGACAAACCGCAGGAAATCCTGTATCTTATACCCCAACAGCAAAGTAGCAAAACGCAATGACAGGGAGAAAGTCCTTTTTCGTACGCTTCAGAGAGCCGCCGGCTGCTGCGAGACGGCGCGGAGGAAACGGATGTCACTGGCCCTTGAGCGGTTCCGCTGAAACCGGCTTTCGGTTTAGGCGGAGACGGCTGGCCTCGTTATTGGCCGAAGCCTTGTTGGAGGCTGTGAGGGCCGTTGGGTAACCGGCGGCCAAACCAGGGTGGTACCGCGTGTTGATTAACACGCCCCTGACTCGAAGGAGTCAGGGGCGTTTTCTTGTCCCCTGACCCATCCAACACCATATTTTGCAAGGAGGACACTGCTATGAAACCCGGATTTGAAAAGTACATTCCCTTCCAGCCCCAGCCCATTCGGGGCCGCACCTGGCCGGACCGGATAATTACCAAGGCCCCTGTCTGGTGCTCTGTGGACCTGCGGGACGGCAATCAGGCGCTGATTGACCCCATGAATCTGGCGGAAAAGCTGGAGTATTTCCACACGCTGGTGGACATTGGCGTAAAGGAGATTGAGATCGGCTTCCCTTCCGCCAGCGAGACGGAGTATGAAATCTGCCGGGAACTGATTGAGGGCGGGCACATCCCCGACGATGTGACGATCCAGGTGCTGGTTCAAGCCCGGGAACATCTCATCCGAAAGACCTTTGAGGCCATCCAGGGCGCGAAGAACGTGATTCTCCATTTCTATAACTCCACCTCTACCCTCCAGCGCAAGGTGGTCTTCCACATGGACTGCGACGACATTACCAAAATTGCCACCGACGCGGCGGACCTGATCTACGAAATGTCCCAGCCCATGATCGAGCAGGGCATGAACCTTCGCTTCGAGTATTCTCCCGAGTCCTTTATGGGCACGGAGATGGACTACGCCGTGGAGATCTGTCAGGCGGTGCTGGACCACCTTCACGCCACACCGGAGAAGAAAGTCATCCTGAACCTCCCCACCACGGTGGAGAACTGCATGCCCAACCAGTTCGCCGACATGCTGGAATACTTCATCCGCAAGCTCCCCGGCCGGGACCGGGCCATCATCTCCCTTCATCCCCACAATGACCGGGGCTGCGGCGTGGCCACCACGGAAATGGGCCTGCTGGCCGGAGCCGACCGGGTGGAGGCCACCTTGTTCGGCAACGGTGAGCGCACCGGAAACGTGGACATGGTGACCTTGGCTATGAACATGTACACCCAGGGCGTGGACCCGGAGCTGGACTTTTCCAACATCAATAAAATCAAGGAAATGTTCGAGCGGTGCACCAAGATGCCCGTGGGCGACCGCCAGCCCTATGTGGGCAAGCTGGTTTTTACGGCCTTCTCCGGCAGCCATCAGGACGCCATCAACAAGGGCGTCCAGTATATGAAGACCTCCGGCACGGAGTATTGGGAAATCCCATATCTCCCCATCGACCCCGCCGACGTGGGCCGGGAGTACGAGCCTATTATCCGCATCAACTCCCAGTCCGGCAAGGGCGGCGCGGCCTATATCATGGAGCACGACTTCGGCTTCGACCTGCCCAAGTCCATGCAGCCGGAGTTCGGCCACATCGTCCAGGTGGAGACGGACAAGGTGGGCAAGGAGATCGCCCCGGAGCGAATCAACGAGCTGTTCCATCAGGAATATATCGAGGCGAAGCAGCCCTACCAGCTTCTCAAGCATGCCTTCCGGGAAACCGTGGACAACGAGGGCCACTCCCACGTGGCCTTCCAGGGAACTCTCCGGCACACGGACACGGTGTTCGAAGTCTCCGGTGAGGGCAACGGCCCCATTGACGCCTTCTTCAACGCCATTCAGGGAGAGAAGATTGACCGCTTTACCTTCCTGGACTACGCCTCCCACGCCATCACCGACGGCTCCGACTCCCAGGGCGTGGCTTATATTCTCCTTCAGGACCGGCGCACCGGCAAGCAGTATTGGGGCGTGGGACTCAGCCACAACATCAACTTGGCGCCTCTCCGGGCCATCCTGTCCGCCGTCAACCGGGCCAAGCGGGCATAAGCAGACTCTTTAAGCCGCTTTGCGGCAAACATCCGGCGGAAAAAAGCGGAGCTCTCAGACGGATATTTTTGAGTAGATAAGGAGCGTAGACAAAAATGGGAATGACCATGACGCAGAAAATCCTGGCAAAGCACGCGGGGCTGGAATCCGTCCGGGCGGGGCAGCTCATCCAGGCGAAGCTGGACCTGGTGCTGGGCAACGACATCACCACCCCCGTGGCGGTCAACGAGTTCGAAGCCGCAGGCTTCGACCAAGTCTTTGACAAGAGTAAAATTGCCCTGGTGATGGACCACTTTGCCCCCAACAAGGACATCAAGGCCGCCGCCCAGTGCAAGCAGTGCCGCACCTTCGCCCGGCGGTTTGATATCGACAATTACTTCGACGTGGGAGAGATGGGCATCGAGCACGCCCTGCTGCCGGAAAGGGGGTTGGTTGCTCCCGGGGAAGCCGTCATCGGAGCGGACTCCCACACCTGCACCTATGGGGCCTTGGGGGCCTTTTCCACCGGCGTGGGCTCCACGGACATGGGCGCCGCCATGGCGGCGGGCCAGACTTGGTTCAAGGTGCCCTCCGCCATCAAGGTAAACCTCACCGGAAAGCTCCGTCCCTTCGTCTCCGGCAAGGACGTGATCCTGACCCTCATCGGCAGGATCGGCGTGGACGGGGCCCGGTATCAGTCCTTGGAATTTGCCGGGCCGGGCGTTGCCGAGCTCAGCATCTACGACCGGCTGACCATCTCCAACATGGCCATTGAGGCCGGGGCGAAAAACGGCATCTTCCCTGTGGACGACATTACAAAAGCCTATGTGGAGGGCCGGGTGAACCGCCCCTGGACCGCCTATGAGGCGGATCCGGACGCGGAGTATGAGCGCACCGTCGACATCGACCTGAGCCAGGTGGACTGCACGGTGGCCTATCCCCACCTCCCCGAGAACGCCCACAGCGCCCGGGAGGGGAGAGACATCCGGATCGACCAGATCGTCATCGGCTCCTGCACCAACGGCCAGCTCCCCGATCTGGAGGCCGCCGCCGCCATTTTGAAGGGCCGCCATCTGGCCCGGGATGTCCGGGGCATCGTCATCCCCGCCACGATGAACGTCTACCGCCAGTGCATGAAACGGGGGCTCACGGACATTTTCCTGGACGCGGGCTGCATCGTCTCCACCCCCACCTGCGGGCCCTGCCTGGGAGGCTACATGGGCATTCTGGCCGCCGGGGAGCGCTGCGTCTCCACTACCAACCGGAACTTCGTGGGCCGCATGGGCCACGTGGACAGCGAGGTGTATCTGGCCTCTCCCGCCGTGGCCGCCGCTTCCGGCGTCAAGGGACATATCGCCCACCCGGAAGCGCTTTGACCGGTCATGAACATCCAATGGGACGCGGCAAAGTACACCAGTGACTTTCGCTTCGTCCATCAATACGGGAGCTCTCTGCCGGACTTGATCGGGGGAGCGGGCCTGCCGGTGCTGGATCTTGACTGCGGCAACGGCGCGCCGGCAAAGGAGCTTGCTAAACGCGGCCACACCCCGGAAGGCGCCGGCGTAACCGGTTGAAAACGGCCCCTCTTCACCGTCATTTTTTGAAACATGAGAAAGAGGTTTGAACATGAACGTACAAGGAACCGTCCTTAAATACGGGGATCACGTGGACACCGACGTCATCATCCCCGCCCGCTATCTGAATACCCCGGACCACAAGGAGCTGGCCGCCCACTGCATGGAGGACATCGACAAGAACTTTATCCACAAAGTAAAGCCCGGGGACGTTATGGTGGCGGGGGTTAACTTCGGCTGCGGCTCTTCCCGGGAGCACGCACCCATTGCCATCAAGGCCAGCGGGGTCAGCTGTGTCATTGCGGCCACCTTCGCCCGGATCTTCTACCGGAACGCCATCAACATCGGTCTGGCCATCCTGGAATGCCCCGCCGCCAGCGCCGGCATTTCCGACGGTGACCAGGTGGCGGTGGACTTTGATACCGGCGTCATTACCAATGTCTCCAAGAATGAAACCTATCAGGCGGAACCCTTCCCGCCGTTCATCAAAGACATGATCGAAAAGGGCGGGCTCATGGCCTCTTTGAAGGCCGGAAAGGCGGGCGTATGAATAAGACCATCGCCGTCATCCGGGGCGACGGCATCGGCCCCGAGATTGTAGGAGAGGCCATCGGCGTACTGGACACCGTGGCGGAAAAGTTCGGCCATACCTTCACCTACAAAGAAGCTCCCATGGGCGGCTGCGCCATCGACGCATTCGGCGTGCCTCTGCCGGATTCCAGCCTGGAAACCTGCCTGAGCTCCGACAGCGTGCTGCTGGGGGCGGTGGGCGGCCCCAAATGGGACGGGCAGCCCTCCGCCAACCGTCCGGAGAGAGGCCTTCTAAAACTCCGCTCCGCCATGGGTTTGTATACAAATATCCGGCCCGCCCGGATGTTCTCCGACCTCTCCGCCGCCTGCCCCCTCCGGGCGGACATCGCGGCGAAGGGCATTGACTTCGTGGTGGTCCGGGAGCTCATCGGCGGCATGTACTTCGGCGAGCACACCACCTCCCAGGTGGACGGCGAGCTCAAGGCGGTGGACGTCTGCTCCTACAGCGAGCATGAGGTCCGCCGGGTGGCCCGGGTGGCCTTCGGCATGGCCCGGAAGCGCCGGGGACGGGTGACCTCCATCGACAAGGCCAACGTTTTAGACACCTCCCGCCTGTGGCGGAAGACCGTGGAGGAAGTGGCCAAGGAGTACCCGGACGTGGAGCTCCTCCATATGTACGTGGACAACGCCGCCATGCAGATCGTCCGGGACCCCAGCCAGTTCGACGTGATTGTGACGGAGAATCTCTTTGGGGACATCCTCTCCGATGAGGCCAGCCAGATCACCGGCTCCATCGGCATGATCCCTTCCTCCAGCATGGGCGAGGGGACCCGGGGCCTATACGAGCCTATTCACGGTTCCGCCCCGGACATCGCCGGGCAGGACAAGGCCAATCCCATCGGCACCATCCTGGCGGCGGCCATGATGCTGCGCTACAGCTTCGACATGGCCGCGGAGGCCGGCGCCGTGGAGGCCGCCGTAGATCAGACTCTGAAAGCGGGCTTCCGCTGCGGGGACATCCTGAACGAGGGCGGAAAGCTCCTGGGCTGCAAGGCCATGGGAGCGGAGATCCGGTCCCGGATTTGAACAAGAACACTCGAAGGGGGAGGCTTTTCAGCCTCCCCCTTTCCGATTTGTACCGCTTTATTCGTCCTTCTTTTTTCCCAATTTTTCACTGAGCGTTCTGATTTCCTCACGGAGCTTTTTAATCTCTTCGCAGAGGACCGCCCCTGCCAACGATTAGTCCCGCTAAGAGGATGAGTCCTCCATAGATGGGGTAGAGAAAACTCTGTTCTACACCGCCGCCGATGATTGGCTTGAGCAAAATTTCCCATAGCCCGCCCAAAATCACAATGGCGAGAAACATTCCCGCCATTGCGGCCATCCCTTTTTTCATTTGCTTATCCCCCAGTCGTCTATCCTTTCAAATTTTCAAGAGCTTCGGGGTTATTGGAGATAACGGTTCCAACGGCCTGGCATTCTCCCAAGTCCAGGCAATCGCCGCAGGTCGTCACGCCCTTTTTCAGAGCGCACCGGCGAATCTCACACATCTGGTCGCAAAATACCGTTTTCATCCCCTCAACACGGCAGCCCTGGCAGTTGATATGTTCGGGCAGAATGGGGGCGTTATTCAGCTCGGCCCATAATTTCGCAGTTTTCTTCCGCAGCGCCTGGTC
Organism: uncultured Oscillibacter sp.; assembly: GCA_910578935.1. Lineage (GTDB taxonomy): Bacteria > Bacillota > Clostridia > Oscillospirales > Oscillospiraceae > Oscillibacter. The sequence goes on along the minus strand of CAJTSM010000019.1, from coordinate 3,801 downwards.
GTCATGGAGGGCCGCGAGGTACGCGTCGCATTTTTCACAGTCCAGTCCGCAGTACCCAATCATGTCTCTCATGGTCATGTACCTCCTAAAATTCCGAATTTTCACTCTAGGGGCTGTTCCTAGAAATAAAGAGAAAAAAGGAGGCAAGGACAGGGGCCGCAGAGCAAGGCGGAGGACGCAGGCGGGCTATCGCCCATCAAGGACGACGGCGCAGTTATGCGGTCCCTGAACCGCTGAATTTTTCTCAGTATTTTTGTGAATTGCTCTAAATTATAACATCGGCCCCACACGAAGTCAACCCGGTCTTGTAAGACCGCCGGCGTTTTCCCCCTTTGACAAAGGCCGACCTATTTGCTATGATGGGACCATCATAATGAGAGAGGAGCGGGACCATGCGAAACGTGAAATACGGCAAGTGTGTCAAATGCGGGAAGACTTACGAGGCCGTGCCGGACCTGACAACCTGCGAGTGCGGCGGCATTCTGGACATTGTTTACGACTACGAGTACATCAAAGCCCATCTGACAAAGGAGGTCCTGGCAAACCGGGCGGAGCGGTCCATGTGGCGCTATCGGGAACTGCTGCCTATTGAGGAGGACACCGCCCCCGCGCCCCTCCGGGTGGGCTGGTCCCCCCTTTACGAAGAGCCCCGGCTGGCGGAACAGCTGGGGCTGGGCCGCCTCTTTGTAAAGGACGACGGCCAGAACCCCACCGCCTCTTTGAAGGACCGGGCCAGCGCCATGGCGGTGGCCAAAGCCCAGGAGGCCGGGGCCAAAGTAATTGCCTGCTCCTCCACCGGAAACGCCGCCTCTTCCCTGGCGGGAAACGCCGCGGCGGCAGGGCTTTCTACGTACATTTTCGTCCCCTCCCGGGCCCCCAAAGGGAAGGTGGCTCAGCTGATGACCTTCGGGGCCACGGTGATCTCCGTCCAAGGCAGCTATGAGGAAACCTTTGAACTGAGCAAGGCGGCCATCAGCAAATGGGGATGGTACAACCGCAACGCCGCCATTAACCCCTATCTTTCCGAGGGCAAGAAAACCGTGGCCCTGGAGATAATGGAGCAGCTGGATTGGCAGGTCCCGGATTATATCGCCATCTCCGTGGGGGACGGCTGCACCATCGCGGGGCTGTGGAAGGGCCTTAAGGACCTGTACGCCATTGGGTTTATCGACCGTCTGCCCCGGCTGATCTCCGCTCAGGCGGCCGGTTGTTGTCCGTTGAACCGCAGCCTTGAGACAAATACGCCCTGGAAACCTATGGAGGAAAACACTCTGGCGGACTCCATCGCCGTGGGCGTGCCCCGGAATGCGGACAAAGCCCTTATGGCAGTCCGGGAATCCAATGGGTTGACGGTAAATGTCACCGATGAGGAGATCATGGCCGCTCAGCAGCTCCTGGGGCGGACCTGCGGAATTTTTGGCGAACCCGCCGGAGTCACCGGTACGGCGGGGGTGAAAAAGCTCTGTGAGGCCGGAAAAATCGGAAAGAACGACACAGTGGTTTCCGTAGTGACAGGCAATGGTCTGAAGGACGTGGCCAACGCCATTGCCGCCTGCGGAGAGCCCATCACTATCCCCGGTGATCTGGACCGGCTGCTGGCGGCATTCGCGGAAAAGGGCGTCCGGGTGGAGGGCGCATGACTCTCCGGCCCTACCGTTCCCCCGATCTCCGGGAGCTGACGGAATTGTTTTATAATACGGTGCATACGGTAAATGCCGGGGACTACACGGTGGAGCAGCTGGACGCGTGGGCGGACGGCGCCCCGGACCTGGAAGCGTGGGACCGGACGCTCTCGGAGCACATCGCGTTTGTGGCGGTAAAAAGCGGAAAAATTACGGGCTTTGGGGATATAGACGCCTCCGGCTATCTGGACCAGCGCTTAACTTGAATTTCTTGTACTGGCGCACAGCAAAGTGGTCCGGGGATTTCTCTTCCAGTTCGTCAAACATCAGGTCAACGCTGTTCTTAAACTCTTCGTCGTCCTCACGGACTTCCATGGAGCTAATAAATTCCACCAGCGTGGAGAAGTTTTGTTCTTCCTCCGGGGCCTCGTAGTGGATGTAGCCAATCAGCGCCGTATACAGCAGCGTTTCGGCCTTCTCCCAGAAGGGGTCCCCGCCTTTGCCGTCCCCTTTGGTGTTGGCGATCAAAGTCGTGACCAGTTTCAAAATGTCCTTTTCATCGTGGATATACGCAAAAGGGTTGTATTTCATGGACTTTTTGAAGTTGATGGTATTCAGGACCTTGATGCGGTAGCCATTGCGCTGCAACATCTTTCCCGTTTCAATTATCAGAGTGCCTTTCGGGTCTTGTCAATAAGGATAGAGAAAAAGTCAATTATTTTTCTGAGGTTACAGTGTCGGATTGAATAAGGCGCAGCACCTTGTCGGTGAAGGTTTCCCGGCTGGTTTGGCTGAAATGGAAGTAAATATCAAACGTCGTACCGCCAACAGTCTTTACCATATCGGGCGGCGGCGTGTCCGGGACGGGTGGGGCGTTGCCGTCCTCCATCATGGGCAGGGGAATGGTCTTGCTCTCTCTGCTGGTGCGGTCGCTCCCTTCCGGGGCGGGGGCGGTGCTGGTGATCGTCATGCTGGGGTCGTTGGTCATAGGCTCTCCTTTCATCATTCATCAAAAGATAATTCAACGTGAGCGCCATTTTGTCGCCCACGTTGGGGCGGGGGAAGGGAATGTATCAGCCCCCCCTTGAGGACTGTCCGCAAGCCCCCTGATTGCAAGGCTTTTCAGCCTCTAAATGTCCACGCCTGCGGCGTTCCCGTTCGCTGGCGGCTTTTTTCTCCCGGCGCACAATGGCAGCGCACTCGTCACAGTATTTGCCTCGATTGGAGCGCGGCACGAACATCGCCCCGCACTCGGCGCAGGGCCGCGCCCGTCCTCGGTGGAGCAAGGCGGCACACAGCCCCTTGTCTGTTGGCAGGACGGCGGCGCGGAACCATTTGCAGACCAAGGAATAGGTGATACTCTGGACGCAGACACAAGGCTCCCAGCCGTTATCAAGAGCAAGGCAGTTGCCGCCGTCATAATTGCAGCAGTCATGTACCAGCCGCCGGACGGCCCGGTACTGCTGGTAGGTCAGCCGGGGTATGTCCTTCACCGTTCCACCTCCCGCCGTTTCTGCCGGGTCTGCTCCTGCTGGCGTATGGCAGCATCGGCGTTCCGCTTCACCTGTTGGAGCCTCCGCAAATCGTCCTGGATGGGCTTGTACTGCTCATACTCGGCTGTGTACTCCTGGTGAAGCCTCGCCTGTTCCTGTTCCCACGCATGAGCGGGGATTTTACCAGCAGGGGAACGGTGCTTGTCCAGCTTCCGGCGGGCCATGTGGAACGTCCTCAACTCAACCTCATGCTCCCTCTCAAAATTTTCCTTCTTGCCCTTCCACTTGATACCTTTCCACTCGTCATAGATGGGCTTGGTATCCCGGTAAAGGTCAACGAGGCGAAGTAGTTCCTTCAACTCATTCAGACGTTCATGCTTCGCTTTCATGGACGTGTTGATGGCCTCCGCTCGCTCACCCTGGGCGGCGATATGGGCCTCCAAATCCTCCAGAGTGGCAATGCCTCTTTCGGTCAGAAAATTGACGGCTGCGGCAAAATCTTTGAGGTTCCCAATCCTGGCGTTGCGGCTCCATGCTCCGGCGTTCCGGCCCTCATAGTAGTCGGTCAGCAGGGCGGCAAGGGTCGGGGCCTGGGGTTGGCTCAATTCTTCTTTTATGGCCTTTATCCAATCCGTCAGGCCGGCGATTTTCTTCCGAATATCCCGCAGGATATTGTTGGCCTTTTT
>CAJTSM010000018.1:52542-58973 GCA_910578935.1 uncultured Oscillibacter sp. | reverse complement strand
GAAGGTGAAGTGATGAGGAGCGGGAACGTCCAGGGGATAGTGCGTCATGTTCTTGTCCATTTTGATCTACCTCCATAAAGTGTGGCTTTCGCCAGATGTTCAGGAGGTACCCCGGTCGTCGCCGGTCCGGCTTTCCCATGGCCGGACGGGGCGCCTAGCGGACAGTACCTGGTGTGTGGGACGGGAATTTGCGAATGCTCCTGGGAAGAGAGCTCAGGGCGAACGCGGCAAAATTCGCAGCGTTCATTTCTTGGTGTGAGATAATTTTATCAGCATTCCTAAAAAATGTCAATGCCGCTTGTGCGTTTTGTATGAATCACTATTTTCTTATCCTGTTTTTTATAGAAAATATGAATAACTTTCAATAGGTCAACCTTTCTTACCGTAAGAAAAAGTTTTTTTGACAGGGAAACTTTTTCGTAATATAATACTGAAATAAGGAAGAATCAGAAGGACGTATGCCCTATGGGCAGAAAAGGAGGTCCCTATGCCGGACACTACCAACGCCCTGCTTCGCCAGTATGTGAAACTGACGGAATTCCTGGGCGCCGCCCTGGGCCCGGACTATGAGGTGGCCCTTCACGACCTGACGGACAAAAACCGCTCCATCATCGCCATCGCCAACGGCTATATCAGCGGCCGGGAAATCGGCGCGCCGCTGACCAACATGGCCCTCAGCGTTTTGAAAGACGAGAGCTACGAGTGGCAGGACTACCGTCTGCATTACTCCGGCGTCTCCGCTGCCGGCAACGACCTCCGCTCCAGTACCATGTTCATCAAAGAGAACGGAAAACTGATCGGGATGCTCTGCATCAACTTTGACGACAGCCGCTTTCAGGCGTTTGCCCAGCAGGTTCTGACCCTGTGCCACCCGAATCAATTCTTTCAGGCCATGGCTCAACTGCCGGAAGAAGGTCCCGCCCCAAGGCCGGAAACCTTTCGCAACTCCACCGACGCCGTAACCTATGACGCAATCAGCCACGAACTGGACCGGTTGGGGGTTTCCGCTGGCCGGCTGACTTCCGATGAGCGCCTGGAAATCATCTCAGCTCTGGAAGAAAGCGGTATTTTTCTTCTGAAAGGCTCTGTGAAAGATGTGGCGGCGGGGCTGTGCTGTTCACAGGCCAGCGTATACCGTTATCTGTCGCAAATTCGGAAAGCCAAAGAATGAAAGCGCTTTAAAAGCGCTTTCTCAACCCGAACCGTTTTTACTCTGAGACATGTAAACCCGCAGTTCTTTCAGCGCCAGGCTGTATTGTCCGGCGTTGAACACGGCCTTTCCCCGTTCAATGGAAAGGACTCCGTCCTTAACAAACTGAGTGAGGGTGCGGTTGATGGTTTTCTCCGTCAGGCCAACTTCCTCACTGATCTGCCGCCGGGTCTTGCTTAAAACCACTTTCCCGGCAGAATGGACGTTTTTCTCCTCTGCCTGGCGGACCAGATATTTCAAAAGGACGTATTTGGCTGAGTAGAACAGCCGCTCTCCCCGGTTATAGCTGGAGCAGTAGAGCTTCGCCGCCACGTGGCGGCTGACGGCCCGGAGAAGCTCAATATCCCGCCGGAGCCACGCGTCAAAGGTTTCCACCGGGAGAGAAGCCACCAGGCAGTCCGTCACCGTCTCTATGGTGACGGAGGTGGTGGAAGCCCCCGCCAGCAGCGTCACTTCCCCAATGAAAGACACCGGTTCATTCATCTCAATCATGAACACATTGCCGTTTTCAAACTCATTCACCACCCGAAAAGTGCCCTGGAGCAGAATTCCAATCCGCTCCAGGGCGCTGTCCTTTTGGTGGATCAGCGTATGGGCGGGGTAGGTCCGTAAAAGGAAGTGCCCATCCAGTTCCTCTGGGATTTGCTCCGCATAATCCCGCAGTTCCGGGGTCAGCCCCAACAGTTCAGCATAACGCACAAGAACCCCTCCTTCCATTGGGGGCGGTCACAAGACATACCCCCTGAAACCATGATAGCATGGTTTCAGGGGGTTCACAAGTTCTTTTCTTTACTTCCAGCTTTGCAGCCAAGGCTGTTTCTCAAACAGCCGCTCCGCCTCCCAGCGGACCCGGTCCGCATCGACGCTCAGCAGTTCCCGGTTTTTCATCAGCAGTTTTCCGTTTACAATGGAATGCCGTACATCGGCGCCGCTGGCGCTTTCCACCAGGGTATGCACCAGGTTTTGGGTGGGCCAGAGATGCGGCGCGCCGGTGTCCACGGCGATCAAGTCCGCAGGCGCGCCCACTTCAATGCGGCCCAGTCCCGGCTCCATCAGCGCCGCCCCGCCGCCCTGGGTGGCCATGGCCAGCAGGGTTTCGGCGGGCATGACGGAGGAATCCGCCGTTCCCACTCCCCGGGTGGCATTCATTACGCCCCGGAACAGCCGCATCTCCCGGAAGAGGTCCAAACCGCCATGAGCGGAGCCGTCGGTCCCCAGGCCTACCGGGACCCCGGCTGCCAGGAGCTGAGGCGTGGGCGGCACGCCCTTGCCGCAGTTGGAAAAGGGACAGTGGGCTACCCGGATCTGCCGCCGGGCCATGACGGCGATTTCCTCCTGGCTGAGGAAGATGCAGTGGGGGGCGGTCATAGGAGCCTCTAAGAGTCCCTCCTCCTCCAGCCAGATAAACGGGCGCTTTCCGTAGCGCTCAATAAAGTCCGTCACCTCGCTGGCGTACTCGTTCATATGGGTTTCCACAGGCACGCCGTCCTCCGCCGCCGCCTCAAACACCGCTCGAAGCAGTTCTTCACTGACGGCAGTGGGGGTGGTAACGGAATAAATAGGCTTCAAGAGGCCGGAAAGAGCGTCCTTCATGGTTCGCAGCCGGTCCACCGCCGCTGGAACGGAAGAGGCCCGCAGACTCTCGGGGCAGAAAGGGTTGTCGTTGGTCATGACGCTGAGGCGGCCCCGGAGCCCCGCCGCCTGGTAAACTCCGGCGTAAATCTCCGGATACTTTCCCCCCGCGTCCACGAAACCGGTGGTGCCGCAGGAAATCATCTCCATAGCCGCCAAAAGAGCGCTGAGACGAGAGCTCTCCTCATCCAGGCGGCTCTCAAAGGGGACGTTGACCCGCTTCCAGATAACGGGTTTTTCATCCAGCAGCCTCCCCCGGAGAAGCTGCTGGCTGGTGTGGAGGTGTCCGTCCACCAGGCCGGGCATCCAGAGGAGATCCCGGCCGGAGAGTGTGATTTCCGCCTGATATGGGCACGGACTCTGGTCAAAAATATCCAGAATCCGCCCGTCCCGGAGGGCGATGGATTTCCCGGACACAACGGTCATGTCCGGCGAGAGATATTGGGCATTGGTAAGAAGCAGATCACAGCGGAGATCATCCGGCATAGAAAAGAACCTCCCGTTTCATTTCAACAGCATCCACAGCGAAAAGCAGATCGAAAACGCAGCCACTCCCCGCTTCAGCAGGGACTGGGGCACATGGGCGGCGGTAACGCTGCCCGCGAAAACCCCTGCGGCGTGGCCCAATACCGCTGCCAGGAGCATGGGAACCAGTGCGGCCAGGGAATCACAGCGGCTCCCGTACACGGCAATGGCGGGCAGGGCGATGAAGACGGAATCCAGCAGGGCCACGCCTACCGCCATTTTTGCGGGAACGCCCAAGGCCACCAGCAGAGGCATGACCAGCACCGGCCCACCCGCCCCGGAGAGGGCGCAGAGCAGGGCCGTGGCAAAGCCCAGGGCCAGCAGCGGCAGGGGCTTGGGAAAGGCGTCTTCCCTCCCGCGCCCCTTTTGGGGCCGCAGCTCCCGGACGGCGATGGCAATGCCGGAGAGAAGGACTACTACGTAGAGAACCACCTTGACGGTTTCCGCCGCCAGCAATCCCCCCAGAGCCGCCCCCAGCAGCCCCCCCGCCAGGCTTCCGGCGGAGAGAATCAGAGCGGGCCGAAGAGGCAGCTCTCCCCGGCGGCGGTAATTCCAAGAGCCGATGGCCCCGGAGACGGCGAAGCAGAGGAAGCTCAGCAGAAGGCTCTCCGTCACAGAGAGGCCGCAGACATTTACAAACAGGATGGGCAGCAGAAAGCCCGCCACGCCGCACCAGCCGATGAAGAGCCCCACGGCACAGCTCCCCAGAGCCGCCAAAATCAGCTCAAATGGCATGGGTCAGCCCCAGCACCACCTGGGCCACCACCAGGGAACCGAAGAAGGTGCCGGTCATAACCAGGATCGTAATGATGATGAGCTTCCAGCCCTGCTTAAAGAACATCTTCAGCTGGTTGCTGATGGACATGCCGGCAAAGGCTCCCACCATCGTCAGCGGAGCGGTGAAGTTAATCTTCCCGGCGGATTCAATAACAAACTGAGACACCGGAGACAGCGGGCAGGCGCAAAGGAGCCCTAAGATGGAGCAATAGGCCACCGTGGGCAGCTTGAGAGGAATTACATGGGCCAGGCCTGCGGCGCACAGGGCAATGAGCAGCAGCACCAGCACGCCGGGCAGGGACTCGGTAAAAGCCACGTCAAACCCGATGAAGTTGGCGGTCATCATGCCCAGGCCGGAAATTGCCAAAACAAAAATCCAATCCTTAATCGTCATAACAGGCTCTCCTCCTCAGTTTTTTTCGGCCAGTTCCCGGCCGGACTTGGTCAGGCGGCCCAGTGAGGGCTCCAATTTACGGTAGAGGAAGTTGCACAGGGGCACGCCCAGGAAAATCGCCATGTAGATGCCGTCAATGCCGGAGATCGTCTCGCTGGCAGAGGCCATAGCGGCGATCTGGTCCGCATAGGCGGGCATGACCTCGGAGAGGGCCGCCACGGCGGAGCTCATGAGAATGCCCGCGCCCACGCCGGAGGCCATTCCCAGGGCATAGGGGTGGAAAAGGCCGGTGGCTGCGGCCATGGAGGCCATGAAACCGAAATAAATGGTGCCCACCATGCCGCCGACGATGTACACGGAGAGGCTGCCCTGGGCCTCTGGGGAGTCCGCGCCGAACATGTCCTGCATCAAGGCCAGGTTCGTCTCCCGGTTGATGGAGTGGGTGGCCCCGATGGCCTCCCGCTTCAATCCCAGCATCAGGGCAATGGGCATGGCCAGGAAGATGGTGCAGAGGTTGCCGAACTCCTGGAGCAGCAGGGCGGGTCCGGCGGAGATGACGATGGAGATGTTGGCCCCGGCGTTGATGCCCAGTTTGGCCACAAAGGGCAGAATCGCCACGCCCACCAGGCCGGAAGCCGCCTTCACCTTCTTGTCGTCCAGGATTTTCAGCACGTTGGGACCGGTGAGGATGCCCAGGAACAGGGCGTAAAAGATGGGGAAGATGATGAAGGTACCCTTCCAGACGGGAATCTTAATCTGCCCGATGGAGTCCGCAATGAGGATGAAGACGAAGGCCAGCAGATACAGAATCCATTCCATCCTGATCCGCTCCCTCAGGGAGGCGTATGCGCGTTCGACTTTTTTCATGGGGCCCACTCCTTTATCGTTGATGGATTTAGTATATCGCGTTGAAATCCGGCGGAAAAGGACATATGGGCATTTTTTGGCAAAACTAGAGTCTGTTTTAAAACCGGCGGAATGCCGGAGGACGCAGGCGGGCTGACACCCGTCAAGGACGGCAACGCAGTCATGCAATTCCCGGGACGCTGCTCTTTTCTCCCTATTTTTGAGATCTGCTCTAAGGAAAACAGCAAACCCGGCTGACAGCTTCGCCAAAAAACTGGCAGTTTCTCTTTTTTCTTGCAATATTAACCAATTTCTGGTAAAATAAATAATATGGGCCGCTCCGGGTTAATCCGCCGGGTCAGGCACTTTAAACACAGAGCGACTCCACGCGGCAGTCAGATTCAAGAGAAAGGACGGTGCAGATTATGAGCGATTACCACCTCTCCGTACAAAACGCGTTTGAGCAGCGGCACTCTTTGATCATCGTCGGCCTGACAGGGCGGACCGGTTCGGGCTGCTCTACTACGGCAAAGATTCTCAAAACAGAATCCTTCGGCTCCCTTCACCTGAAAGACCCCAAATCCTTTGATTTTCAGTCCCGGGATGAACGGAAATTTGAAGTCATTTACAAATTTATGCAGGCAAAGGACCATTGGAAGCCCTTCTCTGTTATCAGCGGAAGTGACGTTATCTTCTCTTTTATTCTAGAAAAGGGGTTTGAGCCCCTCCTCAAGTATATCTCGGGGTTTAAAAACCTGGACGAAGATCACGACGTGAGAATCGATTTCTTTGATGATGTTAAAAACATCATCAAGGGCATGGAGCATCTCTTTCAAAACAGCCGTCTCTGCAACGTTGAAACGAACACAAGCGCCATTCTGAGCGATCCTTCTCTCGTAAATCAATATTACAAATTTTATTTGGAAGAACTGCCGAAGCTCAAAAAGGAGTTTTACGACGCCATCAGCGACTATACCTGCCGCAGAGAGTATGTAAACCGTTTTGAGCAGACCAGATATGTGAAATCCCATCTCTACACCTTCCTCC
>CAJTSM010000018.1:0-52525 GCA_910578935.1 uncultured Oscillibacter sp. | reverse complement strand
AAATCCCTATGAAAAAACCTACTCCGAGAGAAATTTTTATGATGTCGCAAAGCGAATGGAGGCAATCATCAAAATCATAGAGGCGTATAATAAAGAAGAGGCGTATAATAAAGAAAAGGCGTATAATAAAGAAAAGGCGTATAATAAAGTAGAGGCGTATAATAAAGCTAACAGCCGCCCTCAAACCAGGATCTGCATTGACGCGATTCGCAACCCCTATGAGGCTTACTATTTTAAAGACAAGTACAGCTCCTTCTATTTAATCTCTATCAATACAGAAGAGGATGCCCGAAAAAAACGGCTGGGCCAACTGGATGAGGAAGAGCTTCAAAGTCTGGACGAAACCGAGTTTGATTTGGCCAGCCGCAGCGACTACGGAATCTTCTTCCATCAAAATATTCCGGAATGCCTCTCCATCTCGGACATCCATCTCTACAATCCCAATGTAAACGACGGCCGCTTCCTGTTTTTGACGGAGCAGATCATAAAGTACATCGCGCTGATGCTGCACCCGGGGCTTGTCACACCCACCCATATTGAACGGTGCATGCAGACCGCCTCCGTAGCCAGCCTGAACTCCGGCTGTCTCTCCCGGCAGGTAGGCGCCGTGATTACGGGCCCGGACTTTTCCATCAAGGCGGTGGGCTGGAATGAAGTCCCCGCGGGACAGGTTTCCTGTAACCTGAGATGTGTGTCGGATTACAAGAAAAATAAAGACCCTGAAAGCTACAGCTGCTTTGAGCTGGAGGATTCAAAATTTCAGGAAGCCCTCTTCGCGCTGGAGGAAAAGGCTTCCCATTGCGGTCTTCTGGACGGAATGACCTATTCCTATTGCTTTAAAGATATCTACAACGAACTGAAAGGCGGCATTAAAAATCAGGTTTTCACCCGCGCGCTTCACGCGGAAGAAAATGCCTTTTTGCAGCTGTCCAAAAACGGAGGCCAGGGGATTAAAGGCGGAAAGCTGTTTTCCACCGCCAGCCCCTGCGAGCTTTGCTCCAAGAAGGCCTACCAATTAGGAATCCAGGAAATTTACTACATTGACCCCTATCCCGGAATCTCCACGCGCCACATCCTAAGCTTTGGAAAATACGGAAATCCGAAGGTCCAGCTTTTTTACGGCGCGATCGGCAACGCCTATGTAAAATTGTACACGCCCAGAATTCCCATCAAGGACGAACTGAAGCTTCGCACAGGCATTGACTGCAAAAAAGTCGTGAAGGAACTGGACAAGAACTTTGAGAATCCGCTGGGAATCAAAGATTACCGGAATATCAAACTGACGGGCCGCTTTACCTTCCGGTCCCGCACGGAAATCGCGGAACGGACAACGGCAACCATCCAAGCGCTGCGGGACGGAATCGAAAGCATAACTCACAGCGCCTATTGGACCGGGAGCACATTTGACGGTTTCCGTCTCATAGCCCCCGATAATGACCATTACAAACTTGAGAACCTCCCCAGCAGGAAGTCCCTCTACAGCGCCATTTTGAAATTCCCCCAGCCCATGAAAAAGGATGGCCAGGAATCCTGGGAGATTGAAGCCGTTGCAAAGGATACCCGCCGGATCATGATCCCCTATTACGCCCAGGCCATCACCCTCCGGACAGACTGCCTCACCCTTGAGGTAATCGCACCGAAGGGGATGCTCACGAACGTCCAGAAGGTGGTATTCGCCGACACGAAAATGAGCAAGGATTTGGTGGTTTCCCGGGACGAGATCGTCCCGGAAACGGTAGACAAAAACGATCTCTTCACATTTTCCGTCCCTCAGCCAAACCTGATGTACACCTATTCTATCGAATGGAAATTCAGCGAGCCTCCTATCTCTTAAAGCTAACTCCCTGCGCCCCGCCTATTCGCCGCCTGGCCGCAAAAAAAGCGTCCGCCCGGGAAGGAAGTCCTTCCCGGACGGGCGCTTTCCGCGTTCAGTCCCAGGCTGCCCGGCTCAAAATCTCAGTTCCCGGATATTTTGCAACGTCTCCCCGTAGGGTTTGTCCTTGCCGAACAGCAGCGTCGTACCCAGCACAAAGCCTTTGACCCCTTTGGGCGCGTACTCCAGTATTTTGTCCGCACCGCACGCGCCGTCCCAATAGAGCTCAAAGTCCATATCTTCCTTGATGGCCAGCAGTTTTGTAATCTTTTTCCCCACATAGGGCAAAAACATCTGCCCCGCGTTGCCCGGGTTAACCGACATTACCAGCACCTTTTTCACAATCCGCAGCAGCTCCATCACCGTCTCTACCGACGTACCCGGATTGATCGCGATGCCCGGCACCATCCCGGCGTCAATAACCGCCTGGAGCGTCGTGGAGGGGTGGTACTCTGCCTCCGGATGAATGTACACGGTGTCGCCCGGGCGGAGGTTTTGCAGGAACAGGCCGATCCGGTTGTTGGGGTGCTCAATCATCAGATGGACATCCAAAGGCTTGGAGGTGGTCATGGCAACGTAGCGCATGTCGTTCAGAGACATAGCAAAGTTGGCGACAAAACGCCCATCCATGATGTCGATATGAAAAGAGTCAATGCCCCCTGCTTCCAGATTTTTGACCTCCTGTTCCAAGTGGCCGTAATCCGCGCACATCATAGACGCCATTAGTTCAAAACGCATAAGCAAACACTCCCTGTCTCGCGCTGATTTACGGCATCACCGCGTACAAAACCGTTTCATTTATGTAATTGGAATAATGCCGTATATACAGCCGGTACTCCGGCACCAGCTCTTTGATATACAGCGGGAGCTCCGTCAGGTCCTCCGGTTTATGGTACATGCTGACCGCCATCTTTGGCTTGTCCCGCCGGATCACCTGTTTCGCTCCCCGAAGGGCCTCTAATTCTGCGCCCTCGATATCCATTTTTATCATCATCACCCGGTCCGCCGGGTCCACTACTTCGTCAATGGGCACCACAGGTATGCGGATTCCGCCGCTTTCTTGAACGTGGGAAACGCCAATCCCTGTGGCATCAAACGAAAGCTCCGTCCGATGACTCCAAGCCCCCAGGGGCAGGAGCTCCGCCTCCGAAAACCCGGTCCGTTCCTTCTTTTCCAGGCACACTGCGTAGCTCTTCGGGTCCGGCTCAAAGCAGTAAACCTTCTTTACACTGCCGCAGCACTCCCGGAATTTGAGGGCGGAATTTAAATCCAAACAGCCTACGTCGAGAAGCACCTCATTCTCCCCGAAGGTCAAATGCTCCAGATCAAAATACTGACCCGGAAGGTCTTCCATATAGATTCCCTTTACATCGAAAATCAGGTTTTCGGGATAGCCCCCCTCCCTGAGCCGCCGCAAAATTTCGTCATAATTCCACCGCGCGCTGATAATCACCGTCAAGTCCTTCCGGCGCAGCAGCTCCTCCGGGCTCATGCAAGGAAAACCCAGATAGCCCTCCTCTTGCTTTTTCCTTGTGCGGCTGCAAAATCCCAGGAAACGCCCGTCGTGCTCCCACTGGGGGAGCAGTTCCCTGCCAAGCGCCCCGGCCCCATAAAGAACGATTTGACGGTCTTCGGGCAAGGCAGCCCGCAGCTCTTCCATCGTCTTTCCGCCCAGGGGTTTCAAATTTGGAATATAGGCCGTAATCATCTCTTTGATATACCGGTAATCGCCGGAAACCAAGTAGTTTATCCGGTGGAGGTAAATATCCCGGGAGATTTCATCCCCCAGCATTCCGTATACCCTGGCATACTCTTCCAGCATATCCCACTCCTCACCCCGAAATCAGCCAGTCCAAATCAAGCTCCACCGCCGCCAAGGGGCAATCCGGTTTGTTCTTCTCCCCATGGAAATCGCTGCCGCCGGTGACATGAAGGTCATATCTTTCCGCCAGCGCCAGATATTCCGCCTGCTGCTGAGGAGTGTGCTTGGTATAGTAACACTCAACGGCGTCCAGCCCGCAGTCCTTGAGCCGCCTGACCAAGTCCTCCAGACAATCGTTTCCCAGCACAATCTGATAGGGATGAGCCAGAGATACCTTGCCGCCCGCGGCTTTAATAGCTCTTATACAGGCCTCCGCACTGGGTTTCGTGCCTTTCTCAATCGCCTGAAACGCAGGGATATCCAAATAGCGGTCAAAGGCCTCTTTCCGGGTCTTGACGTATCCGTGGCGCAGCATCACCTGGGCGAAATGGGGCCGGCCAATGGAGCCGCCCTTCGCCTCGGCCTCCACCTCCTCTAATGGGATGTCCACCCCCTGCTCCTGAAGAAAGGCCTGAATCCGGTATTTCCGGTGATCCCGCCCCTGCTGGAGTCCTGACGCCGTCCGCTGAAGACTGGGCGAATCCGCCGGAAAGGCGTAGCCCAAAATATGAAGATTCAAATAATCGTCCGCGCTCAGCTCAATGCCGCGGATCACCCGCAGGCCCAGCGCCTCTCCTTCCCGGACCGCCTCATCCAGCCCGCCCAGACTGTCATGATCGGTAAGCGCCCACGCTTCCAGCCCCCTTGCCTTGGCAAGGCGCGCCAACTCTCCAGGGGAATACTGTCCATCCGAAGCCGTACTGTGCGTATGCAAATCCGCAATCATTTCCCCCGCACCTCCAAAAAGAGAGTTTCCAGCCGGTCCACAATGGTTTCCGGCGTCTCTTGCCCGTCGTTTTCCACCACCAGATCCGGCCGTTCCGGCTCGTCATATGGGAGGTCTACGCCCACCACGTTTTTCGCGCCGGAGGAGTAGAGCCCCTTTTGATCGCGCCGGTAAAGCGTCTCCCGCGTTACTTTGATATAAATCTCCCGGTAATGCGCAATGTTCTCCCGGTTCCAATCCCGAATCTCCCGGTACATGGAAATGCTGCACACTACCACGTCTTTCCCCTGATCCGTCAGACCCTTGCAGTACTGGAACATTTCCCTGGCTCCGGCCTTCCGGGCTTCAGTGGTATAGCGGTCCTCCTGCACAACCCCGACACCCGGGACACTGTGGCCCGCCGCCGTCCGCTGGACATCCCCGTCAATCAAAACCGCCTCTGGGTTCCGTGCCTTCAACCGCTGGTAAAACAGGCCGCCCACCGTAGTCTTTCCCGCCCCGGCAAGGCCTGTAAAAAAATATAACGTTCCTTTTTCACTCATCCAGGAGGTTCCCCCTAATCTTTTAGTGATACAGCGGCTGTTCCAGCAGCGCCGGGTCCAGTTTCAATTCCGGCATCATCCGCAAAGGCAGGCCCTGGCGGTTCACAAATTCCGGACCGCTCATCAGCGCCCGAATAATTGCAAGCCGGTGGGCTTGGACCTGTTCCATATAGGCGTCCAGCGCAGCCCTGGGATTTGCCCCCGGCTGGAGAAGATAGCTTTGCAGGTCTGCCCCGTCCTTCGCCTCTTCCAGGCGGAAGGGCCTTCGGCCCGCCTTTTGCAGGCGCCGCCGCTCCTCTTCGCCGCACGTCTCATTCTTCCGGGCAGCCTCTTGAAACGCCTGTTCCCAGGAATCCCGGATCCGACTGTCAATCGCGGCAAAACCGCCGGACACAACCTTCCTTTCATCCACGGGTCCGCCGTCATAATATTGAAAATCATACCCGTAGCCCTCATAGGCGTCCCGGAAGAGGTATTCCAGAAGGCGGCGCTCACCGTCGCAGGTAAACTCATCATAGGTCTTGTAAACGGGAGCGGGGTCAAACCCCTTCGTCTCAGGGTGGGGGTCACGCCTCCCGGCCTCCGAACAGTAAGTCATGCTCTCTGTATAGGGCAAGTCCAAAAATGCCGCCAGCGCGGTGAATACCGCCCGGGGATTCAGCTTTCCGTCCTCAAACCGCACCAGCACGCAGTCCTTGAAAAGCCGCTCCGACCGGTCAATCAGGAAGCTGCGGTTCAGCAGCCGGATGCCCAGCAGGTCACTGAGGCCGATATCCGATCTGGATAAGCCGATCTGGCGGGACACCACGGCAAACCGCACGCTGCCCCCGTGGCTGGTAGTGATCCGCCGCATAGGCGTGAACGCCTTGATATATTTGAAATCCCGAAAAAGAGGAGACGTACAGATCTGATCGTACTCGCCGGAACAAAGCGCCGCCTGTCCATTTTGGCCCAGCTCCAGCTCATATACGATATTCGTGAAGTGGGGCTGGAAAAACAGGGCCGGGACAATCCTCTCCCCGGCGGCGGCCTGCATTCCGGCCTTTCCGCTCTCCCGGAAAAACAGAGCCGCTAAAACATCCTTAGCCGTCCGGTTTCGCAAATTATAGAGCTCTTCCACTAAATCCGGGTCCTGCCAAGCCTCAAAGCTCCGCAAAGCCTCTTCCCGGCTGGAGGCCCGGCCAATCGCGCGGGAGATCGTTTCCACGGTTTCCTCAATATCCGAAAGCAGCCGTGAAGGCATCGCCAGCAGATTCGGATGGCCGTCAAAGACCTCATTAAAGAAGTCTCCTCCATTGTGAGTGGAAAGCTGAACATGCCAGACCATCTTCTGAATCTCTCGCAGTCCCAGGGGCTTTATGGGATATTGACGGTAATCAATGCCAAAGCGCGCTTGAAAATCCATCGGATACCAGCTGATCTCCTCTTCTGCAAGAAAGACTACCTTCTCCTCCCGCAGAACAGGCCGCAGATCCAAAACCGCCAGATGAGCGCAGAAAGTATCCCAATCCGTGTAATGGAGATAGATATGATTTTCCCGTCCGACATATTCGCTCTTGCGCACGTTGTCTCGGAGATACTCCAGCTCATACTGGGAATAAACGTCTTCTGCCAGAACGGGATGTTCCAAATCCTGAAAAAAAGAATGCCGGAGCACAGGCTCCTTTGGGTCCATATACTCCCCAAACCGTTTTGTCCGTAGGTCATAGGGGGTGTAAACATCGTTGTCAAAGGGGTAGAAACGAATGGGAAGCCGGTCGAAATCCGGGAAATCTTTTCGGAACAGATAGGGGTATTTTCCCAGAAGCGCACAGTTCTCCCGGTAACGGTCCTTTTGCCCCTGTACATTGGGCTCGTAGAAAGCCGTGTCCATCAGCGAAAGCACGTCTTCCTGAAAACAGCCCAGGTTATGCAGGCTGAGAAACACCGTGTAGGAAATCTGATAGTCGTTCCCTCCGCCAAACCGCAAAATATGCAGCGCGGCCTCCATCATAACAGCGGGGTCCCTCTCCCCTCCCTGCTGAAGCGCCAGCTTATAGGCACGGCAGGCGTCCCCATTCCGGCCCAGCTCCGCAAGTCTCCGGGCAATTTCAACTGTCTCCATAGGCACCCTCCTTGTCCGTTCACAGAACATGCGGCTCTGTCAGGCCGGTTAACGGGACGTTTCCCCCTCTGGGCGCCGCAGGCGCTCCATAAAAGCGGCCTTGTTCTCCTGAGGCGTTGAGGTGGGCCGGCCCAAATCGGCCCGGGCTCCCAGCACGCACTTCACCTCGATGAACGCCAGCTCTCCCCGTGTCTTCGCCTTAGAAAGCGCTTCATCCAGATCCTGAAACGTCTCCGCCGTGCAGACATGTGGATATCCGCAGGCCCTGGCAATTCCGGGAAGGTCCAGCCCGCCCGCCGCCGTAGGCATTCCGCCCACTGTTTCATGGGCGGCGTTGTTTAAAACAATATGGATGAGATTCCTAGGCCGGACTGTCCCGATTACGGCCATCGCTCCCATGTGCATCAGCGCCGCGCCGTCGCCATCCAGACACCAGACCCGGGATTCCGGGCGGTGCAGCGCAATCCCCAACGCAATGGAAGAGGCGTGCCCCATGGAACCCACCGTCAAAAAATCCCGGTCATGGGCCTGACCGGCGGCAGTCCGCAGTTCAAACAGCTCCCGGCTGGCCTTTCCGGTAGTGGAAACAATGGGATCCTCCCCAGCCGCCTCCGCAATATGCCGGATCGATTCCTCCCGGCTCAGCGCGTAGCCATTGCCGTAGACCGCCCTTCCCTCATAGGTCAATCCGCCCTTGCGGATGATAAACGCCGCACAGCCGCCTTTTTGCAGAATCAGCCGGAAACGTTCCATCTCCTCCCGGACCGCCGTCTCCGGCGTACCGCTGTCAATCACAAACGAAGGAATCTCCAAGTCCTCCAACAGCTTTTCCGTTACAAGCCCTTGATATATATGCTGGGGTTCGTCATGAACACCGGGCTCGCCCCGCCAGCCCACCACAAACAAAACCGGGATTCCATACACCCGCCGGTGCAGCAGGGACGCCGCCGGGTTGATTATATTTCCCTCACCGGAATTTTGCAGATAAACTACCGCTGTTTTTCCGGTAGCGAGATGATAGCCCGCCGCTAAGGCGGCGCAGTTCCCCTCGTTGGCGGCAATGACATGGTGTCGGGGGTCCGTCCCGTAGGCATTCATCAGATAGTCGCACAGGCTCCGCAGCTGGGAGTCCGGAACACCGGTATAAAAATCCGCCCCCACAATACTCGCGAACGTCTCCACCTTCATGGGTTTTCCCGTCCTTTCCCGGATAAAATCCGGTGGTATAAATCGTCAATGTCAAAAAGGCTCAAGAAGACAGGATTGTTTTTCAGCCTCTCCTGATTAACAGACCGCTTCAGCACCGCATAGTCTTCTTTTGCGGCTGCGGGCGCTTTCAAGCCCAGAGACACAAGAAGATTCTTCAGCTTTTCGCAGGCCTCTTGGACACTTCCGCAGCCCATAGCCGCCGCCAGCTCCGCAAAAATTCCCTCCAAAGCAGTGCCGCCGCAACGCGCCGCCATGTGGGGCCAAAGCTCCGCCACGCAAAGCGCCGCCGCATGGCCGTGAGCTATCCCGTACAATTCCGTCAGCTGATAGCTCATAGCGTGTCCGGCGGTAGTCTGCGCCAGATTGATGGCCTTTCCTGCCAAATGCGCCGCCTCCAGCATACCGGTGTTCCCCTCCGGATCATTTCGCAGATATCCGTTCAAATGCCGGAAAACTCCCTCAACTGCCTTCCGGGAATAGGAGCGGCTCTCCGCCCCTGCCCGTACTGACCAAAAGGACTCCAGCCCATGACAAAGCGCGTCCAGCATAGAACTCTTCCGGTGATAGTCCGGCAATGTCTCCAAGGCTCTGGGGTCCAGCAGCGCGGCGGAAGGAAGGCACGCCGCGTGAGCCACGGACAGCTTTTCCCCCCCGCGGTAAACCACGGCGAAATGAGTTGCCTCGCTTCCGGTTCCGGCGGTGGTCGGCGCCGCCAGCAGGGGAATCTGATTGGGCACATATGCCTGTTTCAGATAGTCCTCCCCAGGGTTCAAGCCGGCCCACAGCTTCACGCACTTGGCAACATCCATAGCGCTGCCGCCCCCTACCGCCGCAATGGCGTCGCAGCCACTGGAGCGAAACGCGGCGGCCGCAGCCGCCGCCTCCTCATACAGGGGATTTGGACGGAAGGCGGAAAACCGAACCAGCCGGAGCCCCATACGCGCTTCCAGCTCCGCAAAATACCGGCCAACCGGAAGCCGCTTGATCGACTTGCCGCAGACCAAAAAAATGTTGTTCGCGCCGGAATCCAGAAAATACCGGTCCAACTCCCGGTAATCCTCCCGTATGACTCTCTGTTCCGCCATTGTCTCAAAGCTCCGGCGGGATCATGCGGATGATCTCCTGAAAAGGCATCAAGTCCCGGTCCGCCTCCATGGAGCGATGACATGACAGAATGGTTTCCGCCGTTTTTCGCATGGCCGGTACTTGACTGCGCATCAAATGATTGGCGTAGATCACGATATTGACCCCCCGGCGCTGGAACTCCTCTTCCGTGACACTGTGGAAAGACGTGGGAACCACCACCAGGGGCGTATTCCCGTCTTTCTCCCGAAAGCGTTCCACAAAGGTAAAGATCTCATCCGGCTCTTTCCGCCGGGAGTGGATCATGATCCCGTCCGCTCCTGCCTTTACAAAGGCAAACGCCCGCTCCAGAGCATCTTCCATCCCCCGCTCTAAAATCAGGCTCTCAATCCGGGCAATAATCATAAAATCCGGGGACTTTTGCGCGCGTTTGCCCGCAGCGATCTTCTCGCTGAAATGCGCGATGGAATCCTGTACCTGGGCCGCCTCCGTGCCAAAGAGAGAGTTCTTTTTCAGTCCCTGCTTGTCTTCGATGATGACTGCCGAAACACCCATCTTCTCCAGGGAACGCACCGTATAGACAAAATGCTCCGCCATCCCGCCGGTGTCCCCGTCGAAAATGATAGGCTTCGTTGTGACCTCCGTCAAATCGTCAATCGTACGGAACCGTGACGTCATGTCCACCAGCTCCATATCCGGCTTGCCCTTGGCGGTGGAGTCGCAAAGACTGGACACCCACATGGCGTCAAACCCCCGGGGGCTTCCCCCCTCATGAACCACCGTGTTTTCCACAATCAGCCCGGAAATCCCATCGTGGGCTTCCATAGCCGTGAGAAATCCCTTCATGTTCAGCAGCTTCCGCAGACGCCCCCGGCGGCTGTCCGGCAGGGACAGTTCCATCCGGGAACGGCGCTCCAACTCCTGATACCGCTCTCCGCTGGAATAGGGAAACTCCATCAGCCGTCCGCCATAGGACGACAGCACATCCAGCACTTCCTCCCGCAGGGGCTTTTGGAACCCCGTCCGCCAGTCGTCCCCGTGGACGACGATCTCCGGCTTCAGGGCCAGCAGCGTGTTCTTATAGCTCAGCTCCTCCTGTTTAACGACCTGTTCCACGCCCTTGATGTTGGCAAACAGCGCCGCCCGCTCCTCAAAGGGCAGAAGAGGAAAACGCTTGTAAGACACAACCGCCTCATCCGACAGCACGCCCACCGTCAGCCTCCCCAGGCCCGCCGCGCGGCGGATCATCGCCATATGCCCGCTGTGGAGCACATCCGAAGAAAAGCACATATACACCCTGCGGTTCTCCACCTCTCGGGCCTTCGCAGATACCGCCGCCAGATCCTCCGGCGTATCCACCTCTCCGCAGAGCATGTTCCGCACATCCAGCGGGTACAACGGCCATTCCCCCGCCGTTTCGTTCAGCGCTTTTTCCGCATAACAGGCCGTATCTCCCGCCTCGCAGAAACGGGCGATCGCCTGAAGCCAGACGCTCCAGTCCTCCGCCCTCAAGTGATACAGCGGCTGGGCCGCCATGGCGTCCTCAAAAAACTCCACGCCGACCTTTTCCACCCGTCCCCGGCGGACCACCGCCTTGAAATCCTTCTCCGGCAGCGGGGCGGTAGAGCTGACCGTCACGCAGCTCCCTTCGCTCCGAATCACCTGCTGGAGAACCTCGTTTTCAAACACCAGATCCCCGTGGAGGAGGAGCAGCTCCCCCTCCAAAAACGAGCGGGCCAGATAGATTGAATAGATATAATTCGTGGACCCATACTCCGCGTTCCGGACAAAGCGAATCCGCAGCGGCAGGTTCAGTCCCTCGCAGTACTCCTCCAATACGCCGGGAAAGGGACCCGTGGTAACCGTCACGTCCTGAATTCCCGCCTCCGCAAGCTGGCGGAGCTGGCGGCCCAAAATCGTCTCGCCGGGAGAAAGCTCCGTCAGGCACTTGGGCTGGCGGTCTGTCAGCGGGGCCATGCGGGTGCCCATGCCGGAATTTAAAATCAGCGCCTTCATGCCTCCGCCTCCTCCAGGGCCGCCTCCAGGCGGGAGACGATGGTTTCCGGCGTCTCATGGCCGTTGTTCTCAATGACGAAGTCCGGCCGCTTGGGCTCGTCGAAGGGAATGTCCACCCCTACCACGTCCTTGCCGCCGGTATAGAGCCCCTTCTGGTTCCGCCGGAGCAAAACCTCTTTGTCCACCTTGATATAAATCTCCCGGTAACGCTCAATATTCTCCCGGTTCCACTCCCGGACGGCGGAATACATGCAGATGCTGCACACCACCACGTCGATCCCCTGGTCCGAGAGCATCTTCGCCACCCGGAAGGTCCGCGCCGCGCCCTTGCGGCGGGACTCCTCCGTATAGCTGATATCCTCGTTATACACCAGGCGGATGCTGTCCCCGTCCAAGAGTACGACGCTCTGTTTCCGGGCTTTCAGCCGCCGGTGAAAGAGCCCGCCCAGAGTAGTCTTTCCCGCCCCGGAGAGGCCGGTGAAAAAATATACCGTTCCTTTTTCCATGCTCCCTCCTCAGTGGTACAGCGGCTGCTCCAACAGCGCCAGGTCCAGCTGGAGCTTCGGCATCATGTGCAGCGGCTGGTCGTTTTTGTTCACAAACTCCAGACCCTTGAGCAAAACCGCCGCCACCCGCCGCCGGTTCGCGTGGTAGTCCTGAATCAGGTCTTCCAAAAGCGCTTCCAGGTCCGCCTCAGGCCACAGGAAATAGTCCTTTATCTCCTGATTTGATAAGGTCCGAAGCTTGGCGTTTACCGGCGGATTCTTTTTAAAGCGTTCCCGGACCGCCTCCTTCTCCTCCTCCGGCCGCTCCTCGTTCTTCTTGATCGTCCAATTCAGCCACACCCGCCAGCTGTCCCGAATCATACTATCAATCTTCGTAAACCTTTCGATCAGCTCGTTCACCCGCTTTTCGTCCATGGGCGCGCCGTCGTAATAGTGGAAGCTGTAACCGTACTCCTCGTACAGATCCCGCATAAAATACTCCAGGAAATACCGCTCGTCCTCTGTAGAATAGCTGTCGTAAGTCCGGTATACCGGCGCGGGGTCAAAGCCCCGGGCGTTCCCCTTATAGGACTCTGGGTCCCGCTCGCCGAACTGGGAGCAGTAAGTCATGCTCTCCGTATACGGAATGTCCAAAAACTCCGCCAGCGCCGTGAAGGTGGCCCTGGGGTTCAGCTTCCCGTCCTCGAACCGCACCAGGACGCTGTCCTTGAACAGCCGGTTCTGCCAGTCGATCATAAAGCTCCGGTTCAGCGGGCGGATGATCACCTGGTCGTCAACAACCTTGGGGGCGCCGCCATCCTTCGTCTCTTCCGCCTGCTCTTCCATAAACCGGAGCGTAGCCCCATAGCTGGTGGTGAAACGGCGCATGGGCGTAAAGGTCTTAATATACTTAAAATCCCGGAATACCGGGGAGGCGCAGAGCCGATTGTAAAACTCCGAACCCAGTATTGCATATCCAGAATGATCGCTGACCCCCAGTTTATACTGCAAATCTATGCTGTGGGGCTGGAAAAAGAGGACCGGCGCAAGCCGGGAGGCCTTGTCCAAAAACGGTGCGCTCTCCTGAATACGGTCCATATAAAGCGCCACCAGAATGTCCTTGGCAGTCCGGTCTTTCATACTGTAAAGCTCTAAGACCAGACGCCTGCTTTTCCAAGCCGGGAGAAGCTGCGGCAGGTCCTGAGCGCTGTTTGCCCTTCTGAGCGCCGCTTCCACCTTTTCGATCGTCTCCTCCGTCTCCTCCAAAATGATGGAGGGCAGCACCAGCAGATTGGGGTGAGCGTCGAAAATCTCGTTGAAAAAGTCGCCGCCGTTGTGGCTGGAAAGCTGGGTGTGCCAGATCATACGGCAAACCTCCCGGAGGCCCGCGGGCTTCAGCGGATATTTGCCGTAGTCAATTCCAAAGCGCTCCTTAAAATTAATGGGATACTGGGCCAGCTCGTCCTCCATCAAAAAGACAACCTTTTTCTCCTCCAGCACCGGCTTCATGTCCAGCACCGACAGCCAGGCGCAGAAGTCCGGCCAGCTGGCGTAGTGGAGGTATATGTGGTTCTCCCGGCCCAGGTCCTCGCTCTTGCGGACGCTGTCCCGGAGATATTCTAACTCATATTGTGAGGTCACATCCTTTGCCAGGATGGGATTTTCCAAGTCTTTAAAAAAGTAATGCCGGACCACGGGGTCCCGGGGCTTGACATAGTCCCCAAAACGCCCCTCCGCCACATGAAGGGGGGTATAGCTGCTGTCGTCAAAGGGATAAAAGCGAATAGGCAACCGGTCAAAATCCGGAAAGTCCTTCCGGAAAAGATAGGGATATTTTTCCAGCAGCTTCACGTTCTGCCGGTAGCGGTTTTTCTGCCGCTTGACGTTGGGCTCGTAAAAGGCCCCGTCCATGATCTGAAGAATTTCCTGCCGGAAGGAGCCCTGCTGGTAGAGGTCGTAAAAGAGTGTGTAAGAAATCTGGTAATCGTCGCCCTGGCCAAACTGCAAAATGTGCAGCGCCGCGTTCATCAGGGCCCCGGGGGTCTTCTCACTTTGGTCCTGGAGGGCCAGTTTATACGCCCGAAGGGCCTCCTCATTCTGGTTCAGCTCCGCCAGACGCTGGGCGATTTCAATAGCTTCCATATGGACTCCTTTCCAAAAAAAGGGGGCGGGCTTTCGCCCGCCCCCTTATATGCGTGGGATTTGGTTTTCCAAAGACAACCGCGCGCCGGATTAGCCGAGCAGCTGCAGCACGCCCTGAGGAACAGCGTTGGCCTGGGCCAGCATGGCCTGGGCGGACTGGATCAGGATGTTGTTCTTGGTGTAAGCCATCATTTCCTCGGCAACGTCGGTGTCGCGGATGGCAGACTCGGCGTCCTGGATGTTCTCCGTCATGACGGACAGGTTCTTCTGGGTGTGCTCCAGACGGTTCTGGATGGCGCCCAGGTCGCCGCGGGTGGAGGACACGGTGTTGATGGCGTCCTTGATGCTCTGAATCGCCGCCTGAGCGCTCTTCAGGTCGCCGATGTTGACATCGCCGATGCCCAGGCTGCTGACGTGCAGGTCCTTCACGGCGACCTGCATCTGGTTGTACTTGTCGGCGGTGTCGCCGATCTGCAGGGTCAGGGCTCCGCCGTCGCCAGCGCCCTGAACCGTCACAGTGCCGGTGCTGTAAGCGCCGTATCCACCGCCGGCGGTGATGCTCTTGGCAGCCACGGAGACGGTGATGGTCATGCCGTCATAGTACTCCATATCCTTGGCCTTCGCGGAAGCCACGGTGCGGTCCACAACGGCCTTGAAGGTAACGCTGCCGCCCACGTCGCCCTTGAGCGACGCAGTGTGAGTGGTGCCACCCTTCTCCGCGCTCATGCCGTCCTTGGGGCTGATGGCAACCCACTTCACGCCAGTGACACTGGCAGCCAGAGTCAGGGTAACGGTGCCGCCAGCACTCACAGACGCCGTCGCGCCGGTGATCGCCACGGTGGAGGCAGCACCATTGCCGCCGCCCATGATGCTGATCCGCTGCACGCCGTTGGCCACAGAGGTATCCACAGTGGTGTTCCGCTCGCCCATGGTGCCGTCCAGCAGCTTGATGCCGTTGAAGTTGGCGGAATCGGCGATCCGGTCGATTTCGTCCTTCAGGGCGTCAACTTCCTTCTGGAGGTTGAAGCGGTCGACGGGGTTATCATAAGTGCCGTTGGCGGACTGGGTAGCCAGGTAATCCATGCGGTTGAGCATGTCCTGCACTTCCTGCAGCGCGCCCTCAGCGGTCTTCACGAGGTTGACGCCGTCCTTGACGTTCTTCTGAGCGGCGTTCAGACCGGTGATCTGAGCGCGCATCTTCTCGGAAATGGCCAGGCCCGCGGCGTCGTCGCCGGCGCGGTTGACCTTATAGCCGGAGGACAGCTTCTCCAGGTTCTTCGCCAGAGCGGAGGTGTTGGTGTTGTAGTTGCGGTAGGCGTTCATCGCCATAATGTTGTGCTGAATACGCATGATATTGACTCCTTTCAGTCTATTAATGTGCCCCGGAGCATCCTTTTACCGAAGCACAGGTCTGTGGTGCGCCGTCCGTTCGTGAGCCGTGGCCACGGCCCGCGAACCTTCAGCGCGGTACATATTCCAACCGGCCTAGGACCGGGTGAAAACGTGTGGTGACTGCTTACACAAGTATCATCGGCGGACCGGCCCGAAAATTAATAGCTTTTGGAAAAATTTTTTCGAGTTTTTTTACCGTCCTTTTCTCCCCTCTCAACCGGCGGCGTAGCCCTCCGGCCCGAAGGTGTAGAGCCGCCCGTCCACCGTCATAGAGGCGTTTCGGACAAAGCTCCCCCCGGCCCTGCGGTAACGCCAGCCGCCGTCGTCCTGGGTCCAGCCCTCGGCGCTGACGCCCCGGTTCAGCGCGCTGTTTAAGCCGATCTTCCCCCGGGTGGCGTCGTCCTGGAAATGCCACCACTCCGAGTCGAGCCCGTTCATCCCCACGGCGGTCATGTAACCCGCCAGCAGGCCGGCGTTGAGGGTGTTGCGGTAGGTTTCGGAATACCAGCTCAAATCGTGCATCTCGCTTTGCATCTCCAGCTCCCCTCCGCCGTCCGCTTTCTCCAGCGTCAGGTCCAGGGCAATGCCCCGGTTATGGGAGGAAACCGTCCTGGCCAGAAAGCTCCCCAGCGCAAAGCGCCCGCTGTCCGTCATCAGCTTGGAGAGGGTCATGCCCACCTGCCCGCCGTCCTCCGTCAGGGCGGGGCCGTTCAGCTGCTTTTCCGTGGTGTCGTAAGAAAAGCGGGTGGCCTGCTGGGGGCGGAAGGCCTCGTAGATTTTCAGCCGCAGTCCGTCGGCCTCCGCCGCCTGGGCGGCGGAGAGCAGCTTTTTTGCGCAGGGGTACAGATAGGGAACCAGAAAAGACCCGTCCTCCGCCCGGACATTCTCATAGCCCGGAAGCACCTGATGCGTAATCTCCCGGATCGGGGAGCCGTGGACGGCAAAGAGAGAGTCATAGCTGTTGGTAATGTCGTAAGCGCAGTGGTCCCCCACGTACTCCGGCAGGTTAATCATGCAGAAACGGCTGTCCACCCAGCCGTACTCCTCCCCATAACGCACCCGGAACCAGTCCCCCTCCTCCGCCAGAACGCAGAGGGCCGTTCCGCCGGGAACGGAGGCCAGCCGGGTCCCCTTGCCCGGGTCCTCGTAAAGCGTCAGGTCCTGGATGGGCCAGATGGTGCTGTACAGGGTGGAGACAGAGGCCCAAAGGGAAGCCTCCTCCGCCTGCCGCTCCGTACCGTCTCCGTTCATGGCGGCAACGCGGAAGCGGTTATAAGACCCGGAGCGCAGCCGCCCGGGATCATAGCGCATATGTTTTTCCGGCGTAAGCCGGGCGGCGGCCCGCCACTCCTCCCCCGACCAGCACTGGACCTCAAAGTGGTGGCACTGGGTCCCCTCCCACTCCAGGGCGCACAGCCGGGGGGCCGTCTCCTGACAGGTAAGGGCCAGCGTTCCGCCGCTGGGCAGGTTCTCCCCTCCGTTCTCCGACGGAGACGCGGCGGGGCCGCAGAGGATAAACCCCCGCTTTTTCCAGCCCGACCGGACGGTAAAAGAATGGAGATTCTCCGCTCCTTCCAGAGGGACAGACAGCTTGTCCTCCCCGGTAGAGGCCACGGGGGCGCTTCCGGCCACTCCGGAAGTGCCGGGCTCATAAGTACGAAAGACCTCGAAAACGTCTCCCTCCCCGGTCCAGCGGAGGGACGCCGTCCCCTCCTCCACCGTTCCGAAAACCTCCGGGGCCTCCAGGCTCTCAGGCAATGCAAGCTTCGCCCGGAACGTCTTCCGGCTCTTGATCTCTTTGGGCTTGCCCAAGAGACTTTTTCCGCCTGCCACCGCCAGGACCCGAACCTCCAGCTCCGCCGCGGAAAGCCCGGAGAGCTTCAAAGCGGGCTGGGAGCAGCGGTGTGTCTCTTGGGTTTCTCCACAGGAGAATTCCACCTGATACAGGGCGGAAGGAGCGGCTGCTTTGGGCCAGTACAACTCTACGGACCCGCCGCCGTTGACGCAGACCAGCAGGTCCCCTTTTTCAAAAACGGGCCGCCCGCCGCCCCGGGAAAAGAGGAAAACCGCCGCCAGCAGCAGCGTCAGCCCGGCCGCGATGCCTGCCGTCCAGGCCCTGGCCAAGCGCCGGATCTGGATTCGGGTCCTGCGGTTTGAAGCCCACCGGTTTGAATCGCGCCGTCGTGTATACCGTCTCGTAATCCACACCCCGCTCCGTACAAGTAAATCATAAAAAAGATCATACACCCAATTACGGGAAAGTCAAGGGTCATTCCTAGGGAATGGCCCTTCAGCTCGCCGGATAAGCTTTTTCGGCAAGCCGCATACGCTTTCAGAGCTTTGAAAAAGTTCTGAAAGCGTATGTTTTAAATAGCGCAGGAAGCCCTTCCCGGGTTTGTCTCCGCGCTAAAAGCCGCCGCAAGCGGCGGCTGCGCTCCGAAACGCGCCTGCGGGCGCAGCCGCGCACACCCTTTCTTCCTGTCATTTCCAGTTTAGCGTTTTTCGACAGACAGAGGGCCATTCCCTAGGGAATGGCCCTCTGCGTGCATTCTCTCTTATTTCCGGACTTTGCTCTCTCGTTTCAAAAGCTCTCGGGTCACCTCATACACCCTTTGGGTAGAGGCCACGCTCAGCCGCTCCTTGACCGAGTGAACGTCGTGAAGCTCCGGGCCGAAGGACACCGCGTCCAGCCCCGGCAGCTTCTCCACGAACAATCCGCACTCCAGGCCGCCGTGGGTGGCCTCGATGGTCCCCTCCTTGCCGCAGACAGAACTGTAGGCCGCCAGGACCTCCTCCCGCAGGGCGGAATTCCGGTCGTACTGCCAGCCGGGGTAGTTGCCTCGCAGGGTGAAGGAGCCCCCGCCCAGCTCCAAAATGGCTTTCAGCCGCTGGATCATCATCTCCTTCTGGGTGGCAATGCAGGAGCGGACGGAGATGCCGAAGTACAGCCCGTCCTCCTTCAGCTCCATCACGCCCATGTTCAGGGAGGTCTGCACCAGGCCGGGGAAATCCACATTCATGGCCTGGACCCCCTGGGGCACCGCCAGCAGCGTGCGCAGAACATTCCCCGTCGCCTCCGAAGAAAGAGCTCCATCCAAAGCGGTTCTTTCACAGGCCAGCGTAATGCCGCCGTCGCAGCCCGCATACTCGTTTTTGAGGGCTCCGTCAAACGCCCGGATGAACGCCTCGAACTCCCCCGCCTGGTCTGCCGGGACGGCGACTTTGGCGTGGTTCCGGGAGCAGATCACGTTGTCGAACTTTCCGCCTCGAATATCCGCCAGCCGCAGGCCGGGAACGCACTCCATAGCGCTGTACAGCACCCGGCCCATGACCTGGTTGGCGGAGGCACGGCCTTTGTGGATTTCCGCCCCGGAGTGGCCGCCCAGCAGGCCCTCCAGGGAGATCTCATAGCCCAACTCCCCATTCAAAGGCGCTTTTTTGCCCGGCAAAAAGCAGTCCACCCGCACGCCTCCGGCGCAGGAAACGGTAAAGACCCCTTCCTCTTCCGAGTCCAGGTTCACCAGCTTCCGGCCCTTCAGGTCGGAGCAGTCCAGGGCGAAGGCCCCCTCCAGGCCCACCTCCTCGTCCACGGTGAACACCGCCTCCAGAGGAGGGTGGGGCAGGTTCTCATCCGCCAGAATGGCCAAAATCATGGCCACGGCGATGCCGTTGTCCCCGCCCAGAGAGGTCTTATCCGCCCAGACCCATTCCCCGTCGGTACGGAGGTCCAGGCCCTCTTTTGCCATGTCCTTGGCACAGTCCTCCGTCTTGACACAAACCATGTCGATATGGCCTTGGAGAATGACGGTGGGAGCGTCCTCGCAACCGGGGCTGGCGTCCTTCCAGATCACCACATTATTTGCCTCGTCCTGCCGCCACCGGAGGCCCAGCTCCTTGGCAAAGCCCACGCAGAGGTCGCTGATTCTCTTGGTGTTGCCGCTGCCGTGGGGCACCGCGCACAGCTTTTCAAAGTACTCAAATACCGCCTTCGGCTCCAAACCGGATAACACTGCCATATCAAAGTTCCTCCTTCTAGTCTGTTAATCAATAGCTATCGGAAAGGAAAAGAGCTACGAGAGAAACCCATCAGGGGTTTCTCTCGTTTTCAATCAGAAGTTTTCCGGCGGCGCCGGAAAACTTGCTCAGGCTGGAGAAATACTTTTCGATAGCCTGAGGCCGCCCCGCCTCCGGCGGGGCGGTCCTATGGTTTCCCAATACCGCGGAGTTTAGATGTCGCCCAAGCCGTCTTCCAAGCCCAGCTCGCCCTCCAGGCCCAAGCCGAACTCATCGCCCTCGCCGGGGACTTCCTCCTCGGGCTCCTCCGTCACAGCGGGAACGAATTCGGAATACCATGTTTCCTCCGGCAGTCCCGCCAGCAGAGCCGGGAGATTGATGACAATGCCGTCCACGCTGTAGGGCAGTTTCAAATCAATCTCATGGATCTCGGACTCTCCACCTTTCTCCCGAGTGACCTCTAGAATCATTTTAAAATTCTGCCCGATCCAAATAGACATGCCCCGGTCACGCTTGGCCAGCTTGGCCACCTGCTCGTCCTTGACGGTGACGATGACCTTCTCAAAAGCCTTGTACTCCTGGCCCTGATAGTCCTCCAGGGTCTTATTGTCGAAGTAGACGGTATGTCCCCGGCCGATGACCATCATGACGGCGGCGATCACCACCAGCGCCAGCACCAGCAGGAGGGAAAAGAGGATCCTTCTTGTCTTCGCTTTCATCACGCGTCCTCCTTTTTCACCTGGGCTGCGGCCAGCTCCTGGCCCGCTTTGCTCTTCGCCATTCTCTTCTTGGCCTCGTACATAATCAGGGCCAGGGTGATGACGCCGTAGGACAGGAACACGCGGAAGTACTCGCCCACCATGGAGTCCCCGGTGATGAACGCCCCCGCGCCGGGGGCCACGATGAACATCATGTGGAACAGGATCACGCCCAGGAAGGCGTTGCCGATGCCGGCCTTTTCCACCGACGCGCCGCCAACCAGCAGCGCCGCAATGCAGAACATGCCGATCTGGGAGTGTCCGGTGTAGGTGGGCAGGTTACCGATGTTCTGGAGATAGATCACCATGCCGAAGCCGGCACAGACGGTGGACATGACCACGGAGATGATGCGGGTCCGGTCCACGTTGATGCCCGCGGCCTTGGCCACCTCCATATCCTGACCCACGGCCCGCATGTCCTGGCCCAGCTTCGTGCGGCGGAACCAGACGATGAACAGGCACAGAAGACCCACCAGGATAAAGGTGAACACGGGGATCTTCACGCCCGCCACCCGGATCGCCAGCAGATCATCCAGGCACTGGCGCATGTTCAGAAGGCTCACAGTGTTGCGGATGCCATAGCCCCGGGGCAGCATGATGCTGGAGTGGATGATGGGGACGATAGCTCCCATGATATACAGGACGATCAGCTGATACCAGCCGTTGATGAAGAAGTTGATGATATAGCTGGTAATCATCTCCCGGCCTTTGGCCATGTTTTGTAAGGTGCCGCAGATGAAGCCCAGCAGGGCGGAAAAGGGAATGGACAAAATCATGGCCAGCACCACGCCGGGGATACCCCAGATCTGCCAGTCCGCCACCAGGATGACGGCGATCTCCGCGCCCATGGCTCCCAGAGTCATGGCGAAGTTCAATCCCATGCCCGCCATGATAGGGAACAGCAGGCAGAGAACCAAAAACAGGTTCCGGCCCATGCGGGTGACAATCTCGTTCAGCAGATAGCTGGGGGAGAAACCCGCCATGGGGATAAAGACGGCGCAGATGATGATGAACATGATGGGCACGGCGTTGTTCCGCGCCAGCTCCAGAAGTCTCTTTCCGGCGGGGATGTTCTTTTTCTCGTTCATTTCGCACCCTCCGTCTTTCTGGTCAGCGCGTACAGGATCATACCCTGGGAGACGATAATCCGGATAACCTCGCTCATGTCCATGTGGATCGCGGAGTTCATCACCGTGGGGGTCATGGTCACGATGCCCTGGAACAAAACCGTGCCAATGATTACATGGGGGATGGTGGCTTTATTGACCGACGCGCCGCCGATCAGGATGGCCGCCACCGTGGGCATGGTCAGGTTGTTGGGGGCATTATAAAGCTGGATAAAGCCGAAGCCCTGCTGATACATCAGGATGCCCATGGCTCCCAGCCAGGTGGACATGATGACGGAGAACATCCGGGTCCGGTCCACATCGATGCCCGCCGCCCGGGCGAAAGCCGCGTTGGAACCCACAGCCGTCATGGCGGTGCCGGTCTTGGTGTGCAGGAACGCCCACATCAAAAAGGCCAGCAGGGCGAAGACCAGCAAGGAGCCCGTGGGAATCTCAATGTTCCCGATCTTAATATGCAGTATCTTCGCCAGCACCTGATTGTAGAAACCGTCCAGGGAGATAGTGGGCCGCAGGCCGTTGCCCGAAAGGCCGTACACCATGGTGGGGCTGGAATAGGGCAGCAGCAGCCACATCATGCAGAAAAAGGACATGACGGAAAAGCCCACATAGGTGGCAATCATCATCTCGCCGCCCTTGATGCGGTTCAGCAGCAGCCCGTAGCCTCCGCCAAGGATCACCGCGAAAGGCGTGGCGATCACAATCGCCATGACAAAGCTCATGGCCCCGGTAAAGCCCAGCTGGATGGACAGCGTGCCGCCCAGCAGGCCGCAGATAATCGCCAGGGGCAGGCCGAAGTTCAATCCGCAGCCCGCGTGGATCATGGGCACCATGGCCAGGACCAGCACCGCGTTCCAGCTGAAGCGGTTGATGATGTTGGTAATCTGGGTGGGCAGGTCAACCCCGACGAAGGGGGTCAGAATAAAGAGGACCAGTAAGAACCCGGAGATGATGATCCGGGGCAGACCGAAAGAGGACACCATTGCCGTCATGGTGCCCAGCTGCGCTTTTTCCAGCTCTGTAGGCCGGCGCGCGGGCTGAATAGTTTTCATCTCATCGTTGAATTTGGATGGACTGTTATAATTATAATCTTTTTTCTCACTCATTACGACCCACCTCCTTATATGACCTTGCTGACCATCAGCAGACCGAACTCCTCGGAGGATGCCGCCGCTGGCAGGATGCCCGCCACCTGTCCGCCGGAGACGATGGCGATGCGGTCACAGGTCTGGCGCAGCTCCTCCAGCTCAGAGGAGATCATGACGACGGTGACGCCGTTCTCCCGGTTGAACTTCTTCAGCGCCTCCAGCACCAGGGACTTGGCGCCCACGTCGATGCCCCGGGTGGGCTCCGACACGAAGAGGAACTTGGGTTCCAGGGCGAAGGCCTTGGCCAGGCACACCTTCTGCTGGTTACCGCCGGAGAGCTCCTTGGCCTTCTGCTTGGAGCTAGTGCACTTGATTTGCAGCTCGTCGATATACTTCTGGGTCACCTGATGGATACCCTTTTCGTCCCGCCATTTGACGAAGCCGCCCAGCAGCCTTTTTAGGAACTTCTCCTGAATCTGCATGGCGGGAAAGGCCACGTTCCACTCCAGGCTCTCGTCCAGCAGCAGGCCCACCTCCCGCCGGTCCTCTGACACGAAGGCCAGGGAGGAATCCAGGCATTTCCGGGGATTGTTCAGGGGAATCTCCTGGCCGTTGAACTCCACCCGGCCCCCGGCCTCATAGAGGCCCATGACGCCGTTGGGGATGCCCAGCTTGCCCTGGCCCGCCAGGCCGCCGATGCCCAGAATCTCGCCCTCTTTCACATCAAGGGAGACATCCCGCACCGTCTCGCCGGGCATGTCCACCCAGAGGTTCTGAATGGACATAATGGTCCGGGCCCCGTCATTGCTCCGGCCCTCGCCTACGGCGGCGCTCTGCACGTCCCGGCCCACCATCCACTTGGTGATGTCCTCCACACTGGTTTCTCCGGTGGGGACGTCCCGGACCACATAGCCGTCCCGCATAACCACCACCTTGTCGCACACCGCCAGAATTTCATGAAGCCGGTGGGTGATGAAAATGACGGAGATACCCCGGGCGGCCATGCCCCGGATCGACTCCAGCAGGGCTTCGGCCTCCTTCTCCGTCAGCACGGCCGTCGGCTCATCCAAAATCAGCAGCTTCAGCTGGTCCTTGCTCAGCTCCCGGGCGATTTCCGTAAACTGTTTATGGCCCACGGGCATGTCGCTGATGACCATTTCGGCGTCAATGGCGACGCCCATCTTTTCAATGGCGGCGGCGGAGCGCCGGTCCATCTCTTTATAATCCAGAGTGTTCAGGCGGTCGCCGAACACCTCTGAAACAATATTCTTTTTGCAGGGTTCCCGATTCAGGAGGATATTTTCTGTGGCGGTAAACCCGGGGATCAGGGAGAACTCCTGATGTACCATGCCGATGCCCGCCTCCAGCGCGTCAAAGGGGGTATTGAATTCCACTTTTTTGCCGTCGATCAGAATGTCGCCGCTATAGCCGCCGGTTTCCCGGATGACGTCCATTCCAAAGAGAATTTTCATGAGCGTGCTCTTGCCCGCGCCGTTTTCACCGCACAGGCCCAAGACCTCACCCTCACCCAGGGTAAAGTTAATGTCGGTGAGGACTTGGTTTCCAAAGAAGTCCTTTTTAATGTTCTGCATTTGCAGCAAGGGGCTTACGTTGTTTGTCATACATCCACCCTATCTCATTTGTTCAGTGCACCGGGCATTTTCAGGGGACCCGGATACCAGGCGGGGACCTTTGCCGCCCTCAGGTAAGCCAGCGCGGGGAGAAGGACAGGTCCTCCTCCCCGTACGGCAGATCATTCTAAAATTGGTTTAGCTGACGGTGAAGTACTTCTCGGGAATCTCCACGTCGGCGTTGCCCATGAAACGGCCAGGATCACCCATGATATAGGTGTCCTGATAGATGAGGAACACATTGTCGCTCTTGACCCCGGTGGTGGCGTTGGTATAACCCGCGCCGTTCCACTGAGCCTTGGGAGAGTACACATTCAGAGCCGCGGCCACGGCATCCATGTCGGTGATCTCGCTGACACCGTTGATGACGTTTTTAGCATGCTCGGCAAGGCCGGCGGACAGGGTGTAGCCATAGGAGTATGCCCAGGTGCCGAAGTGATCGGCGGCGCCCTTTTCCACCAGAGCGGACTCAACCTTGGCCAAAATCTTCTCAAAGTCACCGGCCTCTTCGGTGAGGTCCAGGCCCAGAGCGCCGGGATAACCCATCAGAGGAGAGGGCAGATCGGCCTCGATGAAGTAGCCGCCGTACTCGACCAGCTGCTTCAGCAGGGGCTCGGTATGAGCGTCGTTGGTGCAGAAATAAGCGGCGTTCTCACCGTACTTCTGGACCCAGGCGGGGACGTTCTCCAGGATATAAGCCTGAGCGCCGGGAATACCCACGTCGGAAGTCGGGTCAGGAGCGGTTTCCAGAACAAACTCCATGTTGAACTCCTTGCAGGCCTCCTGCATGACGGCCACACGGCGGCTCATGGTTTCATAGGCCATGTGCCGGGGGAAGGAGATATGGACGAAGGTGTCCGCGCCCAGCTCGTGGGCGGTGCGGATAATCAGATAACCGCGAGAAACGAAGTCATTGTTGCAGACCAGGTCGGCGGCAGAACCGATCTCAGGCAGATCCTCATGGGCCTCGCCGGCGATGCAGAGGATGTCGGGACGGCGCTCCTTAATCTGGCGGAAAGCCTCGGTGGTGCCGGGAATGGACTGGTTGACGATGACGGCCTTCATCAGAGGATCGTCGGACATGTTGACGATGGTCTGAATCGTGGTTTCCAGCTCCTCGGTGAAGTTGTCGGGATAGATGGCCAAGGTGACCTTATCTTCGCCGTACTTGGCCTGGAAGGCCTCGGCGCCCCGGCGGTCGTCTTCGGACTGAGAAACGGAACCGGTGACAATGCCGATGTGGTAATCGCCAATACCGTCCTCCAGGCTGGCGGCGGCGTCGCCGCTGGTGTCTCCGCCCTGCTGGGTCTGGCCGGCGTCAGAGGAGCTGCCCTGATCCTGCGCGGGAGCCTTGTTGTCGCCGCCGCAGCCCGCGAGAGCCAGAAGCATCGCGAGCGCCAGCAGCATGCTGAAAAACTTCTTCATTGCAAACCTCCAAAAATTTTTGTATCTTCCGGCGCATACAATTGCTTTCATGGTTTGTTCCAAACCATGAAAAAAAGGCGTACGCCTTTAGAACGCTATTTATTGTAGCAAAAATCCTGATTTTGTCAACCGCATTTTCCAGATTTGCCTCATTTTCGTGGATGTAGCCACAAAAAGGGCCCCACAGCTGCGCTGTGGGGCCCTTTTTTACAGTAAATAGACAATGAGCAGTTCTCGCCGCGACACTAAAAACTGATTTCCATCAGTCCTTCGCCAGCGTAAAGCGGTCCACCAGCTGCTTCAAGCTGGCCGCTTCGGCGGACAGTTCTTCGCTGGCCGCAGCGCTCTCCTGGGCCGTGGCGCTGTTGGTCTGAACCACGGAGGAGATCTGGTCAATGCCCTCTGTGACCTGCGTGATGGCGGCGGTCTGATTCTCCACTGCCTCCACCACAATGTTCATCTGGGTGGTCACATGTCCGGCGGAAACGCTGGTCTGCTCCAGAGATTCGGTGACTTTTTCCACCGCCTGACTGCCTTCAGCCACAGCGGTAATCGAGCCTTCAATCAGCTCCTTGGTTGCCTTGGCAGCCTCGTCCGACTTGGTCGCCAGATTGCGGACCTCATCGGCCACCACGGCAAAACCCTTTCCGGCGCTGCCCGCTCGGGCAGCCTCAACAGCGGCGTTGAGGGCCAGAATGTTGGTCTGGAAGGCGATGTTCTCAATCGTGGCGATAATTTTAGAAATCTCTTCGGAAGAGCTGGAAATCTTCTCCATGGCGGCGTTCAGTTCCTTGACATGCTCTACGCTGATTCCCAAGTGCCCTCCGGCCTCATTGACGAAGCGGCCCGCTTCCTCAGCGGCAGAAGAGGTCTTTTTGGCGCTGTCGGAAATCTCGGTAATCGTGGCGGCCAGCTGTTCCACAGAGCTGGCCTGCTCCATAGAACCTTGACTCAGCGTCTGAGCGCCCATAGACACCTGATTGCTGGCGGCGGAAACCTGAGCGGCGGAGGCATTGATCTGCCGCATTGTGCTGCTGAGCTCCATTTTCAGCGTCCGCATCGACTGAAGGATATTTTGGAAATCTCCCACATAGGCCTCCCGGTGAGAGGAACGGATATCCAAATTCTGATTGGCCATTTCAGTGAGAAGGTAGCTGATGTCATTAATAATTGTATTCAGGCCTGTCACCATCTCCGCCGTAGAGTTGGTCAGCTCCGCCGTTTCGTCCCGGCCCTTTGTCTGGGGAACGGCGGACTTCAGGTCGCCCTCCACCAGCAGCTTCATTCGGCCGGCACAGGCCCGCATGGGATTGCTGATGTTGCCGGACAGCTTCAGGGCCACCACAATAGAGGCCAGAATAGAGGCGATAATCAGCAGCACATCAATAACCATGCCGAAATATGTATCCGCCAGATAATCCTTCTTCATGGCGGTGACGGCCACGCTCCAGCCGTCGGTTCCGCCCACCGGGGCATACGCCGCGAAGCGGGGTCCATCGGAATCATGGAAGCTGCCAAAGCCCACCTTTCCCTGGCGCATCTCCGCATGAATCGCGGCAAGTTGCTTCAGGGAAGAATCGCTCTGGGCTTCCCTTTCAATGTTCTGCGTGGTGATGGTATCCAGGGTGATGTCGGCAATGGTGTCGCCATCCTTATTGATCATGTAAGCCCGGCTGTTTTCGCTGACTTTGATAGAGGACACAATGTCATTCAAAAAGGTTTCCGGCGGGACGAAGTAAACTACGCCTGTAATGACCCCCCGGCTGGAGTAAATAGGCGCGGCCACCATGATGGACAGCTCCCCCGTGATTTTGCTGACCAGAGGCTGAGAAACGTAAACGTTCCCCTTCATCGCCTGCTGAACATACTCCCGGTCGGAATAATCTTTCCCGTCAAAGATGCTGATGCCGTCCGAGCCGATCACATTGCCCCGCTGGAAACCGTGGAGGCTGACCCGTTCGTCGATGACGGCCTTTTTTTCTTCCACCGATGTGAAGGAGTTGGCCAGCTGAGAAATCCGGCCCGTGTCCATAGCCACGTTTTTATAGGCAATCAGCTCCTCCTCAATGCGCTCCGCCGCCAGAACGGCAGTTTGGCTCATCATCTGATCTACCGTAGCGACGGTACTTCTGTAATTCAGTCCAATGCTGGCGGCCCCCACCGCAAACAGCGCGATCAGCACCGTCGCCATCAGACACACGGTAATCTTCTTCCGGATACTATTCATCTCTCTCCACCCCTATTTTTTTGATCGGACTTCGCCCTATCCGCAGAGTCCCATTTTACCATTTCATTATAAAAGCTGGGAAGCCCTCTTGTCAATGGTTTCCACGCATTTTAAGCTTCCTGAAAAGGCGGCGGGAAAAAGGTCCCAAAGGCGCAGGAGCGTCATCCCGGCACCGTTCATTGACAGACTTTGGGGAAACCGCTATAATTAGGTCAAAAGCTCCCGAAATCCCGTACTTCCGCATGTCCGATTCTGCCTTTGGAGGGGGTCTTCCGATGAAACTGCGGCCTTTTGCTCTTCTGCTCTGCCTTCCGCTGCTGCTCAGCGCTTGCGGAGGCGGCACACCTGCCGGGGCGCCGGCGCCTGTCCCGACATCTCAAGAGTCTTCTCCGGCCCCCAAGCCCCCTGTTCCCCTGGAGAATCCTCCTCCGGCGCCCACCGTGGCCACTCTGGCGGTCTGCGGCGACGCCATGAGCCATATGCCCATCACCAACGACGCCTGGAACGGTGAGCTCTACGACTATGCCAGGATTATGAGCGCCGCTGGACCCTATGTGGAGGCCGCGGACTACGCCGTGGTGAACCTGGAAACCACTCTCTCCGGCGGTCCGC
Organism: uncultured Oscillibacter sp.; assembly: GCA_910578935.1. GTDB lineage: Bacteria > Bacillota > Clostridia > Oscillospirales > Oscillospiraceae > Oscillibacter. The sequence continues at coordinate 24,152 of CAJTSM010000018.1, read as the reverse complement.
CTTACTCCGGCTATCCTGCGTTCAACTCCCCCGACGATCTGGCCCGCGACCTCAAATCCCTGGGCTTTGACCTGTGCCTTACCGCCAACAATCACAGCCTGGACCGGGGCTTTTCCGGCCTCAGCCGGACGCTGGATATCCTGGACGAAGCGGGCATGGCTCATGTAGGCACCAGCCGAACCCAGGAGGAGCATGACCACAACATTGCAACCGCCGATGTAGGGGGCATTTCCATGGCCTTTCTGGGTTATACATACGGCACTAACGGCATCCCAGTGCCAAAAAAGCACCCTTACGCCATCAACGTATTCAATACCGACTACCTGACGGCTCTTTCCAAGCCGGACTGGGACCGCTTAGCCGCGGACCTGGAGACAGCCAAAGCCTTGGAGACAGACCTGATTACAGTGATGATTCACTGGGGCTTAGAATATCAGACTAAGCAGAACTCTTATCAGGAGGAACTGGCGGACTTCCTCTTTGAAAACGGAGCGGATATCGTCCTGGGCGGGCACTCCCATGTGCCCCAGCCCATGGCAATTCAGACTCTTCCCGATGGACGGCAGGGCTTTATCTGTTACTCCCTGGGGAACTTCATTTCCTCCCAGACCAAACCCCTTACCGATACTACGGCGGTGCTGACCCTGGAGCTCACCCGAGACAACAAAACCGGGGAAACGCAGGTCACAAATTATGCCTATGTCCCCATGTATATGCTTCACCGGGCGGCAGGGTCTTCCTCCCGCTTTGAGCTGGTAGATATCCACGCTGCCCTGAGCTCTCCCGCAACCGGGGACGCCTTACGGCAAAAATTGAGCCAGGCTCTGGAAACCTGTCATGCCGTCTTTGGGGAGGAGCGGACAAGCCAAACATAAAAACCGGAGCGCCGTCACAGGGGGACGGCGCTCCGGTTTTCTCCTTATGCTTATGTAACTACAGTCCCTCCAGAAACGCTTCCACCTGTGTCAATGCCGCGCCTACCGCCGCAGCCTCCTGGGGACAGCGGCTGTATTTTAAATAAGAAGCATCCTGTTCGAAAGGATTCTTTTCCGCCAGCAGCGCCCGCAGCAGCTCCCCAAACTCCTCTAGATAAGCGCCTACGCAGCCTCCCGCCATCACATCACAATCGAAGCTCACATGAAGGTTATTCACCGCCACCGCCAAATTCTCCAGATACTCCCGCCAGAGCTCCCTCTTCTCAGAATCCCCGGAGCGGAGCTCTTCAAAAAAAGCGGAGAGGCTTCCCCCGGCGTGGTCTGAAAGAACCTTGGCGGAGCAGTAAGCATCCAGACACCCTTCTTTCCCGCAGCGGCAACGGCGGCCGCCGGGAACTAAAGTCGTATGTCCAAATTCTCCCGCCCGGAGATGGTTTCCCATATAAACCCCGCCGTTCCGAAGGATCGCCCCACCCACGGTGTCGCCCAAGGAAAGATAGACAATATCCCCTTCCCCGCCGTAGGCTTCCGCCAGTCCGGCGGCGTTGGCATCGTTAAGGACGCGGCAATGCCAAGGAATCTGCTGGGTAATGCGGTCGAGCGGCACGTTTCGCAGCTCTAAAACCCGAGAATCCCGCAGGATTTTTCGTTCCTCATCCACGATGCCGGGAAGGGCGATCCCCACGCCCAGGAGCCGGTCTTCCGCCCCGCTGGCATCCACAAAACGCTGAAGCAAGCCGCCCAGGTATTTAAAATAAATATCCTCCATAGAGAAACGGAGAGCACCTCTGGCCTGGCGCAGCAACTTCCCGCTCAAATCCGTCAGCACGACGCTGACATGGTCCCGGGTCAAGTCCACTCCCACCGCCAGACGCGCGTCCCGCACAGGGGCGTAGGCCTTTGCTTTTCGCCCGCCGGTGGAGGCATACATCCCATCCTCTCGTACCAGGCCCAGCTCCGTCAATTCCTTTACGTTCTGCAAAATTGTGGGCCAGCTCAGATCCAGCCGCTTGCTCAGCTCCATTTGGGAAATCCGGTCGTTTTCCAAAATCCGGCGGAACGTGTTCACCCGATTTCGTCGTTTAACATCCATATTGCTGGCAGGAGATGTGGTCATCATTTCTCAGTCCTTGTTCAATTTATCGTTTTATAAAGACTTTATGAATAGCATAGCTGATTTTGCTCCAAATAGCAAGTCTTTTCTAAAGAAATCGATTTTTCCCGTGTTTCAAAATCGCGTCCTCCTTTCTCGCATGCCGTTGACAGCCGCACCGGGACGGGTTATACTTTTTTTAGTCTTTATTTTTTCAAGGAAGCGCTGAATAAATCAACATGCACAGATTTGCGCCAAAAATTTTCTCTGACAAAGAGGGAAAATGCAGGAATCCTGACCGATTTCAAGTTTTTCTGATACTGCTCAGACGGAATTTATGGCGTGAAGGTGTATGCGGGGATTTATTCAATGGTTCCTTAGGCCTTGTTTGAACATTGCCGGAATACCCAACAGCGAGAAATTTTTCCGCAAATTAAGGCAAATCTTTGCAGGCGGTCTGCCGCCCGGCAAAAAGTTTAACGCAAAGTAACGAAAGAAGATCCGCCGTTTGGGCGCTCTGACATTTTTCAAAAAAGGCCTAAGTTTAGGAGGGAAACAAATTGAACGAAAAACGGTATGTCATTGCCATGGACCAAGGCACTACCAGCTCCCGATGCCTTCTCTTCGACCGGCAGGGAAACATCCGCGGCGCCGCTCAGAAAGAATTTCCTCAGATCTATCCCCAGCCAGGATGGGTGGAACATGACCCCGCAGACATCTGGTCCACTCAAATCAGCGTTACCTTGGAGGCCATGCAGAAAGCCGGCGCCCACGCCGGGGATATTGCCGCCATCGGCATCACCAATCAGCGGGAAACCGCCCTGGTTTGGGACGCCGCTACCGGCAAGCCCGTTTATAACGCCATTGTTTGGCAATGCCGCCGGACGGCGGACCGCATTGAACGGCTCCGGCGGGACGGTCTGGAAGAAAGCGTCCGGCAAAAAACCGGCCTGATTCCCGACGCCTATTTCTCCGCCAGCAAACTGGAGTGGATATTAGACAACGTTCCCGGCCTCCGAAAGCGGGCGGAGCAGGGAGAACTGCGTTTCGGCACGGTGGATACATGGCTGATCTGGAACCTGACGGAGGGCCGGGTCCATGCCACCGATTACACAAACGCCTCCCGGACCATGCTTTTTGACATTCACAAGCTCCAGTGGGATCAGGAGCTCCTGGACTATTTTCAAATCCCCTCCTCCCTTCTGCCCCAGGTGCTGCCCAGCAGCTGTCTTTTCGGCACGACGGAAAAGCTTGGCAGTCCCATCCCCATCACTGCCGCCGCCGGGGACCAGCAGGCCGCTCTCTTCGGCCAGTGCGGTTTCGCGCCGGGGGATGTGAAAAGTACTTACGGCACCGGTGGTTTCCTGCTGATGAATACCGGAAAAAAGGCGGTTTCCTCAAAGCGCGGACTCCTTACCACCATCGCCGCCAGCGCCGACGGCCAGGTTCGCTACGCCCTGGAGGGCAGTGTTTTTATCGCTGGGGCTGCTATCCAGTGGCTCCGGGACGAATTGAAAATGGTGACCAGCGCCGCTCAGACGGAGGGAATCTGCAACCGTTTGGAGGATGCCGGGGGCGTCTACGTGGTCCCGGCTTTTGTGGGGCTGGGAGCTCCTTACTGGGAGCCCTACGCCCGGGGCACTATAGTCGGGCTGACCCGGGGCGTCACCCGGGAGCATCTGATCCGGGCGGTGACAGAATCCCTGGCCTATCAGACCAACGACCTGCTGACGGCCATGCAGGAGGAGTCCGGCCTGACCCTGTCCTCCCTCAAGGTAGACGGCGGGGCCAGCGCCAACAGCTTCCTGATGCAGTTCCAGGCGGACCTGTCTAATCTTCTCATTCAACGGCCCCAATGTATCGAAACCACCGCTCTGGGAGCGGCCTACCTGGCTGGACTGGCCTCCAGTTTTTGGAAAGATCTGGGGGAAATTCAAAGTAATTGGACCTGTGAGCGGACCTTCTCTCCCTCCATCTCCCAAGAGCGGCGGCAGGAGCTGCTCAAAGGCTGGAAGCGGGCTGTGCGCTGCGCCATGGCCTGGGCCAGGGATGAAGACTAATCCATATACGGCAAAGCCCCTCGAAGGATTGCTCCTCCGGGGGGCTTTGTCCTGGTTGTTCAAAACAGCGTAATCTGACTGGTTTCCGCCATTCCGGCAAAGGCTCCCAGGGCTTTCAGCTGCTCGATCTGAGTCTTGGATAACTTGTTGCAGCACAGGGCGAACTCCTCAATGGAGATAAATTCCTTCCCTCTCCGCTTTTCCACAGTGTCCAGCGCCGCCGCTTCCCCAAGGCCGTGGACCGTGGTGAAAGGGGGAAGCAGCCCGTTCTCCGTCACCACGAACTTTGTGGCGTCGGAGCGGTAAATATCGATGGTTTCAAAGTGGAAGCCCCGCAGGTAGAACTCATAGCAAACCTCCAGCGTCGTCAGCAGGCTTTGCTCCACGGCGGTAGCGTCCTTGTTGTTCTCAATCTCCCGGATTTTCTTTTTCACCGCCTCTTTTCCGGCACAGCAGAACTCCGCGTCAAAGGCCTTGGCCCGGACTGAGAAGAACGTGGCATAGAAGGCCAGGGGCTCATGGACCTTGTACCAGGCGATGCGGAAAGCCATCATAACATATGCCACAGCGTGGGCCTTTGGAAACAGATAGCCGATCTTAGCCAGGGAGTCGATGTACCAGCCGGGCACGTCATGCTCCCGCATGGCCTCCTCCCAGCCGGGCTCAAAGCCCCCTTTCTTCACCTTGCCCTTTCGGACGGACTCCATGATTTTGAAGCTCATCTTGGGGTCCAGGCCCTTGGAAATCAGATAGAGCATGATATCATCCCGGCAGCCCACCGTCTCTAGAACCGTGGCCGTCTTGCTGATGATCAGCTCCCGGGCGTTGCCCAGCCACACGTCGGTGCCGTGGGAAAAGCCGGAGAGACGGACCAGGGTATTGAAGTCCTTGGGCTGGGTATCCATAAGCATCTGCCGGGTAAAACGGGTGTTGAACTCCGGGATGGCCACAGCTCCGGTGGGTCCCAAGATCTCGTCGTTTTCATAACCCAACACTTTACTGGAGGTGAAGATAGACATGGTGTCCGGATCATCCAAGGGAATCTTCTGAGGGTCTACTCCGGTAAGGTCCTGCATCATGCGGACCATGGTGGGATCATCGTGACCCAGCATGTCCAGCTTCAGGAGATTCGCTTCCATAGAGTGATATTCAAAATGGGTGGTGATGGTGTCGGAGTCGTCGGCGTCCGCCGGGTGCTGAACAGGGCAGAAGTCCTCCATGCTCTTGTCCGCCGGAACCACCACCAGTCCGCCGGGGTGCTGCCCAGTGGTCCTCCGGACTCCCACGCAGCCCAAGGTCAGCCGGTTTTCCTCCGCCCGGCCAACGGTCATCTGGTTCTCCTCCAGGTACTTTTTCACAAAGCCGTAAGCGGTTTTTTCCGCCAGGGTGCCGATCGTCCCCGCCCGGAACACCTGAGTTTCGCCGAACATTTCAATGGCGTGGCGGTGAGCCCGGGCCTGGTATTCGCCGGAGAAATTCAAGTCTATGTCCGGTACCTTGCCGCCGCCAAAACCCAGGAAGGTTTCAAAAGGAATATCGAAACCGTCCTTCTCGTACTTGGTCCCGCAGTTGGGGCAGATCTTGTCCGGCATGTCCGCGCCGCAGCCGTAGGACCCGTCTTGGACGAATTCGCTGTGTTTGCACTTGGGGCAGCGGTAGTGGGGCGGCAGGGAATTGACCTCTGTGATGCCGGACATATAGGCCGCCAGAGACGAGCCCACAGAGCCCCGGGACCCCACCAGATAGCCGTTCTCCAGGGACCGCTGAACTAGCTTCTGGGCGGACATGTAAACCACATCGTACTTCCCCAGGATACCTCCCAGTTCCACCTTCAGCCGGTCTACGATGAGCTGGGGCGGATTCTCGCCGTAGAGGCGGCGGACCTTCTCCCAAACCAGGCGGTTCAGCTCCTCCTCGGAATTCTCCAGTTTGGGCGGGAAAAGCTCCTTGGGCAGCAGCTCAAAACGTTCAATCTGGTCAGCCACCAGGCGGGTGTTGGTTACCACCACCTCATAGGCCTTTTCCTCCCCTAAGTAGGAGAACTCTTTCAGCATCTCGTCGGTGGTCTTGAAGTAGATCGGCAGGGCTTCATTGGCGTCTGGGAACTTTTTGGAGGCCAGAAGAATATGCCGGAACACCTCGTCCTCCGGCTCCCGGAAATGGACATCCCCAGTGGCGCAGACAGGCTTTCCCAGCTCCTCCCCCAGACGGACGATGGTCCGGTTGAACTCCCGGAGGTCCTCCTCATCCCTGGCGTCGCCGTTGCGGAGCATAAACCAATTGTTGCACAGGGGCTGGATTTCCAGATAGTCATAAAAAGAGGCGATGCGCTTCAGCTCCTCCCAGTCCCGGTTCGCCTTCACCGCCTGAAACAGTTCCCCCGCCTCGCAGGCCGCGCCGACAATAATCCCCTCCCGGTGCTCTTTCAGCAAGCTCTTGGGAATGGTGGGCACCCGCTTGAAATATTTCAGGTTGGACGCGGAAATCATCTGGTAGAGGTTTTTCAGCCCCACCTTGTTTCGGGCCAAAAGGATGATGTGCTTGGGGAAGCGGTTGGACTTGCTTCCCTGGGGCCTCAGTTTCTCCATCTCGCCATTGACGGCTTGAAGGGTATGGATTCCCTTTTCATGGAGCATATTCCAGAAGGGAATCAGCATATAGCCCACCGTGGCCGCGTCGTCGCTGGCTCGGTGGTGGTTAAAAGCAGGCAGGTCCAAATGCTCCGCCACGATGTCCAGCTTGTACTTCCCCAGTCCCGGCAGCAGGTTCTGGGCCAGGATCAGGGAGTCGATATAGGTGGGATGGAAGCTCAGCCCCGCCTCCCGGCAGCCCTTGCGAATAAAGCCGATGTCGAACTCCGCATTGTGGGCCGCCAGAGGCCGCCCGTTCACAAACTTCAAAAACTCCGCCAGGGCCTCCTTGGGCGGGGGCGCGTCCTTGAGCATCTCGTCGGTGATGCCCGTAAGGCCGATGATCTCCGGCGTCAGCCGCCGCCCGGGGTTCACGAAGGTCTGGAAGCGCTCCGTCACCTCCCCGTCCCGCAGCACCACCGCGCCGATCTCCGTGATGGCCTCCCGGTCCACCCGGAGGCCTGTGGTCTCGATGTCGAAGCAGACGATCTCCCCGTCCAGGGGGATGTCCTGGGGCCCGTGGACGGCGATCCGGTCGTCCACGTTGTTGATGAAATAGCCCTCCACCCCGTAGAGGACCTTGATCTTGTCCCCGGCGGCGTGCCAGGCGTCGGGGAAGGACTGGGCCACGCCGTGGTCCGTGATGGCGATGGCGGGGTGGCCCCAGCGGATGGCCTGCTGGATGACCTCCTTGGTGTCCGTCAGGGCGTCCATGTTGCTCATCTTGGTGTGGAGGTGGAGCTCCACCCGCTTCACCGGGGCGGCGTCCTGCCGCTCCTCATGGTCCGCCGCGTTGATGCTCTGGGGGTTCAGCTGAATGTCCTTGCCGTCCCAGGTGGGCTCCATCTTCCCCTGGACCGTCAGCCACATGCCGGGCTTCACGGCCCCCTCCAGGGCCTGGGCCTCCTTGGCCGCCAGGTTTTTCTGGACGGTGACGGACCCCGTGCCGTCGGTCATGTCGAAGCTGAGCCGCCAGAGCCCCGGCCGCCGGGTCTCCCGGCACTCAAAAAAGAAGACCTTGCCGGTGACGGCGGCCTGTCCCATTTTGATGTTCAGCTCCGACATGGGCACGGGCCGGGCCTTCACCGGCTTGCCCATCAGCACCTTCCCCGTCTTCTTCGCCGTCTTTGCCTTGGAAACGGGCTCCGGCGGAGGAGGCGGAGGCGCCGGACAGACGGCCTTGATCTCCGCCCGGGCGAAGCCGTAGATCGCTTTCAGCGTCTCCTCCAGGCTCCGGAGCTCCTCCGGCTCCAGGGGGACCTGCACCGTCATATCCAGTTGAATCGACCGCTCCCCCTGGTCGATGCGGCCATGGGTCAGCTCCGCCCCGGACAGCCGGAGGCGGAGCTCAGGGGACGCCGAGAGCTCGGCGAACAGTTCAAAAAATGGGATGTTTTTCGACATGGTATCCTCTCGTCTCCAAATTCAGCTTCCCTTGCTCCTGCCGCGAAGGGCCAGATAGATCAGCGCAGCCGCCAGCGTGACCAGCCCCAAGCGGTCCAGTCCCGCGGCATAGGCCGGTAGCAGCGCCAGCACCAGCGCCAAGACCCAAACGCCCTTCTCCGTCACGGCACGTCCTCCCGCGCGCAAGCGCCTACAGCTTCTCAATCTCTTCCATCAGCGCGTCCACCAGCCGCTCCTGGGGGACCTTATAGAGAATCTCCCCCTTGCGGAACAGCAGGCCCTCGCCCTTTCCCCCGGCGATGCCGATGTCGGCGGCGGCGGCCTCTCCCGGGCCGTTGACGGCGCAGCCCATCACCGCCACAGTGAGGTTCTTCTCACAGCCCGCCAGGCGGCGCTCCACCTCCTCGGCCATGGGGATCAGGTCGATCCGGGTCCGGCCGCAGGTGGGACAGGCGATCAGGTTCACCCCCTCCTTCCGGAGGCCCGCCGCCCTGAGAATCTTCTTGGCGGCATAGATCTCCTCCACCGGGTCGGCGGTGAGGGTCACCCGGAGGGTGTCCCCCACCCCCAGGCAGAGGAGGCCCCCGATGCCCATAGCGGACTTCACCAGGCCCATAGACGGCGTTCCCGCCTCGGTGACACCCAGGTGGAGGGGATAGTCCGTCTGTTTGCTGAGAGCTAAGTACGCCGCCATGGTCAGCGGCACGTCGGAGCACTTGACGGAAAAACAAATGTCGTCGAAGTCAAACCGGTTCAACAGCCGGGCCTGTCCCAGGGCGCTCTCCACCAGGGCTTCGGCGGTAACGCCGCCATATTTCGCCCGGAGCTCCTTTTCCAGGGAGCCGCCGTTGACTCCTACTCGAATGGGAATGTTCCGCTTGCGGCAGGCGTCCGCCACGGCCTTGACCTTCTCCTCCCCGCCGATGTTTCCGGGGTTGATGCGGATGGCGTCGATCCCCCGCTCCGCGCAGGCCAGGGCAAATTTATAGTTGAAGTGAATATCGGCAATCAAGGGAATGGAAATTTGTTCCTTAATTTTATCCACAGCCTCCGCCGCCGCCTGGTCCGGGATAGCTACCCGGATGATCTCGCACCCAGCGGCCTCCAGAGTCTTGATCTGATTCACTGTAGCGGCAACGTCGTCCGTTTTCGTGTTGCACATGGACTGGATGGATACCGGCGCGCCGCCGCCCACTGAAACCTTGCCCACCATCAAGCGCTTTGTCATACGTTATCCCTCCCGCAGAAACAGCTGCCCGACGTCCTTCAGCGTCACCAGCAGCATCACGCCCATCAACAGGGCGAAGCAAGCCGCGTTTACCGCCGCCTGATACTTTTCCGGCACCTTCCGCTTGAAGAAAAGCATGGCCAGCGCGTCGACAGCCAGGAAGAAAATACGTCCCCCGTCCAGAGCCGGAACCGGCAGCAGGTTCATCACCGCCAGATTGATGGCGATGAGGGCCCCGAAAAAGGCGATGTTCTCAAAGGCGTCCAGAACCGTTTTGGAGGCGCTGCCCACCTCCGTCAAGGAGGAGACAATACCCACCGGGCCGCTGACCTCTGAAAGTCCCACGTTGCCCTTAACCAGCTGGGCCAGGCTGAACCATACCTGCTGGACAAAGTCCAAAGTCTGGTAGCCGGTGAACTTCACTGTCGTCAAAAAGGTAGCCGGAACCCGGGCGGCCCCCACCATCAGGCCGAAGCGCTCCGGCTGGCCGTCGTAGGTCCCCCGGTACAAGGGCAGGTCCTTTAAGACCACCTTCTCCCCATCCCGGATGACTTCAACATCGACGCCCTTCCCATCGTTGAAGCGGAGGAACAGGGCCGCGTCCCCCCGGAGGTAGGTCCGCCAGCCGTCGATCTTATAGAAGACATCGCCCTCCAACAGTCCCTCCTCCCCCTCCAGGGGGAAGCCCTCGGAAAACCCGGCCACTTGGTCCACGTAAAAGCCCGTAGCCGTGGAAAAAATACAGGCGATGACCACCACCCCGGCCAATAGGTTCATGAAGGACCCGGCGGCTAGAATCACGAACTTCTTCCAGAAGCCCTGGCGGATGAAGCTGCGCTCGTCTCCGGTATCTCCGTCCTCTCCCTCCAGAGCGCAAAAGCCCCCGATGGGCAAAAGCCGGAGAGAATATCGGGTTTCCTCCGTCTCCTTATGCCACAGCATCGGGCCCATTCCGATGGAGAATTCGTTGACCCGCACACCGCAGAGCCGCGCCGCCAGGAAGTGGCCCAGCTCGTGGACGGCAACCAGGAAACCAAAGATGAAAATACCTGCCAGAACATAGATGAAGCTCATGGAAACGCGCTCCTTATTGATATAGTTCCAGTTTGTCGAAAAATTTGGAAAAGCAATTTGACGGGAAGGAATGGCGTGCACGGCTGCGCCCGCAGACGCGTTTCGGAGCGCAACCGCCGCTTGCGGCGGCTCTTAGCGCGGAGATAAATCCAGGAGGGTTTTCCTGCAATTTCTCACAAGTTTTCAAAACTTCCCCCGGGTTCTGAAAACTTACTCAGTCTGGCAAAAAGAATTTTTTGACAGATTACAGGTTGAAGTTTTTCAGCACTTCCCGCCGGGCCGCCGCGTCCGCCTCCAGGATGTCCGGGAGACTGGGCCTGCAGATGACGGGCAGCTCCGTCATAGCCCGGGCCGTGAGGTCAAAGATGTCCTGAAAGCCGATGCGGTCCTCCAGGAACAGCCGCACCGCCTCTTCGTTGGCGGCATTCAGCACCGCGCAGGCGGTGCCCCCCTTGGCCGCAGCCACCTCCGCAAGGCGGAGGCAGGGGAAGGTTCCCCGGTCCGGTTCTTCGAAGGTCAGCGGCGGACAGTTCAGAAGATTCAGCGGCTCCGCCGCCGATTCCGCCCGCTGTGGGTAGGTCATGGCATACCGGATCGGCAGGCGCATATCCGGCGTCCCCAACTGGGCCAGCACCGCTCCGTCCCGGAACTCTACCAGAGAGTGAACGATGCTCTGGCGGTGGACGGCCACCTTCACCCGGGTCAGGGGGAGACGGTAGAGGCGCATGGCCTCAATGACCTCCAGGCCCTTGTTCATCAGCGTGGCACAGTCCACGGTAATCTTGGGACCCATCTTCCAGTTGGGATGCTGCAATGCGTCCGCCCGGGTCTTCTTTGCCACTTCTTCCCGGCACATCCCATAGAAGGGTCCGCCGGAGCAGGTCAGAATCACCCGGCGAATCTCCCCCCGGTCCAGGCAGCCCTGGACGCACTGGAAAATGGCGGAGTGCTCCGAGTCCACGGGGACAATTTCCGCCCCTCTCTTCTCCGCCGCTTCCATCACCAGCTCCCCGGCGCAAACCAGGGTTTCTTTGTTCGCCAGGGCGATGCGCTTGCCCTCCCGGATGGCGGCCAGCGTGGGCTTGAGGCCCACCATGCCCACTACGGCGGTGACCACCGTGTCCACCCCCGGCAAGGTCGCCGCCGTGGAGAGGGCGGAGACGCCGCCGTGGACGTGGGTGTCCGTGTCCGCCAGCCGGACCTTTAAGTCCTTTGCCGCCGCCTCGTCGGTCATGATGACCTGACGGGGCCGGAATTTCCGGGCCTGCTCCTCCGCCAGCTCCACACTGTTGTGAGCGGTGATGGCGGCCACCGTCAGCCCCAGCTGCTCCGCCACGTCCAGAGTCTGCCGGCCGATCGAGCCGGTAGAACCCAAAATTGAAATCGTCTTTGTCATGTCTCCATCTCTATTCTATTACAGAAAGCTGAAAATAATCTCAATCACCGGGGCCACGAACAGTACGCTGTCAAAACGGTCCAGCACGCCGCCGTGGGCCAGGAAGAGGCGTCCGTAGTCTTTAATCCCAAATTCCCGCTTGATAAGAGAAAAGCTCAAGTCCCCAATCTGGGCCACCACGCCGCAGAGGAGGGCCAGCAAAGCCATGGGGCCATAGCCGATGGCGGAGCCGCCGAAGAAACGGTCCATGACCCACACGAACAGGAGGCCGCAAGCCACATTTCCCACCAGGCCCCCGACGGAACCTTCAATGGTTTTCTTGGGGCTGACCTTGGGGGCCAGCTTGTGCTTTCCCAAAGTGAGCCCGGCGAAGAAGGCAAAGGTGTCGCAGGCGAAGCTGAGGATGAAGGGCAGGAGCAGATACCCCCGGTGAATACCGGAGGCCTCCAGCCGGAGGAAGGAGGAAAAGGACCAGCCAATAGCAATGCTCCCAAAGAGGCCCGCCATGATCTGGTTGAACTTGACTTCTCCGCCCTTGAAAATAGCATAGCCAAAAAACACCAGGGCTTCCAGCAAAAACAGCATGGCCGCATGGGCGGGGCGATCATAATACCACTCCACCGTAAAGACTGCGGCGGCGACGCTCAAGGCCACCATCCCGCTTTCTTTCACGCCGCTGACACAGCGCTGGAGCTCCATGGCCCCGATACCCGCCAGAAGATGCAGTGCGACCAGCATAGCAAACGGAGGCGCTGCCAGCACCACATAGAGAAGCGCCGGGATACCCACCACGGCAACCAATATCCTCGATTTCATGGGATTTCCTCCCTTCTCCCTACTTCACGCCGCCGAACCGCCGGTCCCGGGCGTGATAGGCCGCGATGGCCCGGTCGATCTCCTTCTCGTCGAAATCCGGCCAGAGGGTATCCGTGTAGTAAAATTCCGAATAGGCGCACTGCCAGAGCAGGAAGTTCGAAAGCCGCAGTTCCCCGCTGGGGCGGATGATGAGCTCCGGGTCCGGAATCCCGGCGGAATCCAGATAGCCGGAAAAAACCGCCTCGTCCAGCTCCTCCGGCTTCCTCGTCCCGGCGGCGCAGCCGGCGGCAAAGCGCCTCGCCGCCCGGAGAATCTCATCCCGCCCGCCGTAGTTCAAGCAGACGTTGGCCTGGAAATCGTCACGGCTCAAGTGCTCCGTAATCTCGTCCGTCTCCCGGGCCAAAGCCCGGAGCTCCGGGGCGATGGGGGTCATGTCCCCGAAGAAGTGGAGCCGGATGTGGTCCCGCTCCATGGTGTCCACCGCCTCCAGGAGGTACTTCTTCAAAAGCGCCATGATGGCGGCAACCTCCGTCTCGGAGCGCTTCCAGTTTTCTGTGGAGAAGGCGTAGACCGTCAGGTACTTCACACCGATGTCCTTGCAGTACGTGGCGATTTTTCGGAAGGTTTCCGCCCCGGCCTTATGCCCCGCCGTTCGGGGGAGGCCCCGCTTCGTCGCCCAGCGGCCATTGCCGTCCATGATGATCGCAATATGGCGGGGCGGCGCGAGCCGCCCCGTTTCGTTCTTATTTTCCGCCATCAGACCGCCATCAATTCCTTTTCCTTTTTGGCCAGCAGTTCGTCCAGCTTTTTGCAGCTCTCGTCGGTGAGCTTCTGGAAGTCCTTTTCTACCTGCTTCAGCTCGTCCTCGGTGATCTCGGACTTCTTCTCCTGTTTCTTGAAATTGTCCATAGCGTCCCGGCGGATGTTCCGCACGGCGACCTTGCCGCCCTCGGCGTACTTGCGGATCTGCTTGACCAGCTCTTTCCGGCGCTCCTCCGTCAGCTGAGGGAAGGCCAGGCGCAGAGCTTTCCCGTCATTCTGGGGATTGATGCCCAGGTCCGAGTTCTGAATGGCCTTTTCAATCAACTTCAGGGCGGAGCCGTCCCAGGGGGAGATCAGCAGGGTCCGGGGGTCCGGAGAGGAGATGGCGGCAATCTGCTGGATGGGGGTGGGGCTGCCGTAATAGTCCACCATAATCCGGTCCAGCACGGCGGCGTTGGCCCGGCCCGCCCGGACGGAGGCGAAGTCCGCCGCCACGGAATCAATGCTTTTTTTCATCTTATCTTCGTATACCTTGTATTCGTCCTTTAACATAATGGAGACGCTCCTTTCAATCTTTCAAATCCTGTGTATGGTTTCGGTCACTCTTTTACAATTGTGCCTACCTTCTCGCCGCAGACGGCCCGCACAATATTCTCCGGGTCCTTCAGGGCGAAGAGCAGCACGGGGATGTGGTTGTCCATGGAGAGGGACGTGGCCGTGGTGTCCATCACCATCAGGTGCTGGGCCAGCACGTCGTCGTAGCTGATGGAGTCATATTTCACGGCGCTGGGGTCCTTTACCGGGTCGGCGGAGTAGACGCCGTCCACATTCTTCGCCAGGAGGATGACCTCCGCGCCGATCTCGGCGGCCCGGAGGACGGCGGCAGTGTCCGTAGAGAAGAAGGGATTGCCGGTGCCGCAGCCGAAGATGACCACCCGCCCCTTTTCCAAATGCCGGATGGCCCGGGAGCGGATGTAGGGCTCGGCGATGGGCCGCATCTCGATGGCTGTCTGAACCCGGACGGGGATGCCCTTCTGTTCGCACACGTCGGCCACGGCCAGGCAGTTCATGACGGTGGCCAGCATTCCCATGTGGTCCGCCCGGGTTCGCTCCATGCGGCCCCCGCCGTCTTTGGCTCCCCGCCAGAAGTTACCGCCGCCGACTACCAATCCCACCTGAACGCCCAGGTTCAGGCATTCCTTCACCACGTCGCAGACCCGGCCGATCATCTGGAAGTCCAGCCCGGTGTGCTTGTCTCCGGCCAGGGCCTCGCCGCTGATTTTCAGCAACACCCGCCGGTATACAGGTTTTGTCATCGCGTGACCTCCCTTTTCCGAATATGTCGTTCCTATTGGGATTTTACAGCCAACACAGTGGAAAAATCCATTGGATTTTTTTCCACAAACCGCCGCTGGGCGGTGGTTCGGGCCGCAAAGCGGCCCTCTGCGCGCGGCTTCATAGGAAATGCACTCGCGCTATGCGCGCCGGCAGACCTGCGGTCTGCCGGTTGAAAAGGAGTTAAAGCTCCTTTTCAACTGCGTTGACTATACAACGATTCCTATTTTAACGTATTTTTCCGGTTTTGCATAGGGGGTAGACGAGATTTTCCCAAAAAAAGCGAAAACCCTCTTGCTATTTCACTGCTGTTTGGAATACAATAAAGCGCCCCGGCAGTCCCGCCGGGGGAAAGGAGCCTAATAATGATTTTCGACGGACATTCCGATCTTCTTTACGATGTGACTCGCCGCCGTCTGGCGGGCGAAACCCATGTGCTGGAGCGCCGCCATTTGGCCCGCCTCCGCCGGGGCGGAATTGAGGGTCTGGTTCTTGCCCTCTGGTATGGCCGGGGACAGGGCCAGACCTTCTGGGAGAGTGTCCCCGGCTCAAAGAGCGCTTCCCACCGGCTGGAAGTCATGCTCGCCTGTGCCCAGGCGGAGTTCGCCGAGTGCCCCTGGCTGGCGGTAGTCCGCACAGCGGAGGAGGCGTCGGCCGCCCGGGCGAAAGGGAAAATCTACGCCTTTTTGTCTATCGAAGGCATGGAGGGTCTGGAAACCCCGGAGGAACTGGACCGTCTTTTTTCCCTGGGTATTCGGATGGGGATGCTGACTTGGAACGAGCAGAACCGCTTTGCCGCCGGAGCCGCCCAGGACCCTGCCCTGGGTCTGACGGACTTGGGCCGCCGGGCCCTCCGCCGGATGGAGAGCTTGGGTATGCTGATCGACGTCTCCCACCTGAATGACGGCGGCCTTCAAGAGGTCTTGAAGACGGCTCACGGCCCCGTGATCGCCTCCCACTCAAACTGCCGCGCGCTGTGCAGCGTTCCCCGGAATCTCACCGACGAGCAACTGCGGGCCATCCGGGACAGCGGCGGAGTGGTGGGGGTGAACGCCTACAGCAGCTTCATTCACCAGGACCCCGAACAGCAGACAGTGGAAACCCTGGCCCTCCACGCCGTTCACATGGCGGAGGTCATGGGCGTGGAACACGTGGCCTGCGGCTTTGACTTCTGCGAGTTCATGGGCTCCCCCGGCAACGAAGCAGCCCGTGGATTGGAGGACTGCGGGCATGCCGCCGCCTTTTTGGACTGCCTGGCACGGCTGGGGATGACCCAGGCGGAACAGGCGATGATCGCCCACGGAAATTTTCTAAGAATTTTCGGGGAAGATACAAAAATTTAAGATTGTATTCCATCCGGAAATTGACTATACTGGACAAGACTAGAAAAAGGAGGCGGAGATTATGTATTCCTGCAAACAGCTGTTCCAGGCGTTGGAGGGCGGTCAGTGCGACGCCCCTCTGACCGCCGTGTACACCGCCGGAGGGCTGGACCAGGCCAAGTCCCGGGCCCTCCATGTTGCAAAAGACCTGTCGGACGCTTATTCTCCCCGGGACGACGCGCCTGCCGCCCTGTTCAGCGGCCCCGGCCGCACAGAGCTTGGGGGCAATCACACGGACCACCAGCGGGGCCGTGTTCTCTGCGCCAGCGTGGACATGGACATGCTGGCCTGCGCCGCCCCCAACGGGCGGAATGTCATCCGGATCCGGTCTGAGGGCTATCCCGCCCTGGAGGTGGATTTGACGGACCTTAATCCCAGGCCTGAGGAAGCCAATACCTCCGCCGCCCTGGTCCGGGGCGTGGCGGCGGGAATCGTCCAGAGAGGCTGCTCCATCGGCGGCTTCGACGCATGCGCCGTATCCAACGTCCTCTCCGGTTCCGGCCTCAGCTCCTCTGCGGCCTATGAGATTTTGATCGGCAACATCCTCAACCACTTCTTCTGCAACGGAGAGCTGGACGCCGTCGAATTGGCCAAAATCGGCCAGTATGCGGAGAATGTTCACTTCGGAAAGCTCAGCGGATTGATGGACCAGATGGGTTCTTCCGTGGGCGGCGCAGTGTCGATCGACTTCGGCGACCCCGCCAATCCGGTGGTCCGGCCCATCTCCTATGACTTTGCCCGTTCCGGCCACGCGCTGTGCATCGTGGACACCGGCTCCGACCACAGCGCCAAGCACCTGACGGAGGATTACTCCGATATCACCCGGGAAATGCGTTCCGTGGCGGTCCATTTCAGCAAGCAGCTCCTCCGGGAGGTTCCTGAGGCAGACTTCCGTTCCGCGATTCCCGCCCTGCGGCGGGAGTGCGGCGACCGGGCCGTGCTTCGCGCTCTTCATTTCTATGACGATGACCGCCGGGCTGTTCAGGAGGCGGACGCTCTGGAGCGCGGCGATTTTCAAGCTTTCCTGGCCCTGGTGAATGCCTCCGGGGTGTCTTCCGCCCTCCACCTCCAGAACACCTGGTCCATCGCAGATCCCCGCCAGCAGGCGATTCCCGTAGTCCTGGCCCTGGGCCGGGAGCTGCTGGAGGGCTCTGGTGCCATCCGGGTGCATGGCGGCGGGTTTGCCGGAACCGTTCAGGCTTTTGTTCCCCAGGAAAAGCTGGAGCGCTTCCGGACCGGGATGGAGGCGCTTCTGGGCCCCGGCATGTGCCACGTCCTCCGTATCCGTCCCCAGGGCGGCTGCGTTATAACCGCATGACCATTCCAGATTTTCGCCAAAACTTTAAAAACGAGAGGAAGCCCGTTATGATTTATGAAGCCGTATCCAAGCTGGCCTCCTATGCCCTGCGGACAGGGTTGATTGAGGAAAGCGAGTACATCTGGGCCGTCAACGTCATTTTGGACACGCTGAAGATCGACAGCTACACGGACCCCCGAAAGGATTGGGGAGAAATTGACCTAGCCTCTGTGCTGGAGGAATTGCTGGACGACGCCCATGCCCGGGGCGTGCTGGCGGAAAACTCCGTGGCCTATCGGGACCTCTTTGACACGGAGCTGATGGGCCGCCTGACCCCCCGCCCCGCCCAGGTCATTGAGAAATTCCAAGTTCTCTGTGCCCAAAGCCCCAAGGCCGCCACAGACTGGTATTACCAGTTTAGTCAGGATACCAACTACATCCGCCGGGACCGCATCGCCAAAGATGTCCAGTGGAAATCTCCTACGGAGTACGGAGACTTGGATATTACCATTAACCTCTCCAAGCCGGAGAAGGACCCCAAGGCCATAGCCGCCGCCCGGGACCTCCCCGCGTCCGATTATCCCCGCTGCCTCCTCTGTGTGGAAAACGTGGGCTATGCGGGCAGAGTGAACCATCCCGCCAGGCAAAACCACCGCATTGTCCCGATTTCCATCAACGGCGCTCCCTGGTTTCTCCAATACTCTCCCTACGTCTATTATAATGAACACTGCATCTGCTTCAACCGGGAGCACACCCCCATGAAAATTGACCGGGCCTGTTTTGGAAAGCTCCTGGATTTCGTCCGGCAGTTCCCCCACTACTTTGTGGGTTCCAACGCGGACCTGCCCATCGTGGGCGGCTCTATCCTGGCCCACGACCATTTCCAGGGCGGACACTATACCTTTGCCATGGAAAAAGCTTCTGTAGAAACACCCTTTACCTTCCCCGGATTCGAGGACGTGGAAGCCGGCATCGTGAAGTGGCCCATGTCTGTCATCCGGATTTCCTCTGAAAACCCGGACCGGCTCATTGATCTGGCGGACCGCATTCTCAGCAAATGGCGGTCTTACACCGATGAGGCGGCGGTCATCCTGGCCGAGACAGACGGAGTCCCCCACAACACCATCACCCCCATCGCCCGGCGGCGGGGAGAGCGGTACGAACTGGATCTGGTCCTTCGGAACAACCTGACCACGGATCAGTATCCCCTGGGCCTGTACCACCCCCACGACGAGCTGCACCACATCAAAAAGGAGAATATCGGCCTCATCGAGGTCATGGGCCTGGCCGTACTCCCCGCCCGCTTAAAGGAGGAACTGGCGGCAGTGGCAGACGGTCTTTCCAGCGGCAAGGACCTCCGGGCAGATGAAAAAACCGCCAAGCACGCCGCCTGGGCGGAAGCCTTTGCCCCCAACTATAATATTACTGCGGACAATGCCCTGGAAATTGTGGAAAAAGAGACGGGCTTGGTATTTGCCAAAGTCTTGGAACATGCGGGAGTTTATAAACGGACGGCGGAAGGCAAAGAGGCGTTCTTCCGATTCTTGAACACCGTTTAATTCTCATACATCCTTTTTGAAAAGCTCCACCGGATCTCCGGTGGAGCTTTTCCCGCCTTGACATCGGCGGCATTCTATATTATGATAAAATCTCATTATTAAACCCGATTTCCCCGGGTCAAATCCCGGACGCATAGGAGGCAAGCACATATGAAAAACTTAAGCCGCAACGTCACCCAGGGCATCGAACGGGCCCCCAACCGCTCCTTGTTCTACGCTCTTGGCTACACCAAAGAGGAACTAGAGCGTCCGCTGATCGGCGTGGTCTGTTCCTACAACGAGATTGTTCCCGGTCACATGAACCTGGATAAAATCGCCGAGGCTGTGAAGGCCGGCGTCCGGGCCGCCGGAGGCACCCCCGTGGAGTTTCCCGCCATCGCCGTGTGCGACGGCATTGCCATGGGTCACGTGGGCATGAAATACTCCCTCATTACCCGGGATCTCATCGCCGACTCCACGGAGGCCATGGCCATCGCCCACCAGTTCGACGGGCTGGTCATGATCCCCAACTGCGACAAAAACGTCCCCGGCCTCCTCATGGCCGCGGCCCGGCTGAACATCCCCGCTGTTTTTGTCTCCGGCGGCCCCATGCTGGCGGGACGGCTGAACGACGGGCGGCGGACCTGCCTGAGCCATATGTTCGAGGCCGTGGGCAGCTATTACGCCGGAAAACTGGATGAGGCCGGAGTGGAGGACTACGAAAACAACGCCTGTCCCACCTGCGGTTCCTGTTCCGGTATGTACACCGCCAACTCTATGAACTGCCTGACAGAGGCCATCGGCATGGCCCTTCGGGGGAACGGCACCATCCCCGCCGTCTGGTCCGCCCGTCTGCGCCTGGCGAAACACACGGGCATGAAAATCATGGAGCTGGTGGAAAAGAACATCTGCCCCCGGGACATCATGACCGAGGCCGCCTTCCACAACGCCGAAACGGTAGACATGGCCCTGGGCTGCTCCACCAATACCATGCTCCACCTCCCCGCCATTGCCCACGAGTGCGGCATCGAGCTGGACTTGGACATGTCCAACGAAATCTCCAGTAAAACCCCCAACCTCTGCCACCTGGCCCCTGCCGGGGATACTTACATGGAGGACCTGGAGGGCGCGGGCGGCGTCTACGCCGTCATGAAGGAGCTGACCAAGAGAAACCTCCTGGACACCTCCCTGCTCACCTGCACCGGAAAGACCGTCGCTGAAAACCTGGAGGGCGTGGAGAACCGGAACCCGGAGCTCATCCGGCCCATTGAGAACCCCTATTCTCAGGACGGCGGCATCGCCGTACTGAAAGGCAACCTGGCTCCGGAAGGCTGCGTGGTAAAACGCTCCGCCGTGGCTCCCGAGATGATGGCTCACACCGGCCCCGCCCGGGTCTTCGACTGCGAAGAAGACGCTATTGCCGCCATCTATGCCGGGAAAATCGTGGCCGGGGACGTGGTAGTCATACGCTATGAGGGACCCAAGGGCGGCCCCGGCATGCGGGAGATGCTGAATCCCACCTCCGCCATCGCGGGCATGGGCCTGGACAAGGATGTGGCCCTCATCACCGACGGCCGTTTTTCCGGCGCCACCCGGGGCGCCTCCATCGGCCATGTCTGCCCTGAGGCGGCCCAGGGCGGCCCCATCGCCTTTGTGGAGAACGGGGATACCATTGCCATTGACGTCACCAAATGCTCCATCACCCTGGAGGTGGATGAAAAAACCATGGCGGAACGGAAAGCCAAATGGGTCTGCCCGGAGCCCAAGATCAAAACCGGCTATGCCGCCCGGTACGCCAAGCTGGTTACCAGCGCCGCTCGGGGCGCGGTTCTGGAATAACCGCTTTTTCAGGCAATCACGGGGCCGCAGCTTGACGCCGCGGCCCCGCGCACATCAGGAGGGACCGTATGGAACTGGAATTGGCAATTCTGGACTGGATACAGCTTCATCTCCGCTGCGGTTTCCTTGATTGGCTGATGCCTTTTATCAGCAGCCTGAGCAATCATGGAGAAATCTGGATTCTTCTTGCCGCTGTACTCCTCCTCCGGCGGCAGAGGGCATACGGCCTCTCCGCCGCCTGCGCCCTGGCCCTGGACCTGATCACCTGCAACATCTTTCTAAAACCCCTGATCGGCCGTATCCGGCCCTTCACCCTTCGTCCGGATCTGTTTTTACTGGTTTCTCCGCCGGGAGACGCCTCTTTTCCCTCCGGCCACACAGCAGCGGCCTTCGCCGCTGTCTTCGCCCTGAAAACCGCCGGGAGCTCTTTGTGGCGTCCGGCCCTGGCTCTGGCCGCCGTCACGGCTTTCTCCCGGCTGTACCTCTATGTTCACTGGCCCACCGATATCATAGGCGGCATCCTGCTAGGGGCCGCCGTGGGCTGGGCCGGGGCGAAGCTGGCGAAAATACTTCTCAAAAATCAAAAACAAGCCTGAAAAGAACCCCGAGCCCTATAGGGCCCGGGGCCTTTTTATTTTTTCATTCGTAATAAGGACACTTCTTAGCAGCAAGGAGCGGGGTTGCAGCCGCAGTTGTTGTTGCAGCCACAGTTGCAATTGCAGCCGCAATTGCAGCCGCAGCCACAGCCATTCCCACCCCAGCTGTTGTTGCCGCAGCAGCACCAGACAATGATCAACAGGATGATGATCCAGCAGCAGTTGCCGCCGCCAAAGCCGTTATTGCACATGATGAAACCTCCTGAGAGATGTAGACCGAATCGGAGCGGTCTCAGTTCATCATATGCCCCTTCCCTCAGGAGGTTACAAACGCCAGTTGAGGACGCCCGGTGCGTTGTCCCGCTCAAACTGCGTGAACACTCCTTTATCCATCAACTGCTGCTCCAACGTCCAGCTTGTGCCGGAAACCGGTACTTCTAAAGCGTAATAGGAAATATACACCAGTTCCGCCCGGAGAAACGGGTCCCGCTGTAACATAGCCGACTCCCCTTCCGTCAACAGTCCGGCGCTTTGGGCTCGGGACAACGCATTGGATAAATCCGTATTAGCAGCGGAGCTGTAGCCCAGGGCACGGAGTATAAACTCTGTATACTGCCGGGCGTTCACTGGGCTGGAGGGCCGGAATTCTGTGGCGCTGTAACCGTTTGTGTAACCCTTTTCATAGGCGTAACCCACGTATTTAGCCCCGTTGGTTCCGGGTTGCACGTCGTGAAAAGGACAAGTTCCGTTCCAGTCCAGAGCCTCTTTTTCTTCCCCAAGCAGCCGTATAAACATAATTAACGCCTGAAGCCGGGTGGGTGCAGCTTCCAGGTCGAAACCCTGACCATAGCCGGTGAGGCTCCCCTGAAAAAGATGCATTGATTTCAGCGCGGCAGCCATGGCATTGTAATCCGGGGCTGTGGAAAGGCGGAAAGTACAGGTTCCCTGCCAGTCTACTACGGCAGTCTTGCTGGTAATAACAAAATCAGCGGCCGTATCTTCTGCTACCAAATAACGGTGCCTAACCTCCAGGTTTTCCCCGCTGGAAATCACAGTTCCGCTGGTCACGTCCACCACTGCCCCAGAGGAATAAACTACCTGCCCGCGCCCTGCCAGCAGCAACACGCTGTCTCCTGTGACCGTCTGCATCAGGTCATCTTGTTTCATCCTTGTTTCCGTCCAGACGGCGGTATATCCACCACTTCCCGCCCCGCTGTCCTGGGAAATCGCGCCGGCACTGTCCAAGCGGCTGTCCACGGCGGCGTCTATCTTACGGGTAAAGGTTTCGTTGAGATAAGACAGGGACGCCAGGGGGTCCGCCGCATCCCCAGCGGCAGCGGCCCAAACAACGGCGGCAAACAGCATGCACAGCGGCAAGAGGACGAGCATTCTTTTCCGCATGATAAATTTCCCTTTCCTCTGCCCGAATCAGCGGTTGGCAATACGATAGCTCAAAGTCAGCAGGCTGTCTGCAAAATGGATATTTTCGATCTTCACATCCGGCTGTCCGCAAGTCAGCTCCACATTGGTAAAATTCCAAAAACCGCGGACTCCCAAGGCAATAAGGCGGTCCGCCATTTCCTGGGCAACTGATTGCGGAATGGTCAATACGACCACGTCTACGCTGTGGAATCGAATAAAATCATCCAATTCATCCATGGGGAAAATTGGCACACCGTTGACCTGCGTTCCGGTGACGGCGGGCGAAATGTCAAAAGCCGCATCCACAGTAAAGCCAGTTTGGGCAAAAGGAAAGTTTTGCAGCAGGGCATGACCCAAATTGCCAACGCCAATCATAACCAAATGGTGATCGTTGCACACTCCCAGAATACGGCCAATCTCAGTGTGAAGCTCCTCTACGTTGTAGCCATAACCCTGCTGGCCAAACTCGCCGAAGCAACTCAGGTCCTGACGAATCTGAGAGGCGGTAATGTTCATCTCCTGACCCAAGGAATGAGAGGAGATGCGCACTACACCCTTGGCGCAGAGTTCGGTCAACTGCCGGTAATAGCGGGGCAGACGCCGAATGACGGCGTCGGAGACATTTTCTTTCTTCAAAAACCTCACTCCCAATCACAATCTTTCACAATCTTATTATTAATGAGTATAGTTTAGCTTAAAAGCGATAACTTGTCAATTTTTTTAACAATCTTTTTCCTGAAAAATTTTTGTCAAAATGCTTTACAGACCGGAAAATTTCTGCTATACTACCCAAGGACTTAGGTTATAGAAGGGCCGTTCTTTGAAAGGCGGTATAATAAGCGCAGAAAAAGAGGTATGCGCCCGTGGCGCAGTTGGATAGCGCGTCAGACTCCGACGTTTCTGACCGCTCCGGCTGAGATACGGCGCAAGGCCCTGCAAACAGGGGCGTTGGCGAATCGGCAGGTAAAAAAACGCCGCCGACTGACTACTGTTTGACTACTATTTTCCTGGATAGCCGGAAGGCTGAAAATTTCATATCGTTCAGTACGCGCCCGTGGCGCAGTTGGATAGCGCGTCAGACTCCGACTCTGAAGGCCGCTGGTTCGAATCCAGTCGGGCGTACCAAAAGCCCTGAAAACACGGTTTTCAGGGCTTTTCTGTAACTTTTTATGCGATTCCCAATATTTTCTAAAGGAGGATTTTGTCATGTCCAAATACGCCGGAACACAGACAGAGAAGAACCTGGGGGCCGCTTTCGCCGGGGAGTCCCAAGCCCGGAACAAATACACCTATTTCGCCTCCAAGGCAAAAAAAGAGGGCTTCGAGCAGATCGCCGCCCTGTTCC
>CAJTSM010000017.1:283-61989 GCA_910578935.1 uncultured Oscillibacter sp. | reverse complement strand
GCAGACCCCCAAGGAGGTGCAGGAGCGTTTTTCCTTGTCCGGCGTGAAATACTGGTTGCGGATGGAACAGGTGGCGGCGGAGGGCTTCCAGTACAGGTCCGCGCCGGAATCCCGAAAGCGGGCCTCCACATCGGCGTCCGCCGGGTTCAGCTTGGTAAAGACCGCCGTTTTGTTCCCGCTCCTCGCCGCGGCAAAGCCGGAGGCCACCACCGCCCCGCCCACTTCCTTCCGCTCGTTCCCTTGACAGTCGATATTGTGGTCCAGAGAAACGGGTCCGATCACCAGTACGTCGTAAGACTTGTTCTCCATCACTTCAGCACCCGTACGCAGCGGTCAATCAGGGACATGTGGACCCGGTCGCCCACCGCGAACCGGCGGGTCAGCTGGGGATTGTAGACCTCCACGATGACGGGGGACTCTCCCAGCATGACCTCGTACTCCACCTTGGCCCCGTAATAGGTGGCCCGGGAGACGGTTCCGGGCAGAGGACCCTCCTCCTCAGAGAGCTGAATGGACTCCGGGCGGACCGTCAGGCAGCAGCCGCCGCCGGATTCCACACCCTCCATCTTTCCGGGGACGGGAATGGAGAAGGTGTGCCCGCCGATTTCCACCAGGGCGGCTTCGCCGTCCCGGCCCCGGAAGATGCCGTCGATGAAGTTGGCCTTGCCGATGAAGTTGGCCACAAAGCGGCTGCCCGGCTGTTCGTAAATCTCCGTGGGGGAACCCTGCTGGCAGATGACGCCGTCCTTCATGATGACCACCCGGTCGGAGATGGCCATGGCCTCCGACTGGTCGTGGGTAACATACAAAGAAGTGATGCCCAGGCGCTTTTGAAGGGACCGGAGTTCATCCCGCATACTCTCCCGCAGCTTGGCGTCCAGATTGCTGAGGGGTTCGTCAAACAGCAGCACGCTGGGCTCGATCACCACGGCCCGGGCCAGGGCCACCCGCTGCTGCTGTCCGCCGGAGAGCTGGTTGGGGAAACGTTTTTCCATCCCGCTAAGCTGCATCAGCTCCACCACGTCGTTGGTGCGGCGGATGATTTCCTCTTGGGGCCGCTTTGCCACCCGGAGGCCATAGGCGATGTTTTCCCAGATATTCATATGGGGAAACAGGGCGTAGCTCTGAAACACCATGGAGATACCCCGCTTGTTGGGGGGAATCTTCGCCACATCCCGATCTCCGATGAACACGTTGCCGCTGCTGGGATACTCGAAGCCGGAGATCATCCGCAGCGTGGTGGTCTTGCCGCAGCCGGAGGGACCCAGCAGCGTCACCATTTCGCCGTCCTGGATTTCCAGGTTGATATTGTCCACGGCGACAAAATCCTTGCCGGTGTCCGGCTGCTGGAAAATTTTAGTAACATCTTTTAAAATAACGCTGGAGCTCTTTTTATTAAAGGCCAGCTTTTCGTTTTGATTGCTCATTTCGTTCCCTCCGTTTTCTCTGACCGGGCCGCTTCCGGGGCCTGGGGCACCTTGGATCGGGGCGCCAGCAGCAGGTTGATGACGCCGTTGAAAATACCGATAAACACCAGCAGGATCACCACCATCATAGTGACGAAGGCGGCGGCCTGGCTGTATTTCGCCTGGTCGAACAGGGAGTAAATCTTGCTGGTCACCAGGTTCCACCGGGCGGACACCAGGAAGATGACCGCGCTGACGGCGGTAATGGCCTTGGTAAAGGAGTACACGATGCCGGAGAAGAAGGCGTTGCGCAGCATGGGCAGCGTAATGCGCCGGAAGGAATAGCCGGTGTCCGCGCCCAAGATCGTGGAGGCCTCCTCAATGGAGTTGTCGATTTGCAGCAGCGTGGTGGTGCCGGACTCGATGGCCACCGGCATGTTGCGGAAGGTGAAGACGATGACCAGAATCGTGGCCGTGCCGGTGAGGATCAGCGGCTTGGTGTTGAAGGCCAGCACGTAGCTGATACCCAGCACCGTGCCCGGGACTGCGAACATCAGCACGGAGGATACTTCGATAAACCGCTTGCCGTAATAACTGCGCTTGGCGGTGATGTAGGCGATGACCATGCCGAAGAGGCCGCCGATCAGGGCGGAAATCAGGCCCAGAACCATGGAGTTTTTCAGGCTGTCCCAGCCATAGGCCAGGGCTTTCCTGTACTGCTCCAAGGTCAGCGTGTAGTCATAGCCCCAGGTTTTGATGAAGGAGCCGTAGATTACGCTGCCGTACAGCAGAATGATGACCGCCGCCACCAGCAGGCAGAAGGCGAACAGGGGCCATTTGATATGGGGGTCGTCGATGAGCTTCCGGGCCTGAGTGGGTTTGCCGGTGACGGTGACGAAGCTTTTCTTTCCCACCCAGTATTTATTGAACAGATATGCGGCCACCGCGGGAAGAAGCAGCAGCAGAGCCAGCACGGAGCCTTTTTGCATATCGTAGCTTCCGGTGATAATCTGATAGACCTCGATGGACAGCGTGGAGAACTCTCCGCCGATGGTGGCGGGATTGGAGAAGTCCTCCAGGGACTGAATGAACACCAGCAGGCAGCCGGAGATGATGCCCGGCAGGGACAGGGGGAAGGTCACCGTCCAGAAGGTGTGCCAGCGGCTGGCGCCCATGTTGCAGGCGGCGTCCTCCACGGAGGCGTCGATGCTGGAGAGAATGCCGGAAAGGGTGAGGTAGGCCACCGGGAAAAAGCTGATGACCTGGACCACCACCAGACTTCCCATGCCGTAGACGTTGTTGCCGGTAATGCCCATCAGCGTCTTGGTGATAAAGCCCTGTTTGCCGAAGAGGAAGATGATAGACAGGGACAGAATGAAGGGAGGGGACAGGATCGGCAGCGTGGCGATGGTTTTTAAAAACCGCTTGCCGGGGACGTTGGTGCGGGTGATGGTATAGGCGAAGATATACCCGATAAAGGTGGAGATGACGGCGACCACCACCCCCAGAAGCATCGTGCGGCCGAACACCCGCAGGTAACGGGAGGTGGAGAGGATCGACCCCAGATTTTCCAGGGAGAAACCGCCCTCCGCGTTGGTGAGGCTGAATATCAGGATTTTCAACAGGGGATAGATGACGAACAGAAGAAGCAGCAGGATCGTGAGGACCACCGCCGCCAGCAAGACCGGCTGGCGCAGGATCATTTTTGTCTCGTTCATCTTCTTAGCCCGGGCGGCGCTTTTGCCGCCCGCGCCGGCGGAATTTGCCATAGTGAGTCCCTCCTGTGCGGTTTGTGGATGGGTTTTGAAATGGGGCCTCCTCCCCGGCCGGGGAGGAGGCCCGCCGTATGCGGCGGATCAGCCGCTTGCCGCCGGCTTACTCCTTGGGAGCGCTGGCGATCTTCTCTTCGAACTGGTTGCAGTAGTCGCTCTTCGCGCCTGCGGCCCAGACAGCGTCATAGTCGATGACTTCCACCTGGTCCAGGGTCACCAGACCCTCGGCCACGGCGGCCTTGGTATTGGTGGGAACCCGGAAAGAACTGTTTTCCGCATACAGGCCCTGGCCCTTTTCAGAGCAGATCCAGTCGATGAACAGCTTGGCGTTTTCCACTTCCTCAGCCTTGCCGCCCTTGATCAAAGCGGTGGCGCCCACCTCATAGCCGGTGCCGTCGGAGGGGAAGGACAGCTCGATGGGATAACCCTCCGCAGTGGGCTGAAGGCCGTCGTGGGAGAAGGTCAGCGCGATGGCGGATTCTCCCATGGCCACGGCGTTGGGGGCCGCCGCGCCGGATTTGGTGTACTGAGACATGTTGTTGTTCAGCTGTCCCAGGTATTCCCAGACCTGGTCGTCGCCCTTCAGCTGGACCAGGGTGGCCAGCACGGTGTAAGCGGTGCCGGAGGTGGCGGGGTGGGCCATAATGATCTCACCCTTAAATTCGGGCTTCAACAGTTCCTCCCAGCTGGCGGGATAGGACAGCCCCTTGTCGGCAAACCACTCCTTGTTGCAGGCAAAGGCGATGCAGCCCACATAAATGGGATTCCAGGTGCCGGTGGGATCGATGTAGGTAGAGGGGGTGTTGCTCAGCTCGGGGGACTGATAGGGCTCCAGCAGGCCTTTTTCCACGGCGGCAATATAGTTGTCTGTGGAGCCGCCGAACATCAGCGTGGCCTGGGGATTTTCCTTCTCAGCCTCCACACGGGTCAGCATCTCGCCGGCAGAGAGGCGGATGTAATTGACCTTAATGCCGGTTTCTTTCTCAAATTCGTTGAAGTAGTACACTACTTCCGCTTCGGGGAAGGCGGTGTAAACGGTCAGTTCCTTGCTGCCGGAGGGAGCCGCGGGCTCCTGGGTCCCGGCGTTGGAGCCGCTGTCGGCCGGGGGCTGTTGGGTTGTGCCGCTGCCGCCGCCGCAGGCGGCCAAAGCCAGCAGCATGACAACGGTCAAGACCATTGCGAAGACGCGCTTGATAGACTTCTTCATGATTTGTTCTCCTTTTCATTCAATGTGGGTGGTGGGTTGTATGCGCATCCATGCCGCCGCATGGAGGGGGTACAGACTCAATCCGGCCGGCACATCGCCCAGACCGCATTGTGGTCGGACAGCTCCGGGCCGGGGAAGGAAGCCAGGGCGGAGCCGGGGTGGGCGTAGGTGAAATCCTCCCGGGCGGTGGAAACCATGCGGCTTTCCAGCGGGGAGGCGCCCTTCAAAAGAATCCAATCCAGCCGGAGAGGCAGGAATTCCCCGCCGGGCAGGGGTTTGCGCCGGGTCAGTTTCGGCTCTCCCGGCACGATTTGATATCCTGCCTTCGCCGCCATGGGCAGGAGCTCCTCATATTGAAACACATCTTCCAGACACCGGCGGCGCAGGTCCGGGCTGGCGGCAATCTCACCGATATCCTCTTTGTCCCGGCCGTCGAAGGTGTTGGTGTTCAGATCGCCGCCCAGAATCACCGGCAGCTCCGGAAACTCCCGCTCCACCGCTTTTAGAATGGTTTCCATCTGAACCCGGCGTCCTTCGCCGTGGGTGCGGTTTTCCAGATGGACGGACACGGCTCCCAAGGGCCGCCCGCCTACGTCCAGCTCCGCGAAAACCGCCAGGCGGCCCCCGATGCGGGTCTGCCGGTCGAAGTACCAGTTGTACTGTTCCGGCAGGCGGATGACCCCCGCCCGGCGGATGGGCCAGCGGGAGAACACGGCGTTGCCGTGAAACCCCTTTTCGTTCTCGTCGTTTACCAGTTCAATGAACTCCAGGCCCCAGGCGTAGTTCAGGCCAAAGGCCTCCGCCAGTTCCCGGGCGGTATTTTTGTTGCCGGACCGGGCGCAGCCGTCGTCCAGCTCATTGGCCAGAATCAGGTCAAAAGGCTGAATATCCGGGCAATCCCGGAGGAACTCCTGAATTTCCGTCAGATGGACGCCCCGCTCCATGTTGAACATCAGCACGCCCAGGGCCTCCGGGGCGGTTTCCGGCGGCGGCACGAAATTGCCGGTTTCCGCCTCTTTGAACTGGGGGATCCGGGCCATAACCTCCGCCTGGGTCTGCCGGTCCAGCAGCGCTCCCAGGGCCTTTCGCTCTTCCAATGGAATTCCCCGCATGGCAGTCACTCCTTTTCCTCTTTTTTCCGGCAGGTGGAGCGGATCATCAGCTCCGGCCGGAGGATATCCGCTGTCTGCGTGTTTGCTCCGTTGATTTTTTCCAGCAGACGGTCCACCGCCAGCTGTCCTGCCTTAAACTTCCTCTGAGAGACGGTGGTCAGGCCCACCTGTGGCAGGCGGCCGAAGGCAATGTTGTCAAACCCGACAATGGAGAAATCCTCCGGCGCCCGCAGACCGCAGGCCTCCGCCGCGTCGAGAATCCTGACCGCCACCATATCGGAGTAGGCGAGAATGGCGTCCGGAACTCGTTCGGACCGGAAGAGCTCCAGGGCTTTTTCATCGCACCATTGAAGAAGGCCGCTCTCTTCGCCCCCCCAGGTGATCTCCCGGCAGGGAAGGCCGTTCAGCGACATGGAGCGGCGGTATCCGTCCAGCCGCTGCTCCAGTACCCGGGAGCTCCTCCGGCCCCCCAGAAATACAATGTCCCGGTGGCCCAGAAGGCGCAGGTACTGCGCGGCTTCATAGGCCCCCCGCGTGTTATCCGCCTCCACATAACTGCACAGCGGACCGTGATTCCCCCCGAGATATACGCAGGGTGTAGTTCCAAGGAGGGCTCCGTGCTCTTTTTGCGAATCGGGGGAACAGGCGGTAATCAGCATCCCGTCCACTTTGTGGGACAACAGCTGGTCGATGGCGGCCAGCTCATAGGACGGGTCATGCAGCGTGTTGACTAAAATCACCCGGTAGTCCCTTTCCGCGGCCCGCCCCTCCATCGCTGTGCAGAGGGCGGAAAAATAAGGATTTGAAATGTCCGGGACAAGGATGCCGATCGCGTGGGTATCATGTCCCGAGAGGCCCTTGGCCGTGAGATCAGGGACATAGTTCAGTTTTTGACAGGCGTCGCGGACGGCCTTTTTGGTCGCCGGGCTGATGGCCGGATGGTCGTTCAGCGCACGGGAAACCGTGGAGGCGCTGACACCCGCCAGGACCGCTATATCCCGAACCGTTACTCGCTTCATGACTGCTATTCCCCGCGATCTGTTCCGGAGCACACAATTTCGACGGAGAGACGCTGAAATGTATGCAACCGTTTTCTTCTCTTAAAATAACACGGTTGTCAAAACCCGTCAATGAGGGAAATCCATTTTCTGTAATTGTTCTAAAAACTGCCCCTGGTTTTTGTGTAAAAATGCCACGGTTAGGCGGTTGCTTTTTTGTGTAATTTTACCTATAATGTAAGTGCTTAAGAATTTTATAGATAATTTCTGTGCTCTTTGAATTCCTTATACAGGGGGAAATTGAAAGTGACTATGTTATGAATTTGCAAAGTTGTGCAACCGTTTAACAGAAAGGCGGACATGTATGGAATCAGTTACAATCAAGGACATCGCCAGGATGGCCGGCGTTTCTTGCGCGACGGTTTCCCGGACGCTGAACGGCGCGCCCTCTGTGTCGCCCGCGCTTCGGGAGAGAATTTTGGACTTGTGCCGCCGGTATGGATACCGCAGGAACCTGCTGGCCCGGGGGCTCAGCTCCGGGAGGAGCAATCTGGTGGGCTGCATTCTCTCCGACTTGGACAATCCGCTGTTTTCCGACATGGCGCTGGCCTTGGAGCGGTTTCTCCGTCTGCGGGGGTATCATCTGTTTCTCTGCCGGGGGCGGGTGGAGGACGGAGGTGTGGGGCAGCTGTTTGAGTTTTTAATCGGGCACCGTGTGGACGGCATTATTTTGTCCAGTTCCTCCGAGCAGGCGCCGGAACTGATCCGCCGCTATATCAAATACATTCCCATTGTCTTGCAGGGGGGGTTGGACGATTCCCAGCCAGATCCGGAGATTCCGTCGGTTTACGTAGACAGTGAGGCGGGCGGCAGGATTGCCGCCGAGTATCTTTTCCGCCTGGGACATACCAAGGTGGCGTATATGGGGGCCCGGGAGAACAACTATTCCCATCTCTCCCGGCACCGCGGATTTACCGGCGCGGCGGAACGGCTGGGGATGACCGTCAGGACGTTTTCAAATGAGGCGTATTCTTCTACCATCGACACGGGATATCAGTTCGCCCGGCGGTTCTTTTTGGACCCCTTTCAGGAGACGGCAATTTTTGCCGCCTGTGACACCATTGCCCTTGGCGTTATGTCCGCCGCGAAGGAGTTCCACGTTTCCATCCCGGAGGACATCTCCCTTTTGGGCTTTGACAATACCGCTTACTCCGGGTTCCCGCGAATCCGGCTGAGTACGGTGGACCATCAGGCCCGGCAGGTGGTGGAAACCGCCGCGGACCGCCTGCTCGCGCAGATCGAGCGGCCGGACACCGTCTGTACGCAGCCGGTCAGGATACAGCCCCGGCTGGTGGAACGGTCCACTTGCCGGCCATGCCGCTGAAAGCGGCGGGATATAAAAAGCAAAGCAGGTTTAGGGCCTGCTTTAGAACCGCCAAAACGCCGCCTTGGGGCGTCTGCTCCCGTCAGAGCTGCGTTGCTTCGGCTTGAAATCCGTCCGGATTCCTGCGTCCAATCTCCTTGCCTGACAGGAACATCCGCCTCAGTCCGGCATTTCGCCGGTTCTAAAACAGACTGTAGGGCGGCTCCACACAAGGACACCCCCCAATTACCATGCAAAGCAGGACCAAAGGGCAGCAGTCGTTCCGATTGCTGTCCTTTTGCTGGAATCTGAGAAGTGGGCGCAAATATTTGGGCGGACAGAAAATTTTTACCCAGGCCTTGTTCCAAACAAGGCCTGGGTAAAAACTTTTTGCCGGAGCAGCCGCGGCCAATGATGGGGAAACACGGCGCTTAGAGCGAAGGGCAAAGGCAAGGAAGCGTCATTCTTTTTTGGCCGGAGAAAGCCTCTCCGCGTGGAAAGACTCCGAGTAAGCCACCTTTCCGCTCTTTTTCTTGAAGCAGAGCGGCCGGGTAGTGGTGACTTGGTAATCCTCGCCGTCCAAAAAAACAGCGTAGTCTGTGTTCAGCTGGATTCCTACGGCAAGGTAGCAGAATTCCGACGCGCCGGTTTCCGGATTAGGCGGAGACAGCCAGGCGGGTACAACCGTTCCGTTTTTACTGCGCAGCCGAATCCGCTCCCCCACACGGATCTGGCCGTTTTCATCCCCATCGGCCCCCGATTTGGCGTAAGGATAGATCTCCGCCAGATACAGGTTGGTATACACGTGGTACATCGTCTCAAAGTGGTGGTAGCCAATGCCCAGAGAGGAGCCGTAGGCGTTCTTCATCTCCTCTACGGCATTAGCCAGCGCACGCGCGCCGCTGTAAAAATAGGTCTTTTCCTTTGTCACGCTGTAATAGCTGTTTAAGGGCATCGTCTCGAAAATGGTTTCCACCGGAATACCCAGCCGGCGGCAGGTCAGCACTTCGTTCCAGATGGCGGCCAGTTCTGTGTTTTTGTAGTAGTTCATAATGGAGAGCTCGTCGCAGCAGTGTGCCGCGAACCACTCAAACTGCTCCCGGTCAATCGTGTCCAAGGTGGCGGGAATAACCTGAACGACCCACAGGTCCCGCTGATGGGCATATTGGTATGCCTCTTCCATGCACTGGGCATAGGCGGCAAAGCCAGCGGCGGGGTCCGCCTTGAAAGAGCTGAGGGTGTAGCTCTCCACGTCCAGCGCCACCGCGGGAATCCTCTGGGAAGGGCAGCGCTGGTTGTACGCATACAGTGCGTCGATCCAGCTCTTGTACGCGTCCAACCCCTCCTCCGGCCAGCGGCGGTCCCCGTTCAGCGCGGCGACCTGAATGCCCTGGCCAGTCATGCGTTTTACCATTTCCGGAAGCTCCGGCCCCTGAAAATACGGTGCGGGAATTTCCTGATATACCCGGTCAATTTTATAGGCGGACAACACCTTTGATAAGGCGGAAAAGGCGCCGCTGTTAAAGAAATACAGGTCCCAGGCAAACATGCTGTGGTGACCTTGGGAAGAGGCGTCCACCGCGGACAGCTTCCGCTCCTGGAAGGTCCGGTCGTCCATGAGCTCTTCGTCGTAGTTCCAGTAACCGGCGCTCTGGGCCGGAGCCGTCAGGCAGGCCAGAAGAGCCAGCAGCCCGGCCGCCAGCGCGGCTATGCGCGTTTGTTTCCTCATATCAGGCCGCCTGATTGTAATCAATTTTTTTCCGCTTGATCTCGCCCCAACGGGTCTTTTTCCCCCGCCAGAAGAAGACCGCCAGAATGCGGGTCCAGGCCAGGATAAACCGGATGAGCACATTTTCCGGGATGCACAGCAAGAAGGCTTTCAGGATATCCACAGGCCTGACCCGGATGCTGCTGAGATAATTCCGGGTGACAAAGGAGATGACCGTGAGCATGGCGCCGAAAAGGGCGTAAATCAGGAACAGGGCGATCACGTACCGCAGGTTCAACAGCCCGAAGACATAGGCCAAGAATGTCACCAGCAGGCCCAGGAGCTCAATGACGGGGGAGAGAAGCTCATAGAACAGGTAATACAGATAGCTTCCCTTGGTAATCATGCTTTTGTGGCCCAGCATGCTTTGCATCAGGCCGATGTGCCAGCGCTTGCGCTGCTTCAGCAGATCCCGAAAGCGCTCCGGCGCCTGGGTCCAGCACACGGCGTTATAGGCGTATTTGATCTGGTACGGGAGGCGGTTGGAACGGTAATAGGCGTGGAGCTTCATAATCAGCTCCATGTCCTCTCCCACGCATCCGGCGTGGTAGCCGCCGGCGTTGATGACCGCGTCTTTTTTAAAGAGTCCGAAGGCCCCGGATATGATGAGGTTGGCGTTGAATTTGTCCAGCAGGATGCGGGACGCCAGGAAGGACCGCTCATACTCCAGCACCTGGAAGGCCGGCGTCAGGCGCTTGGGCAGGCGCAGCTGCACCAGTTCTCCGTTTTCAAAGACGCAGTCGTTGGAAATTCGAATCATGCTGCCCACCGCTACCACGTTGCGGTTTTCCAGCACGGGGACCACGATCATGGAAAGAGAGTCCTTTTGCAGAATGGAATCCGCGTCCATACAGACAAAATAGGGGTATTTCGCGGCGTTGATTCCCGCGTTGATGCTGTCGGCTTTTCCGCCGTTTTTCTTGTTGATCAGCGTAATGGGCACCCGATCCGCTCCGACGCCCTCCCAGACGCTGCACAGCTCCGCGCAGGGAAGCCGCCGCCGGATGGGCCGGTCAACCTGACGCAGCTGAAAGGTTTTTGCCACCAGTTCGCCGGTGCCGTCCTTGGACCCGTCGTTCACAACGATGATCTCATAAATCCGGTAGTCCAGGTTCAGCAGGGAGCGAATGGTTTCCGTGATGGTAACCTCTTCATTATAGGCGGGGACCACTACACTGATGGGAATATAATAGTTGCGGTGAATCTCGTTGCGCAGCCGCTTTTTTTTGGTTCCCTCAAAGATCTCGTTGCCGCCTGCCACGACGGAGATGAAGAGAAAGGAAGAGTAGCCTACCAGGTAGACGACAAAAAATATCTCGAAGAAGGCGAGAACCGCCTGTATCGTTCCCAAGCTGAAGATGGAGCGAAGAAAATCAAACATGCCGGCGTTCCTCCTTTATACCGGCAGCGGCTCGGCTCCATCGTTGATGGACTCGTCCTGCCGCTGAAGCAGCTGAATGGTGTCGATGATGTAGTGGGAGAGTTCCTTTTCGTTGCGGTATTGATACAGCAGCGCGTTGTCGGCATATTTGTCCCGCAGATAGAGAATATCGAAAATCTGGGATTTTGTCAGTCCCCACCGGTGCAGGCAGGCAATGGCCTTGGTCCGCACGTACCAATTGGGGCTGGTCACCTTTTTCAAAACCGCATCCTTGACGGCGGCGTCCCCGGCGTGCTCCAGCGCCTGGATGGCCAGCATCTGGTCCATCCACGGGTCCTCCTCCCGCTGTAGGATGCTCAGGAAAAGAGACTGGGACTGGGCGTTGGGGTATTTGGTAAAGTAGCGCATGGCGCCGTAGCGGACCTCCTGGTCCGTGTTTTCCCCGTTTTGAATCAGCCGGAGGCAAAGGGCGGAAACATCATACCCGGTCATCCGGAAAAAATTCAGCAGGCATTCCTGGAGAAAGGGCGTATGCCGGTCAAAGGCTTTGACCAGCGCCGGGTTCAGCTCCCGAAAATCTGCCCGGCTGGTCAGAAGACCGTCCACCAGCAATTTCTGGTGATAGAAGCCCTGGCACTCATCCACTTTCTCCAAGGCGGCCAGCAGCAGGTTTGTCCTGCCGAATTGATAGAGGGCGTCCATAGCGTTGGCAAAGGTGTACAGGGACTTGCTGTCTAAAAATGCCATGAATTTCGCGGCAAACTCCGGCGGGACGGGTTCGCTTTCATAGTCGAAGCGGGAAACCACATAGGCGTAATAGGCCTGCTCATAATCATTCTTTTTCCGATATTCCTCAATCTGCGCAAAGACGGCGGGGCGGAACCATTCTGCCGCGGCCTGATTTCCGTCCAGTACGTCCATCAGCGTAATGAGGTTCCGGATCTTGCCCAGTTTCGTCCCCAGGTCCTCTTCGAAGTCTTGGGAAAAGGCCCCCGTCTGCCGCCGGAGCTGAATCTCCTCCCGAAGTTTCTCCTCCAAGCTGCGATTCTTAGGGTAAAACTCCTGGTTCCGCAAGTTCTTCATCACCAGGAATGTGATGTCAAACAGCAAAAGCAGGACGCACACAACCAAGTAGATTTCAATGATGGTATTCACGTTTTTCCTCCTAAACAGCGCGCCGTCAGGTCCAGAGCGACTGCAACAAATAATAGGACTCCTTCAGCCGCTCATGGTAAGCGGGGCGGCGGCCCAAAGGCTTCAGGGAAAAGGGCTTCATGTCGATCCGCTTCGTTCCGTCTCCCGCCCCGGCGTACAGCTCGTCGATGCGCAGATACTCCACACCATAGTGCTCGTAATAATCGTCATGGATATTCATGCGGGACGGGTCCGCGAAATTCAGCAGCTGCCAGGGAAGCCGCAGCTCCACAAATCCGTCCCCGCCGCAGAAGTCCGCCAGGGAGTTGAAATCCGGGGCGGACGGATTGGCGCTGCCATAGGTCAGTTTTCCGGTTTCATAGTTCTCCATACGGCTGTAGTGCATAGGGTCCCGCTGGTCATACTCCGCATAAGGGATGGGCCGGTCATCCAGTATATTCTGGTCCTCCAGGCTGTCCCGCTGAAAGTAAAGGTCCCTTTGAAGCAGGAGACGGATTTTGACAAAGGCGTCCGTGTCCGGCTGGGGGAATACCTGGGAGAACAAGTCCCAGGGCGTAATCTTGTCATAAAACAGCGCCTCGATGCCGTCGTAGTATTCCTGCACCCACAGGCGGCTGTTGCCCGGGCCGTCCAGCTCCACCACGAAGTCCGCCGCCCGCTCCATTTTGATCCCCAGGTTCCCCGCCCGGGCGGAGCCGCTTTTGGGTGTGGTGTCAATGGGGATATAGAGCTTGCCGGTCAGGGCGTTGAAGCCTTCCTGCTCCGCCAGGAGGTAGATGTACCGCTCGTCGTACTTCATGGATAGCCGGACGCCGTCCTGCTGGCAGACCAAGTCTTCCTCCGTCCACTCGGACTTGTCCCCATCGGGATAACAGACGCTTTCCGCCTCCCCCGGGTCAAAGGACAGAAGGCCGAAATACTGCTCGTTGGTCTGGTAGTCGCTCCAATAGGGCGTGGCGGTGAGGTCCACGCTGGTCATGGTATTCCAAGTGCGCTTGAACCACTCGTCCTGCCAGGTGAACACGATGCCCCCGGCGCTGCCGGCTTCCCGGATATCCCGGTACATGGAAACCAGGGCCTCTCCCTGCTGGGTTTCACTCAGGTTCCCCTGATTCCGGCCCAGCCCCGCCTCATAAGCCGCCATGCCCCGGGAGGAGGGCACGCCGAACTCAGAGATGACCACGGGCATGGTGTGGTGCGCATTGATGTCCCGCAGATATTGCAGGTAGGTGTTTTCCTCGTGGACCGGCAGAAAACGGTAGTAATCCGGATAGTAAGGATAAACGTGGTAGGAGGCGAACTGGCCGGGGCCGAAGGTTTCCTTGCAGCGGATGTGTTCCACGTCGATCCGGGCGGATTTTAAAAAGTACTCCGCCAGGGTTTGGGGGTAGTCCAGCGGATCGGTGGTGGGCCAGTTGGAAAAGGCGATCATCCGCTGCGCGCCGTACTTTTCGGTTTCGTAAGCGGCGGTTTCCTCCCCGGCGGACGCCAGGAAAATTTCAAAGTTGCCGGCGTTTTCCGTGTAGAAATAATCTCCGTCCAGCTGCTCCCGCTGGGGAAAGGATTTATCCGTGTAGGTAACCAGCGTGCCCTCCCACTCCACGCCCAGGATATACCCGCATACCCAGGGGGAGATGTCCCAGCGGTAAAACCGGGGGAAGGCGGAATCCCCCGCCCATTCCTTAAACCGCCCGTGAATTGCGTCCACCGTCTTTTTGCAGCTGCGGAAAAAGGGTTTGTAGAACTCCTCGTCCAAGGCGCTGTAGGAGGAATTGATAAGATAGTCGTCCACCCATACGCCGTGGAGCAGGTACAGCGGGTCCGGATTGTCTCGGTTGAACTCGTAAAAGGCCTGGTAAAAATCCGGCCCCGCCAGGGTATAAGTGCGGATGACGTTGGCCCCTAAGTCCTGGATCTGCCCGAACCAGCGCAGATACTCCTCTTTCGTAATGCTCAGCTCCGTGGCGTAATGGCCCGGCTTGCCCAGGCCCAGGTTGACGCCCTTCAGCTCAAATCCGGCGTATCCGGAACCCTGATCCAGATACAAGGACTCCCCCTCCGCCTTGGCGAAATACTCCGGCTGGCCGTGATGGGGCAGATACAGTACGCCCACGCCGAAGTAGAGCCAGTCCAGCAGAAACAGCAGCAGCACGCCGGGAACCGCAATCATCAAAAACTTTTTCATGCGCCTCCGGCCTCCGTCTGATGGTTGTAGCGCTTGTTCATGGATGCATGGCAGAGGGTGTAAAGCCGGTCAAGATGGTGGTCCATGTGGTCCAGCCGTACGGTAATCGTGTCCTTGATCTGCCGGATTGCCTCTTCGAAGCTGCGCACATTCCGGGACTCCGGCTCCAGGTAGTCATAATCGACGCCGTTGTAGGTGCTGTTGAAGCTGTATCCCCATTTCACATAATTCCGCTGGACGGCGGGACCCAGATAAGCCACGGTATCGTCGATGTATTGGAAGAGATAGTCCTCGTTGAAAAAGCGCTTTCGGAGTCCGGCATACCGGTCTACAACCTGGTCCACAAAGGCTTTATCCTTGAACAGGTATTTGAACCACAGGGCGTTGTGAATCCGGAAGGTTTCCGGCGTGATCTCCGAGTAGCGGTAGTAGTCAAAGGCCGCGTCAAAGTCCCAGACGCACATGTTCAGCCTGCCGCTCACATCCTTGTACAGGTAGGTGGACAGGCCCGGGGCGTCGTAGTTCAGGGTAAACTCGTTGATGAGGAAGAAGTCAATGAAGGACTGGGTGTCGATGTACTTCCGGTAGCCCCGGTCCGGGTGGTTGTAGTCAAACGAGAAGAGTGCCTTTTCAAACCGGGAGAAATCGGAAACGATATAGTCGTGCTGGTTCTGCGTCAGGCTTTTCCCGGGATAGACGATTTCGATGTGGCCCTGTCCCGCATGCAGCTTCGTTCTGGTCAGATAGCTGTTGGACCCGAAGGTTTCCACATCGTACCGGGAATCGGCGGCTCCCCGGTCGACCTGGAGGATATAAGAGGTGACCGTCAGGTTTGGGTCGGTTTCGGTAAAATTGATCCGCCCGTTTTTACTATAGCCGGCCTTCTCCGTCAGCAGATAGAGGCCCATGTACTCCCCGTTGAGGAACATCTCGCAGAAGCGGACGTTGGGGGCGTATTCCATAATCTCTCCCGCCAGGTTGTAGCACAGGTAATTCCGAATCAGGGACTTGTCCAAAAAAGGGCCGTGGAGCGCCCAGCTGTCGTCCGCGGTCATTCCCGAGAGGGAGACATCCAGACTGTGAGTCATGTCCTCCTTCATAAATTTCAGGAGGTAGTTCTTTTTGTCAAAGCTCCGGGAGGAGGCGCCCCGAATGCGGAACATGGCCCGTTCCGCCGCTGCCGGCTGGTCGGTGAGGTGATTGTTTTCCGTTTCGCTGTCATAATACCGCACGGAAGCGGGGACCATCTCGTAATTGCGGACCTTGTTGGACACGGCCCAGACGCTGCGGGAGCCGGCGCTGGGCTCTTGTAGGTAAGGTTCTGGCACCGGAGCGTCCGTCGTGATCTCCACCAAAGGAAGGTGGGTGCAGAAGACGGACGCATCGTGGTTCGTACAGGGGGGCTTATCCGCCGCCTCCAGGTGCTGGTGATAGCGGTTCCGGTCCGGCTCCGCCCCGCTGGCAATGACGGACAGGGCCAGGGAGACGGTAATCGCCAGTAGAAAAATCCATCGATACTTCATGCAAAGCGCCCCTCCGCTCAGGAGATTTCGTCGCTCTGGACCACGATGTTCACATATTCGATGCCGCCCAGGTCCCGCAGCCTTCGGATAATGGTGGCCCTCTGCCGCCCCTCGGCGGCGGCCTGAGCCGTTTCCCGCTTGGCAGAGGCCATCATTGACCTGCGGTCCAGCTCGTAGATCAGCTCCACAGAGTCGCCGGAGGTATTCTCCGCCTTCATGACGGGAGGCTTGGTGAAGTACTCGAATACGGTCTTGCGGATGTCGTCCTCCTTTTCAAAATTTCCCCGGACTACCAGCAGCATCCGGTTTTCGTTTTTCACCCGGCCAAGGGCCAGCAGCACCAGAAACACCCCCGCGCTGCCGATGCTGGCCACCATAAAGTCGCCCACGCCGCAGCAGATGCCGATGATGATGGTCCAGAAAATATACGTCGTGTCCCGGCTGTCTTTGATGGAGGTGCGGAAGCGCACGATGGACAGCGCGCCCACCATGCCCAGGGAGAGGGCCACATTGTTGCCGATAACCGTCATGACCATGGTGGTCAAAATAGTCAGCGTCAGCAAGGTGATGTTGAACTTGGCGCTGTAAATGGAGCCCTCGTGGGTCAGGCGGTAGGAGACAAAGATCAAAAGCCCGAAGAGAATGGACATTCCAATGCGGATCAGGACGTCTTGGGTGGTGAGGGTACCGGTGCTGTTAATTATGTCGTAGAGATACTGCTTCATGGAAAAACCCCATTTCTTTCTGGTTCCGCTTTTTTGTGCGCAGAACGCCTCCGCCCTCAGTTCAAAAAGGGATAGCTTAAGGACCGCCCCAGGCAGTATTTGCTGGCAGATACGCTTCGCCGGTCCACACACCGGATGAGATCCGTGATATACCCCAGAAGGAATTGGTTGTATTTCACTTCAAAAACCACCTGGTCCCCGGACAGCACCGGATACAGCGGCAGTACGGGGGAAAAGAGGCTGCGGGTGCCTTCCAGTGCCCGGATATCGCTGTCAAAGGTCAGGCGGATGTTATTCTCCTTGGCCATAAAGGCCCTTCGGCTGTATTCGACGATCGT
The DNA here is from genome assembly GCA_910578935.1 of uncultured Oscillibacter sp. Lineage (GTDB taxonomy): Bacteria > Bacillota > Clostridia > Oscillospirales > Oscillospiraceae > Oscillibacter. The sequence goes on along the minus strand of CAJTSM010000017.1, from coordinate 45,056 downwards.
TTTGGGCCGGTAACAGCCTTCCGTCAGCAGGACGAACATCTCCCCGGCAAACGGGCCGCCGTAATTCAGCAAAACGGAATACCGGCCTTCCGCCAGGGCCTGGGCGTCCGCCCGGGTGATGAGCAGCGTCCGCTTTTTCTGGTAGACGTTTTCCTTCTGCTTCAGCTCCAGCTTTACACGGCTGTCCCCGGGAGAATAGATGCGCAGGCGGATTTTCTGCCGGCAGTTCTGCTCCGTAAGCTTGTCGTGGAAGTCCCGGTCATCCGCCGTGTCGAAGTAGAGCGAGCGAATTTTGTAAGAGCCGTTTTTGGAAAAATTGTCCGGCATCAGTATTTTTTCAAAGCGGGCGGCGCATTGCAGCGCCTCTCCCAGGGTGAGCAGATATTTTTCCTCCCGCCGCAGCACGGCCAGCATAAGCGCACGCCCCTTTCTTTTTTTCGCTGCGGCTCCGATGAACAGGAGGAAATTGTGATCGCAGGAAACCTGCGATCACAAGGGGGCACCCCCCTTGTGAAAATCCTTTGCTCACGTCCGGCATGGGAGAAGTTCATTCCCCGGCAAGCAGCTCGTTGTTTTGATATCTAAAATAGATATTGATTTTAGATATTACAATTCAAATATTTTACATCATAACAGAAAAGAATACAATGTGCAAGAGGAAAGGTGGTGGTGTCGATGCCAAAATTTGTAGCACACAAACCGGAAAAAGAAGTCATCTCCATGAGAATTTCAGTTGACCTTCTGCATATCGTCGATGAAAAGGCTGCCGCCGTCGGCATCAGCCGGAATGAACTGATTAATCAGATGATCATCTATGCGCTCTCTAACATGGAAGAGGAGCCTTGATCCCAGCGTGTTCATTATTTTCGCAGTTTCCCGGGAGTTTTCAATACGGTCTGCAAACTTGGCGGGAAATTCCCAAAATCGGCAAAGCCGATCCTGCACCCTCTTATCGTGTCAGACGGTAAGAACAGGAGACTTATGCATAGGAAATCCGATATTTCCCGCCTGCCGGAGAAAGAGAGTGTTTATCAAGGGGGGGGATTCCCCATTCGTAGGAAATTCCCTCTTGACGGCAAAAAATATACGTAGGGCCTGTTTGAAAAATGGCAGAATGCCCGGCGGTGAGGGATTTTTCGCTGGGCGATGCGATTTGGCGCGGGAATCCTGACGGATTTCAAAGGAAATTGAGGAAACATCCGTGGGAAAAGATCCGCCGGTTTGGGTGCGTTGGCCTTTTTCAAACGCTCTCCAAAGGGTTGATTTGTTTTAACCACCTTGCTGGTCTGAAAATAGCTCGTCAACCGTGAGCTGTAATTCTTTTGCAAGTCTAAAAGCCAGGGCCAACGTAGGGTCGTATTTATTGTTTTCAATGGCATTTACCGTTTGACGGGAAACGCCGCATCTTTTTGCGAGTTCCTCTTGAGATAGGTTCAACTCTTTTCGCCTGGTTCTGATAGAGTTCACCATTTTTACCACCATACTTCTTTCTATAGTACATAAGTGCCAAGAAATAAGCAATAGAAATAACTTCCAGATGGATTAACGGATTTATTGTTATGGGTTGCGCGGCTGCAAACCGCTCCATGACGGTCAAAGTGTTTGTTCCAACAGCCGGCAGCAAGCCGCCGGCATGGGCGTTCTGTGCTTTGATTGCGTCTGTCCCCGGGCCTTAGGCCTTGTTTGAAAAATGTCAAGACGCCGTCACGGGGCATCTTTTTCCGCTGGGACTGCGTGGAGCTCCCTTGCCGGGCGTCAGCCCGCCTGTGAAAAACCGCTTTGTCCGGTGAAAAAATCTGCCTGGATCTGTTGCGTTCGCCAATTTTCAAACAAGGCCTAATAGTGGAATCGGCGGAATAATGTCCAGTGGAGTAAACGCCTATAAGACGATTCTCAAAATATGATTGCGGGTATGGGCATAGCGCGGGGGTTTTTCAGAGCTTGTTGTCAATTTTTGGTATCTTTATGTTGACACACTGCGACCGGAATGTCAAGAGTTTTTGACATCTCGTTTTGTGAAGCTATGTCCTCAAGAACCTCTTTGCACGGTATCTTATGGGAATGGAAATGCACCGGTGTGTACCCGGGGGCTTGCTGGCGGCCGGCGGCCCCCAGTGATTGCCGGGGCTCCGTCCGGCGTGCGAGCCGCTGGGGGCGGTTGCTTTTTGCCCTTACCGGGCATAGAAATGCCCGGCGGCTGAAGGCTATACCACGGCCCGTTTGCAGGCGGCGGGAAAATTCCGGCGCCCGCGGCTTGACCGCCAAGCCAAGCGCCGCGCGGACATTACGGAGTTACCCCTGGAACCGCTGCGGCTGTTCATGGGGAAGATCGTGGTGCAGGAGGAAAACGCCAAGTGGCCGAAGAAGGACATGCAGGTCATGGAAGTCCATGGCGGAGACGCGGGCTGCGTGGACGGAGAAGTTCCGCGGGATAAGGAAAGCACCCCGGCAGAAATCACAGCGTGATTTCTGCCGGGGTGCTTTCCCAAATCGCAGATGCCCCTGTCAAAGGGAGGCCTAAGTCTGCCTTGTTTTTTTTATTGAGAGTGATTACAGGTTTTGAAACAGCTCGCGGCTGGGATTTAAATACCCCAGATTGTCCGGATCTCCGGTGAGTTCCCGGAGATGATTCACCGCCGTGCGCTTTTTGCCTAAGGACGCTTTTTTCAGTTTTTCAAGGCCGCCTTCCATAGGCTCCTGAAACTCCAGAACGCCCTTCTCCCGGGCCAGGTCCAGAAGCTGCCGGCCCTTTTCGGAGCGGACGATGATCTGGTTCCAGCCCTTGTCCACGTCCCAGCCGCCGGCGCTCCGGGCCCCGCCGATCGAGAGGTCCGCAAACTCCGCCGTCATGTCCGCGCAGTACCGGCAGCCGGAGCGGACCAGGGGGGTCACCTCGTCCAGATTGACGGAGACGGTTTTGCCGTCCTTTTCCCGGAGCTCCAGGGAGTGGTATTTGCTGGGGGGGATGTCCACGTGGGAAACCGGGCCGGCGTGCTTGGCCGCCAGGGCGTTGAGGCCGTCCCAATCCAAGCCCCAGCCGCAGAAGAGGCCGAACACCATGCCGATGTTTCCGGCGTGGTTGTCGTTCTCGGGCAGGGGGTTGGCTTTCATCTTATAGACCGCCAGGGTCTTGCAGGGCGTGCCCACCACGCCGATGCTGTGGTACTTGTCTTCCTTCAGGGCTTGGTTCAGCACCGCCAGGGTGGGCGGCACTTGGAAGCTGGAGCCGGAACAGGCCCGGACCTCCTCCGCCGTGACGGCCAGCACGCCCTCGGGGTTCAGGCCCCCCTGGGAGCGGGTCAAGGCCGCGGCGTCAATGAAACCCTCCTTTAAAGCCAGCTCCACCAGGGCGGTCATGCTGCCGCCGTGCTGGGCGTTGGCCCGGATGGACGCGTCGGCGGCCCGGGTCAGGTACAGCCCCCGGAAGGGGCCGATCTCCGGCAGGATGGACTCCTCCGGGAAGAACTGTTTTCGCAGGGCGTCCAGGTCGGTGGGCATCCGGGGGCAGAAGCGCTGGCAGCGGCCGTCCGTCCGCTCGCAGTCAAAGAAGCAGACGGTCCGCCCGTCCACGCTGCCCCAGTAGGGGCACAGGCCCTGGCAGGCCCCGCAGCCGGTGCAGAGGCCGGGGCGGAGGACCTGGGTGTCCAACGCGATGGTACTTAACATGTTCCCGATTCCTCCTTTACACCAGCACCTGGGAGAAGCCGAAGAGGTCCAGGGCGATCTCCTCCGCGTTCTCAGGGACATAGTCGGACAGCATGTGCTTCATGCCGCACAGGTGGTCTTGATAGAGATAGCGCCAGCCCGCTTTCCGTCCGTCGGCGAAGCCCCGCTCCTGAAGCATGGCCGTCAAGGCGGCGAAGCGGGTGTTTCTAGGCAGAGTCAGCGTCAAAGATTCCCGAGTTTCCGGGTTGTAAAAACGTGCTTGAATGGGTTCCATCACACCGCGCCCCCTTTCCTCGCGGCCTCGCGGCCCATGGCGAAAGCTTTCCGGTTCAGCTCCAGCACCTTGCCCTGGAAGCGCTGGGCCAGGATTTTCTCCAGATCCTCCCCATTCAGCGGGGCGGCGGAGAGCTGGCTGAACGCGCCCAGCAGGGCGATATTCGCGGCCCGGGAATCCCCGGCCTCCATGGCGATGTCCGCCGCCGGGATGGCCAGGGCCATGCTGGAGAGGTTCTCGATTTCCGCCTGAAGCTCTTCCAAGGGCGGGTAAGTCTGAATGCCCTGGAGAACGCCCAAGGGATAGACGGGCCGGGGATCATAGACGGTAACGGTGTCCGCCCCGGCGTACTTCCGGGCAATGCGGAGCGTTTCCAAAGGTTCAAAGCCGATGATGATATGGGCCTCTCCGGCGGGGATCAAGACGCTGGGGTCCCACTTTTCGGAAACCCGGACATGGCTCATGACGGAGCCGCCCCGCTGGGACGCGCCGTAGGTTTCCCCCACGGCCACCCGGCAGCCCCGGTCGCACATGGCGGTGCCCAGGGTTTCGGCGGCCAGCACGTTGCCCTGCCCGCCGATGCCGCAGACCACAATGTTCAGAGGGTCATATTTCAGCTTCAAGCTTCCTCACCTCTTTCCACTTTGATGGCCCCGGAGGGGCAGAGCTTGGCGCACACGCCGCAGCCCACGCAGGTGACGGGATCGATGAGCGCCTTGTTCTTCTTGAAATCCCAGGTGTTGCCGGGGCAGCCCCAGACCCGGGAGCAGTACTTGTCGCAGCCGCAGCCGTCCCCAATGCACACGTCCTGGTCCACATAGACCCGGACGGGCTTTTTGCTCCGCTCCTTGGTCATCAGCGTGGCGCAGGGCTGGCGCATGATGAGGACGTTCATCCCCGGCTCATCCAGCATCCGGCGGAGGGTCTTCTCCGCCTCGACGACTTCGAAGGGGTCCGCCACTTCCACCGTGCAGCCCACAGCCTCCAGAATTTTGGGAATGTCCATGGGTTTGACATGATCCCCCATGGCCGTGAGGCCGGTGCCGGGATGGGGCTGGAAGCCGGTCATGGCCGTGGCGGAATTGTCCAGGACGATGAGGAGCATGTTGGCGTTGTGATAGGTGGCGTTTACCAATCCGGGGAGGATGGTGTGGAAGAAGGTGGAGTCGCCGCACATGGTGACCACCTTCTGGTCCAGCCCGTAGTTGGTCAGCTGGCCCAGACCCTCGGCCACGCTGACGCCGGAGCCCATGCAGTTGCAGGTCTGCCAGGCGTACTGCCCGGCGGACTGGCCCGCCATGAAGTAACAGCCGATGTCGCCAACGACCACCCCGGGGTGCTTTTCCTGCCGCATGGCCCGTTTCAGGAGGTAGAACGTAGCCCGGTGGGGGCACCCGGCGCAGAAGCTCATCTCCCGGACGGGAAGCTCCAGATCGCCGGTGGGCTTTTTCTCGGGCAGGGCCGCGCCGGTGAGGCGGCAGATGGCGGCGGTGGCCACGTCCGGGTCCAGCTCGCCGAAGGGCGGCAGGGCGCCGTCCCGGCCCAGGAACTTGATTTGCAGGCCCTCCCGGCCCGCCAGGGCCTGGACAGCCCGCTCCAGGAAGGGGTCCACTTCCTCCAGGATCAAAACCTCCTCCGCGGCGCGGAGATAACGCAGTATGTAATTTTCTGGCAGGGGCCAGAGGGTCCCCAGGGACAAAAAGCCGGTTTCCCGGTCCTTGCCCAGGCGGCGAAGGGCCTCCTGGCCGTAGAGCCGGCCGGTGCCTCCGGCGATGATGAGTTTTTTGGGGGCCTCGGGGCCATCATAGTGGTTGCAGGGGCTGGTTTCGAAATGGCTGCGGAGTTCCTCCAGCTTTTGAAGGGCCGGACCGTGCATATAAGCGACGCAGACCATCCGGTCCCACTCCTTGACCCGCTCCAGAGCCCGGGGCTTTTCCGGCAGGGGGCCCAGAACCACGTTGCCCCGGCCGTGGCAGACCCGGGTGGTCACCCGAATCAGCACGATCTGCCCCACCTTTTCGCTGAGGTCGAAGGCGTAGGGGATCATGTCCTTTGTCTCCTGCATGGTGGTGGGCTCCAGCAGGGGGATGCCCGCGGACATCGCCTGCCAGCGGGAGTCAAACTCGTTGGTAGAGGAGTGGGCGCTGGGGTCGTCGCTGGAGACGATGACCAGTCCCCCCTTCACACCGGCCTGGGCGGCGCAGTGAAGCGCGTCCGCCACGCACAGGAGGCCGTTTTGCTTCACCACGCACAGCGCCCGGCCGTTGGCCAAAGACGCGCCGGTGCAAGCCTGTAAGGCGCAGACCTCGTTGGTGGACCACTCCGCGTAAAAGCCCCGCTCCCGGGCAATCTTGCCCAGCATTCCCAGCACCTGGGAGGACGGGGAGCCGGGATAGGAGGCGGCGAAATTGATGCCGGCTTCCACCGCGCCCCGCACAATGGCCTCGTTGCCCTGCATCAGTGAGACTGTGCCGGGGGCGTTGGCCGTTATTGTCCATTCCATGCTGCTTGTGTCACCCTCTCTTCAGAAATCGTTTTGTCGCGTTTGGTTACCGCTTTACTACGGCGTTTATTGTAGCACTCCGGATAGAGCAATGCAAGGGGCGGGGGAAGAAAAAGGGGGAAAGGCTTGCCTTTCCCCGGGGCTTGCGGTATTTCAGGAGTATTTCCGGTCCAGAATTTCCACGATGTCCGCAATCGCTCCCTCCCGGGCGTCGCAGACCACCGTGACCCCGGATTCCCGGACGGCGGCGGAGGCGTTGGCGGGGGCGAAGCCCTGATTGGCGGCCCGGAGCATGGAGAGGTCGTTGGCCTCGTCTCCGGCGCAGTAGACGTGGTCCATGGAGATGCCCAGCCGGGCGGCCAGGCGGCGGATCATGCCCCCTTTGCTGGCCCCCTTGATGGTCATTTCCAGCAGGTGGGAAACGGAGAAAATCAGCTCGTAGTCCTCCGCCCAGCCCTGAGCGGTGAGGAAGGACAAAACGTTCTCCAGGGTTTCGTGGTCCGCCTCGAAGAGAAGTTTTCCCAAGGGCAGGGGCACCTCCGGCAGGGAGGGGGCCTCCGTAAGGGATACATGGGTCATGTGCTCATGCTGGCGGCTGATGGAATTGGGATGGACCACATGGATTATGTTGTCGATGTGGTACGCCTCTACCGCTACACCGGGAAAACGGTCCAGCACCGCCTGACCCCGATCACGGGCGGCGGCATTCAGCATGGCGGTTTCCAAATATTCGCCCGCTTCAAAATCATAGATGGCCGCGCCGTTGCACACCACGCCGGGGGCGTTCATGGGCACGTCCCCCGCATGACGGAGAAAGGCGGGAAGGGCCCGGCCCGTGGCGATGGCGAAACGTCCGCCGTGGGTCATGAAATACTCCAGGGCCTCCCGGTTCCGCTCCGGCAGGGGCGGAACCGGCGCGCCGGCGCGGAGGGAGTCCTCTGTGTAAAGAAGCGTGTTGTCAAAGTCGCTGGCCAGCAGTACGCCGTCGAATTTTCCCATGGGATCGTCTCCTTATTTTAATACCGCCCCGTCCAGTCCGCCATGAGCAGCACCGGCAGGGTCCACAGCAGCAAGAAGGCCTCCAGCGCCAGGGGATTCAGCAGGTCATAGGCCCCCAGGCTGGTGAGATAGAAGGTCAGCAGAGTTCCCGCCCAGCTTCCAAGCAGGGAAATTGCCGCCGCCCGGCGAACCGCCTTGCAGAGCCGCAGGCTCCCCGCCACCGTCTCCGCATAGGGCAGCAGCCCCTCCCGGAACAAAAGGGCCCTGGGCAGGTCCCGGTCTTTTTCCGCTTCGCTGAGAGCCACCCGTTCCGTCAGGCCCGGGTACTCCAGATGAACGTTCCGGTTGAATTTCCGGCGGATCAGCACGGGGGTAATGTTGGGGTCCCGGGAGGCCAGGATGGGCTGGATGCGGCTTCGCTGCATCATCCGCAGGGCGAAGTCCACGTTTTCCGCCGGATTGTATTTTACGGCAAAGGCGGCGATGAGTTCTTTGTCCACCGCCAGAAAGACGCCGGTTTTCAAATTCACGTCGGGGGGCAGCCTCACGCCCAGCTTCCGCATGAAGGAGGCGCTGCCCATCAGCACGGATTCGCCTTTCACGGCGCCGGACCAGCCGCCCTCCTCGTAAAAGCTGAAATCGTCTACCTTCTCATAACGTCCCCCCTCGCTGCGGACCAGGCTGTTGAAGAGGCGCTCCAGGCCGCTTCCGGCGGCCCGGGCCATGGAGGCCGCCAAGGAGACGGCCCGCTCTTGGGTTTCGCCGTAGAGCTTCCGGCCGTTGAGCTGGACGGTGCCCGGGGGAAAGAGGTCGGCGTCGGTGACGATCATCCGCTTTTGGGCGCTGATCTTCTGCGCCCCGGACCAGCCCGCCACGGCGCAGCCGGTCTTTTGCAGGTGCTCCGACAACTTGGACCAGGGCAGGGCCCAGCACAGAGGCAGGGAGAAGGTGGCCGCCGCCGGGAGAATGGCGGAGAGATTCAATAAAAAGTCTCCGTTCCGTCCCTGTCCGGCAGAGCTGAGCACCGCGAAAACCAGCGCCGACGTCAAAAACACCGGGATCAGAGCCGTCTGCCAGAGGGTGGCGGCGTCGCTTCGGGCGGCAGTGGTGAAAAAACCGGGAACGGAACCCCGCTGCTTGCAGGCCCCCTGGGAGGTGTTGGTGACAAGATACGGCGGGTCCTCATCCAGGGAAGCGGCCCGGAGCATGTCGTAGTTTCCCTTGCTCTCCCGGCGGACGCCCCATTGGGCGAAGACCAATCCCAAGCAGCTGACGGAGGCGTAGGGGACGGCATCTCCGGAACGGCCCCCCAGAAGCCGGAGAAGGCAGTCCGCCGCCGAAACCAGGACGGAGAGGGAAACCAGCAGCTCGGCGACGCAGCGGCGGCGGGGGAGCATACCGAAACCCTTAATGAATACGTGGCGGCAGAGAAGCGCTGTCAGGCTCAGGCAGGCCAGCAGGATCACGCACTGCGTTTCCTCACTTCCGGACCAATAGGGAAGTTTGATCTGGTACCGCTCCAAAATCAGGAGCAGGGTGGGAAACAGAGCCGGGATCAGGGGCAGGAGCACGGTGTGCTTCCGGCGGATATAGAGCTGCCGGGCGTCATGGGCGGCTTCCCAGAGGGTGGGTTCCGGCCCGATGGGTTCCGGGTCGGGCTCAGGCTCGGGCGGCGGAGGAGGAGGAAGGGTTTCCGTCTCCTCCATGGGCTTTCGGGAAAAGAGGCCCCGCTTGGGAGCCAAAAGCGGTTCTTTGGATTCTTCCATTACCGCGTCCACGGTGCTGCCCACAACTTCCTCCAGAGAAATGGGCCGGGGACGGGGGATATTCAACCGGGCTACGTCTGCCTCCGTGGCTTTCTCGGCCTCCCGAAGGGGGTCCGGAACTTCCGGGGGGGCCTGGACAGGGGGCTCTTTTTCCGCCGGAACCTCCGGGGCGGGAGCTGCTCCCGCTGTCTGCTTGGGGCTGGATTCCTGAGGGGCCGGGGGCGGCGGTTCCGCGGCCCGGAGCAGGTGATGCTCCAGGCTGCCGCCGTACTCCGCCAAAATCTCCTCCAGGGAGTAATCGTCCTCCGGGGCGGGGGCGGGGATGTTGTGGTCGTCCTTTGGGGTCATGGGGTTCCCTCCTTACAAAGGGGTTGGGGGTATTCGTTACAGTCTCTGCCTGACAGCTTCATAGAGAAGAATCGCCGCGGCGGCGGAGGCATTCAGGGAATTCAGCTTCCCCCGCATGGGGATGCTGACCAGGAAATCGCAGCTTTCGGCCACCAGGCGGCCCATGCCGCCGCCTTCGCTGCCGATCACAATGGCGGCGGGGCCTTTTAAGTCCGCGTCGTACAGGGAGGTGGCCCCGTCCGCCGCCGTACCAAAAACCCAGATTCCCCGGTCCTTTAGTTCCCTTAGCAGGGCCGGGAGGTTGGGCACCCGTGCAACAGGCACGTGGGCCACGGCTCCGGCGGAGGTCTTGGCCACTACCGCCGTGAGGCCCGCGCTCCGGCGCTTGGGAATAATGACTCCGTGGGCCCCGGCGCACTCTGCCGTGCGGATGACGGCCCCCAGGTTGTGGGGGTCTGAGAGCTCGTCGCAGACCACCAGCAGGGGAGCTTCCCCCTTGGCCTCCGCCGCCCGTAAGATATCCTCTACCGTGGCGTACTCCCGGACGGCGCTGAGGGCGATGACGCCCTGGTGGGCGTGGGTACGGCTCATGGCGTCCAGTTTTCGCCGGTCCGCCTCCACGACCACCGTTCCCGCGGCGCGGGCCTTGGAGGCGATGTGGCCCAGGGTCTTGTCCGTCTCGCCCTTCTGGAGGTATATTTTGTCAATGGCCGTCCCGGCCCGGAGGGCTTCCATGACGGCGTTCCGGCCTTCGATGATCCCGTCGGCCTCAGAGGCGGGGATTCTGCGCTCTTCCATAGGGAGTTCCTTTCCGGCCGGAGAAGCCCGGCCTGAAAATTTTGTCGATACATTCTTAGTATACCATAGCCTGGGAGGATAATAAAGCGGGAATTTACAGAAACTTCATGAAACCTCCTTGTGAGTTTCCAGGTTCTGTGATATACTGCCATATAATTTCGCCGGTCCCAACTGTTTGGACGATTTTTTGTGTTTTCCCCTGAAAGGAGCTTTATACATGGACCAAAACAACAACAACAAAAAGCCCGGCAGCGGCAAAAACAACAACTGGCGGGGCTTTATTCATCTAATTTGCTGGGCGGTGCTGCTGGCGGTGCTGGTGAGCTACGCTACCACCTACATGACCAGCATGGGCCACCAGGCAAGCTCCGTAGAGCTGGAATACAGCGGGTTTCTGGACATGCTGGACGCCGGGGAGGTGGCCGGGGTGGATTTCGACAACAGCGAATCCATCCTGATTATCACCCCGGAGGACGGGTATGTCTACACCAACAGCGAAGGGATGGAATACACCAAATCCACCCTGGAGGATGGAACCGCCGTTTACACCCACGTGGACGAAGAGGGCCGGGAGCTGAGGCTCTCCCTGGAGCTGTTTGCCGTGCGGCTGGAGTCCTATGACGCCGTGGTGGAACGGGTCCGGGAGGGCAGCGAGTCCCCGGCCCGGCAGGGCAGAGAGCCCATCCGCATCAACCAGGACTACCAGCCCCCCATGAGCCCCATCCTCCTCTTCCTGGTGAACCTGGCCCCCTTCTTCATCATCATCCTGGTGATGAGCCTGGTGATGAACTGGATGGCCAAAAAGGGCATGGGCGGCATCGGGGGCATCGGCGGCGTGGGAAAATCCAACGCCAAGGTCTATATGGAAAAGCAGACCGGGGTCACCTTCCGGGACGTGGCGGGCCAGGACGAGGCCAAGGAGTCTTTGACGGAGATCATCGACTTCCTCCACAACCCCGGGAAGTATACGGAGATTGGCGCCAAGCTCCCCAAGGGCGCACTGCTGGTGGGCCCCCCGGGCACCGGCAAGACGCTGCTTGCCAAGGCCGTGGCGGGAGAGGCCAACGTGCCCTTCTTCTCCATCTCCGGCTCCGACTTCGTGGAGATGTTCGTGGGCGTGGGCGCGTCCCGGGTCCGGGACCTCTTTAAGGAGGCCAGCAAAGTGGCCCCCTGCATCGTCTTCATCGACGAGATCGACACCATCGGCAAAAAACGCGACGGCGGCGGTTTTTCCGGCAACGACGAGCGCGAGCAGACGCTCAACCAGCTTTTGAGCGAGATGGACGGCTTCGACCCCACCAAGGGCGTCATCCTCCTGGCGGCCACCAACCGCCCGGAGGTGCTGGACCAGGCTCTTCTCCGTCCGGGCCGGTTCGACCGGCGGATTACCATCGACCGGCCCAACCTGGCGGGGCGCATCGCCACGCTGGAGGTCCACACCCGGAACATCAAGCTGGGGGAGGATGTGAACCTGAAGAAGGTGGCCCTGGCAACGGCGGGCTGCGTGGGCGCGGACCTTGCCAACCTGGTGAACGAGGCGGCCCTCCGGGCCGTGCGGAAGGGCCGGAAGCTGGTGAGCCAGGAGGACATGCTGGCCGCTTTCGAGCTGGTCATCGCCGGCACGGAGAAAAAGGGCAGCGTCCTGACGGAGTTCGAGAAAAAGCTGGTGGCCTACCACGAGGTGGGCCACGCCATGGTGGCCTATAAGCAGAAGAACACCGAGCCGGTGCAGAAAATCACCATCGTCCCCCACACCCAGGGCTCCCTGGGCTATACCCTGCTGATGCCCGAGGAGGACAAGACGGAGCTTCGGACCAAGGATGAGCTGATGGCCAAGATCACCGTCTCCATGGGCGGCCGGGCCGCCGAGGAGGTGGTCATGGACACCATGACCAACGGAGCCTCCCAGGACATTCAGGACGCGACGAACGTGGCAAGGAACATGGTGGCCATGTTCGGCATGAGCGAGGAGTTCGGCATGATGGCCCTGGCCTCCCGGCGGAACCAGTACCTGGACGGGGGTTACGGCATGGACTGCGCCCAGGACACCGCCGCCCGGATGGACAAGGCGGTCAAGGTCCTGCTGGATGAGGCCTACAAGACCGCCGTGGAGGTCATCCGGGAGAACCGGGAGGACATGGACAAGGTGGTGGCTTACCTTCTGGAGAAGGAAACCATCACCGGCGCGGAGATGGTGGCCATCATCGAGGGCCGGGACCCCGCCCTGGTGGAGAATCCCTATGCTTCCACCCGCCGGAATACGCCGGAGATCGAACCGGCGGCCAAAAAAGTTCACATGATCTCCGAAAAGATTGTGGCCCCGGAGCTTCCCGCCGGGACGGAGAATCCCCCGGAGCTCCCCGCTGGGGATACGAACCCGCCGGAGACGGATTCCGCGGCCCCCGGCGAAACCCGGGAGGGCGCGGGGGAGGACCATCATGATCCGTAAAGCCGCCACCGCCGATCTGCCCGGCATCGGCGGAATTTACGAAGCAATCTTTGACCAGGAAGAGCGGGGCCCTGTCTACACCAACTGGCTTCGGGGGAGCTATCCCACCACAGGGGACGCCGGAGAGGCCCTGGCGGCCGGGACGCTGTATGTTGGTGAGGAGAACGGCGTCCTGTGGGGCGTGGTAAACCTCAACGGCGTACAGCTTCCCGAGTACGGCAAAATTCCCTGGACCATCCCCGCCGGACGGGAGGAGGTGGGGGTGATCCACACCCTCTGCATCCACCCGGCCCAGTCCGGCCGGGGCCGCGCCAAGGAGCTGGTGGCTTTTTGCGAGAAGACCGCCCGGGCTCAGGGTAAAACCGTCATCCGCCTGGACACCTGGGAGGGGAACGCCCCCGCCAACCACCTGTATCCCTCCCTGGGCTATAGCTTCGCCGGGGGGACGGAATTTTTCTTCCACGGGTACATCCGCGAGATTTTGAACTGCTACGAGAAGAAGCTGTGATAAGGAACACTCTTGATAATTGGTAGAGTTTACATTGACGGGAAGGAAGAGTGTGTGGGGGAAACCCAGGAGGGGTTTCCCCCACTCTTTAAATCAAGAGGTTTTCAAAACGCAGAAACGTTTTGAAAACCTGAGCGGGCTGTCAAAAATACTTTTTGACAGCCCGCGCCCTTCGGTTCTTGACAACCGGAGGGCGTTTTTTTACAATGAAGGGGTACACTACTCAACATGGAGGTTTTCTTTATGAAACGTTCCGCAGGTATTCTCCTGCCCATCTTTTCCCTTCCCTCTGAGTACGGCATTGGCTCCCTGGGAGCGGAGGCCCGGGCTTTTGCCAACTTTCTTCAAGATGCGGGCCAGTCCTGGTGGCAGATTCTCCCCGTGGGTCCCGCCGGAGCCGGGGATTCCCCTTATGCCAGCGAGTCCACTTTCGCCGGGAATCCCCTGTTCATTGACCTGGATCTGCTGGCGAAAGAGAACCTCTTGACGGAGGAGGAGCTGGCCTCCGCCCGTGTCCCCGCCGGGGACAAGATCGACTACGCCGCCCTGAAAAAGAGCCGGGAGCCCCTGCTTCGCAAGGCCTTCTCCCGTGTCAGCGGCGAGGCGGCGGAGGCCGCCCGGGCCTTCGCCGAAGAGCGCCCCTGGGTTCGGGAGTACGCCCTGTACCGCTCCGCCAAGCGGCATTTCGGGGACCTGCCCTGGTTCGAGTGGCCGGACGAGGGCCTCCGCCGCCACGAGCCCGAAGCCGTGGAGCGCTGGCGGGTGGAGCTGGCGGAGGAGGTGGCCTTTGAAACTTGCGTCCAGCACTGGTTTTTCACCCAGTGGGCGGCACTGAAAACCTATGTCAATGACCTTGGACTGGGCCTGATCGGCGATCTGCCCATTTATGTCTCCCTGGACTCCGCCGACGTGTGGAGCGAGCGGACGGAGTTCCTCCTGGACGGGGAGGGAAAGCCCTCTAAGGTGGCCGGGGTCCCGCCGGACTACTTCTCGGAGGACGGCCAGCTCTGGGGGAATCCCCTCTACGACTGGACCGCCATGAAGCGGAATGGTTTTGGCTGGTGGATCCGCCGGGTGGAGGGGGCTTCCAGACTTTTCGACGTGATCCGGATCGACCACTTCCGGGGCCTGGAGAGTTATTGGTCGGTTCCGGCGGGAGCTGAAACCGCCCGGACGGGGAGCTGGGAAAAGGGCCCGGGTATGGACCTGCTGGGAGTGCTGACCTCCTGGTTCCAAGGCATTGCTTTTATTGCCGAGGACCTGGGCATCCTGACGGAGGACGTCCACCGGCTTCGAGAGAGCTCCGGCTTACCGGGAATGAAGGTGCTGGAGTTTGCCTTTTCCGATCCCTATAACGCTTACCTGCCCCACAATTACCGGCCCAACTGTGTCTGCTACACCGGCACCCACGACAACGATACCGCCGCCGGCTGGTATGCCTCTGCCCCGAAGCGGGAGCGGGCCTTCGCTGAGAAATACCTGGGTGTTTCCGGAGCGGAGGAGGTCCGGATGGCTCTGCTCCGGGCGGGCCAGGGCAGCGTCGCGGAGCTGTTTGTGGCTCAGATGCAGGACTACTTGGGGTTGGGCAGCGAGAGCCGTATGAACGTACCCGGCGTGGGCGAGGGCAACTGGCGCTGGCGGCTGCTGCCCGGCCAGGCCGGAATGGAGCTGGCGGAAGAAATTCGCTCCATGACCTCTTTTTACGGCCGCTGCCCCTGGATTCCGGAATCGGAGGAAGAGGAGATAGATAAAAGTGATAAATTAAAAGTGTAATTTTTGGGTAAAATAGAAAAAATTTCCGCAAATTTTGCGCTTTGGTAATTCTGCCGGTTTCCTGCATCTGCCTTTCACATATATAATAGAGCCGTCACATAAGATGGAATGTCCGTTTTGGCACGGACGCGGAAGTGAGGAAAATTTCATGGATATTTTTTCCCTGTTTACCCTTTGCGGCGGCCTGGCCTTCTTCCTCTACGGCATGACCACCATGTCCAAGAGCCTGGAGAAAATGGCCGGCGGCCGGTTGGAACGGCTGCTGAAGCGCATGACCTCCAACCCTGTGAAGGGCCTTCTTTTAGGGGCGGGCATCACCATTGCGGTTCAGTCCTCCTCAGCGGTGACGGTGATGCTGGTGGGATTGGTAAACTCCGGCGTCATGGAGCTGGGGCAGACGATCGGGGTCATTATGGGCTCCAACGTGGGCACTACGCTGACGGCCTGGATTTTGTCCCTCACCGGCATTGAGAGCGAGAGCATTCTGCTGAACCTCTTGAAGCCGGAGAATTTCTCCCCCCTCTTCGCTCTGGCGGGCATATTGCTCATCATGGGCTCCAAGCGCCAGCGGCGGCGGGACATCGGGCGCATCCTCATCGGCTTCGCCATTTTGATGTCGGGGATGGAGATGATGAAAAATTCCGTCAGCCCCCTGGCGGACCTGCCGGGCTTTTCCGACTTGCTGACGGCCTTCCGCAATCCCCTGCTGGGGGTGGCGGTGGGCGCGGCCTTCACCGGAATCATCCAATCCTCGGCAGCCTCCGTAGGCATTTTGCAGGCCCTGGCCCTCACCGGGTCCATCACCTACGGCGTGGCGATCCCCATCATCATGGGCCAGAACATCGGCACCTGCGTCACGGCGCTGATTTCCTCCATTGGGGTTTCCCGGGGGGCGAAACGGGTATCTGTGATCCACATCGCCTTCAATGTCATCGGTACGGCCATTGGCCTCATCGTCTTCTGCGGCGGGGATTTGCTGTTCCACTTCCCCTTTATGGACGCCGCCGTGGGGGCGGTGGGCGTAGCCCTGTGCCACACGGTCTTCAACGTCTGCACCACCGCCCTGCTGCTGCCCTTCTCCCGCCAGCTGGAATGGCTGGCCCGGGCGGCTGTCAAGGAAGAGGACAAGACTCCCCGGTTTGCCTTTCTGGACCCCCTGCTGCTGCGCACCCCCGGCGCGGCGGTCAGCGAGTGCGCCGCCATGACCAACGAAATGGGCGCCCTGGCCCGGGAGAGCCTGCTCAGTTCCCTGAAGCAGCTCACCAAATACAATGGGGAACTGGAGACGGAGCTTTTGGAAAATGAGGACAAGCTGGATATCTATGAGGACCGCCTCAGCGGCTACCTGGTGCAGATTTCCCAGCATGGCCTCTCCATGGAGGACATTCACACCGTTTCCCGGCTGCTCCACGCCATCGGGGACTTTGAGCGCATTGGCGACCACGCGCTGAACATTCAAGAATCCGCAAGGGAGCTTTACGAGAAGGGCCTCAGTTTCTCCGGGGCGGCGGAGGCGGAGCTTCGGGTGCTGGAGCAGGCTCTGGAGGACATTCTCACCGCCGCGGTGGGCTGTTTCCAGGCCGATGACCCAGCGGCCGCCAAGACGGTGGAGCCTTTGGAGGAAACGATCGATCAGCTCACCGATGAAATTCGGGCCCGGCATATCCACCGGCTCCAGAGCGGGGAGTGCACCGTGCAGCTGGGCTTTATTCTCAGCGACCTGCTGACGAACCTGGAGCGGGTCAGCGACCACTGCTCCAACATCGCCGTTTGCGTCATTGAGGAGCGGGAGGATCACGCGGAACAGCGCCACGCCTACCTCCACGACTTTAAGGCTGCCGGGGAGTTCACCGAGAGCCTGGACAAGGATTTGGAGAAATATAAACTTCCGTAATCAAGACGCGAAAAGGACCGCCGGATTTTCCGGCGGTCCTTTTTATCAAGGGGAAACGGAAGGCTAGAGATAGTTCAGCGGATTCTTGGCCACGCCGTTGTAGCGGACCTCGAAGTGGCAGTGGTTTCCGGTGGAGTTGCCGGTGGAGCCGGCCCGGGCAATCTGCTGGCCCTTGTAGACCTTCTGGCCTACGGAAACCGTCAGGCTGCTATTGTGGCCGTACCGGGTCACATAGCCGTTCCCATGGTCGATCTGGACCAGGTAGCCGTAGCCGCCCATCCACCCGGAGTAGGTGACCGTGCCGCCGTCCGCGGCGTAGATCGGGGTTCCTCTCGGAACGGCAATGTCGATCCCCTTGTGGTTGGTGGACCCGATGCCGCCGGGGGAGCTCCGTCCGCCGAACCGGGAGGAGATCCGCCCCGTAGTGGGCCAGCGGAAGCTGCCGGTGGGGAGCCAGGTGGGCCGGGGCTTCGTGCCCTGAAGCCGGTATTCCGTAACGGGCTGGCGGAGGGTGACGCTGGAGAGGACTGTCCGCTCCGTCTCCTCGCCGTTGACATAGGTGACATTGGCCACGGTGTCCGCCGCGCCGTATTCTCCAGCGGAGGTGACCTTGTAATCGCCGACGTAGATGTCCGGGCTGTCGGTGTACTCCACGTCAAAGGCCACGCTGTCCACGTACCGCTCCTGCTGGACCACGGTCATGGTCAGATAGGGCACGGAGGCGGACATCGTGAGGATTTCACCGATTTGCAGTTTGTCGATGTTATAGCCGGGGTTTAGGGCCTCCAGCTCCTTGGAAGTGAGGCCGTGGTCCTCGGCAATCTCAGACCAGGTGTCTCCCTTAGCCACGGTGTAGGTGACCTCAGCGGTCTTGGTGCTGTAGAGGGTTTCCGCCAGAAAACCTAAGTTCATCAGGCTGTCGGTGGCCACAAACTCCTCCTTTACATCCACATTCTCGGCGAAGGAGACGGAGATCGTACCCTCATTGGTGGCGGAGAGCTGAATTTGTTCCAAAAGCTGTTCCAGCGCTCCTTTATAAGGGGTGGCGCCGATGCGTTCTCCATCCACATAGAGGCAGTAGGCGGAGGTGACCATGCCCACCTCCTGGCTCAAGACCTCCTCATAGTCCTCTTTGTCCACCAGATCCTGCCGGCGAAGAAGCCCGGAGGAGTATTGAATGAGGGAGTCGTCAATGGTAAAACTTCGGCCCAGGGTTCGAGCGGTGACCGCTTCCAGTTCCGCTCTGGCCTCCTCAGCCTCCGACTGGTTGGCCAGGGAGGCCAGGACCTTGCCGTCATAGGTGACCGTAACGCCATTGGTATAAGTGGAGAAAAACAGCAGTACCGCCGCCATCACGCAGCCTCCCCCCAGAAAGACAACCGGGTGGATTCGCCACCGGCGCTTTTTCTGGGCACTCTGGGCGCTCTTCTGCCGGGAAGCGCTGTTCTTTTGCAGTACCCGCTCCTGGAGAATACTCCCCCACATAGGCAGCAGTCCCCAGAAAAACAGCATCAATTGAATGGGAAGCCTCTCGGACTCCGGGAAACGGTGGGCTTTGTTCTCCCGGACAATGCGCCGCCAGCGGCGGCGAAAGTGCAGCCGTTTCTGGGCAATGGCCTGCCGGGGGGAGAGGCTGCCCTCCCGCCGTTCCGGCGGCCGGGTTTTACGGGGGGCGGCGCTTCGGCGTTCCCGGCTGTGGGAGGGGGAACGGCGGCGCTCCGGGCGTTCGCGCTTGCCCTCTTCGGGTTCCCAGTCCCGGATGGACGGGGGAAGGTCCCACTCCTTCCAGGGACTCCAGCCCTCTGGAAAGCCCTCCCGCTCCCCGGCAGCCTCCGGTTTTGCCGCGCTTTCCCGGCGGGGCGGGGCTTGGGCGGTGGTTTTTTTCCTGTCTTCGCTCATAGGGTCTCCTTGTATCGGGTCCGCGCCTTTCCGGAGAATGGCGGGACGGAACGTCCTAAAAAGTTACAATTTGTTACCAGTGCTATCATACCGCTTTTTTCCCCTTCCGTCAAGTCCTGGGAAAGGCAAAAAAGCGAAGGGTTCCCGGTGGTTTCCGGTGTTTTCGACGGAAAACGCCTCCTGAGGCGGATTCAGTGTGCCACAACAGGCCTGGAAATTGGTGACAAAATCGTAAATTTTTATAACCTGCACCCGAAATTTGGATTGACCGGAGCAGGTAAAGGTGTATAATGGAGACATAAAACCCCGGCAAAGACTTGTACATCTGGAGGAAAAAACATGTTTGAATTTCTGATTAAAAAGCTGAAAGCCCATCCCCGCAAGATCGTGTTTACCGAGGGCACCGACCCCCGCATTCTGGAGGCCGCCGCCCGCCTGCTGTCCGCCACGTTCCTGATGCCGGTGCTGGTGGGTAACCGGGAGGAAATCCTGGCCGCCGCCGAGGAAGTGGGTTTCAACGTCAAGGGCGCGGAAATTCTGGACCCTGAAACCTTCGAGGACATGGATAAGATGGTGGCCGAGATGGTGGCCCTCCGCAAGGGCAAGATGACGGAGGATCAATGCCGCGCCATGCTGAAGCAGGGCAACTACTTCGGCACCATGCTGGTGAAGATGGGCTACGCCGACGCTCTGCTGGGCGGCGCCACCTATTCCACCGCCGATACGGTCCGCCCCGCCCTCCAGCTCATCAAGACGAAACCGGGCTGCAAAATCGTCTCCAGCTGCTTCATTCTGGTCCGTCCCTCCGCCACCGGCGACCCGGATGTCTTCGCCATGGCGGACTGCGCGATCAACATTAAGCCCTCTGAGGAGGAGCTGGTGGAAATCGCGGTGGAGACGGTTTCCACAGCCCGGACGTTTGGCATCGACCCCAAGGTGGCCTTCCTCAGCTACTCTACCCACGGCTCCGGCGCGGGCGAGGACGTGGACAAGATGCGGAATGCCTGCGAGAAGGCGAAGTTTGCCCTTCCCGGTGTGGTGGTGGACGGCGAGCTCCAGTTCGACGCCGCCGTGTCCCCCCGGGTCATGAAGACCAAGTGCCCCGAATCCCCCGTCCACGGCCAGGCCAACACCTTCATTTTCCCCGACATCAACGCGGGCAACATCGGCTACAAGATTTGCCAGCGCATGGGCTCCTTCGACGCCTACGGCCCCATTCTCCAGGGCCTGAACGCCCCCATCAACGACCTGTCCCGGGGCTGCAACGCCCAGGAGGTCTACTCCATGGCCATCATCACCGCCGGTTTGTGCGAAGACTGATGCTTTCTTGAACGATAAGGAACTCTTGGCGGTTTTGCCCGCCTGAAAAAAGACTTCTCTTTATTTTATTTGATGATACCAAGCCGGAGCGGAATCAGCGTAGCCTTCCGGTAAAGAAAAGAGTCCCCTGGTGGAACGGCTTCCACCAGGGGACTTTTCCTATTCACCCAATCCGCTTTTTTACCCGGCGATAGAACTCTGATTTTAATGTATGTTTATGCAAAACAGCCAAGCCCAATTTTTGAAAACTCGATTTGCTTTTTCAGCAATAAACTATAAACTTCATCAAAATGCTTTAGGCCAATTCGCCATTTTGAATTTGAAAACTGTGCGATCCTGCCATCTATTTGTTGGATTTCTCTTAATGAAATATGTGAAATATTATGAATCGACATAGCTAGAAACTGAAAATATCCGTTATATTGAACCATTTTGCCATTCACTACATCTGTACATGGATCTGACTCGACACTCTTCAATATTCCATAACCAATTATGGAGGCATCATATTGAAATAAGACCAATGTATAGGCGTCTTGGATGTTTATTCCACGTTCTCTATAATAATATTTTCCGTCCTTTTGTATCAATTCAACAGATAAAAACTTCCTTACTTCTTCCTCTGTCTTAAATTCTTCCTTCTTATCCATAGGCAGTATTCTGATTTCTTGTATGTTGTATAGATTAGTCAAATTGGCACTTCCTATTCCTCTGTCCAGAATTCCCGAACCCGCTCCAGCTGCCGCCGCCCGTCGAAGTAGCCCTCCTGCCACAGGGCCCGGAGCGTGTTCAGGTCCTTCTCCGTCCGGGAGCAGCCCAGGGTGTCCTCCGGGGCGATGACCAGGGCCTTTCCCTGCTGTTCCAGGGCAAACAGCTCTTTCCGGCAGACATTGTAACGCTCTGACCGGGTCCGCATGGTTTCCTGAAAATAAGGGTATTGCCGAAATGCCCGGGAGATTATCGGATCGGACCGGCCCGCTTTTTTGTGGTAGTTCCGCTCCCGGGTCAGCACCACCACTACCCGGTCGCAGCCCTCTCGGAAGGCCCGCCGCCAGGGAATGGCGTCGGCGCAGCCGCCGTCCAAATAGGGCTGTCCGCCGATGCGTATAACGGGGAACATCAGCGGAATGGCACAGGTGGCCTGGAGAAGCAGATTGTGCTCGTCCCGCCGGGGAACGGGCAGATATTCCGCCTCACCGGTGACCAGATTGGTAACCACCGCTTCCACCCGCCCGGGATAAGCTTCAAAGGCGTCATAGTCAAAGGGGATCAATTCGTTGGGAATGGTTTCATAGGCGAACTTGAGGCCGAAATAAGAGCGGTTCCGGGGAGCGGCCAGGTTCCGCCAGCCCATGTAACGCTTATCGCCCACATAGTGGCAGACGATTTGCAGGTTCCGGCGGCTTTGCCGGGAGAGGTAGCTGGCGCCGTAAGCGATTCCGGCGGAAACCCCAAGGGTGTAATCCGGCAGGGGCAGCCCGCCGTCCAAGAAGGCGTCGCATACGCCGGAGGAGTAAATGGTCCGCAGGGCTCCGCCCTCTAAGACCAACGCGGTTTTCATGCTATCACCTCAAATAAAAATGCGTCAGCGGTAGAGACGCTTTTTCAGCTTCCAGTGCCAAAGGGCGGTCAGGCGGGTCAGGGTGGCGTCCGTCAGCAGGAACACCACATTTCCCATCGCCAACAGCGCCGCGTTGAAATACCACGCGGCCTCCAGCAGGTCCGCCGTCAAGCCCATGAGCCGCAGCACCAGGCCGTAGAGCAGGAGGGCGGCGGCATTGCACACCGCCAGCCGGGCCAGAACCCGCATAGGCAGGGAGGGCAGAGCGGCGATCTTGGGCCGGAGGATGGGATACCAGCCGAAAAATAGGTATACGAGAGCGGTTTCCCGGTCCGGGACCAGCAGCAGCCCTAAGATGGCCGCGGCGGCGTAGGCCGTTCCCGCCGCCTTGGGTCCCAGCTCTTCCAGCACCGGAAGAAGCACGGCCATAGCTAAAATAGGGGCGCAGAGCATGGCGGCGGGAATAACGCCGCCCAGGCACAGCAGCGTCACCGCCAGGGCGGTGAGCAAGCCGCAGAGGGAGAGGGAACGGGCTCTCATGAAACCTCCTTGTACTGGAGTTTGTAATAACTCCACCGCCGCCACTTCTGGAGGAATTCCCGCTGTTCGGAGCTCAGCTCCCCGGCGGCGGAACCATCCGCCAGCTGGTAAAAATTTTTCTGCACCACGGGAAGCTCCCGGCGAAGCTGGTTCAGGAAGGAGAACCAGGGGCTCTCCTCTCCCCGGCCGGTCAACTCCAGTACCGCCGCCCCCAAAAAGCAGGAGGAGAGGGTTTCCGGCAGCTCTAAGGAGTTGACGGCATGGTTCCAGTCCAGCTCTTCCGCCGCCGCGTCGTTGGCCCAGATCACATAGGGGGTTTTATAGGCCGCCAGGTTCTCCTGCCCTTCCGGGCCGGGGAGCACGTCCAGCCCCAGCTGCCGGTAGCCCAGCTGGTTGTCCCCTAGATAGGGAAGGTGGTCTCCCCAGTAGACCAGCACTACAGGTTCGGACCGGCCCTGGAAGTACCGCCAGAGGCGGCCCAGCATGGCGTCCGCGTCCCGCACGCCCTCTACATAGACGCTTAAAAGGGTTTCCGCTTCCTCAGAGAGGCCGGAGATTCCAGTGGGGGGGAAGACATAGTCCGGACCGTACTTGTCGGCGGTATAGGACATGTGGTTTTGAATGGTGGTGGTGAAGTGGAACAAAGGCCTCTGCGCCTGTTCAAAGGCGGCTTCGATCAGGCCCGCCGCGTAATCGTCGGTGACCCAGCGGCCCTTGTACTCGGGGGTTTCCATGTCTTCGATGAACAGAGTTTCCTCCGCGCCGAGCCAGCGGTAGACGTTTTCCCGGTTATAGAACCAGCAATCTCCCGGGTGGTAGAAAGAGGTTTCATAGCCGTCGTTTCCAAAAACCCGAAACAGGCTGTCCAGATTCCGGTTTACCACCCGCATAGCGGAGGTGGTGGAGGCGGAAAGGGCCGTGGTCTGCATTCCCGTCAGCACGTCGAACTCCGTATTGGCGGTGCCCCCCGCGAAGCCGGGAACCACCACATGGCCGCTGAGGGCGTGGGGGTCCTCCCGAAGGGCGTGGAGGTTGGGCAGGGGGTCGCTCTCCGCATCATATAAAAATGCCTCCGCGTCGGTGATGTCGGAGAAGGCCTCGTTCATCACCATGACCACACTGACGTTTTTTCCCAGACCGGGGGTGTCCCCGGTTTCCCATGCCTCCGCCTCAGAGCGGCTGAATCCCTCGGGACGGTCGACAAGATAGGTGGTAAAGTGGCGGCAGAAGGCATAGGGGAAGCCCAGATCATTAAAGACGGCGGGGACATACTCGGCGTTGCTGACTTTGAAGGACTGGTAGAGGTCCTTGGAGGCGTAGACAGTAAAAATCAGCCCGGTCAGAACCGCCAGACCGGCGGCGGCGCCCAGGAGACTCCCCGCCCAGCCCCGGAGCCTCTCTATGGGGAAGGGCTTGCAGCCAATCAGGAAGCCCAGGGCAAGAAAGGCGGCGGTTACCAGCATCACCGCTCCGGCCTGGGGAAGGGGGAAGCGGATCTCATAGCTTCCCAGGGCGCTGCCCACCTCTTTTAAAAGGGCAAAATCTCTGGGAAACACCGGCTCGTCCCGGACTTCCATCTTCACCCGGTTGGCGATGGACAGGGCGCCCGCCAGGAAATTCACCAGGGCCGCGCCGAAGAAGACGTTCCGGAACAGCGCCGCCGCCGCCAGAAGCAGCAGACCTACGGGCAGGGCGTTCAAAACGATCAGCAGGGGCTGGCGGAGAAAGCCGGAGAGCAGAGTCCGAAAGGAGTTTGGCTGGCACCAGAGGGCCAGCAGGGTGATCCCCCCGGCCAGGAGAACCGCCGTTAAAAGGCTGAGGGGCAGGGACAAGCGGTATTTGGGTTTGGGAAACGGGTGTTTCAAACAGGTTCACTCCTTGAAATGCTCGTGGTCAAAAATATGGTCCTGGCAGAAGCAGTGGTATCCGGCACAGCGGGAGCAGTAGCGAAACTCCAGGTCCGGGTAGTCCGTGTCGGTCCGGCCGCAGACGGAGCACTTGTGCCGGTAGCCCTGCTGGGCCTCCTTCTTCCGCTGCTGGCGGACGGCGGATTTGAATTGGATGGTCTGGTGGGAGTTCCGGTGGCGGGAATAGGCCCGCTGCCGGTCCAGCTGGTCCACGATCTCGCACCAGAAAAAGATCAGGAAGTTCAGCAGGGCGATGACGGGCAGCAGGGCTCTAAGCCAGTCTCCCCGGAGCAAGGCGGCGATCACGTCCACGGCAAACAGGGCCAGGTCCGCCGCCGCCAGCCACTTGGCCTTGATCGGGATGATGTACAGCAGCATCAGCCGTGCGTCGGGATATAGGGCGGCAAAGGCCAGGAACATGGACATGCTCACATAATAAGTTCCCATCAGAATCCCATAGCCGAAGGCATAGTGGCTGATGATGCCGGTGAGAATGGTCAGGACCACGCCGGAGAGATAGTAGAGGTTGAATTTCGGCGTGCCCCACTCCCGCTCCAGCATGGAGCCGATGAAGTACATAAAGTATAAGGACAAAATCAGGTTGAAGGGGGTGGTGCTGTCCGGCACGAAAATGAAGGTCACCAGCCGCCAGATCTGCCCGTGGAGCACCTGCCCCCAGTCGAAATACAGAAATCGGACGGCCGTCCCGTTGGTCATGCGCAGGAGGAAAAAGGCGGCGGCGTTTCCAATGACGATGTACAGCATGAGGTTAACGATGCCGAAATTGGGGTGCTGGAGCGCGAAGCGCTCCATGGCGCTGTTCAGCTTTCTCAAAGAAGCTCCCTCCTAATTTGAGTTCGGGTTAAGGAGCATTATACCCCGTTCGCCGGGAAAAGTCACCAACATTTTTTGAACATTGGAAAAGCGGCAAAAAAATCCGGCGAAAAAAGGCCCTGGGACCCTTGACAAACCGGCGGGACCTGCTACAATAAAAGATACAAATTCATATCCTTATCAAGAGTGGCGGAGGGAACGGCCCGATGAAACCACGGCAACCTGCGTTTGAAAGGTGCCAAATCCGGCGGAAACGACAGATGAGGAACGAGAAAGGACTTCCCGTGCGTTTCGCGTCGAAACGCGCGGTTTTTCTTGGTTTTCCAAGGGCCTTTCAGCCGGCAAAATTGTCCCAGCGCGCGGGAGAAAACAGCGCGCAGCCCCTCAGGGGCCGAAAAGGAGCGTATCATGGCAAGACACTATCTCTTCACCTCCGAGTCCGTGACGGAGGGACATCCCGACAAAATCTGCGACCAGATCTCTGACGCCGTCCTGGACGCCATCCTGGAACAGGACCCCCAGGGCCGGGTGGCATGTGAAACCACGGCCTGCACCGGTCTGATCCACGTCATGGGCGAGATCACCACCACCTGTTATGTAGATATCGACAAGATCGCCCGGGAGGTGGTCCGGGAGATCGGTTATGACCGGGGCAAGTACGGTTTCGACTGCGACACCTGCGGCGTCATCACCTCCATTGACGAGCAGTCCGCCGACATTGCCCTGGGTGTGGACAAGTCCCTGGAGAACAAAAACAACGAGGAGTCCGAGCTGAACCACGGCGCGGGGGACCAGGGCATGATGTTCGGCTACGCCTGCGACGAGACGCCGGAGCTGATGCCCCTGCCCCTGTCCTTGGCCCAGAAGCTCTGCCTCCAGATGACCAAGGTCCGCAAAAACGGCCTGGTCAGCTACATGCGTCCCGACGGCAAGAGCCAGGTCACTGTGGAATATGACGAGAACAACAATCCTGTCCGCATCGACACCGTGGTCATTTCCACACAGCACAACCCGGACGTCACCTTGGAGCAGATCCGCCGGGATATGATCAATCTCGTCGCCAAGGAGGTTCTCCCCGCCGGTTTGCTGGACGAGAACACCAAATATTACGTGAACCCCACCGGCCGCTTTGTCAAGGGCGGCCCTGCCGCGGACACGGGCCTCACAGGCCGGAAGATCATTGTGGATACATACGGCGGCAGCGCCCCCCACGGCGGCGGCTGTTTCTCCGGCAAGGACCCCACCAAGGTGGACCGTTCCGCCGCCTACGCCGCCCGGTGGGTCGCCAAAAATATCGTGGCGGCGGGCCTGGCCCGGCGCTGTCAGATCGAACTGGCTTACGCCATCGGCGTTGCCAGGCCCGTCAGTATCATGATAGACACTTTCGGCACCGGAACCGTCAGCGACGGGAAGCTGGAGGAGGCTGTGGGCAAGGTCTTCGATCTTCGTCCCACCGCCATTATCCGGGATCTGGACCTGCGCAAGCCCATCTACCGGAAATTGGCCGCCTACGGCCACATGGGCCGGGAAGACCTAGGCGTGGCTTGGGAAAAGACCGACCGGGTGGAGGCTCTTAAGGCCGCTGTGAAAGAGTAAGCGCGTCCGGCTTGCAGGAGGAAATTGAAAAAGGGGAAGGCATGGTTCAGCCATGCCTTCCCCTTTTTCAGCGTGTCTCATCCTGGACTTTCATTGTGCGGGGGCGGACCTGTGCGTCCGGCCGTTAACCGGAATCCGGGCGTGTCCAATGGGGAGATTTTTTCTGTAGGGGCCGCCCCCTTGGGCGGCCTGATGCGCGGCCCAATCCTTGTACCGGCAGGCCGCCGGGGGCGGCGGCCCCTGCACGATGGCCCTGTTATAAAATGCGCAACGGGACTCTCCCCGGAATCCGATCTTATTGACAGAAAATGAAAAGCATGATAGCCTATAGCCGCTTGCTTTGAATATTTTAGTTGTTTTCCAGAACGGAAGGGGAGGTTTTTTATGCGGCGTTTCAAGGGCCTTCTTTTCATATGTGCTCTTGCGCTTTTCCTGGCGGGGTGCTCCTTTGCCGGTTCCGGCGGAAGCGGCACGAAATCCGTCCCGCCGGATTCGGCGATTCTCTCCGTTTCAGCGGAGCCCGAAGCGGCGGGGGAACCGGAGGAGCCTGCGCCTTCTGGAAGGCCCTCAAAGGAAGAGGTGCTTGCCGCCCGGGAAAAGGCGCTGGAGGGGATGTCTCAGGGGCAGATTGACCGGTTGAGGGAGGTCGTGATTGCCGCGAACCTGAAGCTGGAAAACGGATACCTGAACGACGGCCTTTTTGAAAGACTGGAAGACCCGGACAGCCTGGCCTGGAATTACTTTGACCAGGCGGGCGAGATTCAGACCGGCTGGGCCTATGACGGAGATTTGGATATGGAGGCCGTTTGCGCGGCGGAAAACCTTACGGAGGATGCGTTCTACGCCAAATACGGCAGGGGAATTTCGGAAACAAACGACTACACGGCGGACGATTTCATTTCCCTGATGGAGGAGCTGGCGGAAACTGTGGACAGTGAAGACCTGAAGGCGGATTTGCAATATATGGCGGATGAGATGGAACGGGCAAAGAGCCATGCGGCGGGGCATGTCAGGAACATATATGAAACGCTCCACGACCTGGATTATTTTCTGCTGCGGTATGGCCCGGAGGATTTCGGCTTGTACGGGATGGACCGGTCTACGGTTTCCCTTTACTACGGCACGCTTTCCTTTTACGGCTGAACCAACAGACTCACGATAGCGGCATAGAGAAAACCACCATGTCCGCCAGCCGCTGTCCCGCCTCATAGATCGGGTGGTCATAGTTATTTACGAAAAAGTCCTTAATCCGGCGGTGCTCCCGGAACCCGCAGGCCTCATAAAACGGCGCCGTCAGCGGGCTGTCTCCGGTGCCGGCCAGCAGACGGCTTCCCCGGCCCCGGCACTGCCGGACCACGTGTTCCACCATAGCCCGTCCATAGCCCATCCTCCGGCATCCCGGAGCCACGGCAAGGTTTTTGATTTCAAAGTTCCCGGCCCCTTCGTCCGTCACGACGCAGACGGCCCGCAGTCCGCCGTCGTACAGCGCCCACAGCGTTCCCCGGTCCAGATAGCGGAAGATCATGCTCTCCTGTTCGTCCCCCAGGAGAAGCAGGGGGAGGAAGTCCCGTTTGTTGTCAGAAATTGTTCGAAAATCCATGAAAGCCTCCTATAAAAACCGGGCAGACTAGGCCCGGAGGTGATTTGGATGTACGGTGTGGAATACCTCAGCTTAGAGGACCTGCTGGATCAGGACCCTTCGGCTTATGAATTTTTCCAGACACTTTCTCCGGAGGCCAAAACGCTTTTGGAAGAGGACGACAGCGTAACCTCCTTTGCCCGCCTCCAATCCAAGACGGCCCAGATGAGAAGGGCCGGACTGATGGAGTAGAAAAATCCGCCCGGATCATTGTCCGGGCGGATTTTTCAGGCTTTTCAGTGACCCTTTTTGAGCCGGAATTTCCGCGTTTCATCCTCCAGCTTGTGGACCTCCTCAAAGAGCTCCGAGCTGACGGCGGCAGACTCCTCGCTGCTGGCGGAGTTGGTTTGAACCACGGCGGAAATCTGACTGATGCCCTCTGTGACCTGGGCGATGGACGCGGCTTCGCCGCGGACAGCCTCGGCAATGGTGTTGATGGTGGTGTTGGACTGCATCACCAGGTCCAGGGTCTTCTTCAGGGACTGGGAAACCTGGCCCACGATGCGGCTGCCCTGTTCCGTGGCCTGGACGGAGTTGTCGATAAGGTCCTTGGTGGCCTTGGCAGCTTCGTCGGACCGGGTGGCCAGGGAGCGCACCTCGTCGGCCACCACGGCGAAGCCCTTGCCGGCGGTGCCTGCCCGGGCGGCCTCCACGGCGGCGTTCAGGGCCAGGATGTTGGTCTGGAAAGCAATGTCCTCAATGGTTTTGATGATGCGCCCAATCTCCTGAGAGGAGTTGGTGATGTCGCTCATAGCGGAAACCATCTGCTCCATCTGCTGGCCGCTGACGGTCACCTGTTCGCCGGTGAGGCGGGCGCTCTCCAGGGCGGCGGCGGCGGACTGGACATTCTGCGCCGCGCCCTTGGACAGGTCGTCCAGCGTGGCATAGAGTTCTTCCACCGCGCTGGCCTGTTCCGTCGCGCCCTGGGCCAGGGCCTGGGCCCCGCTGGAAAGCTGGCCGGCGTTGCTGGAAACCCGGCCCTGGGTATGGACAATGTTGCCCAGGGTATCGGAGATCGTGGAAGTAAAGCTGTTCAGGGAGGACTCAATAGACTGGAAATCGCCGATGTAAGGCGTGGAAGTGGACACGTCGAAATTGCCCTGAGACAGCTGGGCCATGACGCGGTTGATGTCCTCCACATAGCTGTGGATCAAGACCATGGATTTTTCCAGAGTCTTGGCCAGCTCGCCCAATTCATTCTCAGACTGATAATCCATCTTCAGATCCAGGTGGCCCTCCTGGAGGGGGCGGGCCCGGTCTGTGATGTGTAGGATGGGTTTCACCACGTGCTTGCCCACGTAAGTGACCAGCCCAATCAGGCAGATCAGCGCCAGCACCAGGCAGAGGAAACAGATCAGCTGCATCTGAAGGATAAGGGAGTGCATTTTTTCCAGGCCCTGGTTGTTGGCGTCGGTCTGGTTCTGCACCACATTGTCCAGGTGGCCCACCAGGGTGGCGATGTTGGTCAAAATGGTTTTCTGATAGTAATCCTGAGCCTGGGCGGGATTGGTTTTCAGCAGCTCCAGCACATAGGTGGCGGACTCGTGAATTTCCTTATGCAAAGGCTCCATCTTGCTGCGCAGGGACAGGATCTCGGGGTCGTCGGTTTCCGCATCCCCATAGAGCCACTGGCCCAGGGTACAGGCGGTGGGGTCGATGCTGCCGGTAAAGTCGGTGCCGGCGTAAAGAGCGTTGCTGAGATTGCTGGCCCATTTATAGTGGGCGGTTTCCGCCCCCTGCGCCCGTTGAAGCAGGGCGGCGGCCTGGGTGTTGGCGCTCTGGACGCTTTGAATGCGCAAGATGTTGGCCGTGGTCACGAAACTGAACAACAGGATCGAGGCAAGGGCCGCAACCGTGCGGATCCACACGGTCCTTTTAATGCTTGTTTGCTTGCTCATACAGGATGTATCCTCCCACTCCGTATTTCATTAGGCAATGGTTTTATTATAGCATACTTCCATCATATTGCAACAATAACCGAAAAGATGACAGTGAAAATTTTTCCCAAATCTCACCGGTTCAGCAAAATCACGAAAACGATTGTCTTCCAATGAAGGACAAATGGACGGAAAAATTTTCCCCGTGTTTTAGAATGTCCCCCATAGAAAGACAAACGGCCGCGAATTTGAAGGCGCGGCCATGCGCGGCGGCGGAATCCGGGAAATCTTTCTGTGAAGAATTTACCTTGAAAAATCCGGGAAAAAGACGTAGAATAAGCGGCATATCAGGACGAAGGTCCTATTTGTATAGGAGGATGAAAAGAATGAAAAAATGGATTGCGATGCTTTTGACCCTGGCCCTGGCGCTGAGCCTGGCCGCCTGCGGCGGCAGCGGTTCCGGCGGCTCCGGCGATGCCCAGCCTTCCGGCGGCAGCTCCGGCGGGGACAAGGTTGTCAAGATCGGCGTCTTTGAACCCGCCACCGGCGACTCCGGCGCGGGCGGCAAGCAGGAGATGCTGGGCATGCAGTACGCCAACAAGGAGACTCCCACTGTGGAGATCAACGGCGAAACTTACAACGTCGAGCTGGTTTATGCCGACAACGCCTCCGACGCGGCCAAGGCGCCTACCGCCGCCTCTCAGCTGGTGAGCCAGGACGTGAGCCTGGTGCTGGGCACCTACGGTTCCGGCTGCGCTATGGCCGGCGGCCCGATCTTCGGTGAGGCGGGCCTGGCCGCCATCGGCGTGACCTGCACGAACCCCGGCGTCACCGCGGGCAACGACTACTACTTCCGCATCTGCTTCCTGGACCCCTTCCAGGGAACCGTCCTGGCCAACTTCGCCACGGAGAAGTTCTCCGCCAAGAAGGCCTACCTCCTGGGCGAGCTGGGCAACGACTATGACCAGGGCCTTTTGAACTACTTCGAGCAGGCTTTTGAAGGCGAGTGTGTGAAGGATTCCTTCCCCGCCAACACTTCCGACTTCTCCACCTACCTGAACAAGGCTGTGGACCAGGGGGCGGACGTCATCTTCTGCCCTGTCTCCATTGCCTATTCCACGCAGATTATCAAGCTGGCTGCTTCCATGGGACTGGAGACTCCCATCCTGGGCTCCGACACCTTGGACAGCAATATGGTTCTGGAAGCCGCCAAGGGCTCCAAGGTCCAGCTTTATGTCTCCACCTTCTACCAGGAGGGCGGCGCGCCGGACTTCGATAACGGCATCAAAGAGTGGCTGGCGGAGGATTCCACCGCCATGACCAACAACGGGGGGAACGACACGATCGCGGCGGTGACCGCCATGGGCTATGACGCCTATTATGTGGCCCTGGAAGCCCTGAAGGCCGCCGGCTCTCCCGATAAGGGTGCCGTCAAGGCTGCGCTTCCCGCCCTGACCTATACCGGCGTGTCCGGCGACATCGCCTTTGATGAAGTGGGCGACGCCATCCGGGACACCGCCTATATCAAGACGGCGGACAACGCCGCCGGAGCCTGGACCTTGGAAACTGTCCAGACCGCCAAATAAAAAACCGAATACCCGCGTTTCCATCCGTTGGCCTGTCGGGGAGTTTTCCCCGACAGGCATCGGCGTTTCACAGGGCCGCCTCGAAAGAGGCTGGTTCGGCTTTTTTCGAGACGGTCCTTCGCGTCCCCATATCAAAACAACAAGGGAGGGTTCCCTCGTGCAATACGCCATTTCCATCCTGCTCTCCGGCGTGTCCCTGGGCGGACAGTACGCCCTGATCGCCATCGGGTACACTATGGTATACGGTATCCTGCGCCTGATCAACTTTGCTCACGGCGACGTGTTCATGGTGGCGGGCCTGATGATGGTCTACCTCACCGCCAGCCTGCCTCTGGCGGCGTCCATACCCCTGGTGCTGGCCCTGACGGTGCTGTTGGGCTTTATCATTGAGCGGGCGGCTTACAAGCCCCTGCGGGAGGCGCCCCGGATGAGCGTTATGATCTCCGCCATCGGCGTCAGCTACCTGCTCCAGAATCTGGCTACCTATATTACCGGTGGCCTGCCCCAGATGTACCCGGAGATTCCGGGGATCTCCGCTACGGTGAACATCGCCGGGGTTTCCACCAAGTGGGTTACCGTCGTGACGCCCGCTTTGGTGCTGGCGCTGGTTTTAGCCCTGACTCAGCTGATCCACCACACCAAGGTGGGCATGGCCATGCGGGCCGTGGCCAAGGACTTTGAAACCGCCCAGCTCATGGGCATCAAAATCAACGCGGTCATTTCCGTCACCTTCATTATCGGCTCCTTCCTGGCGGCGGTGGGTTCTGTGCTGTACTTCACCAACTATCAATCCATCGTCCCCCTGTCCGGTTCCCTGCCGGGGCTCCGGGCCTTCGTGGCGGCGGTGTTTGGGGGCATCGGCTCCATCCCCGGGGCCGTGGTGGGGGCTTTTATCATCGGCCTTTCCGAGAGCGTCATCAAGGGCTCCAGCTGGAGCATCTTCTCCGACGCCTTCACCTTTGCCCTGCTCATCATCATTCTGGTGGTGAAGCCCACGGGCCTCTTCGGTGAAAAGGTCACCGACAAAGTGTAAGGGGGCGGACGGTATGAAGAAGACATCGAAAAAGGGCGCATGGACCGGCTTTGCGTGTGTAGCGGCCCTGCTGGTCCTGGTCATCGTCCTGGAAAACGTGCTGGACCCCAACAAGAACATCATGGTCTTCGCGGCCTTGAAAAAGGGCGCGGTCTACGCCTTGGTGGCCGTGTCCATGAACCTGCTCAACGGCTTCACGGGCCTCTTTTCCCTGGGACAGGCGGGCTTCATGCTGCTGGGCGCGTACACCTACGCGATTTTGACCATCCCTATGGCCCAGCGGGACGCGGTCTACTATATTTACAACGGCTCGGCCATCAATTTCTCCCTGCCGGAGCTCTTTGGCGGCGGGGCCTTCGGTCTGGTGCTGGGCGTGTTGCTGGCGCTGATTTTGGGAGGCTGCGTGGCCGCCGCGGTGGCGTGGCTGATCGGCCTGCCGGTGCTGCGGCTGAAAAGCGACTATTTGGCCATTGCCACTCTGGGCTTCGGTGAGATTATCCGGGCGGTGTTCCAGTGGGATAAGCTGGGCCCCGTCACCAACGGCGCCAACGCCTTGAAAAACTTCCCCACCTTCTCCAATTTCAACATCCAGAACGCAGGCGGGGAGACGGTGCTCCGTCTTTCCACCTTCGTGGCTTTCCTGCTGGCGGGGGTCTGCATCGCCGTCATCGTGCTGCTGATCAACTCCACCTACGGCCGGGCCTTCAAGGCCATCCGGGACGATGAGGTGGCGGCGGAGGCCATGGGGATCAACCTCTCCAGGCACAAACGGCTGGCCTTTGTCATCAGCTCCTTTTTCGCCGGGGTGGGGGGCGGCATGTTCGCCATGTTCGCCAACCAGGCCCAGGCCAAAACCTTCACCACCGCCATGACCTATGAAATTTTGCTGATCGTGGTCATCGGCGGCATCGGCTCCGTGTCGGGCAGCTGCATCGCGGCGTTTTTGTACGTGGCCGCCAGCGAGTGGTGGCTCCGCTTCCTGGACGCGGAAACCTTTATCGGCGGGGTCAAGGTGCCCTTGCTGCGCAACGGCTTCCGCATGGTGGTGTTCTCCGTGGTCATCATGATTGTGGTGCTGTTTTTCCGCACGGGCATTATGGGAGATAAGGAACTGCCGGACCTCTTGAAGAAACGCCGGAAGGAGAAGGCGAAATGAGCGAAAACGTATTGAAAGTGGAAAACGTCACCATGCAGTTCGGCGGCGTGGTGGCGGTGGATAACCTCAATCTGGAGGTCAACCGGGGGGAGATTGTGGCCCTCATCGGTCCCAACGGCGCGGGGAAGACCACGGCCTTCAACGTCATCACCGGTGTGTACCAGCCCACCAACGGGGCCGTCTGGTTCCAGGGGGAGAAGATTGTGGAGAACCACCCCCAGGGAAAGATGAAGCAGCAGTATAAGGGGGAACACGCCGGGGACTATACCCAGGCGCTGGCTCCCACCCCGGACAAGGTGACCCGTCTGGGCATGGCCCGGACCTTCCAGAACATCCGGCTTTGGAAAAGCCAGACGGTGTTCGACAATGTGCTCATCGCCAAGCACTGCCGGGCCACCAGCAACGTGTTCTCCGCCGCATTCCGCCTGAACCGGAAGGAGGAAGCCCGGCAGCGGGAGAACGTGCTGGAGCTGCTGGAAACCGTGGGCCTGGCGGACGTAAAGGACGAACTGGCCACCTCCCTGCCCTACGGCAAGCAGCGGCGGCTGGAGATTGCCCGGGCCCTGGCGGCGGAGCCAAAGCTGCTGCTGCTGGACGAACCGGCGGCGGGCATGAATCCCCAGGAGACGGAGGAACTGACGGCCTTTATCGGCGAGATCCGGGACCGATTCCACCTGACGGTGTTCCTTATCGAGCACCATATGAATTTGGTCATGAACATCTCGGAGCGTATCTATGTGCTGGACTTCGGCAAGCTGATCGCCCAGGGGGACCCGGCGGCGATTCAGAACGACAAACGGGTCATCGAAGCCTATCTGGGGGTGAGCGAGGATGCTTAAAATTGAAAACCTCCACGTCAGCTACGGCGGCATTCAGGCCCTTCGGGGCATTTCGCTGGAGGTGCCCGACGGCAAGATCGTCACGCTGATCGGCGCCAACGGCGCGGGCAAATCCACCACTCTGCGGACCATCACGGGCCTGGTCAAAGCGTCCTCCGGCTCTATCCAGTGGAACGGGGAGGAGCTCTTGGGCAAGTCCATTGACAAGATCATCGGCGCGGGCATTGCCATGAGCCCCGAGGGGCGGCGGGTCTTCGCCGACATGACGGTTTTGGAAAATCTCCGCATTGGGGCTTACCTCCGCAGGGATAAAGCGGGGGTGGAGGAGGACGTGAAGTGGGTTTACAGCCTCTTTCCCCGGCTGGAGGAGCGGAGCTGGCAGCTGGCGGGCACGCTTTCCGGCGGCGAGCAGCAGATGCTGGCCGTGGGCCGGGCGCTGATGTCCCGCCCCAAGCTGATGATGCTGGACGAACCCTCCCTGGGCCTGGCCCCGCTGGTGGTGCAGGATATTTTCTCCATCATCGGTGAGATCAACCGGCAGGGCGTAACGGTGCTCCTCATTGAGCAGAACGCCAACATGGCCCTGAAAATCGCGGACCTGGCCTATGTGCTGGAAACCGGCAATATCACCTTGTCCGGCACCGGCGCGGAGCTGCTGGCCAATGAGAAGGTCCGAGAGGCCTATCTGGGCAGGAACGGCTGAGAAAAACACCGCAGGAGAGGCCCGCAGGGACCTCTCCTTTTTTGCCCGTTTTTTACCCGCACCGAAAAAAGGAAGGGGTTGGAAAAGCCTTAAAAATTTAAAAGTTAGCGTCAACAAAGCACTAGACAAGAAAAAAATAGTTTGATATAATCCAGGGAAATCGATTACGAAGCGGATAATTGGTAAAAAAAGGACACTTTGCTGAACCGCTTCATAAAATAAGACGGATAGGAGGCCGGTATGATGGACGTGACAGCGATTGGTGAGATTTTGATTGATCTGACCCAGACGGGGGTCAATGGGGCGGGGGTGCCTCAGTTTTCCGCCAATCCCGGTGGAGCGCCTGCCAACGTTGCGGTGGCGGCAGCCCGGCTGGGGGCCAAGTCCGCCTTTTGGGGCAAGGTGGGGGATGACGGCTTTGGGGCCTATCTTCGCAGGGTGCTGGCGGATAACGGCGTGGATCAAGCGGGCCTGCGCACGGGAAGCCAGCCCACCACCATGGCCATTGTCTCTGTGGACAAAACCGGAGAACGAAGCTTCCGCTTCCTCCGGGGGGCGGACCGGGACATTTGCCCGGAAGAGGTGGATGAGGACGCAGTGCTGAGGACAAAAATCCTCCACTTCGGCTCCGTCAGCCTGACGGCGGGTATGAGCCGCAGCGCAACCATCTTTGCCGCCCGCACCGCCCATAAGCACGGGGGACTTGTGAGCTATGATCCCAACTACCGCCCCGCCCTCTGGGCCAATCAAGCGGAGGCGGCGGAGTGGATGATGATCCCGCTGCCCCTGGTGGATATCATTAAACTGGCGGAAGAGGAGCTGCCCCTGCTGACGGGCACCGCGGACCTGGAGGAAGGGACCCGCATCCTGGAAGACCGGGGCCTGTCGCTGATTATGGTCACCCTGGGCGGAGAGGGCGTGTTCTGCCGCTGGAAGGGGGAAACCTGGCGTCAGCCCGGCGTGACCGTGAAAGTGGCGGATACCAACGGCGCGGGGGACACCTTTCTGGGAGCTGTTCTCAGCCGCCTGTGCGCCCGGGGGGAGAAGCCTCTGGAGGGCCTGGAGCGGGCGGAGCTGGAGGACATTCTGGCCTTCGCCAACCGGGCCGCGGCTTTCACCTGCTCCCGCAGCGGGGCGATTCCCGCCATGCCCACCCATGCGGAGCTGGAGGGAGGCCGGATGCCGTGAGGACTTCCGTGTTCGACCAGCGCCTGGCCCGGCATGCCGACGAGCTGAAATGGCTCTACTGCGAGCTTTACCGGGATGAAGAGGCGTTTGCGGACTTTGTGGAAATGCTTCGCCGCTGTTGGGCGGAGCGGAAAAAGCCCCTCCGGGACCAAGACAAGAGGCGGGAGGCGGACCCGGAATGGTACAGAAGGCGGGACCTCCTGGGCATGATGCTCTACGTGAACGCCTTTGCCGGAAATTTGCGGGGCGTGAAGGAGAAGCTGGGCTATATCCAGGAGTGCGGCGTGAACTACCTGCACCTGATGCCCCTGTTGGAGAGCCCCAAGGGCCGCAGCGACGGTGGCTACGCCGTCAGCGACTTCCGGAAGGTTCAGCCTTCCCTGGGGACCATGGAGGATTTGGAAGCCCTGGCGGACGCCTGCCGCCGCCGGGGGATCAGCCTGTGTCTGGACTTCGTGATGAACCACACCAGCGAGGACCACGTCTGGGCGAAGCGAGCCTGGGCGGGGGAACGGGAGTACCGGGAGCGCTATTTCTTCTATGACTCCTGGGAGATTCCCCGGGAGTTTGAAAAGAACATTCCCCAGGTGTTCCCCACTACCGCCCCGGGGAGCTTTACGGAGCTCCCGGACGGCTCCGTAGTGATGACGAATTTCTATCCATACCAGTGGGATTTAAACTACCGGAACCCGGCGGTTTTCCGGGATATGACGGAAAACCTGCTGTACCTGACCAACCGGGGCGTGGATGTGATCCGCCTGGACGCGATTCCCTATATTTGGAAGGAGCTGGGCACCGACTGCCGGAATCTGCCCCAGGTACATACCCTGTCCCGTATGCTGCGGATGGTGACGGAAATCGTCTGCCCCAGCGTACTGCTGCTGGGGGAGGTGGTAATGGAGCCCGCCAAAGTAGCCCCTTACTTCGGCACTCCGGATAAACCCGAGTGCCACATGCTCTATAATGTCACTACGATGGCGACCACCTGGCATACTCTGGCTACCGGAGACGCCTCCTTATTGAAACGGCAGATGGAAATTCTCTGTGCCCTGCCTAAGGACTTTCTGTTTCTCAATTACCTCCGCTGCCACGACGACATCGGCTGGGGCCTGGACTACCCCTGGCTGGAGCAGCGGTTCGGCATGAACGAAGTGGCCCATAAGAAATACCTGAACGATTATTATACCGGCAGATGGCCCGGCAGTTCCAGCCGGGGAGAGCTCTACAACGACGACCCCCGCCTGGGGGACGCCCGCCTCTGCGGCACCACGGCCTCCCTCTGCGGCGTGGAGGCAGCGGAAGTTGAGAAGGACCCCTTCCGGCTGGAGCGGGCCGTAGCCTGCGACCTGACCCTCCACGCCTGGATGTTCAGCCAGAGCGGCGTCCCCGTGATCTACAGCGGCGACGAGGTGGGGCAGCTCAACGACTGGAGTTATCACGACGACCCCGACAAGCGGGAGGACAGCCGCTACCTCCACCGGGGGAACTTTCCCTGGGATCTGGCGGAGAGGCGGACGGACCCGGAGACCAGCCAGGGCAAGCTCTTCCAGGGCCTGCGGCGCATGGAGGGCATCCGGGCCGCCGAGCCCTGCTTTGACGCCGGGGCGGATGTGTTTATGGAGGACAGCGGAACACCCCATGTCCTGGCCCTCTGCCGGAGGCAAGGGGACCGGGAGCTGGTGTGCCTGTTCAATTTCAGCGGGGAGTTTGTCTGTGCCCGCGTGAATCGGGACGGCGGATATACGGAATTGATGTACGGAACCCGTTACGACGGCCTCCGGGATGTAGAGTTGTGGCCCAACGGTTTTGCCTGGCTGCTGCGGGACGAACAATAAAGGAGAACCTTAGACGTTATGGAAAGGCGCCGCTCCCTTGGGGGCGGCGTTTTTGCGCAACGCAGTAAAAATTAGGTAAACGTTTAAATAACAATTGCAAATGGGACAAGGACGTGGTATCCTAGAAATAAGACGCCGGGCGTTCCGGCCACCACGATCAGAAAGGAAGCAGTCTCATGAAACAGTTCACTTATACCATTACCGATCCCGTGGGCATCCACGCCCGCCCCGCCGGCATGCTGGCCAAGGCCGCCAAGGCTCTGGACAGTACCGTTACCATCACGAAGGGTGAAAAATCCGCCGCCGCCACCAAACTGATGGCCGTCATGGGCCTGGGTGTCAAGACCGGGGAAACCATCACGTTTACCATTGAGGGCGGGGATGAAGACGCCAGCGCCGCCGCCATGGAACAGTTTTGCAAGGATAATATGTAAGGCCGCTGGGAGGGAACCGTTATGCAAGTTGCGACCGGAAAATCCATTCTGAACGGCATCGCCATCGGCCCCCTGCGCATTTATAAGAAGGTGGAAACCCAGACTGCCGTTACGTCCACCCTTGCTCCCGAAGAGGAATACGCCCGTTTTGACGCCGCCCGGCTCAAGGCTCAGGAGCAGCTGGGGGTTTTGTACGACAAGGCCCTGGAGGAGGTGGGGGAAGACAACGCCTCCATTTTTGAAATTCACCAGATGATGCTGGACGACGACGATTTCCTGGACGCCGTGAAGGGCATCATCGACACCCAGAACGCCACCGCCGAGTATGCTGTCTCCACCACCGGGGAGAACTTTGCCGCCGCCTTTGCCGCCATGGAAGACGCCTACATGCGGGCCAGGGCCACGGATATCAAGGATATCTCCCGCCGGGTGGTCAACGTCCTCCTGGGGGAGGACGACGCGGAGATGATGGCCGACCAGCCCGCCATTCTCGTGGCGGACGATCTGACCCCCAGTGAAACCGTTCAGCTGGACAAGAGCAAACTCCTGGGTTTCATCACCCGTCATGGCTCCAGCAACAGCCATACCGCCATCCTGGCCCGGACCATGAACATCCCCGCTCTGGTAGGCGTGGACTTTCAGGACGACTGGGACGGTAAGCTGGCCATCATCGACGGTTATAACCACTGTGTCTACATCGAGCCTGCTCCGGAGCTTCTTGGCGCTATGGAGGAGAAACGGGCCAATGACCTGAAGCAGGAGGCCCTGCTCCAGAGCCTGAAGAAAAAGCCCAACGTCACCCTGGATGGGAAAGAGATCAAGGTTTACGCCAACATCGGCAACGCCGGGGACGTGGGGCTTGTTCTTCAAAACGACGCCCAGGGCATCGGCCTCTTCCGCAGCGAATTTATCTATCTGGATTCCCAGGATTACCCCTCTGAGGATCAGCAGTTCATGCTGTACAAACGGGTTGTGGAAACCATGGCCGGGAAGAAGGTCATCATCCGGACTTTGGACATTGGCGCGGACAAACAGGCGGATTACTTCGAGCTGGATAAAGAGGAAAACCCCGCCTTGGGCTACCGGGCCATCCGCATTTGCCTGACGAGGAAAGATGTTTTCAAGACTCAGCTCCGGGCGATTCTCCGGGCCAGCGCCTTCGGCACCGTATCCATCATGTTCCCCATGATTATCTCCGTCCGGGAGGTCCGGGATGCCAAGGAGATTCTGGAGGAGTGCAAGGCGGAGCTTCAGGAACGGGGCATAGCCTTCGGAAACGTGGAGATCGGCATCATGGTGGAGACTCCCGCCGCCGTCATGATGGCCGACGAACTGGCTAAAGAAGTGGAATTCTTCTCCCTGGGCACCAACGATTTGACCCAGTACACCCTGGCCATTGACCGGCAGAACCCCAAGCTGGATAACTTCTATGACGCGCACCACCCCGCCGTCCTCCGGATGATCCGCCATACCGTTGAGGCGGGCCACCGCCACGGCTGCTGGGTGGGCATCTGCGGCGAACTTGGAGCGGACCAGACCCTGACGGAAACCTTCCTCCGTTACGGCGTGGACGAGCTGAGCGTTTCCCCCGCCTCCGTCCTGCCCTTGCGGAAGATCATCCGCAGCCTGGATTTGAGTAAGGAGTCTCAGGACTGATAGAGAAACGGCGGAGCGCCGGAGGCTGAAAGCCTCCGGCGCTCTTTTGTGTATCGCTTACAGGTTGGCCTTAATTTTCGCGATGATCTCGTCGTACTCCGGCTGGGTGAGGAAGACCTTCTCCGGGTTCATGGCGAAGGTGGAGGCCCACTCCGCCTGGTCCTTGTACTTGGGGACCAGGTGGAAGTGCATGTGTCCGCTGGTGTCCCCATAGGCGCCGTAGTTGATCTTGTCCGGGTGGAAGGCGGCGTGGAGGGCCTTGGCCACCCGGTTCACGTCGGCAAAGAAGGCGTTTCGCTCCGCGTCGGCGAGCTCCGTCATGTCGCCGGCGTGCTCCTTGTAGGCCACAATGCAGCGGCCGGGGTGGCTCTGCTCCTTGAAAAGGACCAGGACGCTGGATTCCAGGTCGCAGACGTAGATGCCGAAGCCGTCCAGGAGCTCCTGTTTCCGGGTGCAGTAGCCGCAGGTTTGATCGTTCATGAGAGCAGCATTCCTTTCTGTTTGGGTTGTCCCCCCATTATAGCACATCCGGCGGGAAGTGGGTACTGCCGATTTTGGTTTTCGGCATTTGCCAAAAGGCCCGGACCGCCCCCATAGGGGGCCCCGGCTTTCGGCGAAAATGCCATTGTATTTTCCCGGCGGTCAGGGTACAATAAACCCTTGAAATCACATGGATCGGAACGATCAGGGAGGACATCCGCATGAGCCGACAGGAGGCAATGTCACAGTACGCCGCTGCCCTGAAGCAGGGGCGCAAGGCCTATAAAGAGGCCCTGGTCCGGGGCCGCTACCCCTATCCCCAGGTGCTGGACGAAATCATCAGCGACTCCATGGTGGCGGGCCAGACGGAGCTGGGGGTCATGGAGATCCCCATCGACCAGATTGTGGGCACCAAGACGGCGGGCCGCCGTTCCGCCTTTTCGGCGGACTTCCTGCCCCTGCTGGACACGGACACGGAATTTGCCGGGAAGTGGGTCAGTCTTTGCGAGGCCCACCTGGGGGACGAGGGCATCCGGGACCCGATCCGGTGCTATGAGTACTTCGGCCGCTTCTATGTACAGGAGGGCAACAAGCGGGTCAGCGTCCTGCGGAGCTACGGCGCGCCCACCATCCCGGCCTATGTCATCCGCATGATTCCCGTCTGGACGGAGGACCCGGCGGTGGCGGCCTATTATGAATTTATGCAGTCCTTTCCCAAGACGCGGCTGTACCGGACCCGCTTTACCCGGGCGGGGAGCTTCGTCAAGCTTCAAAAAGCCCTGGGCTATGAACCGGAACACGTCTGGACGGAGGATGAGCGCCGCCGTTTTGCCGCGGGCTACACCTATTTCCAGGAACCCCTTTGGAAGCTGGGGGGCGGGGAGCTGCCCATTACCGTGGCAGACGCCATGCTGGTGTGGCTGAAGGTTTACAGCTTTGACGACCTCATTGCCTTGCCCGCGGCAGAGCTTTTGAAGAGCGTCAAGGCTGTCTGGGCGGACATCAAGGCTCTCTCCGAACCCATCGCCGTCCGTACAGATACGCCGGAGGCCAAGGAGGAAAACCTCCTGGGCCGCCTCTTCAAGCCCAAGCAGCTCAGCCGCCTGCGTGTGGCCTTTATCAGTGACCAGCTGCCGGACCAGAGCGATTGGGCCCGGGCCCACGACCTGGGCCGGGAGTACCTGGAAACCGTTCTGGAGGACCGGGTGGAAACGGAGGTCTTCTACGGCGTCCACCCTGGAGAGGAGGCGGAAACTGCCATGGAGGAGGCCATTGCGCATGGAGCCCAGCTCCTCTTTGCCATCACGCCGCCGCTGATCGGGGCCTGCCGGAAGACGGCGGCAAGACACCCGGAAGTTCATATCCTGAACTGTTCCGTCTCCATGCCCTACGCCGGGGTTTGCACCTATTACAGCCGGATCTACGAGGCAAAGTATATTGCCGGGGCCATCGCGGGAGCGATGAGCCGCAGCGGCCGCATAGGATATGTTGCCAGCAACCCCATTTTCGGCGTTCCCGCCAGCATCAATGCCTTTGCCCTGGGGGCTCAGCTCACCAATCCCAGGGCGGAAATCACGTTGCGCTGGTCCTGCGTAGAGGAGGACGCTATGAACGCCCTGGCTTGGGAGGGGGTTTCCCTGATTTCCAACCGGGACATCCCCACGCCGGACCGCATCCGGGAACCCTGGGGCCTGTGCCGCATTGAAAACGGAAAATTCCATTCCCTGGCTTCCCCATACTGGCATTGGGGCAACGTCTACACGAACCTGATCCGCGGCATTTTGGAGGGCGGCTGGGAAACCCTGGCCGCGCCGGAGGGCCAGGCGGTGAATTATTGGTGGGGCCTGGACAGCCGGGCAGTGGATATTCTGCTGGGGGACGATCTCCCCGCCGGGGTCCGCCAGCTGGCGGGCATTCTGCGCAAAAGCATTATCAACGGTTCCCTCCAGCCCTTCCCCGAGGCCGCGCCGGAGAAAATTCTCCATATGGACACCCTCCTCAGCTGTGTTCACGGCAGCATTCCCAAGTATGAGGATCTGCTGCCCATGGCCCGGCCCATTGCGCGGCTCCAGGGCGTCTACCGGGACGCCATCCCCCCGGAGAAGGAGGACCCGATCCTGTGAAGCTGCTGTTACTGTCTGATAAAGAGAGCGAGTACTTGTGGGACTATTACAAGCCGGGGCGCCTGGACGGCATCGACTTGATTCTCTCCTGCGGGGACTTGAACTCCAAATATTTAAGCTTCCTGGTGACCATGACGGGGAAGCCCCTGCTCTACGTCCATGGGAACCATGACAAGACCTATGAGCAGCACCCCCCGGAGGGCTGCGACTGCGTGGAGGACCGCCTGACGACGGTAAACGGCCTGCGAATTCTGGGACTGGGGGGAAGCATTGAGTACAGCGGCGGGCCCCACCAGTATACGGAGGCCCAAATGGCCCGCCGCATCCGGCGGCTGCGTTACCGCCTGTGGAGGGCGGGAGGCGTGGACATCGTGCTGACCCATTCGCCCATGCTGGGCTATGGAGACGGGGAGGATTACGCCCACCAGGGGTTTGAGAGTCTTTTGGCTCTGGTGGACAAGTACCGGCCTCAGTATTTGATCCATGGGCATGTGCATGTGAATTACGGATTTCAAATTCCCCGGGTGCTCCGGCGGGGAGAGACGACCATTATTAACGCTTATGAACGGTATGTACTGGATTTGGAGAATCCGCCGGAGGCGGAGGGATGATGTTTGCCCTGGCGGGAAGGGAGGATTTTTCCGGTGCCGGCCCGCGGGGTGGTTAACAGCCATGATGATGGCTGGTTCATTGCACCCCCCATTTTCTCTTTTTCTTGCCAGAAGAAAAAGAGAAAACGGGCCGTGCACGGTCCAAAAGAGAAAAAGAAGTATGTCCCTGCGAGGGGACGTAAGACGGAGGCGCGAAGGGCGTGCCTCCGTTTTTTACGCATGTCTTCGGGCCGCGGCGTGGTGCGGGCGGGGGTTTGGGAGGTTGATGCATGGCCTGTCCGGTCCTCCTCGCTGCCGCTAATCCGGCGCTGAGCTGTGGAGCCTGTACCCCTGTATGGGTTGCTTCTCCGGGCTTGGCCCTTCTATTGATAGGGATCCATCGCCTGCTCTGGTGCCTTTCTTCTGAACCTCTGCCT
Source organism: uncultured Oscillibacter sp. (assembly GCA_910578935.1). GTDB lineage: Bacteria > Bacillota > Clostridia > Oscillospirales > Oscillospiraceae > Oscillibacter. The sequence goes on along the minus strand of CAJTSM010000017.1, from coordinate 845 downwards.
TTGAGGGCGCAAGGAAAAGGGTGTGTGCGGGAAAAACCTTTGCGGGTTTTTCCTGCACGATTTTAATCATCCCGCCGCGGCGGCCGGTTTGCGAAGCAAACCGGTGTACCCTGCTCCAAAAAGAAGAACACCGCGAAGCGGTGCTCTTCTTTTTGGAGCAGGGTACGGGAATCGAACCCGCCTCCACGGCTTGGGAAGCCGTTGTACTACCGATGTACTAACCCTGCGTATTCTATTGTCACAACGCTGTTATTATAAACGAATCCGCTGAAAAAATCAAGTCCTTTTCCGCCGCAAACAGAAATTTTTACCTCCCCTCCCCTCTTTGTCCGAAGGGAAAGACCCGGCCCGTCCTTTTTCAGAACGGGCCGGATGGTTTACCGTTATCCTCCGTCAGTCGGTGACGTAGGGCAGCAGGGCGATCTGACGGGCCCGCTTGATGGCCTCAGTCAGCTGGCGCTGATGCATGGCGCAGGTGCCGGTGGTCCTGCGGGGCAGGATCTTGGCCCGCTCGGAGATGAAGCGGCGCAGCTTGGCGGCATCCTTGTAATCGATGCTCTCA
>CAJTSM010000017.1:0-273 GCA_910578935.1 uncultured Oscillibacter sp. | reverse complement strand
GATATGCTCGCACTTCTCGGCGCAGAACTGGCAGACCTTGCGGCGCTTGCCCCGCGTCGGGCGGGCGGGCCGGGATTCACGATCGAAAGCCATGAGTTTTCCTCCTTTATTCCGGTGCCCGGGGGGCCTTCCGCCCTCCGGAATCCATCAAATTCAAAACGGCAGCTCGCCGTCCTCTTCGCCGATCTCGGCGAAATCAGACCCTCCTCCAAAACCGGCGGCAGGGGCCCGGCCGGGTGCGGCGGGGGCGCCATAGGCGGGGGGCGCTCCATA
>CAJTSM010000016.1 GCA_910578935.1 uncultured Oscillibacter sp. | reverse complement strand
GATTCGATAGATCACCCCGTCCTGGCGGCCCTCATAACTGCCCCGATTATTCTTGAACTTAATTTCCTTTCTTTTTGCCATGGTGTCCTCCTATCTGCCGGCGTCCTCCGCCGCCTGGCCGCTGTCGGTGGGCTGTCCGGCCCGCTTGCCCCTTTTCTCCAGCGATTGCTGCACCCGCAGCTGGGCCACGTCCGCGCTGTACCGCAGGCGCTGGTCCGGCAGGCGGGTCCCGTCCTGGCCCCTGGTCAGTTCCTTATAGACCACATGAACAGACACGCCCGTGGTTTCGGAAATTTCTTTCGGCGTCCGCCCGTCCTCCCACAGTTTTTCGATTTTCTGGCGGTCCTTCAGGGTCCTGAAAGCATAATCGGCCACGTCCTCACCCCCAAACGATAAAAAAATTAGGCCACACATGGCCGTGTGGCCTTGTGTAACCTAATAATAATGGCTGCCTGGACACTCCCCTTTTCGGAATCCTATTGACAGAAGCGGAGATACCTGCTATCATTAAAAGTGACAACTGAATCGTGATGAATGTCTTCAAGGCAGGGTGCAATTCCCGATCGGCGGTAAAGTCCGCGAGCGTGCAAACGCTGATTTGGTGTAACTCCAAAACCGACAGTATAGTCTGGATTAAAGAAGGTGTATGGAATTTGTTAGGGGGTACTCTAACAATCTGCACGCCTCTACTCGCCGGATAACTGCCTTGTTGACAATTCCATACACCTTAAAAAACCAAACGTCTGAAGGCATTGTATTGCTTTCAGACGTTTATTTTTTAAGGAGGTATCTCTCATGAACCGCAAAACAAAAAACATCACAGCCATAGGTATGTTCTGCGCCCTTGCTTATGCGGCGGCCGTAATCGGGCGCGTCCCGCTGGTACTCTTTTTGAAGTATGACCCAAAAGATATTGTCATAGCAATCAGCGGATTGGCCCTTGGGCCTTGGGCCTCGTTTTCCGCCGCCCTGGTGGTTTCCTTTGCCGAAATGTGCACAATCAGTGAAACTGGCATCTTGGGTTTTATCATGAATGTCATTTCAAGCTGCTCCTTCGCCTGTACCGCGGCTTTTATTTATGGGAAAAAGCAAACCTCCTCCGGTGCTGTCGTGGGGCTGTTTTGCGGATGGTTTTGCATGGTTCCCATCATGCTGTTTTGGAACTATTTTATCACTCCCATCTACATGGGTCTTCCGAGAGAGGCCGTTGCGGAACTACTGATCCCGGCGTTTCTTCCTTTTAACTTAATAAAAGGCGGCTTGAATGCGGCAATTACACTGATTTTATACAAGCCTGTGCTTACGGCATTGAGACACTCTCCTTTTATTGAAACAAAATAAGCCGGCAAAACATCGCCTCCCCGTTCCAGAGGAGGCGATGTTCGCCGGTCTAATTCAGCGTATCCGCTGCTTCCGCGAACATTTCTGCCATCCGCTCCGCTGTAGCGGGGCAGGTTTTCAGCTCCGGGTCCCGGGCCAGCAGTGCGTCCGCCGCTTCCTGGGCCTCTCGCAGGAGCTGTGTATCGCAGCCGATGTCCGCCACCCGCAGTCCCGGCAGGCCGTGCTGCCGCTGGCCAAAGAAGTCCCCGGGTCCCCGAAGGCGCAGGTCCTCTTCCGCAATTTTAAAGCCGTCGGCTGTTTTCGTCATGACCTTCAGCCTCCGGCGGGTTTCCTCATTCCGGTTATCGGAAATGAGAATGCAGTAGGACTGCCACTCTCCCCGGCCCACCCGGCCCCGGAGCTGGTGCAGCTGGCTAAGGCCGAAACGCTCTGCGTTCTCCACCACCATGACGGCGGCGTTTGGCACATCTACTCCCACCTCAATGACGGTGGTAGACACCAAGATGTCCGCCTCCCGGTTGGCGAAGGCGGCCATGACGGCCTCTTTCTCCTTGGGTTTCATTTTCCCGTGGACATAATCCACCCGGAGGTCCGGGAAAACCTCCCGCTGGAGCTGTGCGGCGTACTCTGTTACGGCTTTCCGGTCATCTCCGCCTTCCTCGCCCTCAAAAACCTGAGGACAGACGATGTAAACCTGCCGCCCCTCCCCCACCAGCTTCCGGAGAAATTTGTAGATGCGGGGGTGGTAACTGCTGTCCACAAAAGAGGTTTGAACCGGCCGTCTCCCCGGAGGTAGCTGGTCGATGACGGACACATCCAAATCTCCATACAGAATCAGGGCCAGAGTCCGGGGAATGGGCGTGGCGGACATGACCAGGGTGTGGGGACGGTCCCCCTTCCCCGCCAGGGCCGCCCGCTGGGCGACGCCAAAACGGTGCTGCTCGTCCGTCACCACCAGCCCCAGGCGCCGATACTCCACCCCACCGGTGATCAGAGCGTGGGTACCCACCATAAAGTCGATGTCCCCCGCCGCCAGGCTTGCGGCCAGGGCCCTTTTCTCTTTCGCGGTATTGGACCCGGTGAGGAGCGCGCAGCGGACCCCCAGGGGCTCCATCAGGGGGGCCAGGCCCTCGTAGTGCTGGCGGGCCAGAATTTCCGTGGGAGCCATCAGGGCCGCCTGACGGCCGTTTTTTACGCAGAAGTAGGCGCAGGCGGCGGCCACCATAGTCTTGCCGCTGCCTACATCCCCTTGACAAAGGCGGTTCATGGGCTTCCCGGAAACCATGTCCGCCAGGGCTTCCTCCACACAGCGGCGCTGGGCTTCCGTCAGGGTGAAGGGCAGGGCGGCGTAAAACGTCTCCATGTCCGCCGGGCGGAAGGGCTCCACCTCCGCCACCTCCCGCCGCTGCCGCAGCCGCCGGAGGCCCAGGGTAAAAAGAAACAGTTCTTCAAAGGCCAGCCGCCGCCGGGCCAAATTCAAAGCCTCGGGATTTTCAGGAAAGTGGATATTCTCATAGGCGTACCCAATGCGGCAGAGCTGGTGCTGCCGCCGGACCTCATCCGGCAGAACGTCCGGCAGAATGTCCCCGCAGGCATCCAACCCCTGGCGGATGGACCGGGAAAGGATCAGCTGGCTGACCCCGGCAGTGAGCGGATAGACCGGAACGATGCAGCCCGTGGACTCCCGGCGCCCCTCCGGTTCCACCACCGGATTCGCCATCCGGCGGCGGAGCAGGTTCCCTTCCGCCTTGCCCCAGAAGACATAAGTCTCTCCTGTCCGGAGATGATTTTTTAACCAGGACTGGTTAAAAAAGGTCACGTCCAGCGCACCGGTTTCGTCCACTGCCCGGACCTTCACCAGGTCCAGTCCCTTACGGATGTGGGAAACCGTGGGAGGAGCCGCCACCATGGCGGCAACACAGGTGGTTTCCCCGGGAACCAGGTCCGCGATGCGGCGGATTGCCGTCCGATCCTCATACCGCCGGGGAAACCAGGAGATCAAATCCCTGAGCGTGTGGATATCCAGCTTTCTCAGCGCCTTGGCTCGCTGCTCGCCGATTCCCTTGATGAAGCTCACACCCGTTTTCAGGTCCGCCATGGGAAACCTCCTCTCTATCTGGTTTTTCTATGATTATACCGTAGGGTAAAGTAGAAAACAAGGGACTTTCCGGAACAAACGTTCCCAAAAGCCCCTTGCGGTTTCAGGTGGTTAAATTCGTGTTGACATACTCGAAAAAGCGGAATTTCATGCCCTCTTCCTCCATCACTTCCCCTTCGGAAGCCACTTCCCAGTTGGGCAGCTTATCCAGGTTGGGGAAGAACGTATCCGACTCCTCCACCCGGGTTTCCACCCGGGTGAGGTACACCCGGCGGCACCGGGAGAGCAGGGCGGCGTAGATGCTGCCGCCTCCGATGATCCACAGATTCTCCGCCTCCGGGCCGCCGGCCAGTGCCAGGGCCTTTTCCGGAGACGAAACGCCTTCAGCGCCCTCCGGCAACACGGAAGGGTCCCGTGTGACGACAATATTTCTCCTCTGCGGCAGGGGCGCGCCGCCCGTAAAAAATTTCAGCCTCTCAGGCCCCATGATCACCGTGCCGTTCCGAGTCAGGAAATGAAAGCGATCCAAGTCCGCGGGCAGGGAAAAGAGCAGTCCGCCGTTCCGGCCAAAAGCCCAGCGTTGGTCTGTGACTACGTAAGCGTTCATACATTCACCTCATACAGGATCGGGGGCAGGCCCCCGGACGGGCAGGTCTTGTCCTCATCTATGTGCCAGACTATCTTACACATAACTATAGCAGATTTCAAGAAACCCGTTTGCCCAAATTTTCCGTTTCCAGGGCCCGGGTTTTTGCCGCTTCCGCCAAAGAATCGAAAAATCTTTTTCCAGGTTTGTTGGATATTCGGGTTGCGAGGGGGCAAAAAGTGCGCTAGGATAAAGGTCACAAACCAGGGAAGGAGAAAGCCGCCATGTTCATCGGAGAAACCGCCGACAAGCGGGGTTATCTCAATGAAGACTTCCGCCTCTTCCATCTCAAGGACAGCCGGGCCCAGAAGGTGGATTATCACTACCATGAGTTTGACAAGCTGATCCTCCTCCTGGGCGGAAAGGTGGCCTATCTGGTAGAGGGCGTCACTTATTTTCTACAGCCCTGGGATATTCTACTGGTTCAGCACAATCTGATTCACCGGCCCGTCATTGATCCCACGGAGCCTTATGAGCGGGTGGTAATCTGGCTGGGGCGGGACTGGCTGGCCTCCCGGAGCGACCCCGGAGAAGCGCTGGACGCCTGTTTTGACGCCGCCCGCCGCCGGGGCTTCCATTTACTGCGGAGCAGCGCGGAGCGCCGGTTGCAGTACATGAGCGCCGTCCAGCGGCTGGAGGAAGCCCTCCACTCTGCGGAGTTCGGCGCGGCCCGTATGGCGGATACCCTCTGCCAACAGCTTTTGATCGGCGTGAACCGGGATATTCTCCGGGACCGCACCGCCCAGGAGGAGACGGACAGCTACCAGGTGGACCCAAAGATTGAGGAAATTCTCCGTTATATCGCCGGAAACCTGGACGCCGACTTGACGGTCAGCGCTCTGGCGGGCCGGTTTTACCTCAGCCGGTACTATCTGATGCACCGCTTTAAGGCCGTTACCGGTTACACCATTCATCAGTATATCAGCCAGAAACGCCTTCTCCGGGCGGGAGAACTGATCCGGGAGGGAGTTCCGGTGATGAAGGCGGCGGAACAAGTGGGCTTTTCCGAGTATTCTACCTTCCTCCGGGCCTTTCGGAACACCTTTCATATGAATCCCCGGGAATTTCGATAATGTTGAAGAAGGAGAGCCAATGAAACCCGAACCAATCCAAATTGATTTCACGAACCGGGACCTCCGGCGCCTGATTGTCCCGCTGATCATCGAACAGCTCCTGGCCATTACCGTGGGCCTGCTGGACTCCGTCATGGTTTCCCAGGTGGGCGAAGCGGCGATCTCCGCCGTATCCCTGGTGGACACGGTAAACGTCCTGCTGGTGGGGGCCTTCTCCGCCCTGGCTACCGGCGGCGCGGTCATCGCCGGACAGTACCTGGGCCGCCTGGAGCGGGAAAAAGCCGGACATGCCGGAGCGCAGCTCCTGCTTTTTATGTTTGAGTCCTCTCTGCTGATCACCGCTCTTTTCTACCTGGGAAAAAGCTTTGTTTTAAATGTGGTGTTCGGCCAGGTGGAAGCCGACGTGGCGGCTTACGCCAACACATATTATTTGATCGTGGAATCTTCCACTCCTTTTCTAGCGGTCTACAGTGCCGGTGCGGCTCTGTTCCGGGTCATGGGCAACTCCAAAATTTCCATGTGGGTGTCCCTGATTATGAATATCATCAACGCCGCGGGCAACGCCCTTCTTATTTTCGGCTTCCACATGGGCGTGGAGGGTGTGGCCATCCCCACCCTGGTTTCCCGGGTGTTCGCCGCCGCAGCCATGCTGGTGCTGCTCCGGAAACCCGGTCTTCCTCTCCAGGTGGAAAAGCTCAGTCTCCGGCATGACCGCTACATCGTCAAAAACATCCTCCGTTTCGGCGTGACCAACGGCTTGGAAAGCAGCATGTTCCAGCTGGGCAAGATCCTGCTCCTTTCCACCGTCTCCGTGCTGGGCACCGCCTCTGTCGCGGCCAACGCCATCGGCAACACCTTCGCCACTTTCCAATGCGTGGCGGGCAACGCGATGGGGCTGGGCATCGTAACGGTGGTATCCCAATGCGTGGGAGCCGGTGACTATGGCAAGGCCCGGGCTTACGCCAAAAAACTGCTGAAAGCCGCCTATGTCTCCATGGATCTTTGCATCCTGCTGGTATATCTGGCCATGCCTCTGGTTCTTCAGCTTTACAATGTCTCCCCAGAGGCGGAGCGGTATGCCCGGCAGATCATCTGGATGCACGGCTTTATGGGCATGCTGATCTGGCCCCTGTCGTTTACCCTGCCCCAGGCCCTTCGGGCTGCGGGAGACACCCGGTTCACCATGGTGGTTTCCTCCGTCTCCATGTGGACCATGCGGGTGGGCTTCGGCATCCTCCTGGGGCGGGTCTTGGGCTTTGGCGTGGTAGGTATCTGGATGGCAATGTTCGCCGACTGGTTTCTCCGCATCGCCTTTTTCCTCCCCCGCTTTCACGGGCATAAATGGGAGACTATGGCCCTTTAAAATGGTATACCGCTACAACAGGCCGACGGGAACTCCCGTCCGGCCTTATTTACGGTTCTCCCCTCTTCTTTCCCACAAAGGATTCCCGGTACTTCCCCGGCGGCATCCCTACATGCTTGGAAAATTGCAGGTTGAAGTAATTCTGAGTTTCAAAGCCCACCCGCTCCGCGATTCTCGCCATGGGCAGATCCGTGGAAATCAGCAGGTTCTGGGCCTCGCCGATCCGGCGGCGGAGAAGGTATTGGGTAGGAGAATAGCCGCTGGTTTCCTTAAACACGTGAGAGAGGTAGTAGGGGCTGACATGGAGAGCCCTCCCCATATCCTGAAGGGTCAGGGGCTCGCTGAAATGCCGGTCGATAAACGCCTGGACTTGACGGCCCAGAGCTTTGGGCTCCGTGTTTGCCCGGTCCCGCCGGGGGGCGTCGCCGGTGATTTGAAGAATGCGGCCCAACAGGGCCAGCATCAGATGATGGCAGAGGGCCTCGCAGCCAGGGCGGTCCTCCAGCAGATAGCGGTACATCATTTCGTAGAGGAGACGCAGGTCCTCCGCTTCCTCCCCCGTGTGAAAGAGGGCCGGGGCATCGCCGGCAATAAGGGTGTTTTCCCGCAGCCCCGGCAGGCGCAGTCCCGCGATGGCCGCGCAATAGGCGGAGATGGCGTTTTCCGCACTGGAGAACTCATCGTGGACCACGCCGCTGTTGTACACCAGCAGGTCCCCCGCCTTCACGTCATAAAACGTTTCTCCGATCAGATACCGCCCCGCGCCTCCGCAGATCAGCAGGACCTCTACCAAGTCCTGGTGGGCATGCAGAATCCTGTGATAAGCCCGGTCTGAGGGCAGGGTCCGGCTGACATATGCCAGCCGGGGCATGGTTTCCGGCGTGAAGACGGAGCGCACCTCCCGCTTCACAAAGCACAAAATCCGGTCGTCTGCCACAGGGGCCTCCTTTCCTCCCGGCCGGGAAAGCAAGATGTTATAAAGCCAACCGCCCCTCCCACTCCGGGCCGGGCCCTTCCCCGGAAAAACCCGGCAAGATATTAGATGTCTTTCTCCCTAAGCTGTGGTATCATCCTAACAACCTCAAAAGAGAAGGAGATACCCCAAAATGAGCACTCTGTACACACTGCTGTTCATGTTCCTGCTGGGCGGCGCCGTTTGCGCCAGCCGTTGACCCCAAACAAAGATTTAGAGATTTTATGAGAGAAGGAGGCGCTCCACATGCTGTACACGCTGTTTTCCATCGTGGTGTTGAGCGGTGCCGTTTGCCTGAACCGATAAACCATGACACCATTCAGCGGCGGCCCTGACGGGCCGCCGCTTTCCGTTCTCAGTAACCCTTGCTCCGGTCAATCAGGCCGTTCAAGGGCTGTCCGGCGGCGTAGTTTTTCAGGTCCGCGCAGAACATCTCCACATTCCGGTCACAGGTATAGCCCAGGGTCATGTTCCCCGAGACGTGGGGGGTGAGAATGATGTTCCGGGCCGTCCACAGAGGGTGGTCCGGCGGCAGGGGTTCCGGGTCCATCACATCCAGGGCCGCGCCGCCTAAAGCTCCGGCGTTCAGAGCCTCCGCCAAGGCCTCCTGCTCCACGGCAGTACCCCGGCCCACATTCACCACATAGGCTTCCCGGGGCAGCAGGGCAATGCGCGCCCGGTTCAAAATATGGACTGTCTCCGCTGTGCCGGGCAGGGCCATAATGAGATTTTTTGTTTGGGGCAGCACTTCGTCCAATTGGGAGATCGGCAGAACCCTGTCAAACCCCTCCTGCGCCCGGCCGCTGCGGCTCAGGCCGGTAATCCGGGCGGCCCCCATGCCGCGCAGGCGGCCCGCCACGTTTACGCCGATATCGCCCGTGCCCAGGATCGTGAAATCGTTGTCCCGGATCGAGCGGATAGGCAGCTGATTGCTCCATCCCCGGTTTCGGACTACCTCCTCATACTCCGGCATCCGGCGGAGGAGCATCAGCAGCACCATGACCACATGCTCCGCGATGGTGACGCCATAGCAGCTGGAATTAGTCAGCAGGCAGTCCGGATTGGCGAAAAGGGACGGGTCCTTGCAGTAGGGGTCCACCCCTGCGTAGGAGCAGCAGTACCACTTGAGGGACGCCGGAGCCTCTCGAAGCAGATCCACCGAATGGGCGTAAAGGATCTCGCTGTCCTGGAGGCAGGCTTTCGCCTCCTCGAACCGGTCCAGGGTGAAAAACCGGGGGGCAAACCCCAGCGGCTCTGCCGCCTCTCGGATCTGGGTCTTGTGGGCTTCGGTCAGGAACTCTTGATAAACGCAGATTGTTCTCATGTCGCTTCGTCTCCTTGTCGTAAATTGGCCAGCAGGGCCTCAGCGGATCTCATGCCGTCGGCGGCGGCGGAGAGAATTCCCCCGGCGTAGCCCGCCCCCTCGCCGCAGGGGTAGAGGCCCCGGAGGGAGGACTGTCCGTCCGTTCCCCGAAGAACCCGGACCGGGGAAGAGCTGCGGCTCTCCACAGCGGTGAGAACCGCGTCCGGTGCGTCATAACCATGGAGTTTCCGGCCCAGAACCGGCAGGGCCTCCTCCAGCGCCTCTGAGACAAAGGAAGGAAGGCACGCGTGAAGGTCCGTCCAGGTCACGCCGGGACGGTAACTGGGCTGAACCCGGCCCGGTCCCGTGGAGGAACGGCGGGCCAAAAAGTCCTCTACCCGCTGAGCTGGAGCCCGGTAGCCTCCGCCCCCCAGGACATAGGCCGCCTCTTCCAGCCGCCTTTGGAACTCTACCCCCGCCAGGGGGGAGCCGTCTCCGCCAAAGTCCTCCGGAGTGACGTTTACCAAGATGGCTCCGTTGATGTTCTCCCGGTCCCGGGCAAATTCACTCATGCCGTTGGTCACCACCCGTTCCGCCTCTGAGGCGGCGGCCACCACCTCCCCGCCGGGACAGACGCAAAAGGAGAACACCCCCCTCCCGCCGGGCAGGTGGCAGGAGAGCTTGTAACTAGAGGCGGGCAGCCCCGGATGGCCGGCATATTGGCGGTACTGAGCTGCGTCACAGTCTGCCTGACGGTGCTCGATCCGCAGTCCCACGGCGAAGGGTTTGGCCTCCAGCGGTATGCCCAGCCTGTGCAGCATTTCAAAGGTATCCCGGGCGGAGTGTCCGGGACAAAGGATCAGGCTCCGGCAGGGGAGCGTTTCCCGCCCCGCAGGGCCGGATACATCCGCGCCCGTCAGCCTCCCATGCTCGATGCGAAGCTCTTCCAGGCGGGTTTCAAAGCGAAGCTCCGTCCCCAGTGCGGCCAGCTCCCGGCGGAGGTTTTGGAGAACCCGGCGGAGGTAGTCTGTTCCCACATGGGGCTTGGCATCCATCAGGATCTCCGCCGGCGCTCCGCAGGACACCAGCCGCTCCAGGATGAAACGGTGGCGAATATCCTTCGTGCCGGTGTTCAGTTTCCCGTCGGAAAAAGCTCCGGCGCCGCCTTCACCGAACTGGACATTGGATTCCGGGTCCAAGACTCCCGAAGACCAGAAACGCTCCACGTCCGCCCGGCGTTTTTCCACACAGCGGCCCCGCTCCAGAAGAATGGGCCGCTGGCCCGCCTCCGCCAGCACCAGGGCCGCAAAGAGTCCCGCCGGGCCCGCCCCGGCCACTACCGGCCGCCATTCCGGCGGAGGCAGCGGCTCCGGCAGGCGGTAGACCGGTCCTGGTTCCAGGCGGCTGACTTTCCGGCTCCGGCAGCGGCGGAGGGCGGAAAGCTCGTCTTCCAGACTGACCGCCAGAGTGTAGGTCAGGGCCACATCTTCCCGGGCGTCCACACTCCGGCGGAGGATTTGAAGGTCCCGCAGGTCCGCCGGGCGAAGGCGCAGCAGCTTCGCGGCCTGGGCTCGGATCTCCTCCTCCCCGCTGCCGGGGAAAAGACGGACGCCTTCAAGTTTAATCATGGGAGGACCTCCTTCCGTAGGGGCTTTTGCTGGTTGTTATTTTGATTATACCATATTTTCACCGCTTTGAGGAAGGGGGAAACGGCCGGATTTTTTCCCGAAAAAGAAATTTGGAAAAAAATCTGAAAACCCCCTTGACAACATGGAGTTTTTTAGTATAATGATAGCTGTTCCACAGAGACACAGCGGGTTTGTGTAAAGGTAGCACAGCAGACTCTGACTCTGTATGTGAGGGTTCGAATCCTTCACCCGCTGCCAAATTAGACAAAAGTCGAGTATAGCATCGTATACTCGACTTTTGTTATTTCTTCGACAGAACTTACAAATTAGCTGTCCACATATTATGGAAATTGCAATTCGCTTCGAACAAATTATCGTTTATTCCTATGTTTTATCTCCCTCACAGAGATAAAACATAGGAATTTTTATTTTTAGGAGGGATGAAACATGAGAATACCATATGGTTTCACCTTCGTCGGTAGCGGAATGCTGGAAATCAATATTTAGACGAAATATGTTCTAATGGCTTCAAGAGGTAAGGCGGTTGGCAGAGGGAAAAATTCCGTCTGGCGGACTTGTTTAACATAAAATGCCGATTAGGAAGATTCGTCATTTTTGCTGCACGAAAAATACAATTTTCTCTGTTTCGGAGTCTCCATATAGAAGGACTTGCTCCTCACAACGTATAGGAGGTTCCACATGACCGAAGAAAATTACATCTACCGTACCAGTCCAATCTCTACTCCGCAATCAATTCCCCGGTAGAGGAAAACTGCAAATCCCTATTATTCCAAAGTTTCAGGAGAAACCCGGCGACTTTGACGATCTTCTGTTGATTGGATTTGATAAAACCCATCTGGAGGATCAAAATCACCTTGACCGCATGGTTCCCTTCTTTCTCTACGATTATCGTTCTGAGCGTGTCTGGAAACATCCTGACAATGATGTTGAAAAGTTATCCCGTTATCGGGCGGTATTGTCGCCTGATTTCAGTATTTAGATGTTCCATCTGTAAAAGGCGGCGGCAGTACTCATGGAGGCTCTTGACAGCCCGCAAAACCGGGAGATGAACGATTCCCAGGCGAGCCTGGTCAGAAAATTCCCTCCCACGCGCCAGGAAAACACGGAGGATACGGCCGTGACACAAGTATTGGTGATGATGGCAGGGCAACTGCGGAGCGGTATTACACAGACCATGGATTCCCAGGGCATCACACCGATCCGCACGACCATATGATTGATTGGTCGAATGGCTTTCCGAAACTTGGACCGCCGATGAATTATCCAGATGGAGCGCCGGAATTCAAAAGGTTCGGGGGAAACAAATATATGAGTAAAATCATAGGTATGAACAGTCTTGAAGACAACCGTTTTAAATCTATCAGCGATTTCAAATGGTGCGTAAACAGCGGCGGAGAAGTGGAGTTCGAGTGGAAGGGAGCCGTGTTTGGAATTTGGCCCAAGCTGCGCAAAGCGCCAAACGTTCCCCTCCAAATGGTAATCTCGCAGGTTTATGCAGATAATCCGGTGTCCACCGAAAAATGGTGTGATACCGCCGATGAATTGCTGGACTATCTAGTGTGCGGCGACCGCTTGAGAGACGTAATTACGCAGGTAACCGTTTTAGACCGGACGATATAAATCTGCATATGTAAAAGCTGTACGTTTCTTTTCATATTTTCGATTCCTTTTGTTCCGATTCTTTTGAGAAAACATCCGGATTGTCCGACCGTTCCAGCTCAACAATTCCCGCCATCGTTCCGTTTCCGGTTTTGCCGGAAACTGCGCCTTGGTGGGATTTTTTTCGCTTTTGCCTGCGACTGGCTCTGCTGGGTTCCCGGCCGGGAAGGCGGGGATTCCAGTCCAGATCATCCGTCTATTTCAAAAAAGGCCGGCAAGCCCTTTCTCAGAGCTCGCCGGCCTCTTTCTTTTTGCTTCGCCCGGTCAAGGCAAATTAAATACGTCTGGTCGACCAAGCCCCCCTTCCCATACAGCAAACCCCTGGGATTCACACTCCGCCGCCTTTTCCTGCCAACTCCCGTGCGGCAATGTCGGAAGACATTGCAAAAACAGACGCGTCATCCAGGCGGAAAAACCTCAGCGGAAGCAGGGAAATCAGCATAACGGCGCTGAAAACGACAAAAAACAATATCCGCACGCCATTCCGAGCATCTACGGTTACCATCTCTGCGGGGTTATACCGGACCCAGCCAAGAACTCCGGTAATCAGAATACCTCTAACGGCAATCGCCACCTTGACGGACAGCGAGCTGAGGGACATGACAACTCCCTGTGCGTTTTTTCCCGTCTTCCACTCCCCATATATGCCGCACATGTGATATAGTTTTGTGGTAAGCCCAAAGGCAATTCCAAAGCTGAACTGCGCCAAGAACAGCAGCATATCCGTCAGGATCATATGCTTAAAAAAATAGCAAAGTCCGTGCAGCAAGGCACAGCCGGCACAGCTGAGGGCGGTGGTCCTTTTAACGCCATACCTGCCGGAAAGCCTGTGAGAAAAGCAGGCCCCCGCCGCAGTTCCCGTATAAAACATCAAAAGCATGCCCGTGACGGCGGACGGGTCCTCCAAAACAATCTTGGCATAATATGTCACAGACGCCGCAATTCCATAGAACGAAACCAGACGAACCGCATCATGAAGCACAACTGCAATAAGATTGGAATTTCCGGTCATGCCGGGAAACCATTCTTTCCGTTTCACGGTCCGCCGGTTTCCAGCGAAACCGGAATCACAGCCCTTTGTAATCAGGAAATGGAGCCAGTACCCTGCGGCAAATATACAGCACGCAACCGCCGCCACCACCGGATACACAGCGCCTTCCGGCAGGACCGCGCCAATCGCGGCCGCCAGGTCCGGCACTAAAAGGGCCCCGGCCACTTTCCCCGCAGATGTCCCAACGGCAATCCGCGCGGAGAGAAAGCTGCTCTCTCCCGGATCATCCGTAAGCACGGAAATCAGATTTCGATTGGCGGTCCAGGCAACCGTCCAGAAGAAATGACTGATTATATAAGCGGTAATCACAATTCCTCCGGCCAAGACGTCGTTCCCAATCCTGGTAAAGCAAAAGACAAACGACAGCATTACCATCGGCGGGCAGCAGAGCAGCCACGGGCGGTATTTTCCCGCCCGGAAAGACACCTTGTCTATCACTATACCGGCGAAAACCGCACACGCCGCGTCGGCGGCGGCAGAGAAACCGGTAATCACCGCGGCAATATTCAAGGGATATTTTGCTACATCCGTAAGAAAATAGAGCAGGAACGACGTTTCCATCATGGACATTACCGAGAATCCGACTTCTGAAATTCCCCAGAAACGCCGGATCTTTTGATTTATTCGCCTCACACCCCGCCTCCTCCCCCGCTGCCGTTACAGCCTGCCGGCCGTCTCATAAGCGGCATGAACCGCATGGTATACGTTTTGCGGCTCCGCCGCGTCACCTAGAAGGTATACTTCCGGAACCCTGTTTTTCACCGCGTCATAGAGCGCCCGGTTCGGGACAAATCCCGCCGCGTTGACTACGGTATCGGCGGGGAGGTCCCGCCATTCTTCCCCCCGGGACATCCGAACGCCATCCTCCCGGATCTCCGTTACAACGGCGTTAAAGATCAGCTCCGCCCCGCACTGTTCCAAGATCCGCCGGGCCATCACAGCGGCGTTATGGTAAGCGCCTTTCATGAAATTCCCGCTCCGGCTTAAGATTGTCACCTGCTTTCCAAGCCGGCACAGCCAAATCCCCAGCTCAACGCCGGTCTGCCCGGCCCCGATAATTACCACTCGGTTTCCAATCTCCTCCACATTCATTAGAGCGGAGGTCACCGGATATACATAGGGCAGATCTGCGCCGGGAATCTCCAGCGCGGCGGGACTTGCCCCGACGGCAACCGCTGCGCAGTCCGGCTGATACTCCGAAATCATCTCCGGCGTCGCGGCCGTCCGCAGGCGGACAACCACGCCGAGAGCCTTCAGCTCCTGCGCAAACCACGCGGCGAGCCGCCGGTCATGGTGCTTGAAGGGCGCTCTCCCGGCTGGAATCAACTGCCCTCCAAGGGCGGCTTCCCGTTCCAAAAGCAGCACGTCATGTCCCCGCAGCCTGCTGACCCGGGCGAATTCCATACCGGCGGGCCCGCCTCCCACAACCAGCACGTTCTTCTTGACGGAAGCCGGCAGAACCGGTCCGCGCCACTCGTTGGCGCACTCCGCGTTGACCGCGCATCCAATCGTCCCGGCGGTGCGGATCCGGACCGAACAACCGTAGTTGCAGCTGATACAGGCCCGGACCCGCCCGGCCTGTCCGGCGCGGACCTTGTTGGGCAGCTCGGGGTCTGCCAGCAGCGGGCGGCCCAGGGCAGTCATATCGCATTTTCCAGCGGCAATCGCCTCCGCCCCCTGATCCGGGTCATCCATTCTGCCGGAAACCAATACCGGGACACGCACCTGGCGCTTGACCCCGGCAGCCGCGTCAAGGTACATCCCGTCGTCAAAATACACCGGCGGGTGGCTCCAGAAATGGGCGTCGTAACACCCAAGGTCCACGTCAAAGGCGTCATAGCCCGCTTTCTCCAGGTAAACGGCGGCCCGCAGTCCCTCCGGCAAGTCCCGTCCAGCCTCTGCATATTCCTCCCCAGGCAGGCCGCCCAGGCCCACAGCCTTCATACAGTGTTTGGGAGAATAACGCAGCATTACAGGAAACGCCTTGCCGCAGGAGCCTTTGACTGCCTGAAGCACCTCCACTGCGAAACGGTATTTGTTTTCAAAACTGCCGCCGTATTCGTCCTGCCGGTTATTAAAAAGGTCCGTCGCGAACTGATCCAGAAGATAGCCCTCATGAAGGGCGTGTACTTCAATTCCATCAAATCCCACGGATTTCGCAAAAGCAGCCTCCCGGGCAAAGCTCTCTACATAGGTGTGAATTTCCCCCGTTGTCAGGGCACGATGCATAATCTCCGGCCGAAAGCGGTTGGGAACCTCCGACGGCGCAACCGCTCCGCCGCAAAAAAGCCCGATATGGGACACTCGGCCAAACCCCGCGGACAGCTGGAGAAATATCTTGCAGCCGTATGCATGTACCCGGTCTGTGAGCCGCTTCATGCGGATTTTCAGCCTCTCATGATCGACGGCGGCGGAAAACAGCGGAACGCCGGAGGGCGCGTTTTTCTCAAAGCGGTCTTCCACAATGCACATCCCGGTGATAATCAGGCCAGCGCCGCCCCGGGCCCGCTGGACATAATACTCTATGCATGCCTCCCCCATGGCCCCATCGCTTTCCGTCATTCCGAAGGTCCCCATAGGTGACATGGCATAGCGGTTTTTAATCTCGCAATTTCCTATTTTAACCGCTTCAAACAGCGGCTGATGTCTTTTAAGCATAGCATTCTCTCCTGTGATTTCCCATAAAGCGCGGAGAGGGGCCTGCCGGACCGGCAGGCCCCTCTCCCCGCATTGCCGCACGGCTAAGACGTCAATTCAGCAGTACGCTGGGCAGCCAGGTGATCAGCTGCGGGAACACAACGCAGAGAATGATCACCAGCACCATCGCCGGAATATATTTGACGGCCTCCGCCGTTGTCTTGCGGACCGGCAGATTCCCCACCTCCGACACCACAAACAGGCAAATGCCAAAGGGCGGCGTAATAATCCCAATCATCAGGGCGATTACCATGACCACGCCGAAATGAATCGGGTCAATCCCAATGGATTTCACCACCGGAATAATAATGGGCGCCAGGAGCAGCACCGCCGCGCTGGTATCCAAAAAGCAGCCGATCATCAGGAAGACTACCACGCAGATCAGCATCATGGGCACCTGGCTGCCTGCGGAGAATTTGGTGAGGAACGAAGCGAGATACCCGGTCAAATTCTCCTTGGTGAAAATCCACGCCAGGAATGTGGCAATAGAGACGATCAGCATAAAGACCCCGCAAGCCGCCACCGTCTCTTCCAAAGTCTTCCAAATAGATTTCCAGGTTGCTTTTTTATAGCAGAATCCCAAGAGGATGGAATACCAGGCCGCCACCACCGCCGCCTCCGTAGCGGTACAAAAGCCCCCCAGAATAGAACCCAGAATGATGACAAAGGTAAACAGCGCCGGAATCGCCTGCGGGATCGTACGCAGCGCCTGCCGCCAGGGGGTCTTGGTGCTGGGCCAGGTCCTGCCCTTTTTCGTAAAGTGGGCCCGTATGGCAACGTTGATGAGCATAGCGCCGCAGAGCAGGACGCCGGGAATCACGCCGCCGTAAAACAAATATGTCACCGGCAGCTCGCAGATCGCCGCCAGCAGAACCATGGCCGCCGAAGGCGGAATAATCGGGCCCAGGATGCTGGACGCGGCGGTGATGCCGGCAGCAACATCGTCGTCATAGCCCGCCTCTTTCATCATGTTCATCTCCACCAGGCCAAGACCGCCGGCGTCTCCCACGGCAGTGCCGGACATGGCGGCAAACATCGCGCTGGCCAAAGCGTTTGCCATGGCCAAGCCGCCGCGGAACCGGCCCACCATGGCGATGGCAAATTTAAACAGCCGGTCCGTAATGCCGCTGGTATTCATCATGCGTCCCACAAACAAAAATCCCGGCATGGAGATCAGGGTAAACGAGAGCATGTGCCGCATAATATTCTGAGAAACCACTGTGATGGGAAGCTCCGGGCACAGCAGCAGGTAGCCCAGGCAGGGAATGCCAAGGGAAAACGCCACAGGGACGCCCAGGAGCAGCAATACAATAAAAGCGATGCTGATAATCAAAATATTGGTCATATTAGCCCTCCTTTTCCCTCTCCATCTCGGCGGCTGAGGCCCGCATAAAGTCGTCCATGCTCTTGCGAAGCTCCACCGCTTCCTCATCCTCCGCCTCTTTCGCAGCTTTGGCCGCCCGTTCCTTTTCCTGGGCGATCAAATCATATCCGGGCACAAAGTCATTTACAATATCTACCAGCACATCAAATGTCATCACAATACAGCTGACAAGGATGGGATAGTAGTAAAAGCGGCGGTGAATCAGCAAAACCCCGCTTTTCCACACAAGCGTGGGCAGCAGTTCCGTAATGCTGATACTGACGCACACGAAAAATATGACCATGAGAATCCGGCTGAGAACGGAAATAGCGCGTTTAAATGTCTCCGGAGCCAACGCAACCAGAAAATCCGCCACAATGTGCTTCTTCTCCGCCGTCGTAATGGCGGCGCTGATGTAGCACAGGTACACCATCAGGAAGCACACCAGCTCCTCTGTCCACGAAAGGGCGCTGTTGAACATATAGCGCGAAACGATGCCCGCCGTAATGGAGAGGAACATCGCCGCCAGTACGGCCGCTCCTAATTTGCGCAGAACAAAATTAATCCAATATACGACTTGATTCAGCAGTTTCACAGCTTTTTTCATAAATTTACCTCCAAAACAGGTCCTGCCATTCATGGGATGCGGCAAAACACGCCGCATCCCATGAATTTCAAAGCTTTACGGTCCGGCCCCTTACAGGGCCGTTTCCGTTTTCATACCGGTAAGCTTATGAATCAAGTTCCCCTAGCAGCCTGTCCACAATGCCGTCGGAGAATTTGGAGCCCTCATAGCTGCGGGCCAGTTCTACCAGCGTGTCGTTGGCATAGGCTTCGTCTTCCTCAGACAGATACACCAGCTCCACATTTTTGGAAATCATATCGTCGATATACCCCTGAGTCTGCTCGTTGGCGGAATCGGTGTACCACTGCCCGGCTTCGTTGCAGGCCTCCACCAGAATCTGCTGTTGAGCCTCCGTCATACTGCTGAACTTCCCGTTGTTGATCCAAACGCCCAGATTGGTGCAGGAGGGGCCCCATTGCAGAATATAGGGCGCCTGCTCGTAGAAGGAGTTCGTATAGACGTTATCCTGGGTGCCGAAGGTGGCGTCCACTACGCCCTGCTGCAAACTCAGGTAAACCTCACTGAAGCTGATCGGCGTAGAGCTGAAGCCCAGAGCGTTATATACGGCTATGGTCGTCTCCGACGACACCGTGCGGATCTTCACACCCTTGAAATCCTCCACGGAACGCAGAGGCTTTTTGCTGCAAATGACGGTCATCTGACGAATCCAGTTGTTGGAAATCGTGGCAATTCCGGTGGTGTCCAGGAACTGCTGCTCCCACTCCGCCCATAAATCACTTTGGGTGAGCTTAGACAGTTTTTCCTGCGTGTTGCACACGCCGAAAGAGCAAACCCCCGCGTCGGCGATTCCATAAGTCTGCATATAGCTGGCTTCGGATTCAATGAACATGTCCTGTCCGCCGGTGGAAAGGCTCTCGAGCTGCGCAGTGGCGTCACCCAGCTGAGAAGCGGGGTATACGGTGATCTGAATGCTTCCGCCGGATTTCTCTTTGCAGGTTTCCGCCACCCGGTTCATTGCCTGGGTGATGAGGTCCTCCGCGGAGGATGTGCTTCCGAAACTCAAGGTGACCACCGGGTCGCCGGACGCATCGCTGCCGGAAGCCTCGCTGCCGGAATCTTTGCTGTCCGGCGGACCGGCCGGGGGATCGCTGGACGTTTTGGCGTCACCGCCGCAGGCGGAGAGCGCCAGTACCATTGCCAGCGCGAGTACCAACGCAAGAAATCTTTCCAGTTTTCTTTCCATCGTGGATGCCTCCTTATAAAATTATAACAGTATGAGCAGCTGGGCACGCTTCCCTCGGCTTCGGGCATTCCGCTTTGCGGAACCCGCGACTTGGAAACCGCTTATTTGAGGTCTTTCGCAAAGACCACCGCGCCGCTGGCTTTCAGAATCTCCTGTAATTCATCCACTTGCTTTTCAAGGTCACGGGGCGTGCAGCCCTTTTTGACGGCAAGCGCCGCCGCCGCACCGGCCGCCTGGCCGGTCACAAAGGTCTGGGCCACAAAACGCATGTGTCCATTGCGGTCCGTACTGACGCACTTGCCGGCCACAAGCAGATTTTCAATCTTCCTGGGCACCAGAATTCTATAGGGAATCTCATAAGAGCCCTGGGGATAGCGCTTTGTCTCCGCCCCGTTGTTCTTACCGATGGCGTTCAGCGTGTTGACATTCGTGGTGTGGAAAGCGCCGGCCGGGAAAGAGGAAAGCCCGATGCTGTCGTCAAACCGGCAGGTATTGCCGATGTCCTCCCCTGTCAGAACATAGTCTCCCATCACCATCGCGCCCTCGCGAATCCGCAGTTCCGTTCCCATTTTGACGATATAGGCGTCCTCAAATCCGGGCACATAGTTCTTGAAGAATCTCCAGGCGATTTCGATCTGCTTGCGGCACTCAATATGGCAGCGGGACATATCCCAGGCATCATAGGGAGACGTATTGTCCCACTGAGAGGAATGCTGGAAGTGGGCCAGAACATGGCCGCCCTCCTTAGGCTGGAGGAAGAAACCCGCGCCGGAATATTTGTGCCAGTCGCCATTATAGAGGGCAACTTCCCGCAAGTCGTTAAAGCCCATGATCTCTCCCAGTTCCATCGGATCAATGGCGTCCTCATACGCCTTGATGATCTGCTCAATGGTAATGGAAGCATAAGGATTCAGAAGCTGGGCCGTTGTAAACTGGTCCGGATGGCGGTTGATATACTTCATCAGTTTGTCCCAGTTGACCCCGTCGGCAGTGAAGCAGATCGTATGGGGCTCCAGCACGTCCCGCGGGGACATCTGCGTTTCGCATCCCGCGTAGGTGGAGAGGTAGCCTTCACCGGTGCAGTCGATTACCACCTTGCCGCGGATCTCGTGTCTTCCGCCGCAGTCCTCCACCACGACGCCCTTGATCGTTTGGTCCTCCACGATTGCGTCCACTACCAGAGCGTCCAGCAGCAAAGTCACGCCCTCTTCTTCACACATGTCAAACGCCATCAGAACCCACCACTCCGGGTCAATGTAGGAGAAGGTGTAAGCGGCGCCCACACGGTGCTTGGGCCGAAGGTGCGGAAGCGCGTGGCCCGCCCTGTAAAGGCGCTGGTGCGTTTCTTCAATGATGCCCTTGCTGTCCTGCTGTCCGTAGCAGTTGAACATGCGCGCATAGCCAAAGCCCGGAGGGCCGGAAACCGTAAGCTGCCCGCCAAGACATCCGGTCTTCTCAATCACCAGAGTCTTTGCGCCGCCGCGGGCGGCTTGAATCGCGGCACTGAAGCCGGAAGTACCGCCGCCGCATACGATTACATCATAGTTGACACTGTAGCCATCCATCGTAGTTCTCCTTTTCCGTGTATTTTAGAATTTTGCCCCAGAAAACAGGCCCTGATTACTTTTTGAAATCCCGGATGCTCTTGGCGGCGGTGCCGTCCGGCAGGCGCAGCGCCTCCACACAGCCCTCGCTGTGCAGCGCCCAGGGCAGAATCACGCCGGAGTGGCCGCCCCGGCCGCCGATTGTGACAACCTCCACATCCTTCGGGCTCCTGGTGACCGGCAGGGGATGACGGTTTTCCCACTCCTTGGGACGGACGGGCATCAGGCCGCGGCCGTTGACCATAGGCGTCTGATGGTATACGTACTGATGGATATGCTCCTGAATCATCTCCTTCGTATATCCGGCCTTCTTCAGCATCATGGCATGGTCGGGCGTCAGGCACACCACCAGGGGGCCGGGCATATAGGCGTTGTTGGAGCCCAGAGTCGTACAGCACGCGGTAATGGTGTCCAGCAGGTCATGTCCGTTCAGACTCAGGAAGTCGATGATATCGTGGATCGGTTCCGCCTTCAGCAAGTACACCGTTGTGGTTTCCCGGTCAAAGCGGTCTTCATTGATCATGTTCCACTGCGCCAGGGCAGGCTCTTCGGCAAAGCAGTAGGTGAACTCCGCCTGAGAGGCAATGCAGTCCAAATCGCACACACCAGGAACGGACCGAAGCACGTTCATGATTACGAGATTGATCGCCCGGCCAATCGTGGCGTTGGCGGGATATCCGGGGCCCTGGCATCCCTGCTTGCCGGAAATACCGATTTCCTGGGCAATGGGTCCGGAGACGATGCACATGTTGCCACCCGGGTGGGACGTGGTAACGGATTGATTGAAGTTGTAGAGCGGACTGTTCAGCGCCTTAAACGCCGCCACCAGGACGGGCATGGCCTCGGGCTTGCAGCCTGCCATCACGGCGGCAATCGCCACATCCTTGACGGTGATCTCCCGGCCGCTGGGGCCGGAGGGATCTACCAGCTTGGTATTCTCATCCCAGGGGCAGTACTCCATCATGGCCTCATACCGCCGCTTGGTGGGCGGAATGATGGGCAGGCCGTCGGAAATGTGCTCGCCGTTGAAATAGTCCATGACCTCTTCCATGTACGCGCCAGGCTCTGCGGATTTTTCCGCATCGTACTCCGGCACAAAGGGCAGAAGGCCGTCCTTCGCGGGGGCAACCTGATCCATCTTAAAGTCGATATGGGCAAGCTCTTTCAGCCTCTCGCCGTTGCTGGTCAGCGATTCCAAAATATAATCCCATTTTTTATCGACCTCCGCCGCAACCTCATCCACGGTGGACGCCTGATAAATATCAACGGAGCACAGGCAGAGCTCGCCGGCACGGTAGACGCCGACGCCCTCGGTGATCGCCGATCCCGGAGGCGCGGTCATATAGACCGCCGGAATTCCAATCTTTTCAAGGGCAATGGTCAAAACGGTGGTGGAGGATGAAGTCCCCATGTCGCCAAAGGCTACGATCGCGGCCACCGGCTTTTCCTCCGCCAGCATTTTGGCGTATTCCATTAGCTTTTCCGCGTTTTTGCCGCGGACGGTTTCCGTGTACTCTACCCATTTGCTGTCGTCGCAGCCGATCTCCCGGAGGCGCTCCTTAATCCGGTCGAACACCGTATAATAATTGCAGAACCCCAGCTTTGTGTTGTTATAAAACAAAATCTTACCGTTTTTCAACTCTTCCAAGGAGGGCCGTTTGGCAAGCTGAAGCATCGGACGCTCCTGGTAGCCCCGGGGGTCAAGCAGACGATCCATTTCCATGTCTTCATTTCCTTTCCAAAAATGTAGTCTGACAGAAAAAGAGAGGGTTCTCCACTGCCAATTTCTAATTTTATTGTAGTATAAACCCAGGGCGGAGCGCAATTCTTGTTCGGAAAGGGCCCTATTCTGTTTTGGAATAAATAAATAGCATTTTACGAAAATCAAGTCTTTTTTTATTGCGAATTGCACAATATCCGATACGACAGAAAAAAAAAGGAAGCGGCCTAACCGCCTTGTCTTGGGACTTTCAGGACCGCGCTCCCGTTCTCCCCCAAGCTGGGTGCTGTTGCTTTTAAGCAGGTTTTATGCTAATCTATAGGGAACATCCAGCGCGGCCAGGTACACACACTTGACAAAGGGGGCAAGAATGAGATTTGACGATTTGCGATATTTTCAAGCGGTTGTGCGCTATCGGAGCTTTTCAAAAGCGGCCGACAGCCTGTATATTTCACAGTCGGCACTCTCCAAACGGATTAAAGCTCTGGAGGAATATCTTGGCGGTTCCCTCTTCGTCCGAAAAAACAACAGCGCCGTCGTGTGCACGCCTTTCGGAGATTATATCTCCGGATATATCAACAATCTTTCCGAAGACGTCAATCTTTTGTCCACCGCCGCAGACAGCTACCAGCTGAATCATCAAAGGTGCATTCACCTGGCGATTCCCTTCGGGGCCGTCGACGTGAAGATCATCGACGCAATTACGAAATTTGAGGCGGGAAAGCGAAACTTTTATGTAGAAACCTATCAAAAGCAGCACGAAGCCATCAACGAAATGCTGGAGTTCGGGCAGATCGACCTGGCTTTCGCCTATCGGGAGCTCATCGGAAAACCCTCCGGATACCGCGCTACATCTCTTTTTCAAGATCCCCTTGTATTTGTCACATCCAAAGCAAACGCGGAAAAACTCCGCGTCACGGACGCCGTGTCGTTTGACGACATCAAATCGGAACGCTACTGCTTTCCAAAAGAGGACGCCTCCTTGTATTCGTTCTATTTGCGCGTATGCAAAAATATCGGGTTTGTGCCGGAACTGACCCTATCGGACGTGCGCATAGACATTATCCGAAAATATATTGAGATCGGCATCCGGAGCACCTTGATGCCCCAGAGTTCCGCCGCCCGAAACTTCTCTGAGGAGCACTTTTCCGTCATAAACATCGTTGACGCTCCCATCCTCAATTTTTCCATGTATGAAAGCACCGGCTGCCGTGAAAAAACACGAGATGCGCTGGTCTTGGACATTTTAAAAGAATACCGGAAAAACTGACCGCCGCATACGTTCTCGCCCCTGCCGGCGGAAACCCCGCGGGACCATCCGGCGGCCGGCCCAAAGGGTTCACCCCAATCGCCCTCATTGACATTCGGCCCAAACAGCCGTATAATGAACCACAATATCTGGCAAAGCCGAATGCAGGCTTTCAATCTATCACGGTTTTCAAAACACTTTCAGGAGAAGAACCATGCTGTACACCATTGGTGAAATGTCCAGGCTCTTAAACATTCCCGCCTCCACCCTCCGTTATTACGATCAGGAAGGACTCCTTCCCTCTGTAGAACGCTCCAAGGGAGGAATCCGCATGTTTTCCGATCAGGATTACGGTTGGCTGAAGGTTATTGAATGCCTGAAAAAGTCAGGTTTGTCCATCCGGGAGATGAAGGCATACACCGACCTGGCCGGAAAGGGCGACGGCTCTCTTACCCAGCGGCTTGAGCTGTTTCGTTCCCGAAAAGACGCTGTCAAAGAGCAGATTGAAGATATGAAGGAAATCCTCCGGCTTTTGGAATTTAAATGCTGGTATTACGAGCAGGCTATACAGAACGGCACGGAGGACAGCGTCCGTTCCCTGACTCCCGATGAGGTTCCGGAGCAATTCCGGCTTATTAAAAAAGAAATCGACCATACCTGGTACATATGATCTCCTGACCTCCGCCGCTGGTTTCATCCGTGCGATGAGAAAAGGCACAGCCAAAAGGCTGTGCCAAATTTGGGGGTATTTGGTAGAAGGGGCCGCATTCAGCGGCCCCTTCTTTTTTTGTCATATGAGAATTTACTTGTTTAAAGAGGCGGCAATGGCGTCGGCCAGCGCGTCGATCTCCGACTCGTTCTGGGGCTGGAGAGAGGATGTGACCGTCATTTCGTCGTCCAGAATCTCCATGTGCTTGAGCTGTTCGATCTCCTCCCGCATCAGCGCCCCGGACCGGGGAGCCCAGGAGCCGCTGCCCATGATGGCCACGGTGCGCTTCTGGAGGTTCAGCGCCTTCATGTCCATCAGGAAATTGTGCATCGGCGGGAAGATGCCGAGATTATAGGTGACGGACGCCAGCACCAGGTGGCTGTACTTGAAGAGGTCCGAAATCAGGTAGCTGACGTGGGTGCTGGACACGTCGTAGAGCCTCGTGTTGGTCACGCCCCGGGCCGTCAGCTTGGCGGCCAGCACCTCGGCGGCGGCCTCGGTGTTGCCGTACATGGAGGCGTAGACGATCATGACGCCCTTCTCCTCCGGCTCATAGGTGGCCCAGTGGGTGTACTTGTCGATGATATAGCCCAGGTCCTTCCGCCAGATGGGTCCGTGGAGGGGGCAGAGCATCTTGATGTTGTCCAGACCCACAATCGTCGCGGCCTTGTTCAGCAGGGCCACCACCTGGGGGCCGTACTTGCCCACGATGTTGGTGTAGTACCGCCGGGCGTCGTCGATCCACTCCCGGTCAAAGTCGAACTCGTCGGCAAAGAGCTTGCCGTCCAGGGACCGGAAGGAGCCGAAGGCGTCGGCGGAGAAGAGGACGCCGTTGGTGGTGTCGAAGGAGACCATG
The DNA here is from genome assembly GCA_910578935.1 of uncultured Oscillibacter sp. Taxonomy (GTDB): domain Bacteria; phylum Bacillota; class Clostridia; order Oscillospirales; family Oscillospiraceae; genus Oscillibacter. The sequence continues at coordinate 43,881 of CAJTSM010000016.1, read as the reverse complement.
GCCTCCGGCCAGTGGACCATGGGGGCGTAAACAAAGGCGATGGTGTGCTTGCCGAAGCAGCGGGAATCCCCTTCCTTCACCTCGTCGATCTGATTGGGGTCCAGGGCGAAGCCGAACTGATTCAGCAAAGTCACCGCCTTGGGAGTGGTGATGATCTTCACCTTGGGCCAGCGGAGGAGAATCTCCTCAATAGAGGCGGCATGGTCCGGCTCCACATGGTTGATGACCATGTAGTCCAGGGGACGGCCCGCCAAGACGGCCTTGACATTGGCGATAAACTGACGGCCCACCGCCCAGTCGGCGGTGTCAAAGAGGACGGTCTTCTCATCCAGCAGGACATAGGCGTTATAAGAAACACCGTGATAGAGGGGATGGATATTCTCAAACAGGGCCAGGCGGTGCTCATCCGCGCCTACCCAGTACAGATCATCGGTGACCATACGGTAATTATACATAGAAATTTGCCTCCTTATTTTCGTTCCGGGGCTGTTAAACTTCAATCTCGATAAACGCGTCTACACCTTCGCCGCAATGGGGGCAGGTCCAGCCTTCCGGCAGATCCTTGAAGGCGGTGCCGGGCTTGACTTCATTCTCCGGGTCGCCCAGCAATACGTCGTACTCATGGCCGCAGCCGTTGCAGATATAGAGCTTCCGGGGCTGAGTGACTTTCTTGGGAACCTGCCGCTTCATCTTCACCATCGGCGGCGCGGGCTGCTTCTCCCCGGTGTCCAGGGCGGCAGTGAGCAGGGGCAGGATCTCCATCACATCCCCCACAATGCCGTAGTCGCAGTTTTTGAAGATTTTCGCATTGGGGTTTTTGTTGATCGCCACAATGCAGGAGGCGTCCTTAATCCCCTTCAAGTGCTGGATTGCGCCGGAGATTCCGCAGGCAATATAGAGATTTCCCTTGAACTTCTGGCCGGACATGCCCACATAGCGGTTCAACGGCACGTATTTCAGCGTCTCCGCTACAGGACGGCTGGAACCGACGGCGGCTCCGGCGGCCTTTGCCAAGTCCTCAATAAGTTTCATGTTCTCCTTGGCCCCGATGCCCTGGCCCGCGGAAACCACCCGCTCCGCTTGGGTGATGGGAGTGTCCATAGGAATGCCCACGGTAAAGTCATGGCCATCCTTCTTAAGATTGGCAACCAGGGTTTCCACTCTCTCTTGAGCCGTGCCGTCCTTGAGGATAAGCCGTTTCCGGGCGCCGGTTTCCGGTCCTCTCTGCTGCGCGGGGGCGGCGGAGGCCTCCTTGGCAGCCTTGCCCAGGATGTGGGAGGCAATGACCACCCGCTGAATTTCATTGGTGCCCTCGTAGATGGTGGTGATCTTGGCGTCCCGGTAGAAACGCTCCACTTCCATGCCCTTGAGGTAGCCGCAGCCGCCGAAGATCTGAAGAGCGTCATTGGTCACCTCCAGGGCAATGTCGGAGGCGTACTGCTTCGCCATAGCGGACTCCATGCCATAGGGCACGTGAGCCTGTTTCAGCTCGGCGGCGCTGTAAACCAGGAACCGGGCGCAGCGGAGCTTCGTGGCCATATCGGCAATCTTAAAGGCAATGTTCTGCTGCTGGCAAATGGGTTTGCCAAACTGAATCCGCTCCTTGGAGTATTCCACAGCCGCCTCATAGGCCCCCTGGGCAATGCCCAAAGCCTGAGCCGCAATACCGATGCGGCCGCCGTCCAAGGTGGACATGGCGATCTTGAAGCCCTGGCCCTCCTTGCCCAGCAGATTCTCCTTGGGGACCTTCACATTGTTAAAGTTCAGCTGGCAGGTGGCGGAGGAGCGGATGCCCATCTTGTCGTAGTGCTCCTCAAAGGTAAAGCCCTCCCAGCCCTTTTCCACGATGAAGGCGCTGATGCCCCGGGTGCCGATGCCGGGGGTGGTGACGGCGAAGACGACATAAGTGCTGGCTTCGCCGCCGTTTGTGATGAAAATCTTCTCGCCGTTGAGGAGATAGTGATCCCCCATGTCCTCGGCGGTGGTTTCGGTGCCGCCGGCGTCGGACCCGGCGTTTGGCTCCGTCAGGCCAAACGCCCCCAGCTTCTTGCCGGAACAGAGGTCGGGCAGATACTTTTTCTTTTGTTCCTCGCTGCCAAAGGCATAAATCGGATAGGTACCCAGAGAGGTGTGGGCGGACAAAATCACGCCCGCTCCGCCGTCCACCCGGGCCAGCTCCTCCACGGCAATGGCATAGCTCAGCGCGTCCGACCCGGCTCCGCCGTATTTCTTTTCATAGGGCAGGCCCATCAGGCCCAATTCTCCCATCTTTTTTACCGCTTCCGTGGGGAACTGATTGTTCTTGTCCAGCATGAACGCTATGGGTTTGATTTCAGCCTCGGCAAATTCCCGAACTTTGGCCCTCAGCTCCTCATGCTCCTGCGTGGTTTGATACAGCATACGATGTTCCTCCTTTATTCCTGATCCTCCTGGAAAATGGCGCTCAACGGTGTTTTGCGGAGTTCCGCGTTCAGTGAAGACTGAATCCGGGATAACTCCCGGCACAGGCTACAGCCGCCCTCAGGATAATTCTCGCACCGGTACTCGGGCTGCTGGCAGCGGTTGACAAACAGGGGCTCCCCCAAGGCATGGAACACATCCCAAAGGTACAGCGGCTCCCGGGAACCAAGCAGATACCCGCCGTAAGGTCCCCGGCGGCTGGACACAAGGCCGGCGGCATGAAGCCGCTTCAAAATCTTTAGGGTAACGGCCTTGGGCATATTTTCCCGTTGGGCAATGGCCGCGGCAGACAGCTGCCTTTCCTGATACAACGCCCGCAGAATCCGCAGCGCGTAGTCCGTTTCTCGGGTCATCAGCAAGTGGCAATCCCTCCCCGCACAAAAACAGTACCTTTTTAGTGCATTATAACACATTTATTTATTTTGTCAATCTATCCTGGGATTTTATACCTATTTTCAGCGTTTTCGCTAAAACCGCCCCTTCTTTTTGCTCAAATTACCGTTTTATACCATCTTAGCAGTCCGTTTCGCCCAACCCGCCGGTTTTTTCCCTGCGCTTTCATAGCAATCCTCAGAAATAATGACTGCAAAGGAGGCGGATGCAGACGGTACGGAACAAGGTTGACAGTGCAGGCGGACTGAGGTCTGCCAAGGAGGAAAACGCAGGGATATGCCGCCTGGATCCGCCGAACTGCTGTCCGTTTTTTGAGGCTTGCTATCGGTTCCGGTTTATACAGGTTCCGCCGAAATCCGCGCTCTTTTCAGCATCAGCTCCGTCATGCCTTCTCCTAATTGGCAGATCCTGCGGAATTGACCGGCTATATCATACCGCATTCCGCCGTTCAGCCATTCAACTACCTGCCCGAAGCATTCGCATTGGTAAAAGCGGATCATAGCCTCCCGGTCATCCGGGTGAATGGAGACGCCGCCGATGGCCGCGGCGGCAAAGTCTTCCACCACCCGGCGGCAGATCTTCATCAAACACCGCTCAAACAAGTCCCGGTGGGCAGATTGGTTGATGTGCATCACCACCTGGCGGCGGGCCTCCGCAAAACGGACAACCGTTTCCAGACAGCCTGCCAGGGACAGGGCCGGCCCCTGGTCCGCAATGATCCGGTCCGCCTGGTCCGTGATGATCTCTTCCAGCAGGGCCGGAATATCTTTGAAGTGATAATAAAATGTATTCCGGTTCACACCGCACCCTTGGACAATATCCTTCACCGTGATCCCCCGGAGGGGCCGCTCCTCCAGCAGGCTGATGAAAGAAGTTTTAATTGCCTCCTTGGCCGTCATGAAAACTCCCTCCCTTCCTGAAAAAACAGCCCGGCTGCCGCGCTGTCCGCCAGACGCTGGGCAGCCGCCAGCAGCTCTGCCTTAGGCAGAGCCATATCTTTTTCAAACCACTCCGCCAAAAGGCCAATGAAGCCCCAGGCCAAAAAGTTCAGGAGATAATCCGTCAGGCGGGGGTCCACGGGGTGGAACCAGGACCGCACCAGCGGCGTACCGTTCTCATGAACCAACTGTTGGATGGACTGGAAAAAGCCGCTGGCCTCACTGCTGGCAAACAGAACCGCGCAGGTTTCCCGGTGCTCCACAGCAAAATCCAGCACCGGTTCAAACACTGGAGCCACACTGCCAACCGCTACGGTTTCCTGCATATGGGCATCTACCAGGGCCTGGAGCTCTGCCAGCAAGTCCTCCTCCAGGCTTCGCAGCAGCTCTGCCGTGCCGGAGTAATGAAGGTAAAACGTTCCCCGGTTCATGTCCGCCGCATCCGTCACATCCCGGACGGAGATTTCTGAAAACGCCTTTTGTCTCATCAGTTCCAGCAGACTTTCTTTCAGCAGTTTGCGGGACCGCCGCGCCCGGCGGTCCTCAGGATTTTTCAACATAGCCGCCCTCCTTTGGACGAGTTAGACACACTTCTGTTTTTGTCTATTGACTGGATTTCCTGCTTTTACTATAATCAACGCATGTCAATAAGTCAACAAAAATCTTTTATTAATGGACCGTTGATTATCTGGAGGAATCACTATGAACTGGCAAAACCTGAAAAAGCGCGCTTCCGCTCTTGCCTTGGCGGCAGTCTTGTCCGTGTCCCTAACCGTGCCCGGGGCGGCGGCAGAGGTGATCCGCGACGGCGTGACCCCCACTTATGACGAAGCATACTACGCCACGCTGGACTACTACGGCAATCTGCTGGAGGGCAGCGTGGTGAAAAGTTACGCCATGAACGGCAAGGACAGCCTGACGGATTACGGCGTTTACGACGAGGTAATCAACCTTACCGACAATGCCGCCCCGGTAAGCGAGGATAACAGCACTTCTTTCCACTTCAGCAACGGCGCGCCGGACCGCTTCTATTTCGAGGGCAAGACAAAACAACCCTTTGAAAACCTGCCCTGGACGTTAACCCTGCGGTATACCCTCAACGGTGTTCCAGCCAAAGCGGAGGACCTGGCCGGAAAACAGGGCGTAGTGGAAATTCTGCTGGACGCCGTGCCGAACGGGGAGGCCAGCGACTACGCCCGTTACAACTACACACTGGCCGTTACAGCGCTCTTTAACCAAGACGATATCCTCTCCCTGGAAGCTGAGGGCGCTCAGGTTCAGCTGGTGGGCAACCTGCGGACGGTTTTGTTCCTCTGCCTCCCCGGAGAAGAACAGCATTTCACCATCCGGGTGGGCAGCAACGATTTCTCCTTCGGGGGCTTAACCGTGCTGATGGCGCCCGCCACCTTGGCCCAGCTGGAGGAGATTGCCAAGCTCAGCCAGCGGAAAGATGACCTGGAGGAAGACTACCGGGCCTTATCCGGCAGTCTTGACGACCTTCTGGACTCCCTCAATGACATTCAAAACGGGCTCTACGCCTCCGCCAAAGGTCTGGATCAGCTGGAAGCGGCCCGAAGCACTTTCTCCGGCGGCAAAGGCGCGCTGTACAGCGGTACGGACCGCCTACGGGAAGACCTGAGCAACCTGGCGGACCTCCTATCCCCCATGGAACAGCGGGTCCAGCTTCTCAGTCAGACCGTGACGGATTCGAAGGCTGTGCTTAACGAAATGACCGACACCACCGTAACCCTCCAGGCCCAGCTGGCGGATATGGAGATGGCTCTCTATGGTTTGGAACAGGGAACCTATGATCTGAAACATGTGCTGGATGTGGCGGGAGATTTAGAGGGCAGCCTTCTCCGGCTGGAGCATGCCCTGGGCGGCAGCCACGTCAATACCCACAGCGTCGCCACCAACAGCACGGCCCTGGTAAATAAGGTAAAAAACGTCCGGGGAGCCTACGACGCGAAAGACGAAACCACCTTCATGCTGAAAATGCTGGAGGCGCAGGGAATGGGCCAGGCGCAGGCGCAGGCCACGGTGAAGAACATCAGCGATCTGTCCGCGGCAGTCAACGGCGGTTTGATTAAGCCGGAACAGCTGACTGCCGAGCAGAAATCGGCCCTGGAGTCAGCAAAGCAAATGCAGGACCTTCATGCCGCCGTCCAAGGCAACCAGCTCGGTTTTCAGGATTTCTGCGAAAAGCTGCCCAACGTCTCCGCAAATCAGGCTAAGCAGATGAATGACCTCTGGCTGATCTACAACGCCGGCGGACCTGTTACCTCCGCCAGAAACCGCTCCCGTTCCGAAATCCTGAGCGAGACTCCTCCCGTCCAAGCCCAGGAACCGCCGGAAGCGGAAACCCCGGAACCGGACCAGGCTCCGGAAGCGGGCCAGGTTTCGGAAACAACGCAGGCTCCGGAACAGCTCCAGCCCTCAGAGGAACCGGTCCCTGAAGCATCCACCGGAACACCGGAGGAAACGCCGCCCCCGGAAAGCGCGCCCGCTCCAGCAGGGGACGTTCCGGAAACTTCCGGTAACGAATCTCCGGAGCCGCTTAAAAAGGGACAAATGTCAGCCCGTCTGGTCCTTAACGCCGCTTTGGATGCGGAGGATGATTCCAGCGGCAGCAGCGACGGCAGTATGGACCCCCCTGAAGACAATTCCGGCGGAGCCGACGGCGGCAGCGGCAGTACGGAACCCCCTGGAGACGATTCCGGCAAACCCGAACCCCCGGACGGCGGCGGTGCGGAACCCCCCGGAGACGACTCCGGCAAACCCGAACCCCCGGACGGCGGCGGCAGTACTCCCTCTGACCCCAACAAGCCTCCTCAGAGCGGCACAGTCGGAGGCGCGGTAGTGGACCTCATCACCAACGGCCTGGACAGCGCCAGCGCCCGGATTGACCAAATCCAGTATGAACTCACCGCGATTTTCAATGACCTCAAATACCCCACTTCCGCTGTGGCAGGCGGTCTGGCGGACCTCTGCGGAGAATTGAGCATTCTGACCCGTGATCTGGACGATGCCGGAAACCTTATGGGGTCCCTGGGAGAATCCTCCGGAACCCTGCGGGAAATTCTGGAGGATGTGGACGCCCTGCGAACCCTGCTGAACAGCTATGAGCCCACCTTACAGGAGGCCCTGGCCAATGCCGGAGTCCTCAGCGCTTCCGCCGTCACCACCATCCGGGATACGGAAACTCTGCTGGCGGATGCGGAAAACCTGGCCCGGTCTACCGGAAAAAATCTGGACGCCGGAACAAAGCAATCGCTCAGAGGCCTTTCCGCCGCCCTGCGGCAGACCGCCAAAGCCTTGGCTACCACCAAACAGGTGAAAGAGGCCAAGAACACCGTCACGCAAATCATCGAAGACACCTGGAACGAGTATACCGGCGATGTGAACAACATTCTCCTTATGGATGCCACAGCCAAGCCGGTATCCCTGACGGATGAACGGAATCCATCCCCCTCCAGCATTCAGATTCTTATCCGCACCCAGGAAATCAAGGAAGCGGAGGCGGAAACCTTGGATGAATCCGCCGCCGCTAAGGAACAAAGCAGCTTCTGGGGCCGGGTGGCCCAAATGTTCCAGGACTTCTGGAACGCCATAACCGGTATCTTCCACTGACGGGAGGGGAAAAGCCATGATCGAAAAAATTGCCCATAAACTGACCCGAAGGCCGAAACTCGTGGCTCTAATCGCCGTGCTGATGCTGATCCCCTCCCTCATCGGTTATGCCGCTACCCGCATCAACTACGACATCCTGTCCTATCTGCCTCAGGATCTGCCCTCCTCCCAGGGGGAACAGCTTCTGGAGGAGCCCTTTCAAATGGCGGCCACCAGTATGCTGATCGTGGAGGGCATGCCGGCCGGCTACACAAACCGCCTGATTCAAGACATCAAAGATATTCCCGGCGTATCCAGCGCCGTATGGATCAGCAACCTGGTAGGCATCCAGATCCCAGTGGAGATGATTCCGGCGGAGTTCCGCGACATGTTTTTCTCCGGGCAGGCAACCATGATGCTGATTCAATACGACCATCCCGGCGCCTCTGACGAAACCATGGAGGCCATTGAGCAGGTGCGGAACGTCTGCAACGAACGCTGCTTCCTGGCGGGTTTCTCCGTAGTCATCAAGGACACCCGGGACGTGATGGACGGGGAGCTGCCCATCTTCGTGGGCCTGGCGGTGCTGCTGGCATTGGCCGCCATGAGCGTCACCCTGGAATCCACCGTGCTGCCCTTTGTATATCTCGCCAGCATCGGCATGGCCGTCGTCTACAACTTCGGCAGCAACATCTTCCTGGGGCAGATTTCCTACATCACTAAGGCCATCGCCGCTGTTTTGCAGCTGGGCGTAACCATGGATTACTCCATTTTCCTCTACCACCGCTATGAGGAGGAGCGGGAACAGTATGAAGATAAACGGGACGCCATGACCCAGGCCATCATCGCCGCTTTCCGGTCCCTGTCCGGTTCCAGCCTGACCACAATCGCGGGCTTTCTGGCCCTGTGCTTTATGCGCCTGACCCTGGGCCGGGACATCGGCATCGTCATGGCGAAGGGAGTCGTCCTGGGCGTGGCAACCGTTATCTTGGTTCTGCCCTCTCTGGTGCTGATCTTCGACAAGCAGATCAGCAAGCACAAGCATAAAACCCTGATTCCCTCCTTTGATAGAGTAAACAGCTTTATCCTCCGGTATAAAATTCCCCTGGTGGTTTTGACGGTCCTTCTGTTTTTCCCGGCGGTCTATGCCCAGCGGCACGCCGAAATCTACTATAAGCTGGACGAATCCCTGCCCCGGGACCTGCCCTCTATCGTCAGCAATGAGAAACTCAAAGACGATTTCGACATGGCAACCAGTCACTTCGCAGTTCTCCGGGATGACCTCAGCGCCGCCGATCTGGGCGAACTGGAGCGGCGGATGGAGGAAGTTCCCGGCATTACCTCCGTGGTTTCCTTCCACAAACTGCTGGGCACCGGCATCCCGGACTTCTTCATCCCGGAGGATGTAAAGAACATGCTCCGCCAGGAGGGCTGGCAGCTGATGATGATCAACTCCAGCTACGCTCCGGCGACGGACCAGGTGTCCGCCCAGCTGGACGGCATGAATGAAATTCTCCACAGCTACGACCCCGCCGCCATGGTTACCGGCGAAGGGGCCATGTACCGGGACCTAATCGACACATCCGCAGTGGATTTCCAGGTGACCAATTACATCTCCATCGCGGCGATCTTCCTCATCATTGCTTTTGTCTTTCGCTCGGTTTCCGTCCCCGCGGTACTGGTGGCAACCATTGAACTGGCTATTTTCATAAACCAGGGCTGCTGCTACTTTCTGGGCACGGAAATTCCCTTCATTGCTCCCACCATCATCAGCTGCGTTCAGCTGGGGGCAACGGTGGATTACGCCATTTTGATGACCTCCCGCTTTCAGGAGGAGCTGAAACGCGGCCTGAGCCGGGAAGAGGCCATCCGAATCGCCGCTTCCTCTTCCGACGGGTCCATCGTCACCAGCGCCCTGGTTCTGTTCTGCGCTACCTTGGGCGTGTCCTTCGTCTCTTCCATCGATCTGATCGGGGCCATCTGCGTCATGCTGGCCCGCGGAGCCTTGATCTCGGCGCTGGTCAGCATCTTCCTCATGCCCGCCATTCTCTGCATCTGTGAACCGCTGTTCGACAAAACCAGCTGGCACTGGAAGACGCCGGACCCGGTCCCCGCGCCGCCTCTACCCTCCCCGGCAGAGGCGGACTGCCTCCCTGTCCATCTAGAACCCTGACGCATGAAAATATTACGGCGGGAGCCGGTACTGTGCAAAACCGTACCGGCTCCCGCTTTTTTGCCCTTATCCGCTGTTCCGATTACTTAAGGAAGCACTGAATAAATCAACGTGCGCAGATCTGCGTTCGTAATTTCGCCTGACCAGGAAGGAAACCGCAGGAATCCCGGCGGATCTCAAGTCAAATCAACGCAGTCCCGGCAGGAAACGACACCCCAAGACGGCGTTTTGCCGGTTTTAAAACAGGCTTTAGGCTTACAGCTCCAGACTGCCGTATTTTTTCATCAGGCTGGTCCGATGCCGCAAAAACGTGGTGGGCGGCATTTTCAGGCGCTTCGCCGCCTCCCGGACGCTGCCGCATTTTTGATAATAGGTATTCAAATACTGAAGCTCCATCCGCTCCAGAAATTCGTTCAGGCTCATACCCTCTTGGGGCTCCTTAAACGGAACGGCCTCTCGAACCACGTTCACAGGCAGGTTCTCCGGCTGGATCACATCGCCGTCCGTCATAATCATCGCCTGTTCAATCGCGTTTTTCAGCTGCCGGACATTTCCCGCCCAGCTGTAGTCCAGCAGCGCCAGGCAGGTGGCGGAAGAAAGGCGCTTGCGGCAGCCATTCTTCTGATTGTAATAGTCCAGGAAATGCTGAGCCAGGGGAATGATATCATTCCGCCGTTCCCGGAGGGGCGGAATATGGATGGGCACCACATTGAGCCGGTAAAACAAGTCCTCCCGAAACCGCTTTTCCCGAACCATGGCCTCCAGATCACAATTGGTGGCGGCAATGATGCGGACATCCATCTGGATCGGCTTCGTGCCCCCCACCCGAATGAAGGATTTGCTTTGAAGCACATGCAGCAGCTTTGTCTGCATGTTTAAAGACAGCTCCCCAATCTCATCGAGAAACATGGTGCCGTGGTCCGCCACCTCAAAGAGCCCGGCCCGGCTCTTGCTGCCCGCGCCGGTAAAGGCATGACCCTCATGGCCGAAGAGTTCGCTTTCAAACAGGGATTCCGTAATGGCGCCGCAGTTGACGGACACCAGGGCCTTCTCCGCCCGGCGGCTGTTGCGGTGAATGAACCGGGCAATCTCATCCTTGCCCACGCCGGTTTCTCCCAGCAGCAGGGCCGTAGAGTCCACCCTGGCCACCCTGCCCGCCAGGTCCAGCGCCTTCAGCATGGCCTTGTCCTCTACAATAAGCTCGCCCCAGTTGGGCATTTGGGCCTTCAGCGTTTCCAACTCGGAAAGATAGCGGTCGTTCAGCACTTTGATCTCCTGAAGCTCCGACTGGAGGCTGCTGATCTCGTCCAAGTCCCGGTCGTTGCAGATATAAAATTCAATCTCTCCATGTTCATCAAAAACCGGGTTGCAGGACACATGGGCGCTGCGCCCCGTCCGGGAAAAAGTCTGCACAATGGTGCAGGGCTTTTTCGTCCTGGCTACAATGGCCCCGCAGGATTCGGAAATCAGCCGGGTCCGTACCAGTTCCTCCACCGGAATGCCCACCAGCTCTTCCCGCCGGATCCCGGTCAGCTTTTTGTAAGCCCGGTTGATCCGCACGGTTAGACAATCTCTCCGCAAAAATGATACTTTTCGCCTGTTTCGCAAAGTGTTGTCAGCAACTCCGCTCCATAATTTTTGTGGTCTTGTCCATATCAGTGACTTGATGTTCCCCGTAAAGTCCGTGCTGATTCCCGAACTGCTGGCCGGCCTGCCCTACCGCTTTTTCGCCACATCCTCCATCGACGCGCTGGTCCACGCTGTGGAATCCCGTCTCTCTCCCAAGGCCACGCCGGTTTCCCAGCTGTTTTCCACCAGCGCCGCCAGCATGATTCTGGAGGGTTACCGTTATGTGGCGGACCGGGGGCCCGCACATTGGATTGACAAGGCCGGGGTTTTCCAGCTGGCCTCTTCCTATGCGGGAATGGCTTTTTGTTCCGCAGGCTGCGCAGCGGTCCATGCCCTCAGCTATCCCTTGGGCGGAGGCTATCACATCCCCCACGGCGAGGCCAATCAGCTGGTCTTCGCAGCGGTATTCCGCAAATATCGGGAGAAAAAACCCACAGGGGGCCTTCACGAGCTGGAGGCCTTGCTGAGGCACTGTCTGGGCGTCCCGGCGGCGGAGGCGCTGGAATCCGCTTTCCAGCTTTTCGACCGGATTCAACTCAGAAAGCCCTTGCGGGAGTATGGTATTTCCCAGAGCGAATTTCAAGGGTTCGCCGAAGGCGTCACAACCGGACAGCAGCGGCTGTTGGGGAACAGCTACGCTCCTCTTTCCATAGCGGACATGGTGGAAATTTATCAATCGATCTACTGAGCGGCAAAAAGAACGCTTCTAAGCAGTCAAAAGGTCCCGGCCGGTGTGAGCGTTTATCTTAGCGTTCATGCCGGCAGGGATTTCAGTTTCTACGCCGGAAGGTGGAAATCACTTGCTTTTACCCGCACGGAAACTTATACTCTGTTTTACAGGCATATCCAAAACCCGGCACCCCAAACAGCCGCAGGCAACCGGCACGGAATGACCGGAGTTCAGAGAACCGTGATCTTTTAACGTGCAATGAATGGAGGGCAAACGATGTCGTTATCGGTAAAGGTTCACCGAATTGTCAAAGAGCGGAAAGAACGGGGAGAATACATTCCCCTGCACTCCCACCCCTTTTTCCATTGTATTTATGTGATCGGCGGTCTGGGTAAGATCCAGGCGGGAGCACAGGTGGTCGAAGCCCGCCGCGGGCTGTTCCTGCGCATTGAGCCTGAGGTGGAACACGCGATTTTTGGAGAAGACTCTATGCAGAGCTTTGATGTAAAATTTTCGGCCCAAGGGGCTTTTTTGGAGCCCCTGAGCCGCCTGCCTCTCGCCATCCCTCTCAACGGCTATGAGCACGCCCTGATGATAAACGTGTTTCACCTGGCGATCCGGGGCGGCGACTATGCCGAAGCCTTAATCAACGCCAGAATGACCGAGCTGCTGCTGCTTTTGCTCCGCCGGGAAACGCTGAAGGACGGCGTTTATGCCGCACCGCCGGAACGGCCCGGCACAGCGCTTTATCCCGCTCTGGCCTACATAGACCGGCACCCCCGGGAAATGCCCTCCGTTTCTCTTTTGGCGGAGCTCTGCGGCTATACGCCAGCCCACTTTTCCACGGTTTTCAAGCAGGCGTTCGGCTGCGGGCCGTCCCAATATCTTCAGGAAAAGAAGATTGCCCGCGCCCAGGAGCGGATTCTGACGGCGGACTGCACCGTAGGCGAATTGGCAGAGGATGCGGGTATGGAACCGGCGTCTTTTTCCCGGATGTTCAAGAGAAAAACCGGTATTTCTCCCAGTCAGTACCTGCGCAGGGCCAATTCAGATGTGGGCATCAACCTTACGCCCGACAGCCCCTTCCGGCCTAAACAGGAGTTTGAGATTCCGAAGCGGCGCTGAGCGGAGAGCTCCGCATTCCCCCTTCCCGGCCCGGCAGGCTGTCCGCCGGACCGGAAGGGGGAATTTTTCTAAAAAAGCGGCGGATATACCGAAAAATAGGTCAAGCATTTTCCGACGGCTCCTGCTATACTGTTGCTGTGCCACTGGCATCGACTGAAACAGATGGAGGGGAAGGCTGCTTATGACAGAAAAATTTTCGGATTACACAAAGATCGAGCCGCTTTTAGAGGGGGTATCCCTTCCCAGAATGTTCCGCGTCCTTCAAACGTTCCCCCGGAACCGCCTGGAGGATGTGGCCGCCGAACTGCGGCTGAAGCTGGAGGAGTCCGGCGCCGCGTCCCTGATCCGGCCCGGCATGACGGTGGCCGTCACCGGCAGCAGCCGCGGAATCGCAAACATGGCCCTTGTCCTGCGGGAAGTCGTTTCCTTTCTCCGGCGGCTGGGAGCAAAGCCCTTTCTCATCCCCGCCATGGGCAGCCACGGCGGCTCCACAGCAGAGGGACAGCGCCTGATCCTGGAAGGCTACGGCATTACAGAGGACTTCTGCGGCTGCCCGATCCGCTCTTCTATGGAGACAGTGCGCCTTGGAGAGGTGATGGAAGAGGGCCGCCCGCTTCCGGTGTACATAGACCGCCTGGCCTTTGAGGCGGACGGCATCGTGGCGGTGAACCGGGTCAAACCCCACAGCGCCTTCCGGGGACCGGTTGAATCCGGCCTGACGAAAATGCTGTGTATCGGCCTGGGGAAGCAGAAGGGCGCGGACAGCATCCACAAGGACGGATTCGGTACGTTTGCCACAAGGATTCCCCTGGTGGGCAACTACGTGCGGACGCACACGAATGTGCTGTTCGGCGTGGCGCTGATGGAGAACGCCTACGATGAAACCAGCCGGGTGGAAGTGCTGCGCAGTGAGGAGATTCCAGAGCGGGAACCCGCCCTTTTGGAATACGCCAAAAGCCTAATGCCCCGTATTCTTGTACCAGAGACGGACGTGCTGGTGGTTCGGGAAATCGGCAAGAACTTTTCCGGCAGCGGGATGGACCCCAATATCACCGGAACCTGGTCCACGCCCTATGGGGGCGGAGGCATCCGGAAACAGCGGACCTGCGTCCTGGACCTGACGGATGCGTCCCACGGCAACGGGCTGGGAATTGGCCAGGCGGACACCACCACGCTGCGATTTCTGAAAAAGATGGACTTCTTAGCCACCTATCCCAATGCGCTGACCTCCACCGTTTTTTTGCCGGTGAAGCTGGCCATGGTGCTGCGGGATGACAAAATGGCCATCAAGGCCGCGGTCAAAACCTGCAACGCCGTCCCGCCGGAAAAGCTGCGGATCGTGCTGATCCGGAACACGCTGCACATGGGAGAGCTGTACCTGTCCGAGGCATTTTGGAACCAGGCGGGACAGACGCCGGGTATGGAAATCGCCGGAGAATGCAAGCCCCTTCCCTTCGACAAAGAGGGAAATTTAATGCTGTGGAATCAGGAGGAAGACACATGAGCAGAATCGTCATGACTCAGGCCCTCTGCGCCGCCGGATACGAACCGCTGGCCCAAATGGGACCCATTTACGTCGCGAACAGCGGGAACCCAAGCGAATATCTGGAGGAGCTTCAAAACGCCGAGTGCGTGGTTGTGCGGATCGGCCATATGAACCGGGCTGAAATAGAGGCCGCCCCCCATCTGCGGGTCATCGGCCGGTCGGGAATCGGATACGACAGCATCGACGTGGCCGCAGCCAGCGAGCGGGGTATCCCGGTGGTGATCGCTCCCCACTGCAACGCGGATTCCGTGGCGGAGCACACCCTGGCGCTGATGTTTGCCCTGGCGTCCAACCTGGTGGAATGCCACAATGAGGCCGTAACAGGCAATTTCGAAATTCGGAACAGTGGAAAGATGTTTGAATTGAAAGGGCGGACCGCGGGCATCGTCGGCTTCGGGGACATTGGAAAACGTGTAGGGAGGCTGTGCCGCGCCGTGGGCATGGACTTGCTGGCCTACGATCCCTATTGCACAGAAGCGGACATAAAAGCGGGAGGCGCCCGCCCTTGCGGGACTCTCTCGGAACTGCTGGCGGAAAGCGACGCCGTCACAATCCACACGCCGCTGAACGACGGCACCCGGGGACTGCTCCGGTGGAAAGAGCTGCGGCAGATGAAGTCCACCGCCGTTCTCATCAATTGCGCCCGGGGCGGCATCGTGGATGAGGCGGACCTGATTCAGGCCCTGAGAGAAGGGATCATCGCCGGCGCGGGGCTGGACGTTACGGTAGAAGAACCGCTGCGCCCGGACAATCCGCTGTGCGCCGCACCAAATCTGATCCTCTCGCCCCACAGCGCCGCTCAGACCCGGGAAGCCACTGTCCGCGCGGCGTCCATGTGTGCGGAGGGGTGTATCGCCGTTTTACATGGGCAGCGCTGGCCCGCCGTTGCCAATCCCGAGGCATATCTTCACCCGCGCTGGAAGCAGGACGCCGCTGTCCCGGCGGCAAATGCGGACCAGGATGGAATGGAGGCACGGAAATGATTGTTGACCGGATCAAGCACGCGGCAGAGTATGAAGACCGCCTTCCCGGCCTGGTTAGGGCCCTGGAAGAAATTCAGTCCGCTTCCGCCTGGGACGGCCCCTGCCGGTTTCCGGGAGGATACGTCATGCGCCAGTCCGGCATGACCAAGCCGGAGGACACAGACGCCTTTGAGGCGCACCGCAGATATGTGGACGTATTCATCCTGGCGGAAGGACGGGAAACCGTTCTGTGGAACCGGCTGGAGGAAATGGAGAGCAGCGGGCCCTATGACCCGGAAAAGGACAAACAACCCCTCCGGGGGCAGGGCTCCGCCCTGGAGATGCGGCCAGGTATGTTTTGCGCCCTGTTTCCCAGTGACGCCCACTCCGCCTGCCGCCACACGGAGGGACAGCCGCCGGCGGCCTATGTGAAATACGTTGTGAAGCTGGAAGCCTAGAGGGTATCTTCAAACTCTCAAAGCAAAGCTCAGGCTTCCCAGAAACGCGGCAGAACAAAAAGGGGCGCTTCGTCCGGCTTTCCGGGCGGAGCGCCTTTCCTGCGGCTGTTTATTTTTTCATCAGCCTCCACAGTGTGGTCCGGCTGATTCCCAGCCGCTTGGCGGCGGCGGTCTGGTTTCCGCCGGTTTCCTCCAGCACCCGGAGAGCCACGTCCTGGTTGATCTCCTCCAAAGTCCGGCCCAGATCCAGAGGTACAGCGGCGTTTTCCGCCCGAAGGGCAAAAGCCCCCACGTGCCGTTCCTTTCGCAGAAGCTGGCGGACGCTGGCGGCGGTGATGGCCTGTCCCGGCGCCAGGACGGCCAGTTCCTCCAGCACCCGGCGAAACTGTGTGTAGTTATGTGGCCACTGAAAGGCTTGGAGCAAAGACATGGCCTCCGGTTCCACGCTTAAAACCTGCCGGGGAAGGTCGGCGTTCAGGTAACTCAGAGACAGGTTCACCAGGGTGGGAATTCGTTCCGCCATCTGCCGCAGGGGAGGCAGATACAGCGTGAGGCAGCACAGCTTATCGGTGAAGAGGGACCCAACGGCGGAGGTAAATTCCCCAGGCTGGCAGACACAGGAGAAAATCACCCGGTTCCTCCGGCAGACGTCCATTTCCGCCAGAACGGCCAGAAGCTGCTGCCGCCTTTCCGGGGAAAGGATATCTACGCTGGCAAAATAAAGGGTGTTCCCCTCATCGGAAAGCGGAGAATTGTGGTGCTCCAGCAGAAACGTCCAGCTCTTGTCATTGAGAAGACTGCAATTGACGGACACCAGCGGATGATTGCGCAGGACGCTGCGCATATACAGAGCGCCTACCATGGATTCCTTGCCGGTGCCGTCCTCACCGGAAACCATCACCGGAGCGCTGCTCTGATTAATCCGGGCAATCTCCTCCTGAAAGTCACCGATGGTCCCGGCAAAGCTGAAAATGCTGTCGTAAAAGTCGCTCTCCGCCTCCGGCCGGGTGGCAAAGCGAATGCCCGTCTGGTTGGGGGAAAGAGGCGTCTTCCGGGCATCCATAAAAAAGGCGACATAGGTCTGCGGGCCGGAGCTGATCTGCCGGGAGCGGATGGAGTACAGCATCCCCCCCAGATTGCGGAGAATTCGCCGCTCCAGATCCTTCCGGGATTCCGGCAGCTCCCGCCGCAGCAGCTCCAGCAATTCGGGCACCGGATCATTCAGCGTGGAGAGGAAGAGCCCGCCGCTCTGGTCAAAGACCACGGTCTGACTGATCTGTCCCTGGATCAGTTCCCGAAGAAAAAGGTTCTCCTCCCGCAGGCGCTGCTGGCTTCCGCAGATGAGCAGGGCCTGGTCAAAGGCTTTGCGGATGCTTTCCACAGAAGATGTAACCAAGAAAGCGTTCATCCCCAGCCGTTTGGCCGTCGTGTTGGCCAAAGCGTCGCAAAGTACGGCCCGGCAGCCGTTTTGCTGAAGCTCTCGCAAAATGGGTTCCACCATGTCCTGGGTGTCGTAGGTATAGATATCCATGCCGTTCCCCATCACTTCACATAGACGCCGGACGCTCTCGGTAATGCTGGCGGCCGTGATAAAAGCAGCCCGGCCATCCGAACCGCCGGCCAGCTTCAGGGCACAGAGCAGATCATACATGCTGACTTCAATTTCCACTACCGGCAGGCTCAGGTCCCTCCGGAGCATGGCGGCGGTGTCACCCCGTGAGATTACTACGTCGTAATTCCCGTGAAAGTTGGCCCGGGCAATCTCCAAGCCCAGCTCCCGGTCCCCTACAAACAGCGTCAGGTCCATTTGCGGATATTCCTCCGCCAGATTGCTCATCAAAGTCTTCATCGCCTCATAGGGAGCGATGCCCAGTACACGGATTGGCATGTTCATAAGCCCTCCAAATGCGTTTAAATTTTGAACACATTATACCAAGCATACAAAAAATGTGCAAGTCTTTTTCGATAGGTTTCAAATTTAAACATTCCGTGGAGCAAAAAAGATTGCACACGGAGAATTTCTTCCATAAAATAGACCTAAAGAGCAAATATAACCGGTGTATTTTTTGAGGAAATCGCCAGTTGTAATGCTTCCGATGTGGAACCGTTTCAAAACTGGACGAGCGGGGGTGCCCATGGTAAGGCTTTTGATAATTGCGGATGATTTCACAGGCGCGCTAGATACAGGGGTACAGTTTGCAGCCCGGGGGGCGAAAACCCGCGTGGTGACGGACCCGGCCTACGACTTCTCCCGAGCAGAGCCGGAGATTCAGGTGCTGGTTCTGGACGCCGAAACCCGGCACCTGTCGCCGGAAGCCGCCTATAAAGCGGTTTTCCGGGCGGTAGAGGACGCCTTGGCGGCGGGCTTTACTCACATATACAAGAAGACGGACTCCGCTCTCCGGGGCAACATCGGCGCGGAACTGTCGGCGGCATTGAACGCCGCGAAAGCGGAACGCCTGGCCTTTCTCCCAGCCCTGCCGGGGATGAACCGGATCACCCGGGGCGGCGTTCATTTCATCGACGGCGTGCCGGTGGCGGACAGCGTATTTGGAAAAGATCCCTTCGAACCGGTGACGGCCTCTTCTATACCGGAGATCATCGCCGCTCAGACCGATGTCCCGGTGACGCTTCACAGCCTGAGGGAAACGGCGGCGGAACACCGTCCGGGCATTCAGGTTTACGACTCGGAAACCGAACAGGACTTGACTCAAACCGCCCGGATGCTGGGCAAAGAGGGTCTGAAACTCTCTGCCGGGTGCGCGGGTTTTGCGGCGGCGTTGGCCGAACTTTTGGAGCTGAAGGGCGTGCCGCCGGAGCGGCCATCCCTGGTTCCGTCTTTGTTTGTAACCTGCGGCAGTGTGAACCCGGTAACCCTGCGGCAGATGGAGGAGGCGGAGAGAGCGGGCTTCCCCCATGTTCACCTAACCCCGGTGCAGAAGTTGGAACCCTCCTGGCTGGAGACGGCGGACTGCGCCGCCGTTGTATCCTCCTGGCTGGAAACCGCCAGGAGGGAAAGGCGCTTTATCTTAGACGTCAATGACCCGCCGGGCCGGGACGACACCGCCGTTTACGCCAAGGAGCAGGGCCTGACCACCGCGGATTTGCGGGTCCGCATCTCCGGCCAGCTGGGCCGGCTGGGCCGGCGGCTGCTGGACGGGGGACTGGACGCCACCCTGCTTTGCACCGGCGGAGATACGCTGCTGGCCCTGACCCGGGCCGTGGGCACGGCGGAGCTGCGGCCGGTGTGCGAACTGGACACCGGCGCGGTGCTGACGGACTTTATGTACATGGAAAAAACTTATCATATCATTTCAAAATCCGGCGGCTTCGGCGAGCCCGGCCTGTTCGTCAGGCTGGCCCGGTCCCTGGGCGCCGGGGAGCAAGAGGAGGATACAGAATGCTGAGCAAATATGAGCTGAAAATGCCCCACGCCGTTTACAGCGGCGAGGACGCCCTGGGGAGGATTCCGGAAATCTTCGCCGCTAACGGCGTGAAGCGCCTGGTGGTATTCACCGACCCGGGTATTGAAGGCGCGGGCCTGCTGGAGCTCCCCATGGCCAAGGTGCGGGAAACCGGTGTGGAAACCGTCGTCCTGGACGACCTCCCGGCGGAGCCCACCTACATGGAGGCTCAGAAATTGGTGGACCAGTGCAAGGAATGCGGCGCGGACTTTATCATGGCCGTAGGCGGCGGAAGCGTCATGGATACCGCCAAGCTGGCCAGCATCCTGATGACAAACGAGTACGGCGTTAAAGAGCTGCTGGACCAGCCGGGCCGGGCCAGGAAGTGTATGAAAACCCTGATGATCCCCACCACTGCGGGCACCGGTTCCGAAGCCACTCCCAACGCCATTGTGGCCGTGCCGGAAAGGCAGCTGAAAATCGGCATCGTAAACCCGGAGATGATTGCGGACTATGTCATCCTGGATGCGGTGATGATCAAAAAACTGCCCCGGAAGATTGCCGCCGCCACCGGGGTGGACGCCTTGGCCCACGCCATCGAGTGCTTCACCAGCAACAAGGCCAATCCTTTCAGCGACCTATTTGCCCTTCAGGCCCTGGATATGATTCTGAACAATATTGAGCGGGCCTGTGACGATCCGGAGGCTATGGACGCCAAGAACACCATGCTGCTGGCCAGTTTCTATGCCGGCGTCGCCATCACCGCCTCCGGCACCACCGCCGTTCATGCCCTGAGCTATCCCTTGGGCGGCAAATATCACATTGCCCACGGCGTCTCCAACGCCATCCTGTTGGCCCCGGTCATGCGGTTCAACGAGCCCGCCTGCCGTCCCCTGCTGGCAAAAGCCTATGACCGCTGCCTCAAGGGAGACGCCGCCGGCGAAGAGGAGAAAAGCGCCGCCGTCATCGCCCGGCTGGAGAGCATCGTGAAGCACCTGGACATCCCCACCAGCCTCTCGGAGTTCGGCGTGCCCAAAGAGGACCTGGAAGCGCTGGTGGCTTCCGGCATGGAGGTAACCCGCCTGCTGGTAAACAATATGCGCCAGGTCACGCCGGAGGACGCCCGGAAAATTTATCAGGAAATCCTGTAAAGGAATTTTAAGAAGGAGCGTGCGAGTATGAAGCAGTTCAGCATCAAGGGCATCATCCCTCCGGTCATCACCCCTATGAACCCCGGGGATGAGAGCGTCAACATCCCCGAGCTCCGCAACCAGATTGAGCGGCAGATCGCCGGCGGCGTCCACGGCATCTTCCCCTTTGGCACCAACGGCGAGGCATACATCCTCAGCCTGAAAGAGAAAGAAGAGATTTTGGAAGCCACCGTGGACCAGGTGAAGGGCCGCATACCCGTCTATGCTGGAACCGGCTGTATTTCCACCCGGGACACCATTTATATAAGCAAGCGGGCCGAGGAACTGGGCGCGGACGCCCTGTCCATCATTACCCCCAGCTTCGCCCTGGCCAGCCAGAAGGAGCTGTACGACCATTACTGTGAAGTCGCCAAGCATGTAAACATCCCCATTGTGCTCTATAACATCCCCGCCCGCACCGGAAACAAACTGCTGCCGGAAACCGTGGCCAGTCTGGCCAGGGACGTGGACGTGATCCTGGGCGCCAAGGATTCCAGCGGGGATCTGGAAAATCTGAAAGCCTACATCACCCTCACTCGGGACACCGGCAAGGACTTCGCCGTCCTGGCGGGGAACGACGGCAACATCCTCCCCTGCCTGAAAATGGGCGGCGCCGGAGGTGTGGCGGGACGGGCCAATCTGTGGCCCAAGACCATCGCCTCCATCTATGACAACTTCATAGCGGGAGATCTGGAGAAGGCGCAAGCGGCTCAGGATGCCATTGTGGCCCTTCAGCGGGTGTTCAAATTCGGCAATCCCAATACCATCATTAAAAAGGCCGTGGCTCTGATGGGCTATCCCGTGGGCGACTGCCGCAAACCCTTCCACTACCTCTGTGAGGAGGGAATTGAGGAGCTGAAAAAGGTGTTGGAAGAAACCAAAGACCTTGGCTGATAAAACGTAAGGAGGAGTACATATGAGCAAACCGATCCTGGGCATCACCATGGGCGATCCCTTCGGCAACGGCCCCGAGATCACCGTCAAAGCCCTTGCGGACAAAGCGGTTTACGACCGCTGCCGTCCTCTGGTGGTGGGCGACGCCAGCGCCATGGAGTACGCCGCCAAAGCGGCGAAAACGGTTTCCGGCGTTGAGATGAAAATCCGGAGCATCCAGGCCGTCAGCGAGGCAAAATATGAGTATGGCGTCATCGACGTGTATGATTTGGGCCTGGTTAAAATTTCCGACATTCCCGGTGATCCGGAGAATCCCAAGCCCTTTGGCCTGGGGGCCACGGCCCTGGGCGGCGAGGCGGCCTTTCAGTATGTGAAAAAAGTTATTGAACTGGCCATGAGCGGGGAAGTGGACGCTACCATTACCAACGCCCTGAGCAAGGAAGCCATTAATATGGCGGGACACCATTACAGCGGCCACACGGAAATTTACGCTGACTATACAAATACCTCCAAGTACACCATGATGCTGGCCCACAACGAGCTCCGGGTGGTCCACGTCTCCACCCACGTCTCCCTCCGGGAGGCCTGCAACCGGGTGAAGAAGGACCGGGTTTTGGACGTCATCCGCATCGCCAACGAGGGCTGCAAGGCCATCGGCATCAAAGAACCCAAAATTGCTGTGGCGGGTCTGAACCCCCACTGCGGTGAAAACGGAATGTTTGGCCGGGAAGAGATCGAGGAGATTCAACCCGCCATTGACGCCGCTATGGCCGAGGGTATCATCATCCCCGAGAAGAAGCCCACCCCCCCGGACACCGTCTTTTCCAAGGCATTGGGCGGCTGGTATGATATCGTAGTGGTCATGTACCATGATCAGGGCCACATTCCCCTGAAGGTCAAGGGCTTCGTGTACAATAAGGCCGAAGGCCACTGGGACGCCGTAGCGGGTGTAAACGTCACCCTGGGTCTGCCCATCATTCGGGCCAGCGTGGATCACGGCACCGGCTTCGGACATGCCGGAGACGGACACGCCAACGAGCTCAGCCTGGTCAACGCCATGGATTACGGAATCCGCATGGCCAATGCCAAAGCGGAACGGTAAAACGGTCTTTACCCGGCGGAGCCGGTGAAGAATACGACGTTATCCAACAAGAATCAGAAAGGAAGAAATGAAATGAAGAAAGTATTTGCTTTGCTCCTCACCCTGAGTCTGGTGCTGAGCCTGGCCGCCTGCGGCGGCAACGGCGGCAGCCAGGGCGGCGCCAACCCTCCCGCAGACAGCAATCCCCCCGCGCAGAGCAGCGGCGGCGACAACGCCGGCGGGGACAGCGGCTCCGCCGATTTTTCCGGCGAAACGCTGGTTTTCTCCTCCGACGCCGTGGGTTCCGCTACTTACAACACCATCGTAGAAATGAGTAAGTATCTGGAGAACGACGGAGGCTTCGGTCTGGTCGACGTTCAGCCCACCAGTCCCGGCGGCATGGGCGCGCCCTATCTGTTCGCCGACGGCGCTGTGGACCTGGCCTTTGTCAACGGCGCTCCCGCCAAATGGGCCCGGGAAGAGGGCACTTTGGGCAAGCCCCCCGCCACCGGTTATCTGGCCATCATGGGCGGTCTGAACGCCGTCTGTTACATCAATTGCATCTCCAACGACTTCCTGAAAAAGCACAATGTTTCCACCATCGAGGAGATCTTTGAGCAGAAGCTGCCCCTGCGCATCGGCTGCTCCGCGGTGGGCTCCATGGACGCCGAGGGCGCCTACCTGCTGCTGGAATACTTCGGCGTGACTCAGGAGGATCTGGAGAGCTGGGGCGGCTCCATCACCAACCAGTCCGGCTCTGAAAACGAGGCGGCCCTTCAGGACGGCAAGATCGACTTCTATATTGACCATACCTCCTCCAGCTCCTCCACCATGGCGGAGATTGCCACTACCTGCGATGTGACCTTCCTCCAGTGGGGAGACGAAACCATCGATTGGTTCGTCACTGAAAAGGGTTTCTCCCGGGTTCCCGTTCCCGCCAACTCCTTCAAGGGCCAGGAAAACGAGCTGGTTCTGCCCGGCTCCCCCGACTGCATCTTCTGCAAGGAGTCCCTGGGCGAAGACGTGGTCTACCAAATTACCAAGACTCTCTGCGAGAATCGCGACAATCTGGTCAACACCTATAACACCCTTGCTCCCTGGGATGTCGCCACCTGCATGGACTCTGAGAAGATCGGCGGCAACTCCCTGCATCCCGGCGCGGAGAAGTATTACAAGGAGATGGGGTATCTCCAGTAATCCCGGCCTGAACAACTGAGGAAACAAAACTCTGCTGCGAAAGGTAAGGCGGACGCCGGTCCGGCGTCCGCCTTCTTACAGGAGGAATATGCATGAGCGTTTTTAAGAAAAAGAGCGCTGAAGGCGCGGCGGTCAAGAGCGATCTTGACGCCAAGGCCGCCACACTGGCCAGTGAACCCGATGAGGATTCCAAAATTGCCAGAATGCTGAAGAGCATGCCCCGCTGGCGCTACTGGTCCCTGGCCATTCTGGCGCTGGCCATGACCGTGTTTCAGCTGTACATCAAGCTGTACAAACCCTTACAGCCCTGGGCTCAGATCCCCCTGCACCTGTGCTTTGCACTGGTCATAGTGTTTCTGTTCAACCCCATGGCAGAAAAATGCAAGCACAAAGAGAGCAAGCTGCGGAATCTCTGGTGGATCTATGATGCCTTCCTGATCGGCAGCACTTTTGTGATTTGCTGGTATTTCCTCAGCAGCGCCGACGCCCTGAATCTGCGGGTACTCAGCGTCGACCCCATGACGGCGCTGGATAAGACGGTGGCGGTGTTGCTGCTGGTCGTTGTGATGGAAGCTGTACGCCGCGTGGTATCCCTGGCACTGTTCTTCGTTCTGATTTTCTTTATGGCTTACGCCTGGTTCGGCCAGTATATCGGCGGAATCTTCCGGTTTGCCGGCATGACCTTCGGCCAGTTCTGTGAGACGCTGATGCTGGGCCAAAACGGCATTTTCGGCTCTCCGCTGTCCACCTCCATGGGCACCTTGTTCTACTTTATGGTGTTCGGCGCTTTCTTCTCCAACTGCGGTGGCGGCGGCGTGCTGATCGACGCAGGCATGAAGCTCAGCGATAAGACTGCCGGCGGCCCCGCCAAGGCGGCGGTTATCTCCTCCGGCCTGCTGGGTATGATCTCCGGCTCTGCCGTGGCCAACGTGTCCACCACCGGCGTTTTGACCATTCCCCTGATGAAAAAGGCGGGCTATACCCCGGAAGAGGCCGGCGCCGTCGAGTCCGTGGCCTCCACCGGCGGGCAGATCATGCCTCCCATCATGGGCGCGGGCGCGTTCATCATGGCAGAGATGATCGGCATGAAATACATGGAGATTGCCACCGCCGCCATTATTCCTGCCCTGGCCTATTTCGGCGCAGTGTTTATCTTGGTCCACCTGCTGGCTAAGAAAAAGCAGATGCACGCCGGGGACAGCGACCTGAAATATGAGGGCAAGCCGATCCTGCCCCGCACTTACCGCCTGATCCCCATTATTCTCCTGGTCATTATGATTTTCGCCGGCATGTCCATGCCCCGGGCGGCTATTTACTGCACGGTGCTGTCCATCGCCATCTGCATGATTTCCAAGGATACCCGGATGACCCCCAAGCAGCTGCTGGAAACCCTGATTGAGGGTGTCCGCCAGGCCTCCAACGTGGCGATCCCCACGGCGGCCTGCGGCATCATGATCGGCATCGTGGTCCGCTCCGGCGTGGCCGTAAAGGTGGCTAAGCTGATCGGAACCTCTGGAAACAGCAGTTTGCTGCTGGCCCTGCTGGTGGCCGCCGTCGGCTGTTTGCTGCTGGGCATGGCCTTACCCACCGTGGCCGCGTACTTAATCGCCAACACCCTGTTCTGCTCCGCTATCCAAGGTCTGGGCGTGGAGGCTCTGGTAGCCAACATGT
This sequence comes from uncultured Oscillibacter sp., assembly GCA_910578935.1. Lineage (GTDB taxonomy): Bacteria > Bacillota > Clostridia > Oscillospirales > Oscillospiraceae > Oscillibacter. The sequence goes on along the minus strand of CAJTSM010000016.1, from coordinate 18,481 downwards.
TTATCTTCTACTTTGGAGTTGTGGCGCAGATTACGCCTCCGGTGTGCCTGGCCTCTTTCACAGCGGCGGGCATCGCCAACGCCAGCGCGTGGAAAACCGGGTGGAAAGCCTTCTTCTACGCCATCACCGCTTTTATCGCGCCCTTCATGTTTGTCTACCGCCCCTCCATCCTGTTGATCGGCACAGTGAGCGAGATTGCCATGTCCTGTGCCATGACCGCCTGCGCGACCTTTTTCCTGGCCGCCGGCGTGGCCGGATATATGGGTAAACGTCTTTCTGTGGCGGAGCGCGTTTTGTTCTTTGCCGCCGCGCTGATGTTCATCATGCCCGGCAATATTTTCGATCTGATCGGCATTGCAATGGGCGTCGTTCTGGTGGCATGGTGCCTTATGTTCGCAAAAAAGCAAAGGGCCGCCGCCTGAATCCCGTATAAAAGTATGAAACGTCTGTCATTTTCACGTCCATGACAGACGTTTCTCTCTAGAAAAGGAGAATCCTCATGCAGTGTGAATTTGAATTAGAGCATATCGGCATCAACACCGGCAGTCCGGAAGAGGCGGAGCGCCTGGCCCTGCTTTTGAGCGGGATGTTCAACCTGACGCCGCGCCACGGACAAAAATCGGAGCTTGCCGGAACGGATTTCGAGTGTATGAAAGCGCCTTTCCTGGGACGCAACGGCCACATCTCCATGAAGACCCCGGATCTGGACGCCGCCGTGGAAGAACTGAGAGAAAAGGGCTTTTCGTTCAACATGGAAACTGCCGCCTATACGGAGGACGGCAAGTTGAAGAACCTATACCTGGACGGCGAGTTTGGCGGCTTTGCCATCCACATTCTGCGGAAATAAAGGCCGCTATGACCTCGGAGAAAAACAAGGGCATTCTGCTGCTGGTAATCTCCTCCTTTTGCTTTGCCCTGATGAGCGCCTTCGTGCGTCTGTCCGGAGATCTGCCGTTTTTTCAGAAAGTCCTGTTTCGCAACGCCGTGTCCGCGGTTGTAGCGGGCGGGGTGCTGCTGAACCGGCGGGTCCCCCTGCGGGTGCCCAGGGGCTGCGGGGCTCCGTTAGCCCTCCGGGTGCTCTGCGGCACAATTTCGGTCTTCTGCAATTACTACGCCATCGATCACCTGATGCTGGCAAGTTCCAATTCCCTGAGTAAGCTCAGCCCCTTTTTCGCAATCCTGTTCGCCGCGCTGTTCCTGGGCGAGCAGATGGACAGGGGGCAAATGGTGTGCATCGCCTTGGCCCTGACAGGCAGTCTGTTCCTGATCTTCCCAAATATAGAAGCGCTGGGCCTCTCAGCGGCCATTGGCCTTCTGGGCGGCGTCATGTCCGGCGGGGCTCATGTCGCCCTCAGGGCCCTGCGGAGAAACAGCGAAATTGACGGTTCCACCATCGTCTTCATCTTCTCGGCCGTATCCACGCTGGCGGTGCTGCCGTCCAATCTGCTCTATTGGACGCCGGTGACCGCCAAGCAGACGGCTTGTCTGCTGCTGGCGGGCTCCTCCTGCGCGGCGGCACAGTACGCGCTGACCAACGCCTACCGCTACGCGCCTCCGAAGGATATATCCATCTATGACAGCACGCAGATTATTTTTTCCGGTTTACTGGGATACCTCTTGTTCCGGCAAGTCCCCGATTCTGCAAGCTGGATTGCTTATTTCTTTATCATGACAGCGTCGGTACTGCTGTTTTTATACTACCGAAGGGAAAAGAAACCGGCTTGACCGGAGTTTTACTTCAGACGCTTCGCACCGGCAGCGGAAACCGGTGCTGTTAACGGCGGAGCGGCCATGCTTTTCAAAGAGCGAACCATCCACACACAGGCAAGCTTACCGTGATTATACACTATGAAAAACAAATCCACTCTCGGTAAATGACCGTTCACCGCTCTCCTCCAAACACTCTTCTCCGGCGTATCATGTCCGGGTAAACAGTATGAAAAAGGGCAAGGCAAACCGCGGCGGTTTGCCTTGCCCTTTAACTTCTCTATAAATCTCCGCCGGCGCAGGTTACGCCTTGTCATCGGATTTCCGCCGCCTTGACCCGCAGGCGGTTCATGGCCCGGGCCAGGGTGGCCTGGGCCAGCTGGTATTCCTGGCGGCTCTTCTTCTGGAGCATGGCCTCCCGGGCCTCATCGGCCTCCCGGCGGGCCCGGGCGGCGTCGATCTCCTCCGGGCGTTCCACGGAGTCCACCAGCACCAGGACCTCATTTTTCTCAATCTTCACCATTCCGCCGGATACCGCGGCCGTTTGGGCGGGGCCCTCCGGCGTCCGGAAGCGCAAAGTCCCCGGCAAAACGGCGGCGATCATATCGCTGTGGTGGGCCAGAATGCCCTGCTCCCCGTCGCTGGTGGGGACGGTCAGGCTGATGCAGGGACCCTCATAGAACGTTCGGTCCGCCGCCAGAATGTGGGCTTGAAACACTTCCATCACGCCTCACCCGCCTCCATCCTTTTTGCCTTCTCCACCACATCTTGCCAGGTGCCCACATTGTAAAACGCAGCCTCCGGATATTGGTCCAACTCGCCGTTCACTAATTTTTCAAAGCTCTCCAGTGTGTCCTTCAAAGGCACGTAAACTCCGGGAATGCCGGTAAACTTTTCCGCCACGGTGGTAGGCTGGGCAAAGAAGCGCTGAAGCCGCCGGGCCCGGGCCACGGTCTTCTGGTCCTCTTCGCTGAGTTCGTCCATACCCAGAATGGCGATGATGTCCTGGAGCTCCATATACTTTTCAAGGATCTCCTGGCAGGTCCGGGCAACACGGTAATGCCGCTCTCCCACCACATCCGCCTCCAGAATCCGGGAGGAGGAGGCCAGAGGGTCCACCGCCGGATAGATGCCCTGCTCGGAGATTTTCCGGCTCAGCACCGTGGTGGCGTCCAGATGGGCAAACGTGGTGGCCGTGGCCGGGTCCGTCAAATCGTCGGCGGGGACATAGACCGCCTGGACGGAAGTGACGGAGCCGTTCTTCGTGGAGGTAATTCGTTCCTGGAGCTCGCCCATCTCGTTGGCAAGCGTCGGCTGATAGCCCACGGCGGAGGGCATCCGTCCCAAGAGCGTGGACACCTCGCTGCCCGCCTGGACGAAGCGGAAGATATTGTCGATGAAGAGGAGCACATCCTTGTGCTCTTTATCCCGGAAGTGCTCCGCCATGGTCAACCCGGCCAGAGCCACCCGCATACGCACGCCGGGGGACTCGTTCATCTGGCCGAAGACCAGGGCGGTCTTCTCGCTGACGCCGCTCTCCCGCATCTCCCGCCAGAGGTCGTTGCCCTCCCGGGAGCGCTCTCCCACGCCGGTGAAGATGGAATAGCCGCCGTGCTCTGTGGCCACGTTGTGAATCAGTTCCTGAATCACCCGCGCCGCCGAAGAGGCCGATCTTGCCTCCCCGGGGATAGGGTTCCAGCAGATCAATGACCTTGATGCCCGTCTCCAAGATCTCCACCGCCGGGCTCTGCTCGTCAAAGGCGGGGGGCTTGCGGTAAATGCTCTTTCGGGGCGTTCCCTCCGGCACCGGGCCGCCGCCGTCGATGGGCTGGCCCAGGACGTTGAACATCCGCCCCAAGGTGGCCGTGCCCACAGGCACCTCGATGGTCCGGTCCGGCACGTCCACCGCCAGGCCCCGGGCCAGACCCTCACTGGGAGACAGCATGATGCAGCGCACCGTACTCTTCCCCACGTGCTGGGCCACTTCCATCACCCGGAGTCCTCCGTCCTTCTCCACGGTCAGCTCCTCCCGCAGCCGGGGAAGCTCTCCGCTTTGAATCTCTACGTCCACCACGGGGCCGGATACCTGTACAATAATCCCTCTTTCCAAAATCGGTTACCTTCCCTTCTTCTGGCGCTGGGCCCTGGCCCCGGCGGAAATCTCCGTGATCTCCTGGGTAATGGCCGCCTGCCGGACCCGGTTGTACTGGAGTGACAGCTCGCCCAGCAGCTTTCCGGCGTTTCGGTCCGCGTTATCCATGGCGGTCATCCGGGCGTTTTGTTCACAGCAGAAGCTGTCAATTAAGGCGCTGTAGATAAAACCGGTGACATAGCTCCGCATGACGCTGTTCAGCACGGTCCCCACGTCCGGGTAAAATTCGAAGCGCTCCGTCATCGCCCCCTCCCCCGCCGGGGCCCCGGCAAAGTGGGTCCGGTGGAACGGCAGAAGCCGCGCCGCCCGGGCCTGAAAGCTCATGGCGCTTTCCATATCCGTGTAGATGACGTAAATCTCCTTCAGCTCTCCCCGGTCGAAACCGTCCAGCAGCAGGGAACTGATTTCCCGGGCACGGGCCATGGTGGGATTCTGGGCGGTGTAGAGAAAACTGCGCTCAATGGGAATTCCCCGCTGGCCGAAAAAACGCCGCCCGTATTCCCCGACAACAAACAGCTTCGTGTCCGGATGCCGCTCCAGCAGACGCTGGGCTTCCCGAATGGCGTTTTGGTTATAAGCTCCCGCCAAGCCTTTGTCGGCGGTGATGAGCAGACAGCCGTAAGTCCCTTCCAGCGGCGCGCCGCTGCCTATGGGATAGAAAAACCGGCTGTCCACATTATAAGCTGTGCGGAAAATCCGGCGGATTTCCCCCCGGAGGGCCTCGAAATAAGGGCGGGTCTGGTCCAGCTCCTGCCGGGCCCGGCGGAGCTTCGTGGAGGCGATCAGGTACATGGCATTGGTGATTTTCCGGGTTTCCCCCACGCTCTCAATGTGGGTTTTGATCTCCTTGGTCCCCGCCATATCAGCCGCCCTTCTTCCCGCTGAAGCTCTCCAAGGTGCGTTTCGCCAGGGAAACGATCTCCTCCCGGTCCTCCGGAGCCAACTGTCCGGTGCGGTCGATCCGCTGGCAGAGGTCCGGGGCCTCTTCCTCGATTGCCGCCAGCAAACAGGCCCGGAAAGCGTCCATCTGTTCCAGGGGCACCTCTTGCATCACATGGGCCATGGCGGACACTAGGATCACCACCTGCTGGTGCTGAGACAGGGGGGCATACCGGGGCTGGCGCAGCAGGCGCATCAGGCCCTGGCCGTAGACAAGCTGACGCTTGGTGGCGTCATCCAGGTCGCTGGAGAACTGCGTGAACACCTCCATCTCCCGGTACTGGGCCAGGTCCAGCCGAAGGGTCCCTACGGCCTTCTTCACAGCCTTGGTCTGGGCGTCCCCGCCCACTCGGGAGACAGAGAGGCCCACGTTCACCGCCGGCCTCTGGCCCGCGAAAAACAAATCGCTCTCCAGGAAAATCTGCCCGTCGGTGATGGAGATGATGTTGGTGGGAATGTAAGCGGACACATCTCCCGCCTGGGTTTCCACGATGGGCAGGGCGGTCATGCTCCCGCCCCCCAGGTCGTCCGAGAGATGGGCCGCCCGCTCCAGCAGACGGGAGTGGAGGTAGAACACATCGCCGGGATATGCCTCCCGCCCCGGGGAGCGCTCCAGCAGGAGGCTCAGGGTCCGGTAGGCAATGGCGTGCTTGCTGAGGTCGTCGTAAACGATCAGCACATCCCGCCCCTGGCGCATGAAATGCTCTCCCAGGGCGCAGCCCGCATAGGGCGCAATATACTGGAGGGCCGCGGAGGCGCTGGCCGGAGCGCTGACTACGGCGGTGTACTCCATAGCTCCCCGGCGGCTGAGGTTCTCCACAATCTGGGCCACGCTGCCGGATTTTTGTCCAATGGCGACATAGACGCACACCACGTCCTTCCCCTTCTGGTTCAGGATCGTGTCCAAAGCGATGGCGGTTTTTCCGGTCTGGCGGTCGCCGATAATCAGCTCCCGCTGGCCCCGGCCAATGGGAAACATGGAGTCGATGGCCAAAAGCCCCGTCTCCATGGGAGCGTTTACCGGCTGACGGTCCAGGATCCCCGGAGCCGGAGCCTCAATGGGCCGGTGGGCCTCCGCCATGATTTTGCCCTTTCCGTCCACGGGGACGCCCAGCGCATCCACCACCCGGCCCAGGAAGCCCTCGCCCACCGGCATGCCGGCGGTTTTCAGGGTCCGGCGGACCATACTCCCGGCGGAAACCTCCTCGCCGCTGCCGAAGAGGATACAGCTCACGCCGTCCCGGCGCAAGTCTTGAACCATGCCCTTAACGCCGGAGTTGAAGATCAAAATTTCACCGTACTGGACGTGGTCCAGGCCCTTGACGGAGGCGATCTCGCCGTCCACCGCCGTCACCTCGCCAATCTCCTCGGGCGTTACGGCCACAGTCCAGTCCTCCACCGCCTGGCGCATCAAAGGCAGGATATCGTTGGACCCGCTCTCCAGCCCCCGGACATAGTCCCGGAACTGCCGCACCCGGCCTTTTATCGTCCAGTCGTACATATCCGCCCCCACTTGGAGACGGAATCCCTGCTTCAAAGCCGGGTCCTCCTCCCAGCGGAGCGGGACCTTCCGCTTGTACTTCCCGGCCAGGAATTTCTCAAAGCGGCGGAACTGTTCTTCCGTGGGCTTGACGGCGCTGCGGAGTTCTGCCGTCAGCGTGCCTCTATTGCTCCTCATGAGGCTTCCCTCCCTCCGCCAGGTCCAGGAACTGGTCAAAGAGGTCCGTGTCGGCCTTCACCGTCAGCTTCTTCACCGCCGCCACCGTCAGCTCCCGGAGTTCCCGCTGGGATTCCTTAATAATCTGCTCCCGGCTGCTGGCGGCCTCCTCCTTGGCCTTGGCGACGATCTGCTTCGCCTGGGCCATCTGTTCTTCCACGGACTGCTGAACCACCGCCTGAGCTTTCGCCCGGGCCTGGTGGATTTCTTCCTCCGCTCCATCCAGCTTGGCCTGATAGGCGGATTTCAGTTCCTCTGCCTCCCGGAGCTTCCCAGCGGCCTGATCCTCCAAGTCCCGGTAATAGGCCTCCCGCTTTTCCATGAACTGCATCACCGGCTTGTAGAGCAGGAAATACAGCCCTCCGGTGAGAATCACCAGATTCATCCAATGCAGCAAAATCTGCTGCCAGTCGATATTCAGGGGAATATTCACAGCCTCCACCTTCCTTACAACACGAAGATGATAAGGATGACCACCAGCAGGGCGTAAATGATGGCCGTCTCAATGAAGACCAGGCCTAGCATCAACGTGGTCCGAATCTTGCCCTCGGCCTCGGGCTGGCGGCCAATGCTCTCCGCCGCCTTGCCGGTGGCGATGCCCATACCCAGGGCGCCGCCCAGGGCCGCCAGGCCGATGGCCAGGGCGGAGGCCATGGTCTTCCCGCCGGAGGACTCCTCCTGCGTCTCTTCTTGGGCGGCGGGCTCTCCCGCCTCTTCCTCCGCCGCCAGGGCGGGCACGGCCAGGGCCGCCGCCAGCAGCAGCACCAGGCCCAGCATCCAAAGTTTTTTCATGAACTTGTTCATCACAGAAAACCTCCCATTTCGTTTGTTTCCAAAATCAGGCCATATTCAGGCGGCCCGGCGTTTCTTCTCTTTCGGCGGGGAGGGCTCGGACACCTCGCCGTAATACAGGGCCGTCAGCATCGTCAGCACATAAGTCTGAATCAGCGCGTGGAGCAGCGTGAACAGCACACCCACGATCACCGGCAGCACAAAGCTTAACCTCACGTAGTAATACACCAGCTCCGTCACCAGCAAACCGCTGAGCAAGGCGCCAAAGAGCCGGAAGCTCATGGAAATCGGCAGGGAGAACTCCTTCAGCGTCTTCCCAATTCCCTTTGCTCCATTAGCTACAATGCCGCCGGAGAGGATCACTAGGTAGGAAAAAGTTCCCATGGCAATGGCGGCGTTCACATCGGACAAGGGAGCGGGCAGGGTAATGGGATGACCGTGAACCGTGACGGCCTGGAGGCCCAGCAATTCAAACAGCGTCCCCACAAATATATAGGCCCCAGCGGCAAAAACATAGGCTCCCAGGAATCCCCATCGATGGGGGCTGCTGGTTTTCGCCATGCCGCTGAACAGGCCCACAGCCTCCTCCAGCAGCATCTGAAATTTCCCCGGTACATACCGGAACTTTGGAATTACAAAAGCCCGAATGCAGGCGGCGGCCAGAAGCAGAATCAGCGTCACCGTAAAGGCGGAGATCAGCCCCGGATTCACCTCCTTGATCCCAAAGAGGCCGACTCGGTTCACATCGTGGAGCACGGCGTCCCGCATAGCCTCTTTCACGGTTTCCGTCCGTCCGGGGGACCCGGCGAACAATGCGCCCGCCAGCAGCAGCAAAACCGCCGCCAGCCACAGCGCCAGGCCCTTTTTATGTTCTTTCATCAATCATCCCTTCTCTCCATCGGCTCCCCGCGCCTAAGGCCTACCGGCGCGGCGGCGAAATCGTACGGTTTGATTATAGTAACTCCTGCGGAAAAGTCAAGAGCGGCAGGGGCGAAAACGCTTGCGCGGCACGCCCTTTTACCCGGATTTTTAACGAGCCCTTTATACCGCGCAGCCAAATAAAAACGGAGAACCCTCTGTCCGAAGCCTTCCAGGGACCGCCCCTGTCTGTTGCTCCGAACGCCGGATTCCCCGTTCCCGGTTCTCACAGCGCGCTCACGCCAGATAAATCTGCGTGTAAATCCCAATCCAATGCAGCGCCGCCCCCGCCAGCACGAAAACGTGCCAAATACAGTGATCATACTTTCTCTTTCCCGCAAAAGGAATCATTCCCAGAGTATAGGCCAGCCCTCCGGCGAAAATAAACCACAGCAGCGTCCGGCTCTGGAGATACATTCGGGGCAGGAAGACCAGGCCGCTCCAGCCAATAAGAAAGTACAGCGTAAAATGCAGGGCCCGCCAGCGCCCTGGACCAAACACCATCACCAGCGCTACGCCGGTGAAAATTACCGCCCACTGGACACAGAAAATTGCCACGCCCAGGGCGCCCCCCAGGTACAACAGCAGAATCGGGGCAAAGGTGCCTCCAATCAGCAGGTAGATCGACGTGTAGTCGAACCGCCGGAGGACCCGTTTAGCTCCCGACCCGACGGGCATGGCGTGGTACACGCAGCTCATGAGCATCATCAGCACCATGCTGATTCCGTAAACGCAGGAGGCCAGCCGTTCCATACCCCCACCGGAGCGGACCAGCAGCAGCGCCAATGCCGCCGCCGCTCCCAGAGCTCCCAGGCCGTGGCTGACAGAGTTGAACACCTCCGCCCCCAGCGTCAACCGGGGCGGCTCGTTCCGGGCCTGCACCTTCGCCCGGCGGACCGCCCGCAGACGGGCCCGCCGCAATTGCTGCAATTCCTGTTTCGTCAAAACGGCCTCCATGATGCTCCTCCCCAGCAAAAGCTGTCAATACCGTATAATATAATTTATAAAACTATATTACACAATTCTCATCTATATTGCAAGTAGTTTTTGCAAAATATTTTGATTTATCCCAATGCCCTGGATTTTAGCACAAGGCCGGCAGGAAATCTTTGGATAAACCGCCGAAATTTTTTGTCTTTTTCCAGTCTCCCGCCGCAAAAAAGCAAAGCCGGAAACCATAGGTCCTCAGGGCCTGGTTTCCGGCTTTTTGTTTTCATCAAATTATTCGCCTTGCTCCAGCTCCGCCATACTCCGCTTGAACTGGACGGTAAACATGGAAGCGGTGGTGGTCACCGCCAGAAAATCCGCCACCGGTTCCGCCAGGAATACAGCAAAGGCCTTGTTGGTGAAGAAACCCGGCAGGATATAGATAAGGGGAATCAGCAGGATGATTTTCCGCAGCACCGCCAGGAAAAGAGAGGTCTTGGCATTTCCCAGGGCCACAAAGGTTTGCTGGCAGGCGATCTGGACGCCGAAGAGACAGGTGGTGCCCATATAAATCCGCAGGGCCCAGGCGGCGTAGTCCACCAGCGCCGGGTCATTATTGAAAATCTGCACAAAGACCCGTGGGAACATCTGTACCGCCGCCCAGAGCGCCGCCGAATAAATCACGCAGGATTTGAGAAGGCATCCAAAGGCGTCCTTTACCCGCTGGGGATTCCGCGCGCCGAAGTTATAGCTGACAATGGGCTGAGCCCCCTGGCTCAGACCCTGAAGAGGCATCATGGCGAACTGCATCATGCTGGTCAGCACCGTCATGGCCCCCACCGCTACATCTCCGCCGTACTTCAGCAGGGAGGAGTTGAAACACACGGCGATGAGGCTCTCCGTGGACTGCATGATAAAGGGCGACAGGCCCAGAGCCAGACAGGGCAGGAAGACTTCAGGCTCCGGCCGGAGGTTTTCCTTCTGCAGCCGCCACTTGGTTTTCGGCCCGGTAAGAAAGCGGAGGACCCATGCGGCGGAAACCGCCTGGGAGAGGATTGTGGCCAGGGCCGCCCCCCGGACGCCCATACCCAAGCCGAAAATAAAGACCGGATCCAGCAGTGTGTTCAGCCCCGCGCCGATCAAGACGGTTTTCATGCTGACCGTGGTAAAGCCCTGGGCGGTAATATAGGCATTCATACCCAGGGTCACCTGGACAAAAAGGGTGCCCAGGGAGTAAATCTTCATGTAGTCCAGGGCATAGCCGATGGTATTTTCGCTGGCTCCGAAGGTCATCAGCAGAGGCTCCGCAAAATTCCGGAACACCGCCGTCAGCACAATGGAGGTGATCAGCAGCAGGGTAAAGCTGTTGCCCATAATCTTCCGGGAGCCTTCCAGGTCCCCCCGTCCTTCTTGGATTGAAGCCCGGGGCGCGCCCCCCATGCCCACCAGCGCCGCGAAGGCGGAGATAATCATGATGATGGGCAGACAGACTCCCACGCCGGTGAGAGCCAGAGCCCCCACGGTATCCACAGGCTTCATATGGCCAATGTAGACCCGGTCCACCAGGTTATAGAGCATGTTGACAATTTGGGAAGTGATCGTAGGCAGGGCCAGAGAAAACAACAGCTTACTCACTTTCCCGCTGCCCAGATCAACACTTTGCCGGTTCATAAGAACACTCCTTTTCCGTACTCAATTCCTCCGTCTCCCGCAGTACCCGTTCCAGCAGGTCCAGGAACACAGCCTGCTCCTTCCCCGTCAGCCCCGCAAGCAGACGCCGCCCACAAGCCGCCTGAATGCCCTGAGCCTCCTTTGCCAGGGGCGCGCCTTTTTCAGTAATTTCCAGGTGAATGATCCGCCGGTCTTCTCCGTCGGCCCGCCGTGCCAGAAGGCCCCGGCCCGCCATAATTTCCACCGCCTGAGAAACCTGGGACTTGGCCAGACCCCGGAGTTCCGTCACATCCCGGGCGGTGTCCTGGCCGGGATGGTTCGCCAGGAACAGCAGAACGTGAACCTCCCGCATGGTAAGGTCCGTTTTCTCCAGCAGAGGGAGAAATTGCCGGTCATAATATTTTGAGAATTTCCGGGGCAGACGGGTCAGCTGGGCAATTGTAAGCATGTCCCGGCCTCCTTTATTCTTTTTAGAACTGTTCTTTTTAGAACTATATGAGTATAGCACTGCGCCGCCGGATTGTCAAGAACAGCAGCCGCACAGTATAATTGCATCCGATCAATGCTAAATTTCTAATCATGCAGCAATTCTGCAATTGCCTTTTGAACAATTTCTACCCGATCTTTATTCAATTGATCGCTCCCTTGCACTTGCGCCAACGGCCGTAATTTCTCAATTGCGGCCTTTTCTCTCTCTCGAAGCAATATATCCCGTTCACTATTTGTAGTTCCCTCGGGCATTAGAACCTTTTCGTAAATTTCTACCATCATCCGCAACCGGCCGTCTTCCAAATTCTCCCGTGTCAATCCAAAATACGATGGGTCCGTATGGAAAACTTCATATAAGTGATTGCTGCATCTCAATGCCATCGAATAAGACTCACCGACATACAGCGATCTATATTTGTCTTTTTTTCTAAGTAAGCCAATTTTAAATTGATAAACTCCCGCATGTATCGCGTCAGGCTTCATATAGCCGTTTTCTGAAAAAAACTCTATTCTCAATGAGACTGTCCCCCCTTTTTATTATCGTACATTGCTTACAGCATGTATAGGACAAGCCCCTGAAAGGGAGTGTCCAGTTGCGCATTTTATAGCAGAGCCATCGTGCAAGGGCCACTGCCCCCGGCGGCCTGCCGGTACAAGGATTGGGCCGCGCATCGGGCCTCCCAAGGGGGCGGCCCCTACTCCCCATTGGACACTCCCCCCTGAAACCATCCAAATATGCAGCACCCCGCCTTTTCACTCCGTACTGAGCCTGTTCGGATACCACATCTCCGAAAAAGGTCCACCAGGAATTTTAATGGGTTACAAGAAAATAAACCGCTTTTTTCTCTTGTTGATTATAGTAAATAAAGGCACCATTATCTGCACAAAACGACTGCCATCCCCCATCAGCTCTCAAGGTTTTCCATACAGAGAATGTGGATCTGCCCTTGGAATTGCCCGGATTCCAGGGGCCTTTTTTTCCGCAGATAATCCCTCAGCAGCAGCAGGGGAGCATAACCTTGGCGCGTCAAGTCCTGGGGAATCGTAAAGTCTACCGCACCGGAATGTATGAGTTTCCGGATGCTCTCATTTATATCATGGCAGACCACATGAACCTTTCCGGTTTTTCCGGCCCGCTGGATCGCGGCACAGCAGCCGGAAACACTGAGGTTCGCCATGTAAACCCCCCGCAGATCCGGCCATTCCTCCAGCGATTCCGCAACAACCCGGAAGGTTGTCTCATAGTCGTTGTAGGTTTCCCGGACAATGATTTGTTCCGGCGGCAGACCCAGCTCCGCCAGCCGCTCCCGAAAACCGTCCAGCCGCTGGCGGTGGCCGTCGAACTTCAGGTTTCCGGCAGTGGCCAGGATGGGTCCTTGTCCGGAAACACACTTGAACAGCAGTCCGGCGGCTACCCGGCCCGCCTGGCGGATATCCTGACCCACAAAACACAGCCGCCCGCTCTCCGGCAGATCCGAGTTAAAGGTGACACAGGGGATTCCCTCCCCCGCGCTGGCTGCGATCCAGCCCTGAATGGTCGGGTCGTTGACCGCGCAGACCGCAAAGCCCTCCGCTCCCTCCGCCTTCATGGCCTCCAGCAACTCCACAGCCTCCTGGGGAAGGTCCGTCTCACAGCGGCGGACCAACACCCGTACTTTCGATTCCTCCAGCTCTTCACACGCCCGGCGGACGCCCTCCGTCACCTCAGTCCAAAACTGACCCTCCCAATTGGGCAGCAAAACGCCTACGGTCAGCGGACGGAGCGCGGCGTCCGCCTGCCGCCGGTAGACCTCCCGTGGAGAGATGTAGCCCAGTTCCCGCATGGCTTCCAAAACCCGCCGCCGGACCTCCCCGTTTACATGGGGACGGTCATTCAGGACCCGGTCCACCGTTCCGCGGGAAACCCCCGCCAACTCCGCCACCATCTGGATCGTCGGCCTGCTTCCCATTGTCATCGCCTCCAATTGTGTGTTTGCACAACGCTGTTTTTATCATATACGGAAATACATTCTTTGTCAATCCGTAAAAAAACGCGTCCTTTTTTGTGCAGTCCGCTAATTTTCAACATGTTTTGCCAGTTCTTATTGACAAAAGCGCCTGAAGTGCTATTATGTGCTTAATATCAATATGTGTATAGCACAATTCAAAAAGCACAAGGAGGATGAAACATGGTTTTTCAAAAATCAGCCTGTATTGAACCCATGTACAGCGAGCTCCCTTTCCTGGAGCGGTTCCGGGCGGCGAAGGACGACGGCTTCGACTTTGTCGAGTTCTGGAGCTGGACGGACAAGGACTTGGACGCCGTGAAGACGGCGGCGGAAAAGGCCGGAATCGGCATCGCCGGCTTCAACGGGGACGCGGAGCTGTCCCTTATCGACCCGGAGCAGAAGGACGACTACCTTGCCTTTCTCCGCCGCTCCGTGGAGGCGGCAAAGAAGGTGGGAGCCCGGTCCGTCACCATCCACTCCAACGGCCTGGGGGTGGGCGGCGTGGTCATCGACCACTATGACGGACTCAGCGGCACGGTAAAGCTCTGCGCCATGTTTGACACCCTGAAAGAGTGCGCCAAAATTGCGGAGGAGAGCGGAATCTCTATGAACCTGGAGCCGCTGAACATCACCACGGACCACGTGGGCAATTTCCTCCAGACCACCCGGATGGCGGCGGAGATGACCCGGCTGATCCGGTCCCCTAAGCTCAGAGTGCTCTATGATGCGTACCACATGCAGCTCAACGAGGGAAGCCTCTGCGACAACATCCGGGCCTATGGGGATCAGTTTGGCCATATCCATGTGGCGGACGCTCCCGGCCGCCACGAGCCCGGCACCGGAGAGATCAACTACGCCCATGTGCTTTCCTGCCTGGAGGAAACCGGATACACGGGCCTGATCGGGTTTGAACTGGTGCCGCGGACCTCCACCGCCGAGGCGGTAAAGGCAATCATGAAACTTTAAATTCATTATTTTATTTAATAAGGAGAGACGCATGTGAAAACCATTAAAACCGGCATCATCGGAGCTGGACGGATCGGCCGGGTCCACGCGGAAAACATCGCCAAATTCGTCCCCGAGATGGAGATCAAGACCGTTGCCGACCCCTACATGAGCGTGGAAACCGTGGAGTTCCTCCAGCGCCTGCGCATCCCTAACATCGTCAAGGACGCAAACGTCATCCTGAACGACCCCGAAATCAAAGCGGTTGTCGTCTGCTCTCCCACAGACCTTCACGCAGAGTACTCCATCAAGGCGGCTGAGGCTGGGAAAGACGTGTTCGTGGAGAAGCCGGTGGACTACCGGATCGAGCGGGTGAAGGAAGTCATTGCCGCGGCGAAGAAAGCCGGCGTGAGGCTCCAGGTGGGCTTTAACCGCCGTTTCGACCACAACCACCGGGCCGTCTATGAAGCCGTCCGGGCTGGCAAGGTGGGTAAGGTCAATCTAGTCAAGATCAGCTCCCGGGACCCCGAGCCCCCCACCATCGACTATGTGAAGGTTTCCGGCGGCATCTTCTACGATATGATGGTCCACGACTTTGACATGGCCCGGTTCCTGGCGGGTTCCGAGGTCACCGAGGTCTTTGCCTACGGCGGTGTGCTGGTGGACCCGGCCATTGGCGAGGCCGGAGACGTAGACACCGCCGTGGTATCCCTGAAATTTGCCAGCGGGGCTATGGGAGTCATTGACAACAGCCGGAAGGCCATCTACGGCTATGACCAGCGGGTGGAGGTCTTCGGGTCCCAGGGGGCGGTCATGGACGAAAACGATACCCCCAATAACGCCACCTACTATGGAGCGGACGGAACGTCCTCCAGCCCCTGCTACAAGATCATGTGGGACCGCTATACCATGGCCTTTGCCGCGGAGCAGAGGGCTTTTGCCGAGGCCATCATCAACGGCACAGAAACCCAAGTCACCGGGGAAGACGGCCTGGCCCCCATCCTCATTGCCGCCGCCGCTACGAAATCCCTCAAAGAGGGACGGCCCGTCAAGATTTCGGAAATTCAGTAACCCGGCATCTGACTCCCTTCCCCCCTGTGTCCCCCTGACAGCGAAGAGCGGACATCCCGGCCTGTCCCAGCAGCCTGCGGACAGGCCGGGGTGTTTTGCGGCCATTCGCGCTGCGCAAATGACCGTAAAGCTGCCCGGCAGGATAAGGACCAAGTGAATCGATCGAAATCAAGCTTTAAACAATCCGTTCCTTTATCGGCTTCGCCGTTGCGGCCGCCGTAATCTCTTATATTAAGACAAACGGCGTGTTGCTGATCGTGAGCGTTTCTTGATTCCTTTCTTGGCTCTGCATATTCCGAGTAAGGCCGCCGGCTCCGAAGGCTTGGCTATGCCGGACGGCATGAAGCACCTGATCGAAGTCTGCCCGGAAAAGCCGAACTCCATCTGCCCTGCCGGCGTCCCGGCGCCCGAAGTCCCCTAGCCTACCATCTTCCTGGGCCTTTTCTTCCTCAACACTCAATCCCGGTCTACCCACTCGTCTTTTATCCAGCGCCTGCTTGCTGCCCAGAACCTGAAGGCGGCCCGTTCCGCGCCTGCATGAAAATCCCCGGCTTCCTCTATCTAGCCCTTCCCAGCGTGATTGCTTATACGCTGTTCGAGCTCCAGGGCAATCAAGTCGCTACGATGGATGACGCCCCCCAACGGACCTCCTAAGCAGTCCCCGCCCCTCTGATGAGTTTCCTTGCCGCAGTCATGTTCGGCGCGGTCATTTCCTCCTTCAGCGCTGTACTAAACTCAATAAACACCATGTTCACTATCGTGATCGGGCCGATGATCCATTTTTTCCTTGGTGTCCGGCGGCATCATCCCCAGCAAGGTGTGCCTAATTCCCGGCCTCATCAAAACCCTGCCCTATAGGCCCTTCGCCTGCTCCGCCATCGACACCCCGGTCCACGCCACGGAGTCCTTCCTGAGCCTCACCGGAAGGCCATGACCTCCGAGCTGTTCAGCGAGAAGGCGATGGACATGATTCTTAAGGGTTTCAAGTTCATCGACGAGAAACGTCCCGACGGGGAAGATCATGCGCTTCAAGGAGCTGTCGGCCTGAGTCTTAGGGCCGTGAGGCCAAGAACGCCATCCCTGAGATGAACGCGTCGCTCCAGCGCATCCTGCCTCCGCGGCTTCACTGAGGAGGACTTCAAGAAGTTCCCCCAGAGCGTGGAGGCCAACCAGCAACGCCTCATGACCAACGCCTGCTGCCCCTTTGATCTGGAGAGTAAGGAAGCTGTCTATCGCAAGCGCTTTAAAAATCTCTTTTAAGCAAGGCTTCTTGGAAGACTCTTCAATATTCTGGGCGCCCGCACCGAAAAAAATATGATGGGAAATCAGAAAAAAAGCTTGCATTTCCAAAGGCAATGTGCTATTATAATGAAGCTGTCTGAAGAAAGCAAGATGTGCGCCCTTAGCTCAGCTGGATAGAGCGTCTGGCTACGGACCAGAAGGCCGGGGGTTCGAATCCCTCAGGGCGTACCAAAACCGCTGAAATTCTTTGAATTTCAGCGGTTTTGTTTATTTCTCTGCACTTTTTCTGGCGGCTCGATTTTGCGGCTCCGGTTTGACCCAAGCCGTGACCCATACGGGAACTCGGAGCGGAAATCGTCAGAGAGTACTGGAGAGGAAACTGCCCACAGCGTTCGCCGCCTGCTTCTGCATGGAGGTCGTGACGTGGGCATATGTGTCTAGCGTGAACCCGGCGCTGTAGTGACCCAGCATGGCGGAGAGAGTTTTCACGTCTACTCCGTTTTGCAGGGCCAGCACCGAAAATGTGTGACGGAGGTCGTGGAAGCGTATTCGTTCCAGCCCTGCCCGTTTCAGCACCCTCTGGAGCATGTGCAGGACACTGTCCGGGGACATGGGGCCTCCAAACGGAGAAGGGAACACATACTCGTCCTTCTGCTCCATGCCTTTGAGGACTTTGACGGTGTCCGCTCCTATCGCAATATTGCGGTAAGAGTTTTTCGTTTTCAGAGGGGCTTCTACGATCTTCCCATTCTGTCGGAGGACCTGTCGCCGGACGTGGAGGATGCCCTTGTCCAGATCAATGTCACTCCATTTCAGCCCCAGCAGTTCTCCCCGCCGGAGACCCGTCGTGAGGTCGATGTAGTAGAGCTCAAACACGCCGCTGCGCCGCGCTTCCTCGAAGAAGGTGCCCAGACTCTCCGGCGGCAGGATTTTCATCTCCTTCCGCTCCAGCTTCGGGAGAACACAGCCTTTCGTAGGATTACTGGGAATCAGTCGTTGCTCCACCGCACAGTTCAGGGTAGTGGAAATCATCTGGTTGATATTGCGAACCGTCTTGACGCTGAGGCCCTTGGGCTTACTTCTGGATTCTGTACACTCCACCCTGCCGCTTTCCAGCAGATGCTTGTACAACCGCTGGAGGTCCATCG
This sequence comes from uncultured Oscillibacter sp., assembly GCA_910578935.1. Classification (GTDB taxonomy): domain Bacteria; phylum Bacillota; class Clostridia; order Oscillospirales; family Oscillospiraceae; genus Oscillibacter. Next base: position 775 of record CAJTSM010000016.1, on the reverse strand, counting down.
CCGTCAGCTTTTCCAGCAGGATGTCCCCGAGGGTGGGCTTGATGTGGTTCTCAATAAACCCCTGGTAGGTCTTGTGGGACGAGGGACGGACCTGGAGCTTGGCGTAGTTTTCCATCCAGGCATCCAGCCATTGGCCTACGGTATAGCGTTCGGTAACTGCAACCGGCGAATTACTTTTTTCGATAGCAGCCTTGAGTTTTGCCTTGACCTCCGCCTGGGTCTTGCCGAGGACATTTTTGTAGATCACCTTCCCGGTCACCGGATCACGGCCCGCTGTGTAGCGTCCCTCCCAGCGGCCATCCTTTCGCTTGCGAATACTACCTTCTCCATTGGCACGTCTTTTCGCCATGGCACATCGCCTCCTTTGTCAGCAACACACCATACCAGCAGTTCACAAAAATATCCAGTGGTTGCATGTGGTGTTATCAAAAAATTTGGATTTGCTGGTTTGGAACTTTTCTTTGTTTGTACCAGCGCACACGCTGCTCTGAGGATAAGGGCTGATTTATGCCCCTGAAAATCTCCATTAACTGTTTCAGACCTGCCATTCTCGTGACAATTTCTGCCTTTTTGGTACGGCTGGCTACTGCCTGGGGATTTTCTATGGGAATCTCTACTTTACCAATGCCTCGGTCGATTTTAGCGGCGGCTTGCCTCTGCATATCATCAGTGACGTGTGCGTAGACATTCAGCGTGGTGGCACTGGAGACGTGCCCGATGATGGTGGACAGGGTCTTCACATCCATCCCATGCTCCAGAGCGTTAGTGGCGAATA
>CAJTSM010000015.1 GCA_910578935.1 uncultured Oscillibacter sp. | reverse complement strand
AACGACGTGAACATCTTCGTCTTCGACACCGAGGTCTACTCCAACACCGGCGGCCAGGCCTCCAAGGCCTCCAACATCGGCCAGGTGGCACAGTTCGCCGCGGCCGGCAAGGAGATCAAGAAGAAGTCCCTGGCGGAGATCGCCATGAGCTACGGCTATATCTATGTTGCCCAGGTGGCCATGGGCGCCAACCCCGCCCAGACCCTGAAGGCCATTCAGGAGGCCGAGGCCTATCCCGGCCCGTCCCTCATCATCGCCTACTCCCCCTGCGAGATGCACTCGATCAAGGGCGGCATGATGAACTGCCAGGCGGAAATGAAGAAGGCCGTGGAGTGCGGCTATTGGAACCTGTTCCGCTTCAACCCCGCTGCCGAGGGCGCCAAGTTCACCCTGGATTCCAAGGAGCCCGCCGGCGGGTATCAGGAGTTCCTGATGAACGAGGCCCGCTACAGCCGCCTGACCCGCGAGTTCCCCGACCGGGCCAGCGAGCTGTTCCAGCGCAACGAGAAGGCGGCCATGGACCGCTATCAGCACCTGCTCAAGCTGAAAGAAATGTATGCGGAGTGAGGCGTCGGAAATTCCGCCCGCTTCGCTTCCACCGCTGAAAGCGGCGAAAGCTCCGCTCTGCTCCATTCCCTCCGCCTCTTTTCAAGGGGGAGCAGGCTCCCCCTTGAGCAACCCCCACCCCCTGCGGGGGGACGGGAGACGTAGGACGAGAGAATGGTATCGGTAGAATTTTCAACAAAAGAGGACCACGGGCTCTGCCCGTGGTCCTCTTTTATGTGTGAGAGATTAGGCTATCAGTTTCGCCAGCGCCGCCGCCAGCTCTTCCCCCTGGGAGCGGGTGAGGCCCTTGGAAAAGTCCGCGTCGGAGGGCTGGAGAAGTCCGGCATCCCAGATTTTAGTAACCGTGTCCTGCTTCCAGCCCTGGACCAGCTCCGCCGGAATGGGGCCCTGGCGGTGTTCTGCCGGATTTGGCAGGGTGAGGTCCAAGACCTCCGCCGTCCGGCCCAGGAAGACGGCGGCCTCTCTCCAGGTGAGGGGCCTGGCGGCGGAGAAGGTCCCGCCGGCCCCGCCCAAGGCGATACCCTGCTCCCTGGCCCAGGCCACGGCGGGGAGATACCACTCGATGCCGAAGCTGTCGGCAAAGGGGAGCTCCTCCCCGAGCTCCACAGCGGGACTCCCCGCCGCCTCATAGAGCTGCCCGATAAACCGCCCCCGGGTCAGAGGCGCGTCGTAGTGATTAGCGGGGGCGAGCTGACTGTCCGGCGCGGTGAGGCACCATTCCACCAGACTGTCTTTTCCTTCCAGCGTGTCCGCCAGCTCCTGGGGGACGTAGATATCCGACTGCAAGGCCACCACGCCCCGGCCCGCCGCCGCGTCCAGCAGGGTATTCAGGTCGATGTACTTGCTGGACACCTGCCCCCGGACCTTGGAGTTTGGCAGGGAGAAGGTCTTGACGGCCCCGAAGTGGCACACGCTGCCCCCGGCGTCCTCCCCGGCCAGCACGCCGCCCATCTCCTGAATCTCCACGGCGTTGATGAGGGCGGAAGAGAAGGTGTTCTCCCCGATGAGGCCCACCAGTTTCACGCCGCCGTCCATGGCCTCCCGCAGAACCTCAAACAGGGGCCAGATGACCCCGTCGGACCCGCCGCCGTTGTTTCTGAGGTCCAGCAGGACCCGGTCATAGTCCCCGGCTTCCAGGTCCTTGGCCACCAGAGCGGCGAAGTCCTCCATAGACAGGTCCTCCGCCTCCCGGCAGGCGTTGTACTGGATATAATAGGCGTCCTCCGTCAGGGGTTTGGCCAGGTAGTAGGCGTCCGCCGCCGCTGTCTCCGGCGTGCCCTTGATAAGGCCGGAAATGCGGACGGCCTCCAGCTTATTCATCTCCTCCATGCCCATGGGCTCTAGGCGGAGGGTCTTCCCACCTTTCAGCGCAACGGTCAAGGGTTCCCCGGCTTCCACCAGCCCTAAGTACTCGTAGATGTCCGCCACATTGCAGGCCTGCCGGAAGCTCCGTCGGAGATGGACCGGATTGTCGGCGGAGAACAGAGTCCCGTAAGCCTCAATGACTTTCTCCACCGGCTTCCCCGCCAGAGCTGTGACCTCCCGGCACAGCAGGTCCTTGTCCTCCGGGGCCGCGGCGGAAAGATACCAGCTCTCCCCCCGCCGGACCAGGGCGAAGGGATAGGCCCGGAAATTTGCCAGGCTTCCTACGGAAACGCTGGTGTGAGAATCCCCGACCAGCGCCGTCAGGCGCATCAGGTCCAGCAGAAACTCCGTGTCCGTCCCGGCTTCCAGCCGCCCCGCGATCTCCGCCTTCACCTTCAGGAAGTCTTCCTCCGGCGTGTTGGCAAAGGCGTCCGGGTGGGCCCCCAACAGGACTTTTTCATAGAGGAAGTCTAAATCCTCCTGCCGCTGCTTCGCGCTCAGGGGCTCCGCCGCCAGGGCCGGGACGATGAGCAGCGCCGTCAGGCACAGCCCCAGGGCCCGCCGGGCCCATGCGTTCATCTTCTTCATCAGGTTCACCCTCCACTTCACTAGTTCAATAATACAATAGTACACTAGGAGCCAGTCAAAGTCAAGCCCCAAATGACAATACGGCGCGGGGGCGGAAGATTCTTCAAAAAACGCGCCGGACATCCCTCTGGAGTGTCCGGCGCGTTTTAAGGAACCACTGAATAAATCCCCGCGCACGTCCTGCCGCCAAATTTTTTGCCTGGACTGCGTTAAAAACCTTGAAATCTGTCTGGGTTCCTGCGGTTTTTGCCTTGCCAGACAAAAAATTGGCTGGCAATCCGCACACGGTGATTGAATCGGAGCTTCCTTAAATTTCCAAACGGGGAGTTTCCGGCCCCCGGGCGGCCAGCACGTCCGCCGCCGTCAGCCGCGTCAGGTCTTCGCGGGTAACGTTTTCTTGTCCTGCCAGGCGGCTGGCTTGGCAGACCAGGATTCGTTCAAAGACATTCCGCACCCCCCGGGCGTTGCCAAAAGACTCCGGGTTCCGGTTTTCCTCCCGAAGGAAGTCCCGGACCAGCCCGGCGGCTTCTTCCTCCAGCTCATAGCAGCCCTTGCGGCAGCGCATGTTAAAGATTTCCAGCAGTTCGTCCGGGGTGTAATCCTCAAAGTGAAGAAAGCGGTTGAACCGGGACTCCAGGCCGGGATTGGAGTGAATAAAGCGATCCATCGGGCCATCGTATCCGGCGGCAATGACGACCAGGTCGCGGCGGTGGTCCTCCATGGCCTTGAGGATGGTGTCAATGGCCTCCTGGCCGAAGTCGTTGCCGGAGGAGCCGTTGAGAGCGTATGCCTCGTCGATGAACAAGACGCCCCCCAGGGCCTTTTCGATGGCCTTTTTGGTTTTCAATGCCGTCTGGCCCACATAGCCCGCCACTAGACCGGCCCGGTCCACCTCCACCAGCTGCCCCTTGGAGAGAATGCCCAGGGAGTGAAAAATTCGGGCCATCAGACGGGCAATCGTGGTTTTGCCGGTGCCGGGGCTGCCGGAAAAGACCATGTGGAGAGACAGGTCCTCCACGGGGAGGCCGTTTTTCTCCCGGAGCTGGTGGACCTTCACCAGATCAATGAGGTTCCGAACTTCCCTCTTCACGGCGGCCAGGCCGATGTAACTGTCCAGCTCCTTTTGCAGGTCCTCCAGTTTTTCCGGCGGGGGCAGGGCCTCCTCCGGTTCGGCTTTTTCCCCGGCGGCCTGGGAGGTTTCCGGAGCCTTGGGCTTCTTCCCGGAAGCCTCGGAGGCTTTTGAAGTTCCGGCCGGCGTTTCCGGCGCCTTGTGTTCCGGCGGCAGGGGCGCTCCCCAGAAATCCGCACCCATCCGGCGGAGATTATGTTCCGTCAGAGTTTGAATGACCTCCAGCTGCTGGAGGATGATCTCGTCTTTTTTGTCCTTCTTGTCCATGTCCGTCAGCCTTTCCTCCATTCAGTGTGCCGGAGCCCCTGGAACAGACAGGCGGAGGCCAGTCCGGTCAATCCTCCGGTAAGCAGGGATACCAGCAGCAAAACAGGCAGATAATAGAGCGGGGCGGAACTGCCCAGACTCAGCATGGCGGCGGCAATCTGCCCGCAGTTGTGTGCCGCCGCGCCGCCTATGGACACACCATAAAGAGACAGCCCCCGCCGCCGGGAGAGGAGGACCATAGCCGTCATGGCGCAAAGGCCCCCCAGCAGGGAGAAGATCAGCGCGTTCATGTTCCCGGCGAAAAGGGCGCCCAGAAAACACCGGGCCAGCAAAATCAGCAGCGCCTCCCCGGGGCCCAGAGCGTAGAGGGCGAAAACCGTCACGATGTTGGCCAGGCCCAGCTTTACGCCGGGAATGGGAATGGCCAGGGAGAGGGGAAACAAATTTTCCAAATAGCTCAGCGCCAGGGCCAAGGCGGTCAGCAGTGCGCAGAGGGTCAGCTGCCTTGTGGTCAGTTTCATCCTGCGCCTCCTAGCCTAACACGGCGTCCACGCCGTCCGGGTCCGGCGCGCCGCCCTCCAGGCGAATGATGATTCGGGCCGGGAGGCAGACGATGCTCTGCCCGCTCCTGGCGATGGTCCCGGTGTGGACACAGTCCTGAGTGGGGCAGTCGGAGCGGGTCACCCGAACCCCCGTTTCCCCGCCGGATTTTACGTGGTCCAAGGCGGAAGCCTCTCCTTGAGGGGCGGCAGACACCTCCAAGGTGTAGCCGCCGCCGGAATAGGTCCGGGGGCTTTCCAGCAGTTCCGCCGGGGCGAAACGGTCCGCCTCTGCGCCGTCGATGGTCACCACCGCCGTCAGTCCCTGGGAGGCTCCGTCCCGCCACTGGAACACGGCCAGGCCCAGGGCTGCGACGGCCACAAAGAGCACCACCAGACCATCCCAGGCTGTGGGCCGGAGCTTAGGAAGCGATTTCATATTGATATCCGCTGCTTTCATCCAGGGTGAAGCGGTCCGCCAGCCCTTCGGTGACCACCACCCGGCCGTCCTCCGTCACCAGCACCAGGTCGAAGGGACACCCTTCTTCTCCCCACTGCGTCTCGTCCCGCCAGAGGGCCAGAGCCTGTTCCTCCCCCATGATAAAGAGGGCGGTGGAATAGGCGTCGCACATGGTGCCGGGGAAGCCGCTGCCGTCCCCCTCTCCAAGACCGGCGACGACGGTGACGGAGCTGAGCCCGCTATCCGCCGGATAGCCCGTGGCCGGGTCGATGATGTGGTGATACCGCTTGCCGCCCTCCTCGAAGTACCGCTGATAGCCCCCGGAGGTAACGGCAAAGGAATCCGTCAGCGCCAGCACCCCGGCGAAGGCGTTCTGTTCGTCCACCCGGGCCGGGTCCTGAATACCCACCCGCCAGGGGGTGCCGTCGGGCCGGTCCCCCCAGGCCAGCACGTTGCCGCCCAGATTGATGTTGGCCCGGGGCACGTCGTGTTCCTGGAGGACCTTCACGATTTTGTCGGCGGCGTAGCCCTTGGCGATGCCCCCCAGGTCGATGGACTGCCCGGGACCCAGGCGGACCGTGGCCGTGGGTCCGTCCCCGTTGGAATCAGGGGAGGGTGTTACAGAGATCTGAGAGCTGTCTACCAGGGGGAGAAGCCGGTCCAGCTCTGCCTGGGAGGGAACTTGGAAGCTGTCCTCCGTAAAGCCCCAGGCGGAAACCACCGGGGCTACAGTAATATCGAAGGTCCCGCCGGTGGAGGAGCTGTAAGCGGCGGCCCGTTCCAAGAGGGAATAGGCGTCCCAGCCGATCTCCACGGCCTCCCCTCCGGCGGCGTTGAGCCGGGAAACCTCGCTGTCCGGGTCCGTCCGGGAGAGCTTGGCCTCCAGGTCCCGGATGACGTCCTCACAGGCGTAGGCGGCGGCGGGAGAGCACTCCCCATAGGTGGTGATGAGCATGGCGGTGTCCATGGCGATGACCTGGATGCTCTCCTGGGCCTCGTCCGGGTCCACGGCCCCGCCGCAGCCGGTGAGGAACAGGACCAGCAGCAAAACATATGCGGTAAGACGACTCATAGCAAACCTCGTGTTTATCTGGTGTACTGGTTGTAATTTATATAGTATAGCACGCTGGGGCCTGCATCTCAATGCAAAACATGATTTTCCCCGAAAAAATAAAAAACCTGGCAGGAAGGGCCTTGCAAAAGCGGGAAAAGTCTGGTATACTAATTTAGCGTGTCGGCGGAAACCCTTTCTGTCCGACATTTTTGGAAAGAAAAAACACCTTGGAGGTCTTGATAAATGGCAAAGAATCCGAACGGAAAATCTATGAAGCGTGATAATTCCCTGTACGGCGCGACTATTTTCTTCCTTGCGGCCTGCCTGGCGGAGTTTTACCTGCTGGTCCTCCGCAAGTACTACATTCACGGCGACGTAGTGACGGAGGCCCTGGTGTGGTATGACCGCCTGCTGATTTTCGCGGGTCTTGGGGTGGCGGTGCTGGCTCTGGGCGTGATTCTCAGCGTACTGTGGAAGGCGGACGGGCGCAAGCGCCTTTTGGGATGGGCGCTGACGGCCCTGGGCGCGTTCTTCGCGGTTGGCAGCATTTTGGCTCGGGTATATGTGGAGCCTGCCGTGACGCTTCTCAGCGTAGTGGTGCCGGTGATGATGGTTTTGACCGTGATCTGGGCTTTCTATGACCGGGAGTGCTCCGTGGCGCTGACGGCGCTGTGCGGAACCATGATCGTCCTCTGGGTGTGCCGCCGGCTGTTCAACAGCCTGAGCATGGGAATCACCGTGAAGGTGCTGTCGGTTGTGTATGTGCTTTTGCTGGGCGGCCTGTGCTGGCTGGCAAAGAATAAAAAGCTTGGAAAGCTGCTTCCCGCAGATGCGGACCTGATGCCGGTCTACGCTGCCGCCGGACTGTCCGCCGTGGCCGTGGTGCTGGCGCTGTTCAGCGCCGCTGTGGCGTACTATGCCATGTGGGGCCTGGGCATTGTGGTCTTTGCCCTGGCGGTGTACTACACCGTCAAACAGCTGTAAGAGCCCTGGCCGTTTCCCCTGTGATGAATGAAAGCCCTCCGCCGGAAACGGCGGAGGGCTTTCGGCTTGCCAAAAAGCGCGAAAAGCCGATTTGAGGGGAAGGGAGGATATCAGGCGGGAAACCCGGGAAAGATTTCCCGCACCATTCCAAGCATAAGTTTTTTGGCGCGCTGGAAAAGTTCACTGGAAGTCCCCCAGCCGGATGTCCATACCGATCTCAAAGGCCCGGTCCCAGGGAAAGCGGTAGTTCTCCAGGGCCACGCCGCCCCAGTGCCGTTCCCCCCGGGGCTCCAGAGAGGAGAGGAAAGCGCTCCGCTCCAAATTTCGGATCACCGGGGCCGTCTCCTTCTCCATGCCCGCTTCCAGACGGGACAGCAGTTCCCCCCGGTCCAGTGCCGGAAACCAGAAGTTATTGGGGTCCCCGCCCAGGTCGTTTCGGATATAGGCCAAGAGCTCGTTCCGTACCACACCCTTGTAGCAGAAATCCTTGAGGATGCTGTCCGCCAGGGTTCGGGCCCAGGCGCGGTCCATATAGTCTGTGTTTTCTCCGTTTCTCAAAACGGCGTACCGGGCCGCGCCATGGCTCAGGGCGGTGCCGGTGACGATGGCCATGTCCAGCATTCCGGAGTAGGCCAGGAGGTATCCCAGCTCCGCTTTTTTGGTCAGAGCCTCGTAGACTTCCGTGCCGTAGGTCCCGTTGCCGGCATCGATGAGAATGGCGGGACGACGGGCATTCTTGTATTCCCGGACGGCCCCGATGAGCTGGTTGCGGTAAGCGTCCATTTGGCTTGGATCTTCCGGCTGGGTTAGCACCAGGATTTGCAGCTCCGCGCCGTCGGCCTCCCGCAAATCGAAGAAGGCTAGGTGCTCCGCCATGATCTCCGTCAGGGGCTGGAAGTCGTACTCACAGGCGGGCCGGTCCTCCGTGCCGCCGAAGTACTGGACGCACGCGCGGCCCCCCGTCCAGCCCGTCTCGTCCAGGTACAGCCGGGCCACGGCCTTGAAGGCCAAGTCGTCCACCCCGGAGAGGAGCCAGTCCAATCGTTTCCCGTTCTCCCCGGTCCGAAGGCCCTGCCGGAGGAAGGCAATCTCATTTTTCTGGATGCAGTCCTCCAAGGACGAGTCGTCGATGCCGATCAACAGGCGGAAGTTCTCATAGCCCGGCCCGGCCAAGATGTTTTGAACCTCGCCAGAGAGCCGGAGCTTCCGCTCTCGGGACTCGATGAACGGCTCGATAAACCGGGAGGGCTGGTAATAGCCGTCGGCGCTGACCGCGTCCATCTGCCGGGCCGCTCCGTCGTAAGGGTCCTCTCCATTGGGACCCCGCCAGTAGGTTTCCAGGACGTTTTCGATGGTCAGGTCCTCTTCCGCCAGTGTCTCCCGGGGCTGGGCCCCGAAGGATCGAAGCCAGTTGTAGTGCTCCAGCCTGGCACCTTCATATCCCACGGTGACATTGGCCAGCCGCATGACGGAATCCAGCAGCCAGACCACGTTGTTCTCGTCCTCCGCCAGCTTTGCCAGCAGATTTTCCAGCAGATGGGAGGCGGAGGCCGTTCCACCCCCGGGGAGTTCAATGTCGTCCCCCGTCAAGGACCGGGAGGCCACCAGACCCCCGGAGTGGAGCTGATCCAGGGAGAGGATGTAGCGGTCGCAGCCCGCCGCCTCCTGCTCCAGCACCCAGGTGAACAGGGACCAGGGCTCTCCCCGCTGGATGCTGTCAAAGTTTTTCGGCTGGTGATCCAGGGCCGTCCGGTACAGGACCTTTTCGGGCATGGCCAGGGAATAGCCCAGGGACTCCGCCAGATAGACCACCCGCTCTACATTGTCGGGCCGGTCGTCCAGGGGAGCGTAGGCAATCGCCTTCCCCGGTTCCGCGGCGGCGGGCTCCGGATAGGGAAGGGGTTCCGTCCGTCGGGCTCCGCAGCCGGTGAGCAGGATCAGAGCCAGCAGGGCGGTCCAAAGGCGTTTCACTTGTTTCATAAAACCTCCTTAGAAAAAGGACGGGACCGTCACGGCCCCGCCCTTCGCTTCATAGTCCCAAGCCTCCCAGATTCAGTCCGCCGGTGATGCTGTCCATGGCCTTGTCCATGGCGTCCCCGGCCTGGCGCAGGGCCTCGTTGACGGCGGAAACCACCAGGTCCTGAAGCATCTCCACGTCCTCCGGGTCCACGGCCTCCGGCTTGATGGTAAGAGCCGTCAGTTCCTTCTTGCCGCTGGCCACGGCCTCCACCGCGCCGCCGCCCACGCTGGCGGTGAAGGAGCGGTTTTCCACCTCCGTCTGGGCGGCGTTCATAGCCTCCTGCATCTGGGCAATCTGCTGCTGAACCGCGGCCTGGCGCTGGGCGCCGGTGGCCTTCATATTGCCGCTGCTGAAGCCGCGGCGGGCGCTGTAACCCATAGTGATCGTCTCCTTTGCTTACTTAATTTCAATGTTGTCAAACTGCCGGCCAAAGGCCACCAGATTTTTCAGATTTTCCTCCGGAGAGGATTTGGGAGGTTCTCCGGTGCGGAACGCCAGCCGCACCGGACTGCCCGCAAGGGCCTCCGCCTCCTGGATGATGGTTTCCCGGACCCGGTCGTTGTCCAGACGGCCCAGGGTCAGGCCGTCCGGGGCGCAGACCGTCAGCAGGTCCCCCTCCAGAAAGCCGGAGCACATACCCAGGAAGGGCCGGTACATGGGGGACAGGCGGCCCTTGCAGTTCTCCGCCAGGGTCCGCCACCAGCCGCTGCCCACCGCTTTCACGGGGGCCTTTTCAGGGGCCGGGGCCGCCTTCGGAGCTTCCGGCGGCGTAACCTCCTCCGGTAGGTCGTAGACCCGCTGTCCCGGCTCGTCCATCATGGGCGGCTCCTCCGGCAGGGGGGGGCCGTCCCAGGGGGGCGGGTCCGGGGACATCCGCGGGGCGGGGGGCTTCTCTTGCGGCGGCGGGGCCGGTTCCATGGCCGGCGCAGCGGCGGGCCGCCGGGCCAGCTCCGCCCGGGCGGTCTGGTTGTCCTCCAGGCGGGTGATCCGGGCTTCCAGGGCCGTCAGGTCCCCGGAGAGGCTCTCGTCGCACAAGCGGAGAAGACAAAGCTCCGTATCCAGGCGGCGGTTCACGCTGGCGTAGAGCTCCGCCGCGGTCCTTTGCAGGGTGGAGGCCAGGTGCAGGAAGCGGTTTGCGGGCACACCCTTTCCCAGACGGTCCAGCGCGGCGGCGTCAAAGCCGCCGGAGAGCAGAGCCGCGCCGCCCTTAGGGGCGGTCTTTTGCAGCAGCAGGTCCCGGGTAAGGGCCGATAGCTCCGACAGCACCGCTCCCATGTCCTTGCCGCCCTTGTACAGCTCGTCCAGCAGGAGAAGAGCCCCCTGGGCATCCCGGTTTAAAATCAGTTCCATCATCCGGGCCGTCTGGAGATTTCCCGCCAGCCCCAGCACGTCCAGCACAGCGGCGGAATCAATGGTCCCCCCGGCGGCGGCGCACTGGTCCAGCAGGCTCAGCCCGTCCCGCAGGGCCCCGTCCGCCAGACGGCTTAAAAGCTCCGCCCCGTCGGACAGGAGGTCAATGGCCTCCTGTTTTGCCACATAGTTCAGCCGTTTTGCCACGTTTTCCGGCCGGATGCGCCGGAAGGAGAACCGCTGGCAGCGGGAGAGAATGGTGGCCGGGACCTTGTGAAGCTCCGTGGTAGCCAGAATGAACATCAGGTGCTCCGGCGGCTCCTCCAGGATTTTCAGCAGGGCGTTGAATGCGGCGGTAGAGAGCATGTGGACCTCGTCCACGATGTAGACCCGCTTGCGCACGTTGGCGGGGGAGTAGACCGCCTCGTCCCGGAGTGAGCGGACCTGGTCCACGCCGTTGTTGGAGGCGGCGTCCAGTTCCAGCACGTCCAGAAAGCTGCCGCTGTCGATACCCGCACAGGCCGGGCACCTTCCGCATGGGTCCCCGTCCTTCGGAGCTTCACAGTTTACGGCCTTGGCCAAAATTTTGGCGCAGGTGGTCTTTCCGGTACCACGGGTTCCGGTAAAGAGGTAGGCGTGGGAGGTGCGGCCCTCCGCCACCTGGCGGCGGAGGGTTTCGGTAATGTGCTCCTGGCCGATGACATCGGCGAAGGTTTTGGGCCGCCACTTGCGGTAGAGGGCTTGGTACACCGTCTCACCTCCTGAAAAATCTCTCGCCGCTGGGCGTTCCGCCAATGTTCAAACAAGGTTAGATCCGTAGAGAAATCCCCTGCGGCGGAAAGAAAGAGGGTCTGCGGGCTGCGCCCGCAGGCACGTTTCGGAGCGCAGCCGCCGCTGGCGGCGGCTCTTGGCGCGGAGATAACCCGGGAGGGGTTCCCTGCACCGTTTCAATCATAGGGTTTCAGACCGGGGAAGGTCTGAAAATTTGCGCCGCCTGCCGAAAGCAGACGCATCCTCCGTACGCAGCTGCGGAGCCGGTTGCCTCGCGGCACATGAAACATTCCGCTTAATGCTGCTCGGTTCCCCGCCTGACATGGTTCGCAGAGCTTCATTGCGCGAGACCGGCTCCGCAGCTGCCTGCGGAGGACTGCTTTTGTTATTCTACTATATTCTTTCCCAAATGGCAACAAAAAATTTTTCTAACTGAAAAAAGTCCCCGCCGCTTTCAAAGCGGCGGGGACCGAAAGCGCCTGCAAAAAAGGAGATTACTTGTTGTCCACGGAGAACATATAGGCGATCAGCTCCACCATCTTGTTGGCGTAGCCGGTTTCGTTGTCGTACCAGGACACAACCTTCACGAAGGTGTCGGTCAGGGAGAGGCCGGCCTTCTTGTCAAAGATGGAGGTGAGGGGGCAGCCCAGGAAGTCGCTGGAAACCACATCTTCGTCGGTATAGCCCAGGATTCCCTTCAGCTCGCCCTCGCTGGCCTCCTTCATGGCCTTGCAGATGTCCTCATAGGAAGCGGGCTTCGCCAGCTTGGCGGTCAGGTCCACCACGGACACGTCCAGGGTGGGGACGCGCATGGAGATGCCGGTCAGCTTGCCGTTCAGCTCGGGGATGACCTTGCCCACGGCCTTGGCCGCGCCGGTGGAGGAGGGGATGATGTTGCCGGTGGCCGCGCGGCCGCCGCGCCAGTCCTTCATGGAAGCGCCGTCCAGCAGCTTCTGAGTGGGGGTGACGGAGTGCACGGTGGTCATCAGACCCTCGACAATGCCGAACTTCTCATTGAGAACCTTGGCGATGGGGGCCAAGCAGTTGGTGGTGCAGGAGGCGTTGGAGACGTAGGTCATATCGGAGGTGTACTTCTGGTTGTTCACGCCCATGACGAACATCGGGGTATCGTCCTTGGAGGGGGCGCCCATGATGACGTGCTTGGCGCCGGCCTTGATGTGGCCCTCGCACTTGCTCTTCTCCAGGTGCTGGCCGGTGCACTCGCAGATATACTCGGCGCCGACGCTGGCCCAGGGAATATCGCTGACTTCCTTGGCGGTGAAGACCTTAAACTCCTTGCCGTCCACCACCAAGGCGTCGGCGGTGTAGGAAACCTCGCCGGGGAACTTGCCGTGCACGCTGTCGTACTTCAGCATGTAGGCCATATACTCGGGGTTCATGAAGGGGTCGTTCAGACCGACGACTTCGACGTCGTCGCGCTTCAGGGCGGCGCGGAACACGATGCGGCCGATGCGGCCAAAACCATTGATGCCGATTTTCGCTTTCATAGTACAGGAACTCCTTTCGATATTTGGGTACAAATCGTACCGGAATGCTGTATAAACGATTGCGCAAACGATTTGTTTGGGTCTTTTCCAATGAGCATACTACCACAACGTGAAGTTTTTGGCAATCATCATTTCAAACAACAATTTGAAAAGGCCGTTGTGAATTTTTGATAATAAAGCATTCCTTTTCCAAAAGGGCTGAAACAATTGGCATTGCTTCCCTGGAGAAGGATTCCCAAAGGACCAAAGATTATACGGCGCGGGCCGCTGAGGAGGCAACGGCAATGGCCGTTTTGCCGGAAAAGCAGGAGTGAATTTGGCGGAAATGCAAAAATTGAAAAATAGGTCAACCTTTTTTGAAAGAGGGCTTGCGGATAAAATTGAAATGTGTTATTCTAAAAAAAGAATAACGAAAGGGGGGGTTGCGTTGCGGCAGCGGAGTTCGCGCTGTGTGGTGTCTTTTTACACCACCGCCGGAGCGATGGCGGCGGAGCGCCTCTGCCGCCGGGAAGGCCTGGAGGGAAGGCTGATCTCTGTTCCAAGGAGCGTTACCTCCGACTGCGGGCTGGCCTGGTCCGCCCCGCCGGAGCTGCGGGAAACCTTGGAACGCTGCTTTCAGGAAGCCGGCATCGAAGCCGCGGGCTTCCACATGCTGTCACTCTGACGGCTTTTTCGCCTGGCGGTATATAAGAACCTGTATTCGCCGAAGGGCTGCCGGTATTTCAGAGGATTGCTGTCGATGCCGTCTGATTGGGGCTTTCCCCGCCAAGCCGCGCCAATGTTCAAACAAGACCCGGCAAGAACCAAAAGAAAGAATAGGAAAGAGGAGAAATGGTATGAAAGAGAATCCCTTGATCCGCCGCTACGGCCTGATCGTGTTGGCCGGGATTGTGGTGGGGGTGGCGGCGCTGATCCTGACCGCCGCCGGAAATCCGAAGAACATGGGTTTTTGCATTGCCTGTTTTGAACGGGACATTGCGGGAGCTCTGGGCTTCCACGGTGCGGGGAAGGTGCAATACCTCCGCCCGGAGATTCCCGGCATTGTTCTGGGAGCCATGATTTCGGCTTTTGCCTTCCGGGAGTTCAAGGCCCGGGCGGGCTCCTGCCCCGCCAGCCGTTTCGTGCTGGGGCTGTTCGTCATGACCGGCGCGCTGGTCTTTCTAGGCTGTCCTCTGCGGATGGTGATTCGTCTGGGAGGCGGGGACCTCACCGCCGTGGCGGGCCTGCTGGGGTTCCTGGCGGGCATCCTGGTGGGGATTGTCTTCTTAAAAAAGGGCTTCTCCCTGGGCCGGGCCTATCCGGTGAAGCGGGGAGAAGGCCTTGCGCTGCCCGCCGTGATGCTGGGGCTGCTGGGGCTGCTGTTGCTGGCGCCGGGACTGCTGAAGTTTTCCGAGGAGGGGCCGGGGTCCATGCGGGCCTTCTGGCTGATCTCTCTGGCCGCCGGGTTGGCGGTGGGCTTCATCGCCCAGAGGAGCCGCCTGTGCATGGCGGGAGGCATCCGGGACGCGTTTTTGATCCGGGACTTTACTCTGCTGGCGGGGTTTTTGGCCATCTGGATTACGGTCACCGTGGGAAATCTGTTCCTTGGGAATTACAGTCTCTCCATGCTCTCCCAGCCCGTGGCCCACAGCCAGCACCTCTGGTCCTTCCTGGGTATGGCCCTGGCGGGCTGGGGGTCCATTTTGCTGGGCGGCTGTCCCCTGCGGCAGCTGATTTTGGCGGGGGAGGGCAACGGCGACGCCGCCGTGACGGTGCTGGGCATGGTCACAGGTGCGGCGGTTGCGCACAACTTCGGCCTGGCGGGAAATCCCGACAGCGTGACGGACGGTGTTTACAAAGTGGGCGGCATCGGGACGGCCGGCATGGCTGCCGTCGTCATCGGCTTCGCGGTCCTGCTGGCGGTGAGCCTGCTCCATCTTCCCGGAAAGGAGGAAGCGTGATGGTCGATGCGAGAGGACAGTCCTGTCCCATTCCGGTGGTGATGACCCGAAAGGTCCTGGAGAAGGAAAAACCCGCCCGGCTGGAGGTTCTGGTGGACGCCCGGGTGGCGGTGGAAAACGTCACCCGCTGCGCCCAATCCCTGGGCTACCAGGTGAAGGCGGAACCCCAGGGACCGGATTTCAAGCTGACCTTGAGCAAATAACAGGATACAGGATGGAAAAGGAAGCGCCCCGGCGGGGCGCTTCCTTTCCTGCTTGACGGGAGAGCGGAAAAAGCGGTATAATAAATAAAAAAGCCTGTGAAAATCATACCGGATGTGGATTGCCTGCTTGACCGGCGTGATCCTCCTGGCCCCGCCCCTGCCGGCAGGAGCCGGAAAGGGCTGGATTGCGGCGGCGGTCCTGGTGATGGCCGCCGGATGTTTTCAGACGGTGTTTTTTCTCAACTGCCCCCGCTGCGGCTACAACCGGGTGAGGTGCCGGATGTATGTGTCCAGACTCCTCCACCGCTGCCCCCGCTGCGGCGAGTTCATCTGGTGACGTGCCCCGATTTCTGATTTCAAGGAGGTTCCCTCCATGCCCCACACGAAAGACAAAAAGCGCGTCCTTCTCATCGGCACCGGCGGCACCATCGCCTCAGAGGTGACGGAGGGGGGACTTGCCCCGGAGCTGACCACGGAGCAGCTCCTCCGCCATGTCCCCGGCATCTCGGAGATCTGCGCCGTAGACTGCGTACAGCTGCTGAATTTGGACAGCACGAACATTGGCCCGGAGCATTGGCTGCAAATGGCCCGGTGCCTCCGGGAGCACTATGGCCGCTACGACGGCTTTGTCCTCACCCACGGCACGGACACCATGGCCTATACGGCGGCGGCATTGAGCTACCTCATCCAGGGAAGTCCCAAGCCCATCGTCCTCACCGGAGCCCAAAGGCCCATCGGCTTTGACTCCACGGATTCTAAGACGAACCTGACCGACGCCTTCCGCTGCGCGGCGGAGGACCTGCCGGGGGTTTCCATCGTCTTTGACGGCAAAGTCATCCCCGGTACCCGGGCGAAAAAGACCCGTTCCAAGAGCTTTCAGGCCTTCTCCAGCATCAACTACCCCTATCTGGGCATCCTCCGGGACGGGGTGCTCCTGCGCTATATCCGCCCGGACTGCGGGGCCTATCCCCTGTTCTACGATACGCTGAATACCCGGGTGGCCCTGCTGAAACTCCTCCCCGGCATGGACCGGGGGGCGGCGGACTTTCTGTTGGAGCGGAACGACGGGCTGATTATCGAAAGCTTCGGCGTGGGGGGCCTGCCGGAGTCCGGGGGGTTTTACCACTGTGTGGATGAGGCCCTGGCGGCGGGGAAGACCGTGGTCATTACCACCCAAGTGGAGAATGAGGGCAGCGACGTGGGGGTCTACCACGTGGGCCATGCCCTGAAAAACAAGCTGGGGGTGCTGGAGGCCTACGACATGACCACCGAGGCCGTGGCGGCCAAGCTGATGTGGATTTTGGGCCAGACCCGGGAGCGCAGAGAGGTGGAGCGCCTCTTCTACACGCCGGTGGCCAGGGACATCCTCTGGCCGGTGGAGTGAGGAAACCAAGCCGGATTTTTAAAAGGAGCGCTCTATGGAAAAAATACGGCAGTTTGTACCATCCCATAAGGCGGTTACCGGTGGTTTGGTCTTTGGGATGATCCTATTCTTTAACTGCTTCGGGTTCCCCATATACAACCTGAACAAGGAGTGGCCGCTTTTCATTACGGCGGAGTATGTATTTCTCGGTGCCGGGACCGCCCTCTTTTCCGGCGGTCTTCTGGCGGGGCAATTCCCCCAAAAGCGGCTCTGGCAGATCGCGCTGCTGACGGCGGCGCTGAGCTGCTTAGGGCTGGGCTGCCGGTATCTCCTGGAATTTGGAGAGGCGTCCAACGCCTATAATTTCACCCTGCCTAACGTTGCGCTGCACTTGGCTGCCTTCACAGGGATCGGCTCTTTGAGATGGCGGTACGCTGTCAAAAACAGCCGGAAGCGCGATTGTCTGCCCCGGTGAAAATTGGAACGAAAAACCCCGCTTTTCTTTTCACGGATTCTGTGATATAATCACACTGTATTCAAGCAGGACCCCGCCCGCCGGGGGAGAAAGGAGTGCCGCCATGGCCCCAGCAGCCCCCAGGGAGGACCCGGTTCTCTCCCGCCTCCGCTCCGCCGCGGCCCGGGGAACCCTTTCCCATGCCCAGCTCTTCACCGGCCCGGGGGACCGGTTCGCCGCCGCCCGTTTTGCCGCCGCCGCCTTTCAGTGCGTGGGACCGGAAAAGGACCGCCCCTGCGGCGTGTGCCCCGCCTGCCGGAAGGTCCGGGAGGACATTCACCCGGATGTGATTACCGTCCGGGACGAGGCCCACAAGTTTGTTTCCGTGGAAACTGTCCGGGAGGTCCGGCGGGACGCCTATATCCGCCCCAATGAGGGAGCCCGGAAGGTCTATATTTTTCCGGACTGCGCCCTGTTGACGGAGCAGGACCAGAACGTCCTTTTGAAGCTGGTGGAGGAGGGGCCGCCCTATGCCGCTTTCCTCTTCTGCGCGGAGAATCCGGCGGCGGTGCTCCAGACCCTGCGGTCCCGGTGTGTGGAGTTAAAGCTTCACGCCGGCGGCATTCCCGGCCGGGAGGAGAGCGAAGACGCCGAAGCCCTATGCCGCTGCCTTTTGAAACGAAAGCGGGGGAGCGCCGCCGAGTTGGCGGTCCGGCTGGAAAAAAAGAAATTGAGCCGGGAGGACCTGAGCGCCCTCCTGGAGCGAAGCGAAGCCCTGCTTTCCCAGGCGCTGCTCCTCCTCTACGGGGGAGAGGCGGAGGCCGGGGACCGGGTATTGGCGGAGGAGCTTGGGAAACGACTGACAAAGGCGCAGATCATGCGCACAATAGAGCTCATGAAAACATACCGGAGAGAGTGCGGCTATAACGTGGGTCCCGGCCATGTGCTGGGCGCTCTGGCCGCTGAATTGGAGGAGATATTTTGACTGAAGTCATCAGCGTCCGCTTTCGGGGCGGCAGCAAAACTTATTTCTTTGATCCCAGGGGCATTCAGGTCCGCATGGGAGAGAACGTCATTGTCCAGACCGCCCAGGGCCTGGAGTTTGCCACCTGCACCCAGGGGAACCACGAAGTGGCGGACGAGCTGATCGTCAAACCCCTCAGCGCCATTGTCCGCCGGGCCACGGAGAACGACTTTCGGGTGGTGGAGTACAACCGGAAGCGGGAGCGGGAGGCTTTCGACATCTGTGAGGGCAAGATTGCGGAACACGGCCTGGAGATGAAGCTGGTCAATGTCTCGGTGGGCTTTGACAGCAATAAAATTGTGTTCTATTTCACCGCTGACGGCCGGGTGGACTTCCGGGAACTGGTCCGGGACCTGGCTTCCGTCTTCCGGGCGCGGATTGAGCTCCGGCAGATTGGCGTCCGGGATGAGGCGAAGATGATCGGCGGCCTGGGGATCTGCGGCCGTCCTTTCTGCTGCGCCCAGTTTTTAGATGGATTTCTGCCCGTTTCCATCAAGATGGCCAAGACCCAGAACCTCAGCCTGAACCCCACCAAGATTTCCGGCACCTGCGGGCGGCTGATGTGCTGCCTCAAGTATGAGCAAAACGCCTATGAAGACGCCGCCAAACGGATGCCCAAGGTGGAATCCTTTGTCCAAACCCCTGACGGGCCGGGCAATGTGAAGGGCGTGGAGCTGCTGCGGGAGCGGGTAAAGGTCAGCCTGGACAGCGCACCGGAGAGCCTGAAGACCTACCATGCCTGTGAGATCAAGGTCCTGCGCAACGGCAAGGGGAGCCGGGAGGGCATCGAAATTCCGGAGCGTACCGCCCGGTTTGTAGAGGAACGGGAGGAAGAGGAGCTGCTCCAGCCGGTGTTCTCCACCTCCTATTATACCGACGACCACCTGGCGGAGGCTCCCCGCCGGGAGAAGATGGGCGTGGAGGGAGACGGAAAGCCCCGTCACCGCCACCGTGGCGGCCGGGGCCGGAAGGGCCCCCGGTTTGACGGCCAGCCGGCCTCCGCCCAGCAGATGCCCAAAAAGCAGGGCGGCCAGGCTTCCCGCCCGCCCAAGCAGCAGTCCCGGCCGGAGGGTCAGAAAGAAGAGCGTCCCGCCGGCGAAAACAAGCGCCGCCGCCAGCCCTATGGGGGGGGACGCCGGTGGAACAAAGGCGGAGATTCATCAAAGACATGAAAACCGAATCGCCCGGCGGGAAAACCGCCGGGCGATTTGGCTCTCATCAAAAGGTGGACTTCACACGGAGAACAGCAGCTCCGAATATACCGGGAAGGGCCAAGCCTTCGCGTCAGTGAGGGTTTCCAGGGTGTCGGCGGTTTCCCGGGCGGCGGTCATGTCGGGGATCAGCACGTCGTGGCAGTAGCGCATAGCCTCCTCCGGGCCGGAGGGAATGGCGGCCAGGTCGGCCTCCAGCTTGACGCAGCCGTCCATCAGCGTGTCCGTCAGGGCAGAGAGCCTCTGGGCCGTGGCGGTTTCATAGCGGCAGGAGGCCCCTACGCCCTGTTTCCCTGCGGCCCGGACGCAGAGCTCCGCGGCGCAGCCGGAAACGGCGGGGAGAATCTCGTGGCGGATCATGTCGATCATGGTGCTGGCCTCAATGGAGAGGACCGTCCGGTAGTTCTCCACGTGGATCTCGTACCGGGCCCGGACTTCCGCCTCTGTGTAAATGCCGTGCTTGACAAAGAGGTCGATGTTCTTCTGCTGGATATAGGCGGGCAGGGCGTCGGCGGTGGATTTGAGATTGCTGAGCCCGCGGCGCTCCGCTTCGGCGATCCAATTGCCGTCGTAGCCGTTTCCGTTGAAGATAATCCGCTGATGTTCCGTAAAGACCCGGCGGATCAGGTTCTGTAGGTCGGACTGGAAGTCGGCGGAGGACTCCAGCTCGTCGGCGAACTGCTTGAGCTCCTCGGCCATGATGGTGTTCAGGGCGATGTTGGGCCCGGAGATAGACTGGGAGGAGCCCAGCATCCGGAATTCGAACTTGTTGCCGGTGAAGGCCATGGGAGAGGTGCGGTTGCGGTCCGTGGTGTCCTGCCGGATGGCGGGCAGCACGTCCACGCCGATCTCCAGGGTCTTCTTGCTGGCGTCCGTGTACTCGGTGCCCTGGATGATAGACTCCACCACGGCGTTCAGCTCGTCCCCCAGGAAGATGGAGAGGACGGCGGGGGGGGCCTCCTGAGCGCCCAGGCGGTGGTCGTTGCCGGCGGTGGCCACGGTGGTGCGGAGGAAGTCCTGATAGTCGTCCACGCCCTTGACGAAGGCCGCCAGGAAGAGGAGGAAGCGGGCGTTCTGGCTGGGTGTGGAGCCGGGGCGGAAGAGGTTCTTTCCCGTGTCGGTGGAGAGGGACCAGTTGTCGTGCTTGCCGGAACCGTTTACCCCGGCGAAGGGCTTCTCATGGAGCAGGCACACCAGGCCGTGGCGGTCCGCCACCTTTTTCATCACCTCCATCACCAGCTGGTTCTGGTCGCAGGCGGTGTTGGCGTCGGTGTAGATGGGGGCCATTTCGTGCTGAGAGGGGGCCACCTCATTGTGCTTGGTCTTGGAGGGCACGCCCAGGGCCCAGAGGGTTTCATCCAGGTCCTCCATATAGGCGGCCACCCGGGGCTTGATGGCGCCGAAGTAGTGGTCGTCCAGCTCCTGGCCCCGGGGGGGCTTGGCGCCAAATAAGGTCCGGCCCGTCATGCGCAGGTCCTTGCGCCGGTTGTAGAGCTCCTTGTCGATGAGGAAGTACTCCTGCTCGGGGCCTACCTGGGCCATTACCTTCCGGCTTTCGGTGTCGCCGAAGAGGCGGAGAATGCGGATGGCCTGGCGGCTGACCTCCTCAATGGACCGGAGGAGGGGCATTTTCTTGTCCAGGGCCTGCCCGGAGTAAGAACAGAAGATGGTGGGGATGCAGAGGGAGCCCTCCTTCAAAAAGGCGAAGGACGTGGGGTCCCAGGCGGTATAGCCCCGGGCCTCAAAGGTGGCCCGGAGGCCGCCGGAGGGGAAGGAGGAGGCGTCCGGCTCGCCCCGGACCAGCTCCTTGCCGGAGAACTCCATCATGATCCGGCCGCCGCCGACGGGGCTGATGAAGCTGTCGTGCTTTTCGGCGGTGACGCCGGTCATGGGCTGGAACCAGTGAGTGAAGTGGGTGGCGCCCCGCTCCACGGCCCACTGCTTCATGGCCTCGGCGATTTCGTTGGCGGTGGAGATGTCCAGGGCCGTGCCCTCAGTGACGCACTTTTTCCACGCGCCGTAGGAGGCGGGGGAGAGACGGTCCTTCATGGTTTCCTCGTTGAAGACCCGACTTCCGAAGAGTTCGGGGAGCTGTAAGGTGGTACTCATAATCGTTTCCTCCTCATTTTCTGCCTTTTATAGTAACATAAAACGGTGTAAACTCAATTGGTAATACTTCTAAACTTCCGGCCTGGGAAGGGGGTGTTCCTTGAAAGAGCCGTTCATTGTCCGCTGGCCCCATAGTTGGCCAGCACCCGGGCGGAGGGATCATCCACGTCGCAGCCCTCCCAAGACTTGTTGGGCATCCAGAAATCCGGAATCATGGCCGCCTGGCCGGGGTAGTGCCGCTCGAAAATCTCCCGGTACAGCAGGCTCTCCTTGGTAAAGGGGGGACAGTGGTAATCGTACTTGTGCCGCAGGGTTTCAAATTCCCCATCCGAGTATTTCTTCTGGGCGTAAGCTTTCAAGTCGTCCACCATGGAGTGGCCAACGGCGTCGGAGAAGGCGGCCTTCTGCCGCCAGAGAATGCCGTCCGGCAGGAGGCGGTCCTTCTCGAAGGCGTGGCGGAGCAGGTACTTTCCCATGTTGTAAGTATTCCGCTTCATCTCGGGGTTCAGGGACATGACATACTTCACGAAATCCAGGTCGCCGAAGGGGACCCGGGCCTCCAGGGAGTTGACGGAGATGCAGCGGTCCGCCCGGAGCACGTCGTACATGTACAATTCGTCCACCCGTTTTTTGGCCTCCTGCTGGAACGCCTCGCCGCTGGGGGCGAAGTCCGTGTATTTATAGCCGAAGAGCTCGTCGGAGATCTCCCCGGTCAGCAGCACCCGGATATCCGTTCGCTCATGGATGGCCTTGCAGCAAAGATACATTCCCATGCTGGCCCGGACGGTGGTGATGTCCCAGGTGCCGAGCAGTGCGATGAGGCTGTCCAGAGTGTCCAGGACTTCCTCCCGGGTCATGAAGACCTCCGTGTGGTCCGCCCCGATGTAGTCCGCCGCTTCCCGGGCGTACTTGAGGTCGATGGCGTCCTTGTCCATGCCAATCGCGAAGGTCCGGATGTTCTTTCCCAGCACGATGGAGCTGATGGCGCAGACCAGACTGGAGTCCAGCCCGCCGGAGAGGAGAAAGCCCAAAGGCGCGTCGGCGTCCAGCCGCTTGTCGACTCCGGCGATGAGCTTGTCGCGGATGTTCTTGCAGGCGGTTTCCAAATCGTCGGAGCAATCGTGGTCTACGGTGGTCAAATCGGCATAGCGGGTGAATGTTCCTCCGGCGTAGTAGTGCCCCGGCGGGAAGGGGCGGACTTCCTTGCACAGGCCCACCAGGTTTTTGGCTTCGCTGGCGAAGATGATGCCGCCGGAGCGGTCGTACCCGTAGAACAGGGGCCGGATGCCGATGGGGTCCCGGGCGGCGATAAGGGAATCGGTCTTCGCGTCGTAAAGGATGAGGGCGAACTCCGCGTCCAGCCGGGCGAACATCTCCAGGCCGTACTCCCGGTAGAGGGGGAGCAATATCTCGCAGTCGCTGCCGCTTTTAAACGTGTAGCCCTTTTCCTGAAGCTGGCGCTTCAGGGGGCGGAAGCCGTAGATTTCGCCGTTGCACACCAGGTAGTCTCCGCCCAACTGGAAAGGCTGCATGCCCTCCGGCGTCAGGCCCATGATGGCCAGCCGGTGGAAACAGAGCCAGCCGGTGGGAGTTTCCACGACCCGGGACAGATCGGGCCCCCGGGAGATCGTACGGTCAAAGAAGGGCTGAAGCTCCTCCCGGGTGAGTTCCTTTTTCTCAAACCCCATAATCGAACACATAAAAGCACCTCCGAATCAAAGTCGTCTTTCCCATCCGGAAAAACAAAAACGCAGCTATCTCCTGAAAACTCAGGACGAATAGCTGCTATCCGCGGTGCCACCTGACTTACCTCCCCGTCTGACCGGGGGCGGTCACCTTCAAGGCTCCAACAAGCCTGTGTGAGGTAACGATCACAACTCGCCGCGCTTACTGCCGGGGACCTCCCCGGGTTCAGCTTGGGGCTACGGAGTGTTCTTCCCGGGGGTTCTTTGCGCGGGGTTTTCACTGTCCCCCGCTCACTGGAGCGGAACGCCCGCCGGTACTTTTCTCCATCAACGCCGTTTGCCTTATTGCTTTGTTGTGTTGAAGTTTACACCCGGGGCGGGGCGGCTGTCAATGGAGGATATGACAAAATGTCCGGCAATATGAGGTCATATTTCTGTGATCGTTGTAGGATGTCTTCTGCCGGGGGACAACGCCCCTGCCATATGACCGCCCGGGAGCATGGGAAACGGCTTGCCCAGGCTGTCAAAAATGTATTTTTGACAGCCTGGGGCCCGGCCCCGGATGGGGCCGCTTTCCTGAGAATGGGGACTTACGCCTCCATATGCCGTCCCAAAAAGGCCGCGATGGTCTGGGCCAGCTTGTACTCCGCGTCGCCGGTGGCTGCGCCGGGGGTGGAGCCCACAAAGAGGACCATGCCCAACAGGTCCCCTTCGGAGAGGATGGGGGCCGCCACGTTGGTAACCAGCTTTTCGGTGCCGTCGCAGACAGGGATGGGGTTTCCGTCGCCGCTGTACTGATAGATCCGGCGGCTCTCCATGATCTGCTCCAGCTCCGGGGTAATGCGTTTGCCCAGCAGCTCCCGCTTGCCGCCTCCGGCTACGGAGATCACCGTGTCCCGGTCCGTCACGGCGCAGATGCAGCCGGTGGAACGGCTCATGGTTTCACAGAGCTGCCCGGCGAAATCCTCCACGCCGCCAAGCAAAGAGTACTTTTTGAAAATGACCTCACCGTCCCGGCTGGTGTAGATCTCCAGGGGATCGCCCTCCCGGATGCGCATGGTGCGGCGGATTTCCTTGGGGATGACCACCCGGCCAAGGTCGTCGATCCGCCGCACGATTCCAGTTGCTTTCATATCGAAAAACTCCTTTGAAAAGTGATGGTTGTTATGTCACTCTGGCAAAAGCTAGTATCCGCCGTTTTCCACGGCTTATGCCAGCGGGGACTTGGTGATGTCTGGAAATGCGTTTTCCGTCTCCGGTCCTTTACCGTCCGCACAGCCGCGTAAGCGGCGTTTTTTTCTTGATTTTATGGGCGTGTCCAATGGGGAGATTTGATCCCGTAGAGGCCGCCCCCTTGGGCGGCCCAATCCTTGCACCGGCGGGCCGCCGGGGGCGGCGGCCCCTACACGATGGCCCTGTTATAAAATGCGGAACGGGACACTCCTGATTCTATAAAGATGTTGCGGTTTCGCCGAATGTATGATATCATGAACGCAACTTTTGGGCGCGTTTCAGCCGCGGCGCGTCCGGCCGGCGGGCGCTGTCCGCGGCGCCGTTTCCCCTTGGCCCTTCTGGAGCTTGTTTCAAATCCGGCGGAACGCCGTCTTGGAGTATCTCTTTCCGCTGGAAGTGTGCGGATTTGACTTGAGGTCCGTCAAGATTTCCGCGTCAAATCGCCTTGCTCAGTAGAAAAATCAGTATCAACCCGGCATCCCGCCGGATGATAAACAGGCTCTTACAAATATAAAGACAAAACAGCGAAGGGGGGATTGACCATGCTTCCAGAGCAAGCCGCATTTCTTCACACCCTGTACGACGCGAACTTTGCATGGCTGTATGATTACGCCGTTTCGGCTCTCAAGGACCGGGCCGCGGCGGAAGAGATTACGCAGGACACCTTTTTCACCGCGGCGCAGAAGATCGACGAGCTCATAGAGCACCCAAACCCAAAGGGCTTTTTGATGGAAGTGATGAAGAATAAAATCCACGAGTATTGGCGGCAGTGGAACCGAAATATCAAGTGGCTGGTTTCCCTGGAGGAAGGACTTCTTGCCAAAATTCCGGGCCCTTCCGGTCTGGTCAGCTTCTCCGGGGTGTTGGAGTTCGCCCGGGAGACTCTCAGCGAAAAGGAGTGGGCTGTGTTTTCACAGTTCTTCCAGGGAAACACCCATGGCGAAATTGCCAGGAAGCTGGACATCACCGTCTGGACCAGCCAGAAACGCCTGGAGCGCGCCCGGGCGAAACTGGAGAACGCCCTGCCGGAACGTTGAACATGAACCCCGCGGATTGGGCCGGACCGTCTCCTTTGGCGTGCCGGTTTTTGATTTAGGCGGCGGCCCGCCGGAGCTCCGTCGGGACCCTTGAAAAAATTTTTTGTTTTTTTATGTCAGCTTTTGCCTGCTGCGGTCATATCTATATAAGGAGGTGCAGGGATGCCAATGGATGGCAAAACGCAAGCATGCGGATTTCTGGAACAATTGAGCACGGAGCAGCTGCGTGAGCTGCTTCGGACCGGCCTGGAATCCATGGAAGACGGGGACGAGGAACAGACCTTCCGCATTTTGGAGGTGATTGAAAAGAGAGAACGGAATAACCCCTCTGGGCCTTCCGTAGACGTTGGTCAGGCGTGGGAGGACTTCCAGAAGTACTTTAACACCCCGGACGGCGCGGGCCGTTCGCTTTATCCGATGAGAGATTCCAATTTGACGGCTTTCGGGCAAAAACAGGACGGGCTTTCGGAGCGAAAACAAAGGCGGCTGGTCAAGCGGCTGCTGCCCTTTGCCGCCGTCGTGGCCGTGGTCCTGTCCAGCATGGTTGCCGCGCAGGCAATGGGCATGGACGTGTTCGGCGCGCTGGCGCGGTGGACGGACGAGACGTTTCATTTCGTCACGGGAACGGATGCCGCCGCGCCGGAGGTGGAAAACCTCCGCCAAGCGGTGCAGGGCGCGTTTGACGGCTGCGGCGTCACGATTCCGGCCCCGGCCTGGTATCCGCCGGGAACGGTACTGGCAAGGGACATCAAGATAGCAGAAGATTCAGAGAATCTGGTTGTCTTATGTGAATTTGTATATGACCAGAAGACTTTTTCTATTACAGTTCAACAGTATTACAGTGATGACCGTATTCCCGGGTACACGTTTGAAAAAGATGCGTTAAACGTGGAAGAGTACCCTAGTAACGGCAGATTGTTTTATATTGTGTCGAATTTGTCTGAAAGCTACGCTGTTTATTTAAGCGAGCAAACCGTGGTCATTATTAATGGAAAACTCTCATCAGACATGTTGAAACAGATAATTGATTCTATTGGAGAGTGATTTCTATGTGCCGCGCAAAAAGAATCGTTCTTAGTTTTGCCAGCCTTATTTTCCTGGTCGCGCTTTTGTGCCAAGCGGCGTCTGCGATAGAACTGTCTCCACGCGCAAGCCTTTACCTAAATAGCTATGGAGCTTCTATGTACAAAGGCTCAACTGCGGGCAATGTACGCGTTGAATTCACCGTTTTGGCAACTGAGCACTCCGACTATGTTGGTGTGTCAGAACTCATCATATACAAATCAAATGGAACCCGTGCCGCCACGGTTCGAGGAACTGTAGGAAATGGATTGCTTTGTGATGATACGCAGGTTCACATTGGCCACTACGATTATTACGGTGTGCCCGGCACTTCCTACTACGCCATACTGACCATGTACGCCGAGCGGGACGGCGGCTCCGATTCCAAGACGTACATCACCAATACCGTCACAGCTCCTTCCTAAGTGCTTTCTTTTCCGCTTTCAGCTGTTTTGAGTTTTCCCCATCCTAAAGACAGGCAAGCAGGTCCCGGCGGAGGCGTCCTTTCCCACGATTCCATATGCACCGCACTTCCCGCGAGCCTGTGAGAACAGGCTCGCCTTTTTTTCGACAAGATTTTCCATTTTTCGCCGCAGTTGGAACTCTGTTTCCTGGTAATCGCGTCCTTCGTCTCCTATGATACTCATAAGGAGGGAAAGCGTATGGCCGCGTTATTGGATCATGAAAGGCTTTGCAAGGAGATGAAAGAGCGGGAGCTCAACCAGGAAACGCTGGCGGAACAGCTTGATATCAGCGACCGGCATGTGAGAAACTTATGTTCCAAGGATGTCAACGTCTCGTCGTCCCTGCTGTATAAGCTCAGCAAATTGTTTTCCATGCCCATGGACGAATTGCTGACCGTGCGGAAGGAGCGGGAATGAAACGGGAGAACCGCTCTTTGCGGCAGCGCGTGAGTTTTCCGCTTTGGGAGGCGCTGCTGTACAGGCTGCCCATGGCTGTGGCGGAGATTCACGTCTTTCCGCGCTGCAACGGCGCGCCGGCCTACCCCGTCTGTCCAAGATGCGCAAGCACAATGGAAAGGGAATGCATGGCTTTTTGCAGCCGGTGCGGACAGAAACTGGACTGGCAGCGCTACCGGCGCGCCAGAATTGTCTATATGGAGCCAGACCATGCTATACATTTGGAAAACGCAGTATATCCTTATTGAAGAGCGGCTGTATACCCCGGAGCTTGGCGTATACCGCTCCTTCGGAATTATGGCCGTCCGGCGCGTTCCCCACAGGCGCCAGTGCGGGGCCTATGTGAGAGACATTTCCACAAACCGGGCCTTCACCGCCAAACTGGCGAAGCGCTGCAACCGGGAGGGGCTTTCCCTGATCCACTTCCGGGATTTCATCACGGACGCTTTGGGATGCTGAGCGCATCCGTTTCGTGCGCCGGGATGGAGATCGGGGCCGGGATGGCCGTTTGACAGCGCAAGGCCGCCGGGCCCCCACAGGGGCCCGGCGGCCTCAGATTGTCGAAACGTCTTTTCGGCAGGCGGCTTGCGGTAAATAGCGCGGGGGACCCTTCCTCCCGGCAAATCCGGTTTCCGCGTTTTTGGACGGCCTGATTCTGCGGAGGCGTTCGGGCCGGCGCCGCCGGACTGGCCGCGGCCCCCGGAAACAGGCGGGGCCGTCACTTCCGGAAGGATGGGTCAAAGGTGCGGCAAAACAGTTCCGGGTCGTAAAACAGGCGGAAATGTTCCGCGATTTTTTCCAGCGGCCAGTCCCACCACCGGATGCGCAGGAACGAGCTGACGAGCTCCTTTCGGAACCGGTACTTGCGGACGGAGGCGGGAACGCCCCCTGCCACCGCGTAGGGAGGGACGTCCTTTGTCACCACCGCGCCCGCGCCGATCACCGCGCCGTCCCCAATCTTGACGCCGGGCAGAATCACCGCGTTTGCCCCAATCCACACGTCGTTCCCGATCTCAACCAGCTCGCCCTGACGGACCTCTTCCACATCGGGCAGCTCCGCCTGGGCGCGCTTAAACGCCGCCCAGGTCGGTTCGCCGAGGGGCGTCAGCTCCAGATGGCCCAGCATGGGAAAGGTGGTGACCCAGTCCATATTGTGGTGATACGGGTAGACGAAAACCCTGGCGGAGCCGTTGATGGAACAGAACCTCCCGATTTTCCGGACCATGGAACCAAGGTCGGAGTCCGCCAGGTTTTCATATCCATAGGAGCCTCTTCCCACGGGACAGCCGCTGTAGATGAGGTCGTCGTGCCAGATATACGAAAGGCGGATGAAGTCCCGGCCTTCCCAGCGGAACCCCCTGTTCCGAAGATCGTAAATGACCCCAAGGTCCATGGGTGTGACGATGACAAAATGCTTTTGGACATCCAGATGGTCCGGCGTATAGAGCGGGAGTCCGAAGCAGGTTTCCGCCCTGGGGCGGGAGCTGATGTAAAATTTGCACTCCGCCCCCAGGGAGTTCAGGATGTCCTTGACCAACCCTCCCCGTTCCCGGGTGCCCCAGACGGCGATTTCCCGGCCCTCTGCGTGTGGGAGGGCCTCCATGATCTGGCGGCGGTAGACTAAGGTTTCCTGGGGACCGATTTCCCTGCATGTAGGAGCGGATTCTTGGGATGAGAGGGCCGCCTCTCCCCCAAGTTTCCGGTTATCCCCTTTTTCGTCTGTGGTCATGGCTTCTTTTCTTCTCCATTTAAAGGGTGATTTTGCGGAAAGGGGGGAAAATCCTTACGTTTTTCGCAGGATGTTCGGAAGTGAAAACCGGTCCCGATTCATATTCACAGCCACCGCCATATCCAGCCCGGAGGGCTTTCGGTCGTTGACGACGATGCGCTCGCCCATGGGCATGCCGAACAAAATGCGGTCAAACCGGATGTGGTTTTTCCGCAGAAACCGCAGCGTGCTTTCCCGCTCGCTTTCCAGGCGGGAGGTCAGAATCAGCACCGTATCCTCCGGCGGAAGGCCGTCCAGATACTCCTTGGCCCCTTCCAGCAGCGTGTCTTCTCCGCCGGTCTTATATCCGTTGTGTTTGACAAGGGTGCCGTCCAGGTCAAAAATCCATGTCTTGGGGAGGGTGGACAGCACCAAGATCCCCTCCGGGTTCTGATTCTCCGACGACAATATTTTCCCATCCTTCCAAGCGGTACATGTCAATGGCTTTCCATTGGGTCCCGCTGTAGTAATACTCCGGGTACAAGGCGATTTTCCGGCAGGAGGCCGTCTGGATCACGTCGCAAAGGCCGCTGCGCAGGCCGACAAAGACGCCCGCCTGTTCGGCCGCCGCCTGAATTTCCGAAATGGCCGGGCAGATGGGGCGGGTGCCCGGCAGAGGCCGCTCTTCCCCGGCGACGTTGGTATAACAGGAATATCCCTTTGCCTGGAAGTGCGCCACAATCCGCGCCCAGACGTCCGCCTTCAGCTCCGGAACGGACTTCGCGTAAGGGGAGAGAATGACGGAGCGCCCCGGCTCCAGCCGGCAGGGCCCTTTGTAAGGGCGCAGGGCGGCGGGGCGGCAGGGGGCGGTATCCGGCGCAAGCCCAAAGACCCCGCAGCGGTAAAGCAGCTCCAGGGGAACGCGCTTGACCCGCAGCGCCTGGGAGAGGTTTACCACATAGGGCCTGTCCTGGTGGGCGATGAATACGCCGGGGGCGTCCGTATACAGAGCGGCCTGGACCATCTCGTCCAGCTCCCTTTGAGAAAGGCACTCCACCGCATCCGCCCCGAACAGTCTGGCCACCTCTTGGCAGGCCCGCCCAATTACGCAGACGGCGCAGGCCTCCACGCCCCGGCTCCGCAAAAACGGAGGCAGATACGCCATGGTGTAATAAACGTCGCCAAGGGCGGAGAAGGGGCAGAAGACTTTCAGGCGCCCCGGGTATTTCCGGCTGAGTTCCTCCAGCCGCGCCGCGCCCCGCTCCGCCCGCTCCCGCCGGGCCGCAAGGGTTTCCGGGGAGAGGGAGTACTCGGCGTAGCTGTCGTACTCCACCAGTTTCCGGACGCTTCCCGTGTACCCCAGACGCCGCAGCTGGTCCGCCATGGCGGCGTAAGCCCGGGCCGCGATCAGAACCGCCGTCTCCTCTCCAGGCCCGCCTAAAACCGTTTCCGGCGGGAGGATCTTTGTTCCGAGACAGAAGCGCCCGTGTTTCGCGGGGTTGTTGTCCAGCACGGCTTTTACCGAAAAGCCCTGTTCCAGCAGCAGCCGGGCCAGCTCTTCCGTGGCGTTGCAGTGCCCGAACAGGTAGATGGCTTTGCCTTGCAGCGCCCCCTGCTGAATCAGGCGGCGCAGGTTGAACGTCATTTCCTCATAGTGCAGTTGATCCATATGTCAAACCGTCAATGCCGCGAGCAGCTCGTCCGAAAGCAGGACGCCGGTGTCCATCAGATTCAGGAGCCCTCCGAAACGCTGGTCCCGGGTGAGGATTTGAAAGCGGTCGGAAAACTCATAGAGATGGTAGAGCCGGTAAAGCGCGTCGCTGTCCTGTTCTGAAATCTGCCGCCAGACCCTGCCGGCGGAGTCCGGCGGGGCAAGGGGCGATAAGATTAAAATAGAGGATTCCGCCCGCCCGCCGGCGGCCCGCCGGGCCAGCCCGGCGGCAAGGACCCGCTCCGCCGGGTCCTTGCCGGGAATGAAGTAAATCCTGTCATAGTGCTCCAGCGCCGCCTCCAGGCGGCGCAGCCGCTCACTCTGTCCGCTGTCCGTGTGCATGGCCGTCAAATGCCTCCCTCCGGCGCCCCGCCGGAATGGCGCAGCAGTTCGCCGATCCTGCCGCCGGGATGGTTCCGTTTAAAGTCCTCCAGCTCCAGTCCCAGTTTCGCCGCAGTCTGCATGGCCAGGCCCTGTAACACGATCAGGTTGACGGTTGTGGAGTTGTTGGGCATGATGTTCCATGGGTCGCCCTCATGCTCCAGGTCCAGCACGATGCGGTTTGGAATCTCCCGGGCCAGCGTGCTTTCCCGGGTGAAGGTCAAAAGCCACATGACGGCGCGTCTCTCCCGCAGCAGCCGGGCCAGGTAGATGGACTCCGCCGTCTCCCCGCTCTTGGAGAGGAGAATGACCAGATCACCGTCCTTGACGATGCCCATATCGCCGTGCACCGCCGAGTTGGTGTGCAGGAAATAGGCGTCCAGTCCCAGGGAGATCATGGAACCCACGAATTTTTCGCAGATGGGCACGTTTTTGCCCAAGCCGGACACGACGACCTTCCGGCCGTTTTTAAGGGCGCGCGCAGCGTCTTCCACCCATTGGCGGAAACTGTCTATGTCCAGGGAGCGGACGGACCGCTGGATCTCATCCAGCTGCTTTTCAAAATAGGGGATCATAGCGCTTCCTCCAGATGGTAGAGCCCGTTGTAAAAGGCCCCGCAGACGGAATCGTAGTCCTGCCAGGCGTAGGTGGTCAGGGACAGCCAGATTACCCCGTGCAGCAGGCGGATTTCCGCCGGGTCGGCCCCGGTCAGGGAGAAAAAGGTATCCTCCAGACCTTCCCACCCGTTGGAGGCGATGTCCAGCCGGACCTCCCCCTCGGGAAGCGCCGTTCCGGCGGAGCCGTGGGGCCCGCCGATCTCCAGCCGGAACTGCTTCAGATTGAAGCGGTCGTAATTGCCGGCGATGGAATAGTACAGCTTTGCCCAGTCGTACCGGACGTCGCCGTAGAACTCCGTAAAACCGAAATAGCCCCGGGGATCAATCAGCACCGGGGAGCCGTCGTCCCGCAGCATCAGGTTGGAAAATGTGCAGTCGCCGTGGATCAAGGGGAAGCGATCGCAGGACAGCTTTTCCAGCGCCTGCTCCAGGGCGTCCCGGTGAAAATAGACGTTCCGGCAGCGTCTTCCGTTTATAATGATCTCCCGCCGGCCGGCAAAGGGGACCAGGTTTCGGATTTTGTCCAGCCGGTTCATGGTTTTTCGAAAATAGGCCTCCTTCATGCTGAAGGGGTCCGCCGGAATGTCCCCGGCGGCGTGAAGGCGGTGCAGCGCGTTTACAAGCGTCTCCAGAACCCGCGCTTTCTCTTCGTGGGAAAGGCGGCATTCATAGATATTCCTGCCGTGGATGTATTCCATCCGCAAAGGGTCCGTGCCGTAAATCGCGGGCAGCGCGCCGGTCCGGAGATGCCGGGCCTTTTCGTACCAGGCGCACTCCCGGACGGCCAGGCTTCGTCCCTGAGCGTCCACCGGCTCTTTTGTCAGGACGTCTCCGTTCACCGTGATTCGGTTGAAGGGGCGGCATTTCTCCTGCCCCAGCTTTTCGAATTCCTCCAAAAGGCCGTATTCTCTGGTTCCCGCCAGGCTGATTTCGGAGAATTCCATTCCCCGGTCCCGCATCCAGCGCACCAGTTCCCCGCTCTCTGGCAGATCCCGGAGCTTCGACTTATCCGTGAACAGGAAAAAGCCCGCCACACCCTGCTTTGTGGAGGGTTCTTCAGAGAAGGCGCCGCCTTCGTATTTCCAGCGGCAGGGGAACGTTTTGGAAATTCCGATGTAGTCCGCCTCCGGCGTTCCCCCGCGGGCTTCATAGGCCTCCGGCAGCCGCAGGCCGGCAGGAAGGATCAGGTCCGACCACACCAGCATAAACGGCTCCCCCTCCGGGAGAAGGGCAAGGGCCTGGCGGACGCCGGAGGCGGTTCCCGTTCCCTCCGCGTCCACCACCAGATAGTTCACGCCGGCAAAGGCGTCCAGATAGCTCCGCAGGACCTCCTTGTGGTAGTCCGCGATGATCAGGAAACGGTGATCCGGATATTTCTGAAAGAGGTGGAAAAGCATGGGAAGGTTTTCCACCGGAACCAGCGCTTTGGGCCGGTTCGCGGTCAGATATCCCAAACGGGAGCCCTTCCCGCCTGCCTGCACAATGATGTAGTCCATATGTGTACTCTCCTTGAGATGGGCGCCCGGGGATCAGGACCCGCCGTGCCGGCGCAGTTCCCGCAGAAAGCGCGAAAGCGCGTCCTGCCAGGGGGGCAGGCATGAAAAGCCCGCTTCCGCCAGGCTGCGCTTACTCAGCCTGGAATTTAAGGGGCGGGGGGCCTTTGCCGCGGTGTATTCCGCCGTCGTCACCGGCTGAACCAAAATATCTTTTCCCGCTTCCCGGAAGATTTCCGCGGCAAACTCCGCCCAAGAGCAAAAGCCTTCGTTGGTGGCGTGGTATATGCCATAGGCTTCCGTCTGTACCATGCCGCAAAGCAAAGGGGCCAAGTCCGCGGTATACGCCGGGGACCCGATTTGATCGTTTACGACCTGTACCGTGTCCCTGGTTTCCACCAGGCGGAGCATGGTTTTGACAAAATTGCCTCCGTTGATGCCGAAGACCCAGGAGATCCGCACGATGAAGTGCTCGTCCAAAAGTTCCCGGACCGCCGCTTCGCCCGCCAGCTTGCTCCGTCCATAGGCGTTCAGCGGCCCGGTGGGATCATCCGTCTCATAGGGCCGCGTTCCCGTGCCAGGAAATACATAGTCCGTGGAGAGGTATACCATTTTCGCGCGGGCGCGGCGGCAGGCTTCCGCAAGGTTCCGCGTCCCGGCTTCATTGACCAGGAAGGCCCGCTCCGGCTCTTCCTCCGCCCGGTCCACAGCCGTGTGGGCCGCGCAGTGAATCACCGCGCCGGGCCGGTACGACTCCATCAGGCGGCGGACGGCCTCCCGGTCCGTGATGTCCATGTCCGCCGAGGAGGTGCCCAGATACCCGACCCCGCGGCGCTCCAGCTCCCGGCAGACATCATGGCCCAGCTGTCCCCGGACGCCGGTTACCAAGACCTTCATTGTGCTTCCCCTCTTTCTTGTCAGAGAAATTCGCGGTGGGTCACGTCGAGAGACAACGTGTCCAGCGTGCGGTTAAAGACGTCGTTGCGGCACATGGCCGGGCACTGGGAACAGTCGATGGAGGCGTAGACCTCCCGCATTCTGGCACTTTTGAAAATATCCTCCAGGGATGTCTCGTCGGTGATTTGTCCCAAATAATAGGCGTCGTTCTGCCGGTAGTGGAGGCAGGCGAAGACCTTGGCGTCGGCAGTGACAACGGTGGAGAAAAACATGCCCCGGCAGCGGTCATAGCTCCGCTTTCCCTCCGTTCCCATCTCCCGGTATTTTTGGAGAGAGGCCCGTACCCCAAACTCGGGGGTTTCGTAGGCTTCCTTCAGCCGCAGGTATTCTTCTGTGGCGTCGTACAGGTCGCCGGTAAAGGGCCGGAACTGAGCAAAATCCGCGCCCCGCTCCTTGACAAGCGCCACAAACGCCTCCATCTCCGGAGCGGTTTCCCGGCTGGTCAGGAACCCGACGCCAAAGCTTACCGGGGATTGCAGTTCCCGTTTGACCCGGGAAAACAGCCGGATGTTCTCAACGGTTTTCTCAAAGGCCGCCGGAGGCATTCCGTGGGTTTTGCGGTACAGCTCCGGCGTGGCCGCGTCTAAGCTGATTCGGAAGTATTCGCAGTTTTCGGCAATCAACACAGCCAGGTCCTCCGTCAGGGCGAGGCCGTTGGAATTCAGCCCCAGCTTCATGCCGTTTTTCCGCAGTTCCCGCACGGCATAGGAAAAATGAGGGCTGATCAGCGGTTCTCCGCCGCCGGACAGAATGACGCCCTGGTTCTCCATACCGGCCAGACTGCGCACGATTAGGTCAATCTGGTGCCGGGAGAGCTCCGCCCCGTTTTCATTCACGCCGCAGCAGCCGGGGCATTTGTTGTTGCAGCGGTTCGTCAGGTCAAATTCCGTTACAATCAGGGTTTTGTGCCCGTTAAAAAAATAGTCCAGCTTATCCACATAGCGGAGGATTTTTTCGTCCGCGTTAAAATTGTTGATGGCAGGAGCCATATGGTACAACCTCCCCAATTTTAAAAATTAATGTCGCTGTCTTTCAAAAAAGGCGCCTTCGCGTCTTTTTCCGACAAAATGGGCGATGTGATTCCCCAGCGAATCCCGAGCTCCGGGTCGTTCCAGCGGATGCTCCGGTCCAGTTCCGGGGCGTAATAGGCGTCCGCTTTATACAAGAATTCCACATGGTCCGTCAGGGATAAAAAGCCGTGGCCAAAGCCCCGGGGCAGATACAGCATTTTATGATTTTCCGCGCTGAGCTCCACCATAATCCACTGCTTATAGGTTGGGGAATCCGGCCGCAGGTCCACGGCAACATCCTGGACGGAACCCCGGACGCAGCGGACGAGCTTCCCCTGGGCCGCGGGGCTGTTTTGAAAGTGGACGCCCCGGACCGTACCCTTTGACTGGGTATAGGAATGGTTGTCCTGAACAAATTCCTCCGGCAGTTGAGGGAGCTTGCGCTTGGAATAGCTTTCGTAAAACCATCCCCTATGGTCGCCGAAGACCTGGGGCTCTATTATCAGACACCCGGCCAGCTTGGTTTCCGTCACGTTCATAGGACACCTCCGCTTTAATATATGATTTTGTTTTCAAGCACCCGTTTCAAGTGCGTTCCATAGCTGGAATTTCCGTACCCGGCAATGGAATCCGCGAACGCCTCACTGGAAATCCAGCCGTTTCGATAGGCGATCTCCTCCAGTGCGGCGATGGAAATTCCCGCACGGGATTCGATTACCCGGACGAATTCCGACGCTTTCGACAGCGCCTGAATCGTCCCGGTGTCCATCCAGGTATAGCCCCGCCCAAGGGTCACCACGTTTAAAAGCCCCTCTTCCAAATACAGGCGGTTCAAGTCCGTGATCTCCAGCTCCCCCCGGGCGGAGGGTTTTAAAGACTTCGCCCGGCGGCAGACAGTTTCATCGTAGAAGTACAGCCCGGTAACCGCGTAATTGGACTTCGGCCGGGCGGGTTTTTCCTCAATGGATACCGCCCTGCCCGCCTCATCAAACTCCACAACGCCGAACCGTTCCGGGTCCTCCACGTAATAGCCGAACACCGTGGCGCCGGTTTCTTGGCTTACGGCCTTTCGCAGGTGGCCGCCCAGGCCCGCGCCGTAGAAAATGTTGTCGCCCAAAACCATGGCGCAGCGGTCCCCGCCGATAAAATCCTCTCCCAAAAGGAACGCCTGGGCAAGGCCGTCCGGGGAGGGCTGCTCTTTATAAGAGAGCCGGAGGCCGTACCGCTCCCCATCCCCCAAAAGCCGCTGAAAATTCGGGAGGTCCTGGGGGGTGGAGATGATGAGAATCTCCCGGATTCCCGCCAGCATCAGCGTGGAAAGGGGATAGAAAATCATGGGTTTATCGTAAATGGGCAGCAGCTGCTTGGAAGTTGCCAGGGTCAGGGGGTACAGCCGCGTTCCGCTGCCCCCAGCCAGCACAATGCCTTTCATACCGTTCTCCTCCCTGTTGTAGGTTCCTAGAGTTTGAAGCAGCCCTTCAGGCCGGACATCCGTCAGCGGTCAATGAAGCGCTGGGAAAACCAGCGGATCTTCTCCTCCGGCACTTCCAGGTCCAAGAGGCGGTTTCGCATCTCGCCGGCGGCGGATGCTTCCGTATGGGCGATGAGGACAAAATCGTACCGGCCTTTCGCATCCCGCACCGCTTCCGGAGGCCGTACATCCAGGCCCGCCTTTTGGTAGGCCGCGTAGTTTTTGTCGATCCACAAAACAACGTCCGCCCGGCGGCCTTCCGAGAGATAGCCTTGCATTTTCTGCCCTAAAACCCCGGCGCCGTATATGACAACCCGGCTGTGGAGAGGAATCCCCCCATAGGGCAGGAGAATCTGCTGGTCCAATATCTTCATATGGCGGGAGAACAGGAAGTATTTTTCATACTGCCGCAGCTGGGGAAGCATTTCCTCCAGGACGCCCTTTTGGGCGAAGGCGCCTGCCAGGTGATCGTAAAGGAGGCGGAAGCGCTGGAGCTCCTCCGGGTTTTCGGTTTTCACCATGCTCCCCTGCCGCTGCACGTAGTGGTAGCCGCAGATGGAGGTGACGGCGATCCGCTCCGCCTCCAGAACGCTGGGATAAATGGCCGCCGCGTCCTCTCCCGCGCGGATTCTGGGGTCAATGGCCAGCTCCGCCCGGGTGATGATGTCCCGCCGGATGAGCTTTGTGTACACATGGGGCTGGAGCCCAAAGGAGAAAAAGCTTCCGGAGTAGAGCAGGTTTGGCAGCAGCTCCCGCCAGCGGTAAACGCCCGGCGGAATGTGGTTGCGCACCACCTTGGAATCCCCGCCGATGTCGTGGAAATGGTTCGCGGCGACGAAATCCGCCCCGGATGCCGCCTGCGCCGCGGCCAGCTGGGCGAAGTAGTCCGCCTCCAGCCAGTCGTCGCTGTCGGTCCAGCCCACAAAGTCCCCGGACGCCGCCCGGACGCCGGTCTGCCTTGCGCGGATGAGCCCGCCGTTTTCCTGGCGGATCACTTGAACCCGGCTGTCCGCCGCCTGGTACCGCCGGCAGATCTGCGGGCTGGAATCCGTGGACCCGTCGTCCACCAGAAGGATCTCCAGGTCGCGGAAGGTCTGTCCGCAAACACTTTCCAGGCAGCGCTCCAGGTATGCGCCGGCATTGTAGATGGGGATGATGACGCTGATCATAAGGCCCTCCCTCCTCCGGCTATACGCAGAAGATTTCGTCGATTCCGCGCTCCTTCAAAAGGGGAAGCACCTCCCGCTGGTTTTTTTCGTTCAGGCACAGGATGATGCCGCCGCCCTCCGGGAGCTGGAGCTCGGACAGGTATTGGACGGGGTACCCGCAGAATTCCTCCGGTTTGGGCTGTCCGTCGGAGACGATGAAGCCGTCCTTGCGGGGGATATGCGGTTCATAGTATTTCGCCACAAGTCCCACGCCGTAGATATAGACCGGCGCGTGGTCCGTGCTGAAAGCGCGCAGCGAGTTCAGAAAAAGCAGCATCTGCATGTCGGGGAAGGTTTCAAAGGCCCCGTACTGGGCGCGGACGCAGCGGGCGGTCCGGTCCAGATACCACTGGAGATTTGCCTCGTTCATGGAGGCGAACTCCGGGCTTTCGACAACGCCGGAATAATAGCCCGCGTCCTGGGCCAGATAGCTCCACAGATCGGGCAGGAGCGGCGCGTCCTCCGGGTCCATGCGGCTCAGCTTGGCCAGGACGGAACCCCGCACCCAGACGTTCTCCGCCGTCTGATAGGGCGGTTTATCCTCCGCCAGGCGGCAGTGCAGGTCCATTTTCTCCGCCGCCCGGCAGACGGGGCCGTAACGGCCGTCCCAGCCCTTTCCCAAGCCGCCGAAATAGGGCCCGAACAGGATGGACGGACCGGCCAGAACCCCCAGCCGGGGTTCCCGATCGAACAACTCCTCCACAGCCGCGGCGTGTTCCGGGCTTTTCAGGAGGTTTTCCCATATGCCGTAAAAATGAGATTTACCGATGGAGGTGGCCTGGGCTCCCGGAGCAAGGTCCGCGGCGTGAATCACGCAGACGAAATCATAGTCCGCGTATCCGGCCAGGAACGCCGGCCGGTCCCCCGGGGAGAGGACGGCGCATTCATAGCCGGAAGCCCGGTATTCGTTCAAAAGGTCCTCCTCCCCGGCGCACACGGCGACCCGGCAGGATGTCCGCAGCCCCTCCAGATAGGGGGAGACAAGTTCAAAAGACCCGGCGCAGGAGACGAAAACCACCACCGCCGTCCGGGAAGACAGAGCCCGCCGGAAGGGCGGCAGGATATAGCGGAAGTGGAAGATCCGGTAGAGATCCGCGGCGTTGAAGCGGCGTATGGCGTTTTCCCAGAAGAGGTCGACATCGTAATCCGTTTCCCGGTCGATGTAGTCCACCAGCTGGCGGAACTCCTGCTGCGACTGGTCGGCCCAGAGATCGTACATGATCGGCGCTTTTTTGAAAAAGGGAAAGTCCCGCTTTTTCGTCAGCTCATAGGGAATCAGGGCGTATTGGTTGAAATTTCCCCGGGGGTCCTCCGAGTCGTTGGCCGCCGTGTCCGCCAGGGAGCCGTAGGTATAGCCCAGGTCTGCGAAGCGCTGGGTAAAGCGCAGCTCGTATTCCTCGATCACCGAGTTGAAGGAGGAATAGTAGGGCATGGATTCCCAGAAATCCTGGAATTCAGCGGAGTGCAGCATCCGGGAACGGACGGCAATGAAAAAGCTCTGCACATGCCTTGCTGCGTAAAACCCGCTTTCGTGGAGCTTTTCGTCGTGAATTGTGAGTCCCCAGAAGTCCAGGGGCCTGCCGTCCATTTTGGAGAAAATGTCCCGCATGGGGTAAAAGGGGCCGATGGTAGAGTCGTTGGCCAGCACCAGCTCGTCGTATTCCCGGACCTTCTCCCAGCCCAGGAAGGAGCAGAGGGCGTCCTTAAAGCCCCCGGCGTCGAAGCCAATGTTTTTCCGCAGGAAAATATGATCCGCGTACTGCCGCAGGATATCCTCCCCCCGGACAATGGTTTCCATGTTGCAGACCACCGCCAGGGTGGAGACGCAGGGCCGCAGCTCTTTCAAAAAATGCCCGATGTAGCGGTCTACGATCCCTTGATCGTCGTAAACCAGGTAAATCCCAAGACGCTTCATCCAAATGATTCCTTTCGTTTGGTTTGAGGAACTGCGGAATCAATCGGTGTGAAGGGATTGATTCCGTGCACCCTTAGGGCCTGTTTTCATAAGCCCAAACGCACGTCTTCCCGGCAAGTTTTGCCGTTCGCGGCATTAAAAATGGCTGCCTTGCGGCCGGCGAAAATTTGCTCGGAAATTCGCGCATTTGTCTTATGGGAACAGACCCTAAAAATCCGCTCCGTCCGCCGGTCCGTTCTCCGGCTGGGGGTAGACGGTGCCCCGGGCCAGGTCCTCCGGGCCGACGCGGTCCCAGGAGAGGGCTTCCTCCGGCAGGTCCGCGACTTTTCTTCCCAGGTACTCGGTGTGGCAGTAGAGGTTGGCCATCATCTGCCCCCTCAGATAGGGGGAGGTTTGTTCTGTTTCTGAAAACCGGCCTTCCAGCAGGTTAAAGACGCTCTTCTTCACGCACTTCATGCCGAAGGCCTCCGGGAACAAAACATCCAGGCCGTTTTCGGTGAAGTGGAAAAAGTGCCAGGGCATCTCGTGCCTTCCCTGGGCGAAGTGGGTTTCCACAAACACATATCCGCCGGGCTTAAGGAGTTTGATCATCTCCACGGACACCTTCCAGGGCATGAAGAAATGCTCGAACACCGCGCTGGAGAAGATCAAATCGAACTTTTTGTCAAAGTAGGAGCTCAGCCGGTGGGCGTCCCCCACCACGTCCACGTTTTTCCCCGGGTAAAAGTCAAAGCCGGTGTAGGCGGCCTCCTGGAAATAGTCCCGGAAATAATCGCCCGTCACCATCCGGGAGCCCACCTCCAGAACCTCGCACCCCGGCCGGTCGCACAGCTTCTTCAAATACGCGGGCCACTTTTCGTGGATGATGTCCGGGTCGACAGGGGCGTTCACATCCGCGTAAATTTCCGGGGCGAGCTGGTAATGATGGATGCCGTTTTCCTGAAGCTGCCGCTCAATTTCGGCGCAATGGTATGTGGTGATGAAGATTGGGAGAGCCCGATAGGCCTCCTCCCGCCGGTAGGTTTCCAGACTGATGATGGGAAGGCCGTGAAAACTGCCTCCCTGCTTTTCCGGGGAGTTGTCAATTACCGCCGCGATCTCCCCGGCGTGGGACCGATAGCGAACTTCGCCGATGTTTCCGGCTCCGAATATGACGTGACGCATAAGAATTCTGTCCCTCTTTCTCTGAAAAAATGAACGGGTTCCCCGGGGCCCGGACCTGGGGGAACATTACCGTTTGACTCCCCGTACAATTCCCCGGCGGAATTCCGGGTCCCGCTGCACCTCTTCGTCCAGCAGGAACAGCATGTAGCCCGTGGAAACCTCCGTGGAAAATCCGCGCTCCGTCAGGATTTCCCGGATGGCCGCCTCATCCCCGTGCCGGTGATAGGCGCAGATGGAGCACTTCATCCCCGGGTTTTGAGACAGGAGCCGCGTCCCGCCCCGCAGGGCGCTTCGCTCCGCGCCCTCGATATCCATTTTCAGAAAATCCACAGGCTCCGGAATCAGGCTGTCCAGGCATGCCGTGCGCTCCGTGTCCCCTTCGCCCAAAAACGCGGGGAGGAACACCACCTTTTCCCGGTACGGCGCGAAGGTATGGCGGAGCG
Source organism: uncultured Oscillibacter sp. (assembly GCA_910578935.1). Classification (GTDB taxonomy): domain Bacteria; phylum Bacillota; class Clostridia; order Oscillospirales; family Oscillospiraceae; genus Oscillibacter. The sequence continues at coordinate 28,899 of CAJTSM010000015.1, read as the reverse complement.
CTTCCATCCAATCCTCCTGGCACTCGATCAAATAGACCCGCTTTACCCGGTCGATGTGATGAAGGGAAAAATTTCCTTCACAGGCTCCGGCGTCCACCAGGACGTCCCCATTCTCCACCTTGACGGCGGGACTTTCATAGATGTGGGGAGAATGGGGCTGCTGTTCCGCCCAGAAATTACCGGTGCAGATCTTGCCGTTTTCCGAAAAGAACAGGTTGTAGGATCTGGCGAGATAAAGGCGCTTCCCCTCGAACAGCACGAAGCGAAGGCCGCAGGAATCGTCAAAGAACACCTCGTGAGAGCGGAAGTCCAGGCCGGGCGGGAGCTCCTCCGGCTCCGGCGGCCTGAAGTAAAAGTGGGTCAGGTCCGGCCGCTCTTCGACCCGGCGCAGGGTATCCAGGATCTCCGCGTCCGCCGAACCGGCGTATTTCAAGCATAGCTTTTCCCGAATGGGGCCGAAGATGTCCTGAATTTTCTCCTCCGGAATCCGCAGCTCTGTCCGCATCTGCCGGAGAATCTCCTCTTTATGAAACTTTGACCAGACCGAAATCCCGTCGTAGTTGATCTCCCGGAGCCGGTCCGGCGGAAAGACGGGCCTTCCATGGAACTCCGTTCCCCATTTGTGGCGGGTGTTTGTGGCAAAGCCGATGATCTCATAGCAATGGAGCGTTTGGATAAACGAATAGGATTGAAAGCATGCCTCCGCCGTATTCCCAGTGCCCCAGATCAGAAATTTTTTATTTGCGGGTGATTCTCCCATGGCGGTTACTCCTAAAATAATCATACCAATGCCGGCGGTTATACGAGCATGACTTTGCAAAAAGGCGCGGTCCGGTTCCGCATCATATCCAGCCCCTCCCGGAGCCGGTCCCGTTCCAGAACGTGGGACACCACCGCCTCCGCCCGCAGACTCCCCTCCGCCATGGCCTCTACCGCCGCCGTCCAGTCGCTGGCGTCTGCGCCGTAGGAGGAGTTCCATGTTCCCGTCAGCGTCAGCTGTCTGCGCAGAATGCTCCAATAGAGGCCCTGGGAAAGGGCGCGGGGGCCGTCCGGATTTCCCATCAGCACCAGGTTGCCGCCGGGAAGCGTCAGGCGCAGGCTTTCCTCCAGGGCCTCCTGGGAGCCCACCGCCTCAATCACGCGGTCAAAGGCCTCTCCAGGCGGCATATGCTCCGCGTATTCCAGACCGCACTCCTGGGCCAGGCGGCGTTTTTCCGGGCCCCGGCCCTTGACGGCGACGCGGCCCGCGCCCAGCATTTTGGCCCACTGGCCCGCCAGAAGGCCGATGGCCCCGGAGCCCACGACGCACACGCCGGCGCCGGGAAAAATATCCGCCCGCCTTGCCGCGTGAAGGGCCACCGCCGCCGGTTCCAGCAGGGCGCCCTGGAGGTCGCTGACGGCGTCCGGCAGTTCGATGAGGTTCCACACCGGGACCGCCGCGAACTCGGCGAAGCCCCCGTCCCGCCGGGAGCCGATGTAATCGTAGTCCGAGCAGGTTTCATACTGCCCCTTCCGGCAGGAGGGACAGCGCTTGCAGGGGATCAGCGGGAAGACGCCGGCCCGCTTTCCCACCCAGCGGCTGTCTTCTTCGCTGGACACGGCTTCCACCCGGCCGCAGAACTCATGGCCGGGAACCGTGGGAAAATGATAGGTTCCTTTTTGAAAAATTCTTGGAATGTCCGAACTGCAAATTCCAGCGGCCAGGACCCGGACCAGAGCCCAGCCGGGGCGCAGCTCCGGCTGGGGCCGCTCTTCATAGCGCAGGTCCCCGATCCCGTAAAGCGCATATGCTTTCAAACCGTCTTCTCCCTCTCCAGCAGTCTTTTTTCGCAGGTTTCCAGGTCGGCGGGGTAGGTGATTTTGAGATTATCCGGGTCGCCGGGGATCATTTTTACCGCCCAGCCCCTACTGTATGGAAGCTGGCAGCTTCCGCTCATGGAGCTGAGCTCCTCCGGCGAAGTTTCCCGGTAGAGCTTCAAATAGGGCCGGTAGTGGAATGCCTCCGGGGCCTGCCCGGTGTAGAGGACGGCCCGGTCCAGCAGGCCGTCTACCCATTGACCGTCACGGCTGGTATAAGCGGTGTCCGTCACCGGGAGGGCGGGCATTACGCAGGGAGCCTCCGAAAGGCCCTGGAGAAGGCGGGAAAGCAGGTCCTGGGTTGTCAGGGGCCGGGCCGCGTCCTGAATGACGACGCCGCCCGGGGTTCCCTCCATAAAGGGTTCCGCCGCCAGAAGTCCGTTCCGGATGGACTGCTGGCGGTTCTTACCGGCGGGAGCGACGGCCCGGAGCTTTGTGAGGCCGTAGGTCCGTTTCCACCCCCAGATCGCAGACTCCCACTCCGGCGCGGCCACGGCGGTCACGAAGCCGATCTCCGCACAGCGCTGAAACTGCTCCAGAGTGTGGACGACGACGGGTTTGCCGGCGATGATCCGGTACTGCTTTGGAAGCTCCGCGCCCAACCGCGTTCCGCTGCCGCCCGATAAAACCAAAGCGATGTTCATAGAGCCCTCCGCGCGTTCCGCTTTCAGAAAAAAAGGGCGGACAAAAGGCCCGCCCCTTACACTGCCGTTCAAACTATTTACTAACTTTATCGGCATAATTCCACGTAAATTAAGGGGATTTGAAAAAATTGCAGAGCACGAAAAAGACAAAGCTCCACCCCGTGCTTTTTGCCCGCGGCCTCCGCGCAAAAAAGGGACCGTAAAACGGTCCCTTTTGAGATGGAAAACGATTACTCTCCCATGGGCGCGCCGCACTGGGGGCAGAACTTGCTGTCGGACTCCGCGCCGCAGATGGGGCACTTCTTTCCGGAGGGGGCCTCTTCCGCGGCTTCGGCGGGCTCTTCCTTCACGGGCTTGCTGGCCTCCAGCTCGGCAATTTTGGCCTTGCTGGCGTTAACGGCCTCCACGGCCTCCCGCACCGCGTCGGGGATCTCGCCCTCATATTCGCCGACAAACCACTCGCCGATGGCACGGTAGTTTTTGTCAATTTCCTTCTGCTCTCCGGCGATGGCCACGTTGAGCTTTACCAGTTCCGCAGCGTCCTTGGTCCGGTCGGCGGCCTTGTTGGCAACGTCTTTTGCCTTGCGGGTCAGTTCATCAAAATTAAACGCCATGGTTGTTGTTCCCCTTTCCGATTTTGAACCTGCGTGCAGGCTTTGGTTCCGTAGATTACAAGAGCTAGTATAGCGGATTTCATTTAGAAACGCAACAGGATTTTCCATTGTTTACAGTTCCTTTTCAATCGGGAGCTCAGCGGTCCTGCTCCGCCTTTACCACCGTTCCGCCGGCGGCGTCGATCTCGTAGTCGTATTCCAGGCCCCCCGCCCGGAACTTGATTTCATAAACCCAAAGGCCGTCGTCTTCGTCCAGCTCGCATTCGACAAATCCGGCGTCGGCGGCAGAGACTCCGGCGTGGGCCAGAGCGGCGCTTTTTGCGGCTTCCTCTCCAATGAAGTTTCCGGGCTGCTGGGCGGGAGTCCCGGTACGGGGTCCGTTTGTCTCCTGCTCCGCTTTCAGTACGGCGGAGGTGGCGGCGTCGATTTCGTAGTCGTATTCCGTGCTGCCCACCCAGAATTCGATGTCATAGACTTGGCGGCCGTCGTCCCAGTCCAGCTTGCAGCGGAGGCCGGCGGCGTCGGCGGCAGAAACCCCGGCGTGAGAAAAGGCGGCGGTTTTCGCGGCCTCTTCACCGGCGGAGGATTCCGGAATGGGCTCCTGGGAGCCGGCGGCGGGGGCGGGATTTCCGGCAGAGGCGGAGGCGGGGCCGGGGACCTCCTGGGCCGCGGCCTGGACGCTTTGCATGATATTGGGCGTGCCCTCCAGCACTTTGCCGCTGTAGGCGTCGATCTTATATTCAAAGTTCCCCAGGGTGGGATGATGGAGTTCCACCTCGTAGTGAGGAAGGGCTTCATCCAGTTCCGGGTCCGTTTCGCTGGTGACGGAGGCCACAGCCAGTGTCCCGGCGTATTCCTCCGCGGCCTGGGCGGCAAAGGACATGCCGACGGGCAGGTCCGGCGCGTTGGTTTCCCGAAGCTGCTCCAGTTCCTTGTTGGAAAGGGCGGCCAGGCCGTCAAAGGTCAAGGCCGGGTTGAGCGCCTGGATGTCCTCAATCAGGGCGGCCTGATCCGGGGAGACATTGGAGTCCGGGGGATTGAGAGGTCCGGCGGCCTGGGAAGCCGCGGGAGCGCCGGCGGAATCCGGAGCTTGGGAAGGATCGCCGCCGTAAGTTTTTCCGCCGAATATCTGCCAGAGCTGAAGGCCCAGCACCAGCACCAGCAGGACGATGGTGGCGGCCAGCAGCCAGCGGGTGAGTTTTTTGTCGTTTTTCTCGGGGTTCATGGTGTTCACCATCCTTTTTAAGATAGGCCTATTATAGCGCGGAACCTGGAAAAAGTCCAGGGCCCGGCGTCAGATTTAGGATTGACAGCTTGGAGAAAAACGGGTAAAATAAACAAGTTATCCGCCCTTGTAGCTCAGCAGGATAGAGCGACCGCCTCCTAAGCGGTAGGCCGGAGGTTCGAATCCTCTCAAGGGTGCCAGCTCAGAAATTCCCCTTACCGCTCCGTTTCCGCCTTGCGGCGAAAACTGCGCCGGACGGGGGAATTTCTTCGCTTTCGGCCGGAATCCGCTTTGCTGGGGTTTTGGCCGCGGAGGACGGGGAACGAGAGACGGGGGACGGGCGGAAATTTGGCGGAGGTGCGGCTGTGAGATATGTGTTTCAATTTCTGCGGATTTTGGCGTTTTGTTTTCTGGGGGAGGCGCTGCATGCGCTCCTGCCCCTGCCGGTTCCCGCCAGTATTTACGGGCTGGCGCTGTTGCTGGCGGCCCTTAGGGCGGGGCTGGTGAGGCTGGAGCAGGTGAGGGAGGCCGCGGGCTTCTTGATTGCCGTGTTTCCCCTGCTCTTTGTCCCCGGGGCTGCGGGCGTTATGGAGCTGGGGGCGCTTCTGGCGGATATCTGGATGCCGGCCCTGCTGGCGCTTTTGCTGGTAACGGTGCTGGTTATGGGAATTTCGGGCCGGATCACACAGGCGGTGATCCGGCGGAAGGAGGCGCGGCATGAATGAGCTTTTGACCCGGGGGACCGTATGGGGGGTGCTGCTGACGCTGGGGGCGTTTGCGCTGGGGACCTTCCTGCAAAAAAAGACGGGAAGGGCCTGGTGCAATCCCCTGCTGCTGGGGAGTGTGTTTGTGATCCTTTTTCTCCGGCTTTGCGAGATTTCCTATCCGGATTACCAGACCGCCGCCGGGCCGGTGAGCTGGCTGCTGCTCCCCGCCACCGTCAGCTTGGCGGTGCCTCTGTACGAGCAATGGGAGGCCCTGCGGAAGAATGCCGCCGCGATTCTCTCCGGCATTGCCGCCGGAGTGGCGGTCAGTGTTGGGGCGATTTTAACCCTGGCCTGGATTTTTCAGATGGACCGGGCCGCCGCCGTCAGCCTGCTGCCCAAGTCCGTCACCACTGCCATTGGGGCGGACGTATCCGGAGAGCTGGGGGGAATCCCCGCCCTGACCACCGCCGTCATCATCCTCACCGGTATTTTCGGAAACCTCACCGCCCAGGCGGTGTGTAAGTGGTTCCGCATTACAGACCCTGTGGCTAAAGGGGTGGGCATTGGCTCTGCCGCCCACGCCATCGGAACTGCCAAGGCCATGGAGATGGGACCGGTGGAGGGAGCCATGAGCAGCCTCTCCATCGCCGTGGCGGGGATTTTGACGGCTCTGCTGTGTCCTCTGGCGGCAAACCTTCTTCCCTAAGCTGCGAAGCGCCGCCGGACCGGCGGCGTTTTTTCGTCCGTCCACAAAAACTTACACAACCTGCACAAAAACACTGGACGTTTACTTTGTTTTATGGTATAATTTAAAGTCTAACTATAACCGCTTCTCTGGCGCCGCCGGGGAAGCTTAAGCGAGGTGCTTTTACCATGCCTGAGGAGATGCGGACCTTCGGCTATCTCTGCCCCAAATGCGGAAAGACCGTCATGAAGACCCGCTCGGCCTTTGCTTTGGAGGCTTCCGGTGCGGAGGTGGAGTGCAGCTGCGGCGGTTCCGCCTTGACGGCGGCTTTCGACGGGGAGCGGTACCGGCTGACCGTTCCCTGCGGCCTCTGCGGCGGGATTCATACGGCGGTCTGCCCGCCGGACCGGGTGCTGGAGGGAGCCACGGCGTTGGCCTGCGCCGGGACAAAGCAGTTTTGCTGTTTCATAGGCCCTGAGGGGACCGTGGAGCGGCAGCTCCGGGAGCTGTCGATTCTGGCGGAAAAAGAGCGGAAGCAGGGGGAGGACGGGATTTTCCTGGACAACGTCATCATGTATGAGGTCCTCTCCGAGCTGCGGGACATTGCCTCCCGGCCCGGCGGGATCACCTGTGCCTGCGGCGGCAGCCGCTGCGCAATGGAGGTCCGGCGGTCCTCTGTGGACCTGATTTGCCGGGACTGCGGGGCAAAGCTGCGGGTGCCCGCCGCCACGGACCGGGATTTGGACGACCTGTGCTGCCACATGAAGTTGGTGCTGCCGGGGAAAAAATAATGGGAAGAAGAGCGGTATCAAACGACCGCTCTTCCGCATATCCTGTGATATTTGCAAATTCCTGAGAGGGGAGCTGATCTTGTGATTACGATGCTGGCCCGCATCTTTCTCAAACCCGAGGGAAAACCGGAAGCCCAGGTGCGGAAGGGTTACGGCGTTCTCTGCGGGGCGGTGGGCGTGTTTTTGAACCTGCTGCTGTTTCTGGGCAAGCTGCTGGCGGGCCTGGCTTCCGGGTCCATCGCCGTGGTGGCCGACGCGGTGAACAACCTCTCTGACGCCGGGTCCTCCGTGGTGACTCTGCTGGGTTTTCACCTGGCGGAACAGAAGCCGGACCACGACCACCCCTTCGGGCACGGGCGAATGGAGTATCTGTCCGGCCTGGTGGTGGCTATGCTGATTCTGCTGATGGGCTTTGAACTGGCCCAGTCCTCTGTGGGAAAGATTCTCCGTCCCGTTCCGGCGGAAGGGGATTGGCAGGTGACAGCTACCCTCTGCGCCGCCATCGGCGTCAAAGTTTACATGGCTTTTTACAACCGTCGGATTGGAAAGCGCATCGGCTCCACGGCTATGGAGGCCGCCGCCCTGGACTCCCTGAGCGACTGCGCCGCCACGGCGGTGGTGCTGGCCGCCTCCTTGGTGGAGCGGTATACGGACCTGATTCTGGACGGCTGGGGGGGACTGCTGGTGGCCCTGTTCATCCTCTGGTCCGGTTTCCGGGCCGCCAAGACCACCATGGACCCCTTGCTGGGCACGCCGCCGTCAGCGGAGTTTGTGGAGGAGATTCGGTCCCTGGTTCTCTCCCACCAGCCCATTCTGGGGGTTCACGACATCATCGTCCACGACTACGGCCCCGGACGGCGGATGATTTCCCTCCACGCTGAGGTCCCCGCCGGAGGAGAGCTGCTGGAGCTTCACAGCCGGATCGACCATGTGGAGCGGGAGCTCCGGGAACGGCTGGGCTGTGAAGCGGTGATCCACATGGATCCGGTGTGTACCGACGACGGCGTGACGCAGGAAACCCGCCGGCGGGTGGAGGCCCTGGTTGGCTGCATTGACAGCGGCATCACCATTCATGACTTCCGGGTGGTGCCCCGGGAGGGGCATGCCCACCTGATTTTCGACGCGGCGGTGCCTTTCGACTTCCGCCTCAGCGACCAGGAGGTGGAGGAGAAGATCAAGAGCGCCGTCCAGGTGCTGGACAGCGGTTTCCAGGCCAAAGTCCGAGTGGAGCGGTCCTATACTTGAGAGAAGAAAAGAGGACGGTATCGTAAGATACCGTCCTCTTTAGACTGTCGAAGAAGGCCGAAAACGGATTCAACGGGAAGAAAGGGTTTCCTGCGCTGTTTAAATATACAATTTCAGAACGTGTAAAGTTCCGAAATTGCAAGCGATTTTGTGTCGCCGCTGCTCCGGCCCGGCCGGTCACCACACAGTGAGAGCAAGCGAAAGCTCTTTTGCCTACTTTCACCCTAAAGGAAGTGCGGGGACTCTAAACGGCAAAGCCGCTTAGAGTCCCCGTATCTTTCACAAGAAAAGCAGGTTATCCCTTGAACTCCACAAACAGCTCCCGCACGGCGTTGGGGTCCGCCGGGGCGGCCTTTGCCGCGGGGGCAGGAGCGGCGGGCTCATCGTGGGGACCGTCCCGCCAGGCCAGGAACTTGGGGGCCACCTGGGGGAACAGGGCCAGGGAGAGGACGTCCTCGTCGCTCTTGGCGATATCCTTGAACTCCTCCCGGTACTTCTCCACCTCCGGCTGGAGCTGGTCCGCCGGGCGGCAGTGAATCACATCTTCGGGCTTGATACCGGCCAGGGCCCGGACTTCCTCGTTGACCTCGCCGGGGACCTGTCCGTACTCGCCCCGAAGGAGGCCCTTGGACTCCTTCGGGAAGGTCTTGTACTTGCCCACCACCACGTTCATGACGGCCTGGGTGCCCACGATCTGGCTGGTGGGGGTGACCAGCGGGGGATAGCCGAAGTCCTTCCGGACCCGGGGGATCTCCGCCAGCACGTCGTAGTACTTCTCCTCCTTACCCGCCTGCTTCAGCTGGGAGATGAGGTTCGACAGCATACCGCCGGGCACCTGATAGAGGAGGGTGTTGGTGTCCACGTTCAGAACCTTCGGGTCCAGGCTGCCCTGCTCCTTGAGCTTCTGGGCCACCTTCCGGAAGTGGGCCGCGGCCTCGCTCATCTTGTTCAGGTCCAGCTTGGTGTCCCGGACGGTGCCCTGGAGGGTGGCCACTAAAGACTCCGTGGCGGGCTGGGCCGTGCCGTTGGCCAGGGGGCTCAGGGCCGTGTCCACGATGTCCACACCGGCGTAGGCCGCCATGAGGTACACCATGTCGCCGGTGCCGGTGGTGTTGTGGGTGTGGAGGTGGATGGGAATTTTCACCGTCTCCTTCAGCTTCTTCACCAGAGAGTAGGCGTCCATGGGCAGGAGCAGGTTCGCCATGTCCTTGACGCAGATCACGTCCGCGCCCATCTGCTCCAGCTCCTTGGCCAGTTTGACAAAATACTCCTCGCTGTGAATGGGGGAGATGGTGTAGCTGAGGGTGGCCTCCACCATGCCGCCGTATTTCTTGGTGGACTTGATGGCCTGTTCCAGGTTCCGCACGTCGTTCAACGCGTCGAAAATCCGGATGATGTCGATGCCGTTTTCAATGGATTTCCGGCAGAAGGCGTCCACCACGTCGTCGGCGTAGTGCTTGTAGCCCAGGATGTTCTGACCCCGGAAGAGCATCTGGAGCTTGGTATTCGGCAGGGCCTTGCGGAGCTTGCGCAGGCGCTCCCAGGGGTCCTCGTTGAGGAAGCGCATGCAGGAGTCGAAGGTCGCGCCGCCCCAGCACTCCAACGACCAGTAGCCGATGGAGTCCAGCACCTCGCAGGCGGGGAGCATGTCCTCCACCCGCATGCGGGTGGCCGCCTGAGACTGGTGGGCGTCCCGGAGGATGGTGTCGGTGATATACAGGGGCTTCTTAGACAAAAATTCCATAGCCATTACAATACCTCCGATCGATCAGCCGAACAGGGAAATCATGACGCCCGCCGCAATGGCGGAGCCGATGACGCCGGCCACGTTGGGGCCCATGGCGTGCATCAAGAGGAAGTTGCTGGGATTGGCCTTCTGGCCCTCCACCTGGGAAACCCGGGCGGCCATGGGCACCGCGGACACGCCGGCAGAGCCGATGAGGGGATTGATCTTCTCTTTCAGGAACAGGTTCATAATCTTGGCCAGGACCACGCCGCCGGCGGTGCCGAAGCCGAAGGCCACAATGCCCATCAGCATGATGGCGATGGTCTGGAGGCTGAGGAAGGTCCGGCCCGTGGCCGTCGCACCCACGGAGATCCCCAAGAAGATGGTGACGATGTTGATGAGCTCGTTTTGAACGGTCTTGCTCAGCCGCTCCACCACGCCGCACTCCTTGAAAAGATTGCCCAGCATGAGGCAGGCGATGAGGGGGGCGGCGGAGGGCACCAGCAGGGCTACGAACACGGCCACCATGATGGGGAAGACGATCTTCTCGGTCTTGGAAACCTGCCGCAGGGGCTTCATGACGATCTTCCGCTCCGCCTCGGTGGTCAGAAGGCGCATAATGGGGGGTTGGATGACGGGCACCAGGGCCATGTAGCTGTACGCCGCCACGGCAATGGGGCCCAGGAGCTCCGGGGCCAGCTTCGTCGCGCCGTAGATGGCGGTGGGACCGTCCGCGCCGCCGATGATGCCGATGGAACCGGCCTGGGCGGAGGAGAAAATGCCGGACATCCGGCAGCCCACGAAGGTCATGAAGATGCCCAGCTGCGCCGCCGCGCCCAGGAGCAGGCTCTTGGGGTTGGCGATCAGGGGGCCGAAGTCGGTCATGGCGCCCACGCCCATGAAGATGAGGCAGGGATAGATGCCCAGTTTCACGCCGAGATATAGGATGTCAATCAGGCCCGGCGTGATGGACTGGCCCACCGTGGCGGTTGCCAGCACGGCGTCGGACACGTCCACCGCCGCCAGCTCCGCCAAGAACTCCGCCGTGACGGGGGCCCCGCCGATGAGGTCCCAGTGGATGTGGCCCCCGGCGAAGAAGATCTCGTGGTACATCTCCGCGCCGGGGAGGTTTGTAATGAGCATGCCGAAGGCGATGGGCACCAGCAGCAGGGGCTCAAATTTCTTCACAATGCCCAGGTACAGAAGGCCGCAGGCGATGACGATCATCAAAAGGCATTTCCAGTTGTCCCCCTGGGCAAACAGCGCGAATCCCGAGCTGTTTACAAAATCCAGAATAGCTTCCATTCTCGTCCCTCCAGCGCCTTACTGGATGACGCACAGCAGCGTGCCGGACTCCACCGCCGTGCCCTTGGAGGCGTGGATGGAGGCGACCTTGCCGTCGCAGGGGCACATGATCTCGTTTTCCATCTTCATGGCCTCCAGGATCATCAGCACGTCGCCCTTCTTGACGGCCGCGCCCTGGGAAACCTTTACGTCCAGGATGGTGCCGGGCATGGGGCTGGTGACCTGCTCGCCTCCGGCAGGGGCCGCGGCGGCGGGAGCGGGGGCCGGGGCGGCAGCGGGGGCGGCGGGGGCGGCTCCGGTCAGCTCCTCCAGCTCGATCTCATAGGCGGTGCCGTTGACGGTGACTCTGTACTTTTTCATGATGCTCTCTCCTTCTTGTTCCTTACAGTTTTTTCATGGATACGATGCGGATGCCTGTGATACCGGTTCCCAGCTCCTCCGCGATGGCGGCGGAGACGGCGGCGGCGATCTCCTGGCGGTTGCCCTCCGGGGCGGCGGGGGCCGCGGCGGCCGGGGCGGGGGCGGAGACGGCGGGGGCCGCGTGACCGCCCACGATCTTGCCCATAATCGTCGTCAGGACGATGAGGCAGATGAGCCCGAAAAACACGGTGCCCATGCCCATCAGGCAGACAAACAAGCTTCCATACTCTGGCATATGTTCCCTCCTATAAATATAGATGCAGGGCTATTGTATCAACTTCGAAAGAAAAAAACAATGACTTTGCGCAAATTTTATCAGGGTTTTTTGCGTTCTCCTCCTTTGGGTTCCCAGAGTCTGGACGTGAGGAATAAAACATGGTACAATTTTACGAATCCGGGGAGAAATGCCGCCGGTTTACCCGTTAAGAATCCGATAAAGATTTCGTCTCCCCGCCGGAAAGGAGCCCTCTATGCAGTATCAAGCCATCGTCTCCGGGCGCTTTCTCCGCCGTCCCAACCGCTTCATTGCCCAGGTGGAGGCGGAGGGGGACGTGCGGACCGTCCACGTGAAAAACACGGGCCGCTGCCGGGAGCTGCTGACTCCCGGAGTGACGGTCTATTTGGAAAAAAGCGGAAATCCAAACCGGAAGACCGCCTACGACCTCATTGCCGTCCAAAAGGGGGAGCTGCTGGTAAACATGGACGCCCAGGCCCCCAACCGGGTTTTCGCCGAGTGGCTGGAGCCCCGGCTTCCCCAGGGAACGGTCCTCCGCCGGGAGTACGTTTACGGGAATTCCCGCCTGGATTTCTGCGTAGAGAGTTCACGGGGCCTCTACCTGATTGAGGTCAAAGGTGTGACTTTAGAGGAAGGGGGCGCGGCCCGCTTCCCCGACGCCCCCACGGAGCGGGGAGTAAAGCACCTCCGGGAGCTGCAAAAGGCGGCGGAGGCCGGGCTGGGGGCGGCGCTGTTTTTTGTGGTACAGATGGAGGGCATGAAAAGCGTGGCCCCCAACGACGGAACCCACCCCGCCTTCGGCGCGGCGTTGCGGGAGGCGGCGGCCGCAGGCGTGCGGGTATGCGCGTACGACTGTGCCGTTACGCCGGGGAGTCTGGAAATTCGGAGGGAAGTCCCGGTACTGCTGTAGGGGCGTGGCCGCCGGGTTTCCGGGGACCTGGGTGATTCCCGGAGAAAAGGGCCTGACCTGGAGGGCAGGCCCGCATAGAGGGTCCGGTCCTGTGGGGCCCGGTCCCCTGCCCGGGCCATTCCCTGGTGAGGAACCGGCCGCCAATAGAATGCCTTGTAAGGGCGGATCTGCGTGTCCGCCCGGCTCCCCCGCCCTTACAGCAGCCGCCCCACCGGCTGAACCTCAAATACCTGGGCGTAGCGGCGCTTTAGCTCCTCCAGGGCTCCGGCGGTTTCCGCTTCCGGGGCGAAGAGGCCGAACACCGCCGGGCCGGAGCCGGACATGGCGGCGGCCAGGGCCCTGTGGCGGAGGAGGGTTTCCTTAATCTGCTCAATTTCCCGCCGCTCTCCCGGCTCCAGGACCGCCTCGAACACGTTGCCCACGCGCCGGGCCAGGCCCTCCAGGTCCCCCCGTTTCAGGGCGGCGGCCATGCCGTCCACGTCCGGATGGGGAGCGCTTTTGTCAAAGTGGAGCCGGGCGAACATAGGCCCCGTGGGCAGGCCGAAGTCCGGCTTGCAGATGAGAAAGCGGCAGTCCGGCAGGGGGGGGAGGTCCGTCAGGATATCTCCCCGGCCCTCCGCCAGGGCGGTGCCCCCCCGGACGCAGAAGGGCATGTCGCTGCCGATCTGCCCGCCCACGGCCTCCAGCGTCTCCCGGGGCAAGTCCGGGTCGTATTTCTCCCGCAGAAGCCGCAGCAGGGCCGCCACGTCGGCGCTGCCGCCCCCCAGGCCCGCGTAAGCCGGGGTCCGTTTCTCCAGCGTCACCCGGAGGGACGGCTGCGGCCGCCCGGCGGCGGCGAAAAACGCCTCCGCCGCCCGCTGTTCCAGCGTCTTTCCCTCAGGCAGGAGAAAGCCCCGGGGGTCCAGGGTGAAACCTGCTCCGGTTTCCTCCAGAGTCACGGTATCGCAGAGGCTTACCGTCTGCATCACCATGCGCATCTCGTGATAGCCGTCCGGGCGGCGGCCCAGGATATCCAGGGCCAGATTGACCTTGGCCGGGGCGGCCTGCGTGTGTTTATTCATGGGCATTCTCCTCTTGATGGCAGTATTTCCCGTCCCGCCCATGCCGCCGCGCGGAGCGGCCGCAATTTGTAACGGGGGCAGGCGCACGTCCTAAAGTCTGTTTTCAAACCGCCAGGACGCCTTGTCCGACAGGAAAATCCGGCCCAATCCGGCGTTCCGCCAGTTTTAGTTAAAACTTTAAAATCCCATTTCCGCCAGCTCCTGAACCAGGCGGAGGTAAAACGCCCCGGCGTCAAAGCCGGGGCGCTTTCGCCGCCGGCCCCCCACGCCGTCCTGATGGGAAACGCCCTCCAGCGTCCCCCGGTAGTTTCCCCAGACGGCGGAATCCGGGGAAACCAGGCCGTCGGTCGGCGCATCGGCCTTGGTCAGCCAGAGCTGGAGACGGTCCATGGGGTCCCAGCCCGGGCCCGATAGGCAGGCGCCCCAGCTCTGGTAATAGACCAGGGGGCTGTCCGGATTTTCCCGGTTGAACTGCTCCATGGCCTCCGGAGTCAGGGCCGTCACCGCCGACAGGAAGTCGGGCTCCCGGTCCCCCCGGGTCCGCCAGAAGCCCTCCAAGCCTGGACCCACAAAGCGGCAGACCCGTTCCCGCCCCAGCCACTCCGCCGCCGCTTTCGAACCCCGGTGGGGCGTGCAGATCGTGGTGAGGGAGGCGGTCCTTCCGGCAAAGCCCAGGGAGGAGATCAGATACCGGGCCTCCAATCCGCCTTTGGAATGGGCGATGAGGTTCAGTTTTTCGCTGTTTGTCTCTGCCAGGATATCTTCGGCCCGCCGGAGGAGAGCCCGGGCGTTGCCGGGAACGCTGCCCCAGGCGTCCTGGCCGCTGAGATGGACGGAGGACCCATGGCTGCGGAGGATATCCGCCACCCGGCCCCAGTAGGGAAAAATCCAGTCGTCCCGGCAGTTGAGGCCGTGGATCAGCAAGAGAGGGTATCGGGTCCGGCAGTCCGTCATGGGGAGCCTCCTTTCCGGCGCGAAAGATTTGCATATCGTCAGTATACCACGGCGGGAGGAAAGAAAAAAGCCCCGGTTTTATAGCCGGCACAGCTGAAGAGAATCCGGCGGATTCTTTTCAGAACGCCGCCGCTTTGCAGCGGCGCGGACCGCACGAGCAGTTTGCCGTGTTTGAATTTAAAGGTACAGTGTACCCGCTCCGTGGGCCGGCGGGCCGAAAGCCCGCTGGTTGAAAAGACGCGCTTGCATTTTTTCAAACAGGGCCTGCGCTCCCGTCTCCCTTATAAAATCCTTAGTTCGGGCACTCCTTTCCGCCACGAAAGCATTGACATTTTCCCCATCGCCCGTTATCATAAGAGAATCTGCCCCGAGACGGCGGCTGCCGCCTGTGGGGTTTGCAACGAAATATACGAGAGAGGGACGAAAAACTTATGAAACGGGAGCGTTTTCAATCCCGCCTGGGCTTCCTGCTGGTAAGCGCGGGCTGTGCCATTGGCATCGGCAACGTATGGAAATTCCCCTATGTCACCGGGGAGAACGGCGGCGGCGTATTTGTGCTGTTCTATCTGCTGTTCCTGGCGGTCATGGGCGTGCCGGTGCTGACTATGGAGCTGGCGGTGGGCCGGGCCAGCCGCAAGAGCGCCGTCCAGGGCTATCAGGCCCTGCAAAAACCGGGCAGCAAGTGGCATATCCACGGCTGGTTCTGCGTGGCGGGCTGCTGCCTTTTGATGATGTACTACACCACCGTCTCCGGCTGGATGCTGGGCTACTTTTTCAAGTTCGCCGGCGGGGCCTTTGACGGCCTTGCCGCCGAAGCGGTGGAGGGAGTCTTCCCCGCTATGCTAGGAAATCCCGTGGAGATGACCTGCTGGATGGTTTTGACGGTGCTGGCGGGCTTTTTGGTGGTGAGCTTCGGCCTCCAGAAGGGCTTGGAGCGGATCACTAAGTGGATGATGCTGGGATTGCTGACCCTCATCGTCGTGCTGGCCGTTCACAGCCTGATGCTCCCCGGCGGCATGGAGGGTGTGAAGTTCTATCTCCTGCCCGACTTCCAGCGGGCGGCGGAGGCGGGCCTGGGCCACGTGATCACCGCCGCCATGAATCAGGCGTTCTTTACTCTGAGCCTTGGCATTGCCGCCATGGAAATCTTCGGCAGCTACATGAGCCGGGACAACACCCTCACCAGCGAAGCGGTGCGGATCTGCCTGCTGGATACCTTTGTGGCTCTCATGGCGGGCCTCATCATCTTCCCGGCCTGCTTTGCTTTCCAGGTGGAGCCGGGACAGGGCCCGGCGCTGATCTTCATGATTCTGCCCAAGGTCTTCCAGAACATGGCGGGAGGCCGCCTGTGGGGCGCGCTGTTCTTCCTGTTCATGACCTTCGCCAGCTTTTCCACGGTCATCGCCGTTTTTGAGAATCTCCAGGCCAACGCCATCGACAACTTCGGCTGGACAAGGAAGAAGGCGGCCTTGGTGAACTGCGTATTCGTGCTTCTCGCCAGCATGCCCTGCGTCCTGGGCTGCAACCTCTGGAGCGGCCTCCACCTCATCGGCGGCCGGGACGTGCTGGACAGTGAGGACTTCCTTGTTTCGAACCTGCTGCTGCCCTTGGGCTCCCTGGTGTACCTTCTGTTTTGTGTCAGCAAGAGCGGCTGGGGTTACGACCGTTATCTGGAGGAGGCCAACGCCGGAGAGGGCCTGAAAATGCCCCGGTGGCTGTGGCCCTACTTCCAGTTTGTCCTGCCGGTGCTGATTCTGATTATTCTGGTGCAGGGACTGCTGTAAACCGCTCAAATTGCGCATAAGGAAAGGCGGCGGGGAAATCCCCGCCGCCTTTGTCATGTCAAAGAGGCAGAAAAGACATGGGCTTGCGTGACTGCCAAAACGGTTTCGGTGGGAATGCCGGCAATCTCGTCACCGAAGACCGCCCGCAAATTCCCCTCGTTCATCATGCGGGCAAGCCGGGATTTCGCCGTACTGGCCGATAGCAGATCGGAAGCCTGCATACGCCGCTGGATCTACTTCTCCGCCGCCAGCTTCATAAACTCGGCGTGGCGGGCCATACGCAGATCCCACCAGCTCTCTTCATCGTCAGAGCCGCTTTTAGAGTAGGTAATCCTGCCGGGACTGCTGGAACAGGCATTGCAGATATTTCCGTCCTCCCCGATGGCAACGGCCTGGGACATATCCCACGTACTTCCGGGCATAACGGCCTCGTTCCGCGCCACGTCAAAAGCAAACCACGCGTCGATCTTTGCGTAAATCTCCTGGGCATAGGCCGGGTCTTTCTCCATGCGCTCCTGTACCTTGGGATGGATGACCACGGCCTTACTCCCGGGAGGGACGTTGCCCAGGGCGTGAATCTCCTTCGGAGCGGTAAACCTGCCGTCTATGGAGCCGTAAAAGGGATTGGCCCCGTTGGGCTGCCAATTTTCCAGCGTTTCTTTGGCCTTGTCTCCGTCCTGGTACAACAGATAGTGAGGATAGTCGTTCCGTGTTCTCCAATAGCCGCTGCTGGCGTCAAAAACGTGATAATGGATGTTGGGATATTTGGCTTTCAGCATGGTTTCCAGAGAGGGGGCCTCCACCGCTTCCGCCGCTTCTACGCTCCCCGCCTGCCCGGCGGCCCGCACCGACAGATCCATCATCAGCCCGGCGGGCAGACCTGCCGCGCCCATAAGGCCGCTCATGCCGGCTGCCGGCGCGCCTGTTCTGCGGCTGCTGGCCTGCGCCGCCATATCAAGAAAGCTGCTGGCCTGTGTCCCGGTCCGCTTGGCCTCGCGGGCCTTGGCAGGGGTGTCATAAGTTCTCGTTCCATAATTGGCTTGAATCGTACTATCCATAAGATACCTCACTCCCCATTTCTTCCCATCAAGGTTTTCCTTATTTTTTCTATCGGCAAACCAGAGCAGAAGTTAATGACCAGCGGAAGCTTTGGGGGGATGCGGCTGAGGCGTCAGAACGCCACCTTCATGCACAGCGCCACCAGGCACAAGATCACGGCGCAGGGCACGTACACATACCGCCCGATGTGGTACCACCAAGCCCCGGGGGCCTTGTCCGCCCCCTTGTCCACCTCGTCCATCAGATCCTCCCGGCGCATGATCCAGAACCAGCTCACCGCCCCCAGGGTGGCCCCGATGGGGATGATGTAGATGGAGACAATGTCCATCCAGGGGCCCCACTTGAAGATGGGCTCCATATGAAGGCCGATTCCCAGGCACACCACGCACAGCAAAATCAGCATGGCCTTCCGGCTGAGTTTGGGGAACTTGTGGAGCAGGGACTCCCCCACCGCCTCAAACATGTTCTGGAGGGAGCTGACCCCGGCAAAAATCATGGCGACATAGAGAATCACGGCGAACAGCCGCCCCAGGGGGATGTCCTGTAAAATCCGGGGCAGGGTGACGAAGAGCAAAGAGGGGCCCGCCCCGATGTCCAGCCCGTAGGCAAAACAGGCGGGGATCATCACCAGGGCGGCCACCAGGGCCGCGATGGTGTCGAAGAGGGCCGTCCGCTTGGCCAGCTTCGCCACGTCCTCCGCCGTGTCCAGATAGGCCCCGTAGACGATCATGCCGCTGCCGGTGATGGACAACGAGAAGAAGGCCTGTCCCATGGCCCAGATCCAGACCATGGGGTCCAGCAGCTCTTCCCACCGGGGGGAGAACATGTAGCGGTAGCCCTCCGCCGCGCCGGGGAGGAAGGCCACCCGCACCGCCAGGATGAGGAAGATCAGGAAGAACAGGGGCATCATGACCTTGTTGCTCTTCTCGATGCTCTTGGCCCCCAGGAGGAGGGTCAGCAGAGTCCCCACCACGACGACGGCGTGGAAGGGAATGACGGAGTAGTCCGCCAGGGAGAAGCTCTCGAACCAGGCGGCGGTGTCCGCCGTCATCAGCTCCCCGGTGAGGGAGCTGGCAAAGGCCTTCAGCACATAGGCGATGATGACCGCGTAGCCCAGGGCGATGCACATGGACCCCGCCAGGGGGAGCCAGCCCAAAAGTCCCCCGGCCTTCCCCAGTTCCTTCTTCCTCGTGCCCCAGGCCATCTCATAGGCCCCCAGGGTGCCCGTCCGGGCCCGGCGGCCCACGGCGTACTCCGCCGCCAGGCCCACGGTGCCGAACAGGGCGATGAAAATCAGGTAGGCGATGAGAAAGGCCCCGCCGCCGTAGCTGCCCATCTTGGCGGGGAAGCCCCACACGTTGGCCATGCCTACCGCCGAACCCACCGCGGAGAGGACGAAGCCCCACTGGCTGCTGAACTGGCGTTTCTTGTGATCGTGGCTCATGCCGTACCTCCCTGAGCGTTCCGCTCCTCCTGCACCAGGGCCTCCAGCAGCTCCACCGCGGTGACAATCATATTGTCGCAGTGAGCGGTGACGCCCAGGCGCTGGGCGGCTGGGGTTTTCTCCGTGACGCCGGGCCGGGCTTGAAGCAGGTCGGTACAGCGGGTGTGGCCAAAGACCTCGTGGAAGCGGCTGCGGTACTCCTTGGTGATCCGGTAGACGTTCCGCTTGGCCTCCTGATCCCCCTGCTTGTCGAAGGGGAAGCAGAGGCTTAAAATCAGCGCGCCGCCGCTGACGGCGCCGCAGATCTCCTCATGGCTGCCGCCCATACCGCCGCCGAAGCCGCCCATGAGGGGCAGGACCTCCTCCGGCGTCCGGCCCGCCAGACCGGCACAGGCCCCCGCCACGGACTGGGCGCAGTTCCAGCCCTCCTTATGATATTGATACGCCAGCGCGCAGCGATCCATAAAATTATCTCCTCTCCATAATATCCAGCTAAAAGCCTGTTCTCATGAGGGCATTATAACAAGACTGGATGGAAATAGCAACCAGGAAAATCCCGGCGGGATTTTGAAGAAAAAAGCCCCGCCGTTTCGTGTGGTATATGAGCGGGCTTTCCACATCCCATCAAGACAGGAGCTGAGACAATGACAGCCTTTTCCCTGAAGCTGACGGCGGCGGTCCTGATGACCCTGGACCACATCGGTTTTTACTTCCCGGCGGCTCCGGTCTGGTTTCGCTGGCTGGGACGGGGAGCGTATCCCCTGTTCCTTTTCTGCATGGTCCAGGGCTATTCCCATACCCGGAGCCGGAAGCGGTATCTCCTGCGCCTTTATTTCATGAGCCTTTTCATGACGGCCCTGGGCCTGTTCCTGGACGCCCGGTTTCCTTCGGAAAACGGCTACGGAAATCACAACATTTTCCTGCCCCTGTTTCTGACGGGCTTCCTGATCAGCACCCTGGAGCTGTACCAGAAGGACCGGAAGCGGGGCGGGCTGCTGCTGGGAGCCGCCGCTCTGGTCCAGGTTCTGTACGGGCTGCTTCCCTTCCTGCTGCCGTTCACCCGGGATTTCAGCGGGGACACCCTCACCGGCGTGGTTCCGAATCTGGCGGTGAACGAATACGGCTTCGCATTCATTGCCCTGGGGCTGGCCCTGTATTTCCTCCGGGACCGCCGGGAAGCTCTGGCCGCTGTTTACCTGGTGTTTTGTATCTACCAATTCAGCGCGGAGGCGCTGTATGGCTATGCCCCCGTCCAGTGGATGATGGTTCTGGCCCTGCCGCTGATCCTGCGGTACAATGGAGAGAGAGGAAGGGGCTGGAAATGGTTTTTCTACTTTTATTATCCCGCCCACACCTGCCTGCTGTTCCTGCTGGCCCGCTGGGCCGGATAAAGCGAACAGAGCGGCAAAGCCGCTCTGTTTCGAACTGCGTGTTTATTTTTCCTCGGCGGTGAAATACACAAAAAATGTGTTTCCTTCACTGTCGTCGCTGAAAAGCTCTCTGTGAGAGATGGAGAAGTCCTTTTCGTCCGCGGGTACGTCAAAGACCAGGACTCCGGTCCGGGACTCATTGACGGCCAGCTCATACTCGGCGGGGAACTGTTCTTCCGAGACGGTGTCCAGGCTGCCGCCGTCCTCGCCTTCGGTAATGGGCCAGGCAAACTCGTCGGTTTCCGCGCTGGCGCTCCACTGACCCTGGAAGTCATCGTCCCACATGGGAAGGCTCTCGTGAAAGGTGTTTTTGATGGTGATCTCCACCACCAGTACCTTCATGCCCTCCGGGGCGGTATGACCGCTGTAAAGGGCGGTGGTATAGGCGCTGTTTACGCTGAAGTCCATGAATGCGGAGTGAATGGTATCGCCGGCACGGCCCTCGCCATAGCCGCCTTCGGCATATACGTCGCTGCCGCTCTCACTGCCGGAGGCATCGCCGCCGCGCTGTCCGCAGGCGGTCAGGGCTATAAGCAGCAGGAGCGTCAAGGTCAAGGAAATCAGTCGTTTCATCCCGGAATATCCCCCATTCTGTGTGTCAGGCGGCTCTCTTTATTTCTATAACGGGGAGCGCATCGGCTCCGCAGTCTGCTATAGTCAACGCGGCAGAAAAGAAAAGGATACTTCTTTTCTGCCGGTGAACCAAAGGTTCGCCGGGGCGCAAAGCGCCCATGCGTTTTCTATGAAGTCAAGTGCCGCGCCGATAAAGAATCCTTTGGATTCTTTTCAACTGTGCTGATTATAAAATCATACTACGAACCCCCTTTTAAGTCAATATCCGTCACCACAAAAAGACCCGGCGCATAGGCTGGAGCAGGATCATCCGGGAGGGATCGCATATGGTGGAAACCGTGTATATCTGGGGAGAACCGAAGCGTTTTGTCAACTACCGCCGCTGGGTGGAGTCCGCCGGAGGGCGGGCGGTGTTTGGAGACGCCGGCAAGAGTCGGGAGATGAAGTGGGATGCGCTGCTGCTCCCCGGCGGAGGAGATCTGGAGCCCTGGCGGTATGGGCAGGAGAACGCCGCCTCCCGGAACCTGGAACCGGAGCGGGATGAAGAGGAATTCGCACTGCTTCAGGAGTACACCGCCGCGGGAAAACCGGTGCTGGGGATTTGCCGGGGGCTGCAGGCCATCAACGTTTTCTTTGGCGGGACGCTGCTTCAGGAGATTCCCGGCCACAGCGCCGGGCCGGACGGCGACCGGTTTCACAGCGTGCGGACGGGCCCCTCTCCCCTGCTGGAGCTGTGTGGAGCTTGTGCGGAGGTCAACAGTGCCCACCACCAGGCTGCGGACCGGCTGGGCAGCGGCCTCCGGGCGGTTCAGTGGGCGGAGGACGGCATAGTGGAGGCCCTCTGCCATGAACGGCTGCCGGTGTGGGCGGTGCAGTGGCATCCGGAGCGGCTGGGAAATCCGGCTCTGAGCCGGCGGCTGCTCAGAGCCTTCCTGGAATTGGGGCATTGAAAAAATTTCCGAAATTTGCGGGAAAACTCCTGAAGACCGCTTGACAGCGGGAGGGTTTCATGGTATGATGTCCAAGCTGACGATTTTCAGGGGGTCAAGACCTTGCGGCCAAGGTCTACGCAGGTGTAGCACAATGGTCAGGGCACCAGCCTTCCAAGCTGGGGATGCGAGTTCGATTCTCGTCACCTGCTCCATCCAAATTTGCGCCAGTAGCTCAGCCGGATAGAGCAACTGCCTTCTAAGCAGTAGGCCAGGGGTTCGAGTCCCTTCTGGCGTACCAAGCTCTTCCCCTTCGTCCAGCGGTTTTCAGAGGGTTGATATGTGGTGGGTGTAGCTCAGTTGGTTAGAGCACCGGATTGTGGTTCCGGGTGTCGTGGGTTCGAGTCCCATCTCCCACCCCACAAAAGCAGGGGATCGGGGCTTTTCCCCGGTCCCCGCACTTATTCCTTATACGGGGACGTAGCCAAGCGGTAAGGCAAGGGACTTTGACTCCCTCATGCGCTGGTTCGAGTCCAGCCGTCCCTGCCAGCTCAGAAATTCCCCTTACCGCTCCGTTTCCGCCTGGCGGCGAAAACTGCGCCGGACGGGAAATTTCTTCGCTCCTTCAAGGGGGAGCGGGCTCCCCCTTGAGCAACCCCCACCCCTGCGGGGGACGGAGGGACGGGAGAAGGCATCGCGTTTAACCCCCGCCGGAGCCCAGCGCAAGCGGGTTCGGTGGGAAGAGGAAGAACAAACGAAACGGAGTGAAGCCAGCCCAAAGGGCGGGATTCATGAAGTGCAGTTTGTTCTGACGACGACCCGGTAGCTCAGTCGGCAGAGCAACTGCCTTTTAAGCAGTGGGTCCGGGGTTCGAATCCCCGCCGGGTCACCAGGAAAGAAACCCTATATCCGTTGCAATGCAATGGGTGTAGGGTTCTCTTCTTTTCGACTTTGCTGGAGGCCCTCCTTTAAAAAGGAGCCTGGAAGGTTACTATTTTCAAAGTTTGCAGGTCTAGAATGCAAGTCATTGAAAAACCGTGCAGGACGCAAGAGATCCGCCAGCATAGCCTGCTCTAGGCCTTGCGCGAAAAAAGTCAAAACGGACAAACGGCGGAAACCTCTCTCACCACTGGGAATTCCGTCCATTTTCAAATAAGGCCTAAACATAGAAAAGACGCTGGCCGGTAGACGGCTGCCCCCTGGCGGATTACAGGAGTTGAGGGACCGGGCGGTTACTTTTTCTTACAGGCCGCAAGAAAGAGGACAATAATGCCGGTGATAGCAAGCATATGCCGGAACGGTTCACCGGCCATTGGGCAGGCCTGCCGCCTTGCCTGTGGATTGCGCCCGTGCCATGGGAGTCTTCCGGCGGGCGTATTTTGCTTGTGCCGGGATTGCCCTATGGTTTGCTATTATAAATTTGCGGTTTTTTCCGAAATACGGGTTGACAGAGTTGTCATACAAATAAGCGTCAAGGAGAGACTTCTATGCAGGCTGATCTCAAGTGGCTGACGGACCCCACGGTCTTCCGGGTAAACCGCCTGGACGCCCATTCCGACCATGTGTGCTATGCTTCCGCCGGAGAGGCGGCGGAGGGCGTCCCCTCTCTCCGCCAGTCCCTGGACGGGCGCTGGCGCTTCGCCTGGAGCCCCTGCCCAGCGGACCGCCCGGCAGACTTCTGGCGGGAGGGCTTTGACGATTCCGCCTTCGGCTCCATCCAGGTGCCGGGGCATATGGAGCTCCAGGGCTGCGGGCAAATTCAATACATCAACACCCTTTACCCCTGGGATGGCCACGGGTCACTCCGGCCCCCGGAGATCGACTGGGAGGACTGTCCGGTGGGCAGCTACGTCCGGGAATTTGACCTGGACCCCGGCCTTCGGGGCAAGCGGGTCCGTGTCAGCTTCCAGGGGGCGGAGCAGGCACTGTATGTCTGGCTCAACGGCAATTTTGTGGGCTATGCCGAGGACAGCTTTACCCCTTCGGAGTTTGATCTGACTCCTTACCTCCGGGAGAGGGGGAACCGCCTCTGCGCGGAGGTCTACAAGCGCTCCAGCGCCGCCTGGATCGAGGATCAGGACTTCTTCCGCTTCAGTGGAATGTTCCGCTCCGTGTACCTGGAGGCCAAGCCGGACCTCCATCTGGAGGACCTTTGGCTTCAGGCGGGACTGGAGGAGGACAATTCCACCGGGACGCTTTCCATTCGTCTTCTCCTGGAAGGCGAGGCGGCGGAAGTCCGCTGCCGGGTCCAGTCCCTTGAGGGGGAGGCGCTTTTTGACGGCCCTCTTGACCTCCGGCGGGAGAGGAAGTACCTTTACAGCCAGTCCTTCCGGTTTTCGGGCGTCCGGCTCTGGGACCACGAGCACCCGGCTTTGTACCGGGTGACCCTGACCCTTCTCCGAAAGGACGGCACGGTTTCCGAGGTTGTTCCCTACGACACTGGCTTCCGGCGCTTCGAGCGGAAGGACGGGTTGATGCTCCTGAACGGCAGGCGCATCGTTTTCAACGGCGTGAACCGCCACGAGTGGAATCCGGAAACGGGCCGGGTGATCGGCCCTTCGGATATGACCGCGGCTATGGAGATATTCAAACGGAACCATATCAACGCCGTCCGCACCTGCCACTATCCCAATCAGACTCCCTGGTATCACCTTTGCGACCAGAACGGCGTCTACATGATCGACGAGGCCAATCTGGAGAGCCACGGCTCCTGGCAAAAGCTGGGGAAGGATGAGCCTTCCTGGAACGTGCCGGGGAGCCGTCCGGAGTGGCGGGAGTGCGTGCTGGACCGGGCCCGGTCCATGTTCGAGCGGGACAAGAACCATGTTTCTATCCTCCTTTGGTCCTGCGGCAACGAGTCCTACGCCGGAGAGGACATCCTGGCCATGGCGGAGTTCTTCCGCCGGGAGGACCCCAGCCGCCTGGTCCACTACGAGGGGGTCTTCCACTGCCGGGAATTCGACCGGATTTCCGATGTGGAGAGCCGCATGTATGCCCCGCCGGAGGATATCCGGAAATACCTGGAGTCCGGGCCGGAAAAACCCTTCATCCTCTGCGAGTACATGCACGACATGGGCAACTCTCTGGGCGGCATGGAGAGTTACATCCGCCTGGGGGAGGAGTTTCCCCAGTACCAGGGGGGCTTCATCTGGGACTACATGGACCAGGCTCTCTGGCACACGGATTGCCGGGGACGGCGGGTCCTGGGCTACGGCGGGGACTTCGGCGAGCGGCAGAGCGATTACGCTTTCAGCGGCAACGGCATCGTTTTTGCCGATGGGACGGAGAAGCCCGCCATGCAGGAGGTCCGGTACTGGTACGCCTCTGCGGAAGAGCGGGCGAAGCATGACGCAGCCAACGGGCGGGCTGGCCGGTCCCTGGCCCTCCCCGTTCCGGGCATAAAGAAATCCCCCCTCCGGATTACCCGCGGCGACGGGGCCTTGGGAGTCCGGGGCGGGGACTTTGAGGTGCTGTTTTCCTACCCGGAGGGCGGTCCGGCGTCCTTGGTAAGCCACGGCCGGGAGTGGTTGTGGCGTGCGCCCCGTCCAGCGTACTGGCGGGCTCCCACCGAGAACGACCTGGGCAATGGGTTTGCCTCCCGGAGCGCCGTATGGTCGGCGGCGGAGCAGTGGCAGGTCTGCGGGGACATCCGGGTCCTGGGGGAAAGCGGGGAACGGGTTTCCATCTGTTACGCCTATATCTCCCGCGTTCTGCCGGGCCTGCGGACAGAGGTCACTTATACCGTGGAGTCCTCCGGCGCGATGAAGGTGAACGTCCACTATTACGGCGGCCCGGACCGGCCGGAGCTGCCGCTGCTGGGCCTCCGGTTCCAGACCCCCGAGCCGGTGGAAAGGGTCCGCTGGCTGGGCCTCTCCGGGGAGACTTACCCGGACCGGAAGAGGGGCGGCGTCTTCGGCTGGCATGAGGAGGCGCCCCACATTCCGGCCTACCTGGTGCCCCAGGAATGCGGCTGTCACGTGGACACCCGGGCGGCGATGCTGGAGGCCCCCGGCGGCGCGGCGCTGACACTGGAGGCGGTGGAAGGAAAACCCTTTGCGTTTTCCGCCGTTCCTTACGCACCCTGGCAGCTGGAGCAGGCCGCCCACCGGGAGGAGCTGCCGGAGCCGGTGCGGACGGTGGTGACGGTCTGCGGCGCTATGCGCGGCGTGGGCGGCATCGACAGTTGGGGCAGCGATGTGGAGCCCGCTTACCGGGTCAACGGAGAGGAAGACCATGGCTTTGCATTCCGGGTATTTCTTTGAATCCCCTTCAGGAATACTTTTTTTCCGCCATGCGCAATGCGGTCATGCGGAGGGATTCCGCCGCTCCCCGCGCCGGGGCGGTTTCCCTGCGGAAATTTTTACGGGTTTTTCCAACGTTTCAAGGTCGGAAACCAGCTCCGCATCTGTTTCTCCGCCTCTTCCTGGGGGCCGAACGGATAACCGTTCTCGGCATTAAACTTCAAGTTAAAGGCAATCATGTCGTCCATGGTGGCCTCCGGGGCGGTAAAGGCCCCCTTCCGGTAGCAGTAGCGGCAGTAGTCGCCGCTGGGGGAACCTCCGGCTTCCGTACCCGCGTCCTCAGGCTTGTCCAAGGGCATGCCGCAGCTCTGACAAAATTTCCGTTCTTCCATGGGAAGTACCTCCTAATCTTGATTCTGGGCGGGGCCTTTTCCCCCGCCGCTGAGATTAGAATACTCCCTGAAACCTGACAGGGTCTGTCCGGTTTCATAAACGGCCAGATGTTTTTTAATCTCTCCGGTGAGGATCTCCCGCCAATAGACCGGTGACAGCACCTCCATCTGACTGCCGAAGGAGAGAAGGAAGGACAGCAGCCACCGGTCCTCAGGAAAGGCGCAGTTTACCAGCAGACAGCCGTCCGGCTGGGGGGTAATCTGATTTGGGTGGAAGTAGTCCCGTACCCGCCAGGCGGCGGAGGGCGCGAAACGAAGCCGCAGGCGCACGCCTTGATCCCCGCCTGGGGGAGGGGCGTCCAGCGGCTGTGGAGGGCAGCGGGGCGGGCAGCTTCCCTCCTCCAGCGTCAAGTCCTCCATCCGCACCAGGCGGAAGATGCGCCAGTCCTGCCGCATCCGGCAGAAAGCCGACAGATACCAGGACCCTCCCTTGAATACCAGGCGGGCGGGTTCCACGGTCCGCCGGCTTTTTTCCCCGGCGGAGCTGTAATAGGTGAACGATAGGGGACGGCGGGCCAGGACCGACCGCTTCACCAGGGTGAAATTCTCCCGTTCCGCCGCCCCGCTGCCCCAGTCGGTAAAGTCCACCTCCAGCCAGCCGCCGCTTTCCCGGCGGAACAGGGCGGATAGGCGGGCCAGGGTATCCTCCTCCGTCCCGCCCGTGGTCTGGGTGGCTTGGAGGGCAAAGAGGATTTCGTCCTGTTCCTCCTGAGACAACAGCGCCCGGTCCAGCACAAACTGTTCCATCAGGCGGATGCCGCCGCCCTGACCTTTCTGGGTGAACACGGGGATACCGGCGGCAGACAGGGAATCAATGTCCCGATAGATCGTCCGTTCTGAAACCTCCAGACGCTCCGCCAACTCCCCGGCGGTGACGGCCCGCTTTTCCACCAGAAGGTATAGTATTTCAAACAGGCGGCTGTTCTTCATGAAATTCCCCTTCCTTCATAGACCCGGCGGCCTGCCAGACTCTGTTCACATAGACCCAGACCCGCCTTTTCCGGTACATTTGGTTTATGGAAACAGACCCTGGCGGCGCCAGGCGTTCCATGGACATAGTATAACATAGTCCCTGTTTCCACTCAAGGCTGCCGTGCGTTTCTCTCATGGGCGCCGGAAGTCTCTCTCCTGTGAGCCGGTTTGCGTTGTGCTCTGTGAACGTGTTTCGGGCCTGCGGGGGCGGCAAAAGGAAGCGGCTTTGATTTCTCAAAGCCGCTTCCTTGCGGGACGGCTCTGCCGGAAGGCGAGCCCCGTTCGCCGGCCCGGCCGGGAATTAAGAGAGCCGGGTGAAGGTACTGTGCTGTTTTCGGTAGGCGTCGTTGTCCTTTTCCCGCAGCTCTCGTTCGACCTGCGCCAACTCCTGCTCCAGATTTTGGGCTTTGGCCTCATCCGTCTCTGCACGCAGTTGTTGTTCCAGTTCCTGCCGCTTCTTTTTCAGCCGTTCAATCTCGCGGTCAACTTTGTCGGTATTGCCGGCACAGCGCTCTTCCTTGTCCTCCTTGTTCTTTGGACCTTTGAAGCCGGAAGGGCCGTCCGGCTGCTGAGAGCTGTCCGGGGACTTCGCGGGAGTGTCGGCGGACCGCTGCGGGGGGTCCGCCGGTTGTTCGGGGTTGTCAAAGTAAATTTTGGGCTGGCCGTCCTTGTCTTTGCCCAGCCAATAGCGGCCTGCCGGCTCCTGCTTTTCCTCCGGGACGTATTCATCCGTCACAGATTTTAGGGGGCGGGATTCCTCTTTCGGCCGCTGGATTTTGAGAGGACCGGCGGCCTTTTCAGCCGCAGTCAGGGGCTGAACGGCGCCGGTGCTTACTCCGGAAATGGGCAGCATGAATGATTCCTCCTTGAAACATGATCAGGCGAGAAGTGAAAAGGTCGATTCCGGTTCTTCCGGAGAGGCGTCCGCGCCGCTTTCCGTATAAATTATGGGATCGCGGCCGGGAGTTTCCTCCGTTTCGGCCGGCCGGTTCTTCAGGGCCGTTTTTGCCGCTTCGCTGATCTGAACGGTGTCCCGCTGCTGTGGGCGGCCGGGCTCCGCTCCTTCCTCCGCCTCCCTGCGCTCGGCTCTGCGCTTTTCGATGGCGGCTTCGCGTTGCAGCTCCGCTTTTTCCCGCTCCGCTTTCGCTTCCGCCTTCATGCCTTTGTCCAGTTTCTCCTGGTATTTGACCGCCTTCTCCGCGCACTCGCCGGTGTATCCCAGGGCCCGCTTCATTTTTTCCGTATCGCCCTCGGCGCTTGCCTGCCGGTACACGCTCATGGAGGTGCCCGATAGCCGGGCGTTTGTATTCGCGCCGACGAGCCCTTCCATCATCTGTATGTTCATGTTTACAGCTCCTTTCTGCCTAAAGGCGTTGGGTTGAAGACGCGTGCTATAAAGCAGTTTACCGGCGTAAAAAAGCGGCTGCAATACTTTGGGACTGGAATGCGCCGTGGATGTCATGAAATGTTCCGGGCCAAGCCGCGTGGAGGAGGGCAGGGCGGCGGGCTGTGAAGAAGATCCCCCCGAAGCCGCGGCTTCGGGGGGTGTTTCATGGCTGTTGGTAGAATGCCCTAATAAAGTGGAGGACATCCTCGCGGGAGCCGCGGAAGGGGCCGGGAGACTCCATTTTCAGGG
>CAJTSM010000014.1 GCA_910578935.1 uncultured Oscillibacter sp. | reverse complement strand
TGACCGTCACATCGTTCCAGTAGGGCGTTTCACCCCGCAGATTCGGCCTGCCCTCCGCCATGTAGTAGAAGCCACGGGGAGAGGGGACGCCTTCCTCATTCAGCGTCCGGGCGATCTTCCGGAAGCTGTCCCCCTGCAAACGCATATCGAAAATGCGGAGGACAACAGGCGCGGTCACAGGGTCGATTTCAAGGATGTGCTTGTCCGCCGGAGATTTTCGGTAGCCGATGGGAGCGTAGCAGCCAACATACTTTCCGCTCTTGAAGGTGGACTGTTTCACTGCCCGGATTTTACTGCTGGTATCTCGTGCGTAGAGGTCGTTCATGACATTCTTCAAAATTACCAGCATCTCATTGTTCTTGTGGATGGTATCCACGCCGTCATTGAGAGCGATGAACCGGCAGCCCATCGAAGGGAAAATGATGTCCGTATATCGGCCAGCCTCGATGTAATCTCTGCCGAGGCGACTGAGGTCTTTGCATAAAATCAGATTGATTTTCCCCGCTCTGGCATCGGCGATCATCTGATTGAACATGGGCCGGTCGAAGTTTGTTCCAGAGAATCCGTCGTCTACGAAAAAGCGGATATTCCGAAAACCATGGTCAGCGGCATACTTGGAAATCAGTTCCTTTTGATGGGCAATGCTGTTACTGTCCCCTTCATTCTCGTCATCACGGGAGAGGCGGACGTAGAGAGCTACCCATTTTTCAGTCATATTGTTGAACTGCCTGTTCATCATAGCCTCCAATCCGGCAGTCACCGTTTCTTGCCTTATGACACTTATATTATATTAAATATCAAGAAAAGCGTCAAATTTCGGGGGAAATCAGCAAGGCTTCCGCTTGGTTTCCTTTTCAAGTAAACGCTTGATTTTTTCGGAAACAGTGACGCCGCGGGCGGCGAAATATCCATTCGCGATGTAAGTCGTGGTTCCAATTTTGATCTTTTCAGCATCGGGCTGTCTGCTCAAATTCTTATCAGCCAATGTGAACACCCTTTCTTTGGATTCGCGTCTCACCATGGGATTCATTTATGAGGGATTCACCCTTATAGATTTGCGTCTCACGGTGGGATTCATTTGCTGGTAGGGACTACCGTACAAACAGTGTACGGTTTTTATGGGCATGAATCGGACGGCTGGCGGCTCACCAGCTCCACGGGCCTCTCACCCCCGCGTGGTTCTCACGCGGCCCTACCCATTGCCTGCGACGCTTTCAACACTCGGACTTGGCTGTAAGGGAGTCTCAATGTCCTGTCCGCGTGTCGTTGCCCGCAAGGTGCCGCCCTTACTTTCCGGCACGATGGGTGTCGCTCGGCTTTTCCCCGTAGGGGAAAAGTGTCATGGCGTGTCCACCGTGTAGCTCGGCGCGAACAGATCGTATCCGTTGCCCTATGCTGCGCCGCCGTTATCTTGCGGGCTTTCTTTGTCAAGGTTCAGAAGATCGGGGTCAGAACGGGGAAAGGGTAAGCCGTTCTGACGGGCCTGCGTCGTCAGCTCGTGGTGACGATGGCTTGAATGAGCTTGATTTCCAGACGGCGCTTCATGTACTCGTCCAGGCACTCATGGGGATAGCCGCCTGCGTCTACGAGCTTCCGGGTACAGAGTTTGTTTATGTAGCCTCCGTAGTACCGCAGAATCTGCTCTATGGCCTCGGCATCCCCGGCCTGGGCCGCATGGATCACCGAAAGGGGCAGCAGCTCTCTGCCCTTGTGATGGGGCCGTTTCATTTGCTTTCAACCTCCCTTCGGCATCAACGCCGTCAATTTCGCCCGAAGTTCCTCCAGGGTTTTCGTCCTGCGCCGCTGTACGGCGCTTCTGGACATTCCCAGGAGGCCGCCGATCTCCTCGCCCGTCAGCTCCAGCACACAGCGCAGAATCAAAATGCTCTGCTCCGTGGCGGGCAGACCGGCGAAGGCGTCGGCCACAAGCTCATTGTCGATCAGCAGGTCATATTCATGCGGGGAAAACTCAAAGCTGTCGCTGGGGTAGTGATCCGCCGTGGAGAGCTTGTCCATTTCCGCCTGCGGAACGGCGTCCAGCGAAGTCTCATGCCTCCGCTGGCGGCGCAGGTCCCGCATGTGGTTCCGGGCCTCGTTTCGCAGGACCGCCTTGCAGAAAGCGTCAAAGCGGACCCGCTCGTCATGGTCGCGGGGGATCGATCCCATTTTCTCACCCCCTTTCGTTGGGGGATAAGGTGGTCCTCTCCCTTTCCGCTACCAAGACACCGCTGCTGTCCTTTGCTGCCCGCTAAATGGTTTCTTTTTGAAAAAAATTTTGGGAAATTTTTCGACAGCGGCGAGATTCGACAAAAAATGCCCGGCTGGTTATAGGCCAGCCGGACACGATATAAAGTAAAATGGCTTTTACTTCCACTATATAGTTTATTCCAGAGGGCACATTCCCCCCTATCCATAAACAGAATTTTTTTGATCGGGAAATTTCTTTTTTCCTGTTGGAATATAAAGCTAGCACAGCGGCATCCTCCCCATGCCGCCAACCTTTATTTACATGATAGTATAGAAAGCGGCGGCTTTGATTTCTCAAAAGCCGCCGTTCGGTATAATAAGGCATGACTATCTTCTGCTGTACAACGGCTTTTTTTCTTTTGCCGTCGTGCGGCAGATGGGTTTACTTTATTCTTGATAATTTCTCTGCATATTGGCTTTGAAAAACTTAATCGTCGCCGTTTTTGCCCGCAAAAACGGTTCTTTCCGGGCGTCCACCATTATAGTCCAGATAGTGTTCCCGCATCTCCGCAGGGTTTTTTACATGAAATTTCTGCTCAATGCGGCCTAAATCTTCTTTTTTTGCCTTCCCGCTGGCATCTAAAATTGGATTGTTGTACATCGTTTTTCTCCTTTTCAGAAAATCGTGAAAACCGCTGCCATGTCTTTGCGCTGATATTAGCTGATATTAAAAGAGGTAGTCTTCAATCTTCTATTTTCTTCAAAATCCCCGCGTCCATTCCATAGACTTCATCGCATAGAATATCAATATCATCCCGAACATGGCTTGCAATGATAATCAGCTTGCCTTTTTCCTTCATCTCCAATAAAACCATTCTTATGTCTTCAACACCATTATGATCGAGTGCGTTCATCGGCTCGTCCAATATAAGAATGTCTGGATTTTCCATTAACGCCTGCGCAATTCCAAGGCGCTGTCTCATACCAAGTGAATAATTTCCGACGCGTTTTTTGTCATCAGGATCTAATCCTACGAGTTCCATGCATTTTCGTATTTCGTCTTCTTGAACCCTTCCCCTGACAGACGCTAAATATTTCAAGTTTTTTAAGCCGGAATACCTTGGAAGAAAGCCTGGCGTTTCAATGATAAAACCTATATTTTCCGGATAATCCACATCCTTTCCAACGATTTTGCCATCCACTGTTATTGTCCCTGCCGTGGGATACAGCAAGCCGCAAATGCATTTGAGCAGAACTGTTTTGCCGGAACCGTTTCTTCCTGCGATGCCATAGATTTTCCTCATTTCAAATTTCGCGGATACGTTTTTTAACGCGTCCTGCCCGCCAAATACCTTCGTCACATTCTCTACAAAAATCCCGCGTTTATCTTTCATGAATGCGCCTTTCGTTGATTCTGTTGATTACCTTTTCCCTGTAATTTGCGGCCGCGCATAATGCACTGAGGCTTACTGCCGCAAACGCGAAAAACTTCTCCGCATATGCCAGATTGATTCCCCATTTGGGCGCGAAACCATAAAACAGCCCCAACTGCGCCAAGCTCACCGGCGAG
This sequence comes from uncultured Oscillibacter sp., assembly GCA_910578935.1. Classification (GTDB taxonomy): domain Bacteria; phylum Bacillota; class Clostridia; order Oscillospirales; family Oscillospiraceae; genus Oscillibacter. The sequence goes on along the minus strand of CAJTSM010000014.1, from coordinate 66,623 downwards.
AACCTATACGCCCAGTCCAGCCAGTCATTTGAGACGCATATATCCAAAACAGCGACCAGTGCCCCCGCAAATGTTCCTGCCGATTTAGCGGTTATCTTATTTCCAAAATAAATCAGCAATCCAATACACAAAACGCAGGAAAACTCCAGGAATATGCTGATAAGCAGCGCATTGACAGGCTCATACTGCCGCATAATATTCTGGTTTACCGACAGCTTCACGCCGAACCCCGCCCCGGCATTTGTTTTTCCCAACGTTCCCCAAATCTTGCCCCATTCATTTGACCATTGAATATGTCCAAGAAATGGAATGATCGTTGCTGCTGCCAAACAAGCGATATAGAGAATCGACATTTTTGTGATGTAAAGGACCTGCCCCAATCCCCACGACAGTCTTCCAGCTCTGGAGATCATATATTGATAGGATTCATCTTCAAATGGCGCATTGCAAAACAGAATGACCGCACATGCCGCTATAACAAACTGCGTTCCGTAATGATTGACTATAAAGACAAAGGCAAACGGTGTAACGTCTATATGTACACTCCGGCTGAAGGCTAAAATGGCAAAAAGGCTTTCCATCACGCACAGCGAAGCAATCATAAGGATGAATGGTATTCTTATATTCTCCCGTAACATTCTCATGTTATAGTTTGATACTTTATTTGCTTTCATAATACAGCCCATCTCTAAGCCCCTTCACCAACTTTTCCGTAAAACATACGCCCATCAGGAAAACCAAAATACTTGAGACAAGAGCCGCGGCCATAACCGTGTATCCGCTGCTTCGAATAACTGTTCTGCCGATCAATATTTGGTCAAACCGCCAGTTCACGTCAAGGGAAAATGCCTGACTCGCTTTAACGATCACATAGCTGCCCAAAAAGGGAAACGTCGTAATGACGAATTTATCCCTTAAATATAATGACACAAACATAGAAGCGCCAGCCCATATCATCCCGCGCATAAATCCAAGAGCCGCCTCTGCCGCGCAGTAGCGGACCGGGTAATGAACCGCCAGCCATTTATGAAACGGATCTGCTGCGCTTTCAAAAGACACCTCATAATAATCGCCTGTCATCCGCAGCCTTGTACGCAAAAGTAAAATCAGCAAAACTGTTCCTAACGCAACAACCAGCCCGCCTATCAGGATATTTACTATATATTTCACAGCGCCATACCTTCGCATTCCCTCTCTGGAAGCAATGTATGCGACCGCCCTGCTGTTCCTTTCCTCGCAAAAGCTGGCCGCAAAAGGCAGAGCCGCAAAAACAGGCAATATATAATTCCCGCACATTCCTCCGAATGCGGAATTACTTATAAAATAGTATACGCACCAGACCGGATCGCCGCTTTGCATTGCGCTGATCAGATCATTCCATGAATCAAAGCAGGCGCAAAATATCACGCCAATAACCGCTAAGACGGTGCTTGTATTGATTGCCCGTTTCCATTCATTTACGAATATCCGACTCACGAAATTTCCTCTCCTGTGACCGCGTTGAATCGAATGGAATATCTGCTGTCTTGAACCGAATTTCCATCTACTTCAAAATCAACGCACCATGCCGGAATCAAATCCATCTCCGTAAAAGAGTCTTCTCGCAGAAGCGGGATATACTCCATCCAAATATTCTTCGCCCGAAACTCGCTTGTTAAGATCACATCGCCAAATTTTTTCATAATCGCTTCTTTGATGCCATCTTCACATATAATAGGCGCTTCCTTCTGATGTTCTCCATAAGGTTCAAACATTCCCGACATCGTAATCATTTCAATCCCGCTATTGGATAACAATGCCGTTATAACAGCCGGATAAGCTAAAAATCTCTCACTTGTTTGCCGCAGATTTGGCTCGCTTCGGTATACGGGGGTCCCATTTACATTTACTCGAAAAATGATCCGGTACACTTCCATCCCTTCATCAAACGTATCGTTTCCATATCCCTTTGCTGACAAAAACTGATAGTCGCCATCTTCCATGATCGCTTTTTTCGCATTCTCAAAATCCGCCTGATCCATAGCAACCACATCAAGGGCTTCCGGTTCTCCGCCCACTCCAAGCATCCCTATAAAATTCTGCATCCTTGCAACAGCATCCGCTTGGGACATAAAAGACAACTCCCTGTCATCTGTCAATCCCATCTCTCCCGCATAGGAACAGTAGGTGTCCAAATGGTTTGCCATATCATTTCTTTGATATGTAAGTGAGCCGCTCGTAAATCCATCGTTCCCATCATCAACAGCAAGGTTGCCTTCTGCATTTGGCCCGATTGCTTCTTGCACTTTAGCATAGTCAAAACTTTTTAATTGCGTTGCATACTCATAAAGTGTTTTTTCCGGCACTTTCAGTTCCGCACTGATGAACAAGTTTTCATCCAATTTTTCATCTATGAAAACGGTTGTGTTCTGTTCATTTCCGGCAGCAGCATTCGTTTCGTCTTGTGCCCCAACGACTTGGGAATCTGTATTTATACGGCCCTCATCAATATTTGATTGTTCTTGGCTCTGAGATGTATGGGCACATCCTCCCAATAATGCCAGGAGAACTACCGCGCTTATTGCAATCTCCATCATTTTTTTGACCTTTTTCATCTTAACCTCCACTTTTCTTGAAATTATTTCGCATATTACTCTTTCAAGAGAAAAAGCATATAGGGAACTATTGCATTCGCTGCGAGACAATCCCCATATCTCCCATAGTGTGCGCTTTCGTTTCATCATTTTTGCATCATAAACAATCAAGGCCCAATAGCACCATTTGAGGGGGGACGTAAGCGTCAAAGGGGAGCGGCGATCCACTCCTTTGGCCGCCGCTCCCTTTTGACGCTTACCCTACGACCGTATCCGGCGCTTCAAACAATCACTTTGTCAACAGCCCCAACAGGAATCGCGTCTCACCGTGAGATTCATTTTTCATCCGTAGTAGTCCGGTCTGCCTATGGAGGTAAACCCGGCCTTTCCGGTAATGACCACGTTGTTCTGCCCGCTGGCACAGTGGATGATCTGTATATTGCCGCTCTCGTCCCAGCCGCCCACGATGCCAACATGGGTATCCTCCGGGTAGAACACCAAATCGCCGGGCTGGGCCTGGGACCAGGAGATCGGCGTGCAGTAGCTGTGCTGCATCCGGGCCCCTCCGCCGTGGCCTATGACGTAGCTGCCGCCGGACATATTGTAAAAGGTCCAGTCCACAAAGCCGGAACAGTCCATACCGTAGGGCCGGTAGGTCCCCGTGGAGGGACTGCCAGCCGCCCAAACCTTTTGGATGGTCCCCCAGCGGGAATCCCAGCCAAGGACCAGGGACTTCCCGCCCCAAAAATAATTCACCTTGCCCACCAGCTTACAGGCCGTCTCCACCACGGCCCGGCGTTCCGGGGAAAGGCCCTCGGGCAAACGGCGCAGCAGCTCGGCGGCGTCCTCCTGGGTGATGCCCAGGTCCCCCAGCAGGGTCCCGATTCCGTTCAGCTCCGCCAGGAACTCCGTCAGGGCGCGGTCCTGTTCGGGGGTAAACAGATAGGCCGTCCGCATTTCATCGGCGGTCCTGGCGGTAATGGTGATATGTAATATCTTCTCCGTCCGCGCCTCCGCGGAACCGCTGGCGGGGTGGTCTATGGTTTCCACACTGGAGGCAATTTCGCACATATCCCAAAAGACGGCTTTCAGCCGGTCCACCCGGTCCGGGGTCAGCGCGGCCACGTCCACGCCGTCCGCGCCCAGGGCGGTTTTGCAGGCGAACACTGCCGCCACCTCCCGCCAGTCCGGGCCTGTGCCCTGGATGTCGATGCTGTCATAGTCCCCGGCTTGCAGCAGGGCCAGCTTGTCCGTCAGTTCCACATTGATCTGCGTCACGGCGGCGTTCAGCGGGACGGCTCCGGGGGACGGCTCGTTGGAAAAGAGCAGTCCAAAGGGCGAGGCGATCACGGCGGCGATCAGGAAGATCACGCAGAGAGCGGCGGCGAGGGTGGCCCCGCCCACTAGGGCGGAGAGGGCGCCGATCAGGGATTTCACCGCCTTTGCGGTGGCTGTGGCCGCTTTCCGGGAGAGGTCCGCGGCGGCCTTAGCCGTCTTTTTCGTGCCCTGGCTCATGGTCCGCTGGGCCTCCGCTTTCGCCCTTTGGCGCATCCGCTCCGCGAGGCGCTTTGCGGTAGTTTTCTTTCCTGCGGGAGTGGACGCTTTCGAAGGGACCAACCTACTCCCGGCGGTCTGTTCCACGCTCCGGCGAGTCCTGGGGGTGATCGTCCAGCCCTGGGCCTTCTCTTTCAGAATGGCGGAGAACCGGGGCCGCTCCTTGATAGATTGATTGATGGATTGATTTTCAAAAGAAGGGGTTTCTTTTGGAGGAACGGAGCTGCCGGGGGCAGCGGAAAATTTCCCGTAATATCTGACCGGGGACGGCTCCCCGTACTCCGGCGAGATGGGGGCCTGTCTATGCTCCTGGGCCTTCTCCGCTTGTCCACGGCCCATTCCCGCATACGCTCCCCAGGCGTTGGCGGAGCGGGCGGCTTGTCCGCCCTCCAAGATTCAGCGTGCATCGGCGCGGGTCGTGTTCCTGTCGTCCGTGTCTTGGGGACCGGAGGATCTGCCGGTGTCCCTGCCGGACCTATTTTCGGAACGGCTGGAGCTTCCGGGTTGCTGGCGGGCTGTGTTCCCGGCGCTCTGGAGCGGATAGACGGAGTGGGCTTCTCCTTCGGGGCCGCTGGTCCGGCGGCAAACCGTTCCTCCAGAGCGGCTACCGTCCAATTTTCCTTGAATTGTCCCAGGGCGTTGTGCCCGAATTGTGTCAATGCCTTTTCATCCAACTCCAACAGCTTTGCCCAGAGCTGAGGATGATGGCGGCGCAGTTTCCGCAGCTCGTCAATGCTCTGTAAGGGACAGCACCAGCAGGAACAGCGGTGATAAATTTCATACAAGCCGCCCCAGTCAAAGCCGCGGTCATAGCAGATTTGCAGCGCCTGGGGCTCGGTGACGCCCCACTCCACAAGAGGGTATTGCTCTCCCTTGATCCAGTCCGGCTCGTCAGCGGCGATGCCAACATAATGCAGGATTTGATACTCCTTTTAGGGCCAGTGGAATTGACGGACCCCGGCGTGCTGGGTGTGGAAGTGTTGGGAGCCATAGGCGTTCCCGGCGTCTGTCCCGGCTTCACGTCCGGGGAGGGCGGAATGGGCGGCGGAGCGGAGGGGCCGCTGGGCGGCGCGGGCGGCTGGGGAGCCGGGGGCGGCGTGGTCTGCTTGGGGGCCAGGTCCTTGTCCTCCAGGATGTCCCGCATGGCCTGTTCACTCAGCTTTCCGGCCTTCTCCGTCTTTTTCATTCGCTGGTGGCCTCGGACAGACGGATGATCCGGTTGAGCTTGCTCACCTTCATGCCCATTTCCTGGGCCAGCTTTTCATCGCTGTCCAGCTCCTCCGCCTTGAAGGTCCCCTTCTTCTTCCGGCCCGCCTTCTGCTTCATGCCCTCCATCTTCATCCGCAGGGAGCGGGAGAGGTCGTACATGGAGATATGGGGCCGGTGGAGGTTGCCGTCCGCCACCAGGATTTTCGCGTCGGCGTCAGAGATTTTCTGGATGATGGTGGGGACGGGATAGTTCAGCTCCGTGGCGATCAGGTGGCGGCGCTGGCCGGAGAGGATTTCCAGGGTGCCCTCGTCTCCAATCCGGGCGAGAACGGGGTCCTTCACGCCGTTCAGCTCAATGGACTTTTTCAGTTCCAGGTAATCCTCGCTTCTGGTGTCCACGGAAATGGTATTGTACTTGGACTTCTCCAGATAGGCGGGGTGCAGGAGGATGAAGAAGGCTTCGTTCTCCTTGGGGCCGGGAATGCCCCGCTTGGCCTTCTCGTCCGGGGGCGTCAGGCGCTCGTCAAGCACCTGGGAAATAGCGGTTCCAGCAGGACCCTTGGCGGCGGGGCCGGTCACGGGGGCCTCCTTGGGCTTCTCTCCAGCAACAGGGGCGGCGGGCTTGCCCTCCACCTTAGGGGCCGGGGCCTCTCCAGCAGTCGGCTTTCCCGGCCCCTTGATGTCGGCTTTTTCCTCCTTTTCGCTCTTGGCCCCAGGCTCCACCAGCTTGCCGGGGATAGGGGGCGTGGGCTTCCCATTCGCCAGCCCGTGATCCCGGATGGCCTCCTGCAAGCTCACCTCGTAGACCAAGGCGGGAATCTCCTGCTTCTTTGCAAGCTCGCTGGCCCTCATGCGCCGGTAGCCGGTCACAAGCTGGTACTCGCCGTCCTCCCGGAGCCGAATGATCACGGGCTCCTTCACGCCGCCGGACCGGATGCTGGTGACAAGGCCGCCGTAGTTCTTGTCCGGCTGCCTGAAAAGGGGGATGCCGGGCAGGTCGTGGATCTTCGCCAGGGGGATGCTCTGGGGCTTGGGGATCGTGGGGGCTCTGCTGTTTTCGTTTGCCATAAATAACCTCCGTTTTGAAATATATTTGCTAAAAATCGCGTCCCACGGTGGGATTCATTTCAGTGGAAGTCATGCCGCACGGCGGCGGAATAGTAAGGGCCTATCGTCACCGGCGCGTTGTAGAGCGCCGTCAACAGATAGGCCCGGATGTTATTGATTTTCGTGGTAGTCTGTTTCAGCGCGTCGATCACATACTGGATATGCTCGCTGTCAAGCTGGAGGAAGCGGTTTCTGACCGCCTCCGTGGGAATGTCGCTGCCCCCAATCCGTATGGCGGGGGCGGTGCTGCATACCGTGTCCAGCATCAGCTCCAAAAGGTCGTCTATATCATCGCAGGGGTGCTCTCTGCGCAAACGCTCGTAATCAATATTCGCTTTCAGTTCTTTTCTTCGTTCGTATCGATCCATCTCCAAACCTTCTGCGGGGGACTTTCGGGGGGAGATGGATGGATCAGGCTGGATAAATTCTGTCTGGTTTCTTTTAGTATAATTAGGGTCGGGTTTTTCGACGGCTGCACGTCGATTTTTTCCACCTCTTGGCGTCGGAATTTCCGACTTCTGCACGTTGGAAAAATCGACCTGTGAAAAGGGCATGAAAGACTCCAAGGGTGGCGGGGCCGGTTTGGGCGGAATAGTCCGGGTAGTGAACCGCTTGACGTAGATTTTCGTGGGCTTCCCCTGGCCCTGCTTGATCCGCTCGATCAGGCCGACGCCCTTCTTCGTGTCCAGCTCGGCCAGCAGCTTCATGGCCTTGTCCCGCCCGCAGGTCATATCGCCGCATATCTCATCTACGGAGTAGTAGATGTAGACCTGCCCAGTGTCATCGTACCAGCCATTCCGGGCGGACAGGCTCATGCGGTCCAGCAGCATTCCATACAGCAGCTTGGCGTCCGTGGAGACGTGCTTGAATTTCGGGTTGGTGATCAACTGGCGGGGGATTTTGAAATAGACAAATTCCTCCGATTCATCGCCGTAGAAATAATCTGACAATATGATTTCCGGCATGGTCAGGGCCTCCTTTTGGGCAAAAGAAAAAGCACGATCTTTCAATCGTGCTTTCTCTCGGGTGTTAAATGGTGTTAAATTATGTCACATTGGCTTGATTTTGCGGTGACTGCCTGATATTTTTGGGTTCTGCGCGTCATTCTTTGTCAGGCACACCCTCCTGGGTTCCTCTCGCAGCTCTCTTCCTTCCCGCTGCCCAATTCCTCCAGGCCGGAAGCGAGTGTCCAATGGGGAGATTTGATCCTGTAGGGGCCGCCCCCTTGGGCGGCCCGATGCGAGTCCCAATCCTTGTGCCGGCAGGCCGCCGGGGGCGGCGGCCCCTACACGATGGCCCTGTTATAAAATGCGCAACTGGACACTCTCAGGCCGGAAGCGGGGCTTGCCTTTTCCCCTCCTTTGTGCTATGCTGTATAAGTTAAATCGTGAACCGCTTTTCCCGGCGGCTTGAAAAGGAGTACGAACCATGAAAACTTATACGTTTCAACCCCGGGGCGTCTGCTCCCGAGAAATGCAGGTAGACCTGGACGATCAAGGCGTCATCCAGGCCCTCCGGGTCACCGGCGGCTGCCATGGCAACCTCCAGGGCATCGCCGCCCTGGTAAAGGGAATGCCCGCCCAGGAGGCCATCCGCCGCCTGAAAGGCATCGGCTGCGGAGCCAAAAGCACTTCCTGTCCCGATCAGTTGGCCTTGGGGCTGGAGCAGGCTCTGGGCGTAAACTGAGAGGAACGGCAAAATTATGAAGATCGTCTTGGTCATCGACCAGTTCGACGACGCCAACAATGGAACCACCATCAGCGCCCGCCGCTTCGCCACGGCCCTGAAGGAACATGGGAACGAGGTCCGGGTCATCGCCACCGGCAAGCCCACGGACTACAAATACGCCGTCCGGCAGATGAAGTTCCTCCCCATTGTGGAACACCTCATCACCAGTCAGGGGATGCGCTTGGCGATTCCCAACAAACACGTCTTTGAGAAGGCGGCGGCCTGGGCGGACGTGGTGCACTTCATGATGCCCTCCCCCTTATCCGTCATGGGCCTCAAGCATGTAGAGCGCCTGGGTATCCCCCACACGGCGGCCTTCCACTGCCAGCCGGAGAACATCACCTTCACCCTTCACCTGGGCAACAGCAAACGGGTGAACGACTTTGTCTACACCAAGTTCCGGGACACCTTTTTCAATCGCTTCACCCATATCCATTGCCCCAGCAACATGATCGCGGGGCAGCTCCGGGACCACGGCTACACAGCTCAGCTCCACGTTATTTCCAACGGCATCAGCCCGCAGTACACCTACGGGCGGAATCCCCAGGAGGATTGGATGCGGGGGAAGTTCAACGTGCTGATGGTGGGCCGCTACGCCGGGGAAAAGCGGCAGGACGTCCTGATCAACGCCTGCGCCCAGTGCCGCCACAGGAACGACATTCAGGTTATCCTGGCGGGAAAGGGTCCTCTGGAGAAGAAGTACCACCGCCTGGCAGAGGAGCTTCCAAATCCCATCGTTATGGAATTTTATGAGCCCGGCCGCCTGCTTGAAATCCTTCATATGGCAGACCTGTATGTCCACACCTCCGACGCGGAAATTGAGGCCATGAGCTGCATGGAGGCATTCGCTTGCGGGCTGGTGCCCGTTATCGCCGATTCTCCCCGGTCCGCCACACCCCAGTTTGCTCTGGACGAACGGAGCCTGTTCCCCGCCGGGGACGCCGCCGCCCTGGCGGAGAAGATCGACTGGTGGTTTGAGCATCCCAAAGAGCGGGAAGAAATGGGCAGGCGCTACGGTGAGCACGCCAAGCAATACGCCCTGGACCATTCCATTGAGCAGACGGAAGAAATGTTCCGGACGGCCATCCGAGAGCAGAAAAAATTGTAGTGAGAGCCCCGCCTTCCGGCGGGGCTCTTTCAATAACGGTAAGGAGGAACTTCCCATGGAGAACCACAGAGTTTTCGCCATGAAGCTTTCTAAGATCTATCCCCTCTTGGTCCAGAAAGCGGAGCGAAAGGGCCGCACCGAAGAGGAGGTCCGCCGGGTCATCCGCTGGCTGACCGGTTACGGCGAGGAGGGCCTGGCCCGGCAGCTGGAGCGGGATGCCGATTACCGGACCCTTTTCCAGGAAGCTCCCCGGATCCACCCCAACGCCGCCCAAATCACCGGGACCGTCTGCGGCGTCCGGGTTGAGGCGGTCCAGGACCCCCTTATGCGGAACATCCGCTGCCTGGACAAACTGATTGACGAACTGGCAAAGGGCAGAGCCCTGGACAAAATTCTCCGAGAGTGAAAGAAAACTACACAGTCTCCAAAAAGGGCCTCTGTCACCAGCGGCTCCTTTTTCGCGTATGCTGAACCAGCGACAAAGGAGGAATGCACCATGGCATATTCCGACCGGGAGCTGCTGGCGCGCCTGATCGAGTGCGAAGCGGGCGGCGAGGGGGAAAACGGCATGAAGGCCGTAGCAGGCGTGGTGATGAACCGGGTTCACGCCCGGGGCGGCGAATACGCCCGGGTGGGCCGGGGCAGTATCCGCAACATCATCTTCCAGCCCTACCAGTTCGTCTGCGCCAGCGAGACAGAGGGAGGCGCCTACAATCCCCAGAACATATACAACATGCGGCCTGAGCAGATTCACTACGACATCGCCGACTGGGCGATCGCCGGAAACCGTCTGCCGGATGTGGCGGAGTCGCTGTGGTTCTATAATCCTTTTGGCCCCGACTGCCGCCCCTTTTTTCCCACTGGTGTGGGTTATTGGCAGACCCGCATTGGTGATCACTGTTTTTATAATCCAACCGACGCATACTATAAAACTTGAGAGGTGTCCACTATGCCCAATACACAGCGCATGTCCCAGCCGATCATGGATTGGTCCACTGAAATCAGCGCCCCTCAACCCGGGGCCTCCACCGTCCCATCCTCTTCCGAATCCCCGGCGGCTTTTCAGTATCCTGCCGCCCCTATGCCCGCCGACGCTCCTCCGGCCTTTCAGTTTCCCGCCTCTGCCGGAGGAACGGGAACCCCCGCCGGCGTGTCCGGTATATCCCGCCCCGCCGCTCCGGCGGCTTCCTCCGGCTCCCTTCGTCCCACCGGCTCTACGGGCCCGGAGGCACCTTCCACTTCTGTTCCGGCGGTCCGTCCGCCAGTTCGCCATCCCGCCCATAACGAGTTCGCGGGCAGCACCGGTGATCTGGACCTCCAAAACCACCAGCCTGCTGAGGTTATTGAGACTCCCACCAGCACAGGCGAGGCGTTCCTGGGCTCTTTGAAGGCCATGCTCCTTCGGAACCGGGGAAACTTTGTAGCTGCCACTTTGCTGATCGGCACCCAAGGCACCATGGTTTGGGAAGGCATTCTCCACGAAGTGGGGAACGATTACTTCATTATCTACCAAACAGGCCGGCAGCGCTATATCCTCTGCGATATTTACGCCCTGAAATATATGGAGTTCTATGACACCAAACAGCGGGAACTCTGTGAGCATCTCCTCCAAGAGAACGGCTCCCAAGGTTTCTGCTGAGCATAAAAAAGCAGCGGGACCTCTTTGAGGTCCCGCTGTTGCATGCGATATAAACCGTACGCTCTGCGGAATCAGCGCTTGGAGAACTGAGGCGCGCGGCGGGCCGCTTTGAGGCCATATTTTTTCCGTTCCTTCATACGAGGGTCGCGGGTCAGGAACCCGGCCTTCTTCAGGATAGGACGGTTGTCCTCACTGACCAGCAGCAGGGCGCGGGCAATACCGTGACGCAGGGCGCCAGCCTGACCGGTGACGCCGCCGCCGGAAACGGTGGCTACGATGTCCATTTTGCCGGTGTTGCCGGTGGCCTCCAGAGGCTGGCGAACCACCATCTTCAGAGTTTCCAGGCCAAAGTAGTCATCAATATCACGGCCGTTGATGGTGATGCTCCCGGTTCCGCCGGGGAACAGATGGACGCGGGCGACGGAGGACTTCCGGCGGCCGGTACCGTACAGATAAGGTTTCTTAGACTGATACATACGCTTCCTCCTCCTTATTCAGCGTCCAGAGCGATCGGCTTCTGGGCCTGCTGCTTATGCTCCGCACCGGCGTAAATGTGCAGGCGCTTCAGGGAATCCTTGGCCACGGTGTTCTTGGGCATCATGCCCCGGACAGCCACCCGCATGGCAACTTCGGGCTTCTCCTGCATCAGAATGCGGTAGGGAGTTTCCTTAAGGCCGCCCACCCAACCGGAGTGAGTGCGGTAAATCTTTTGTTCACTCTTCTTGCCGGTAAGCACCGCTTTGCCGGCATTAATGATGATGACATTGTCACCGCAGTCGGCATGGGGGGTGAAAGTGGTCTTGTTTTTGCCGCGCAGCAGGTCGGCGGCCCGGACGGCAGTCTTGCCCAAGGGCTTGCCGGCGGCGTCCAGGATGTACCACTTGCGCTCAATGTTGGCCTTGTTTGCCATAAAAGTGGACATGGTCGTTCCTCCATCAATATATTTTCTAATTGGTTAAACAAAGTAAGAACTCCTTACGGAGCAAGCTCATTTATACCACGCTTTTATGTCAATGTCAACCCATTTTTTTAATTGATGGCCAAAATTCTTTGAATTCCTCTTGTTTTCTTTTGTTATCTCTTGAATTCTAATGTTCTACTTTAAATTATTTTATATTTTAGCTTAAATGAATAGGCGGACCGGTCCCCTTGGGAACCGGCCCTTATGTATTTCCTATAACACCCACTGGACCAGCAGCAGCAGCACAAAGCCCGGAAGTCCCAGAATGCCGATTACCAGAGCGTTCCAGACATTGACGCCTAAGGCAATTCCCGTCACTCCGGCGGTGACATTCACCGCCCAGAGTGCCAGGAAACCTAAAAATGTATTCGCCAGCAGCTTCACCGCTACCTTCAGCGGCGCACTGAACACCCGCAGTAAGGCAATGAGGAAAAAGCCCGCCAGCAGCACGGCAATGATTTTTTGGTTTAAGTCCATGCCGCCTCGCCTTCCAGCCGCAAAGCGGCGAAGCTCTCCGGATTCCGTTCCTTGATCGCCCGGATTAAATAGTTGCACCGGGCTTTCTCCGCCTTGATTTGATAGATGCAGGACTCCACCAGCTCCGGGTCCACCGCCTGGTCAAATTTGCGGTAGGCCAGGGACAAGTCCCCCTGGGCGCTCTGTAGCTCCGCCCGCAGCGCCAGCAGCTCCGGGTCCGGCCGGTTTTTTTTGAAGAAAGTGGTTTTCATAGTGTTGTCCCTCCTGTATAATACTTTATATGGTGAGTCTGGACAAATATGCCAGCTTTCATACAGGAGGATTCCCTATGCAGGAAATTTTTATGAGACAAGCTCTTGCCTTGGCCCGAGAGGCCGCCGCCGCCGGAGAAGTTCCCGTGGGCTGCGTCATCGTTCGTGAGGGCACGGTGGTGGGCCGCGGGCGGAACCGGCGGGAGGAAAAGCGCTCCGCCGCCTCCCATGCCGAGATGGAAGCCATCACCCAGGCCAACGAAACCCTGGGCTCCTGGCGGCTGGAGGACTGTGAGCTCTATGTCACCCTGGAGCCCTGCCCCATGTGCGCCGGGGCCATCCTCAACGCCCGGATCCGCCGGGTCTGGTTTGGGGCCAGGGACCGCTGTTTCGGGGCCTGCGGCGGGGTGACCAATCTCTTCATGGAGGACTTCCCCCACCCCCCCGCCCTGGTGGGCGGCGTGCTGGAGCAGGAGTGCCAAGCGGTTTTGTCCGAGTTCTTTGCCGGACTGCGGAACAATGTCCGTTAACGGGGAGGATGGGTGTAGGGCGGACTGCGCCCGCAGGCGCGTTTCGGAGCGTAACCGCCGCTTGCGGCGGCTCTTGGCGCGGAGATAACCCAGGCGGGGTTTCCTGCACCATTTTAATTTTAAGTTTTCCAGCAAGCTGGAAAACTTGACCAAATTTGCCGAACGCCGTTCGGCAAATTTGGTTGACATAAGATTTAAGACTTTTGTAACAATTGACGCTGGTTTCCTTAACAACTCTCCTGTATCTTAATACTTGCAAGAGACAAAACTTCTTTTCATCCAATCTTCCAAACAATAAGGTTCAGGGTCAGCCGCAAGGCTGGCCCTGTTCCGTTTTTCATCCGGCCTTCACCGGTAAGCCTCCACGTTCTCCGGCAGATTTCATAAACTGTTCACCAATTATCCAAGCCCTTCCTGTATATTATAGATATGCACCCGATCCCAACAAGACCCAGGCGGCCCGGCCCGCCTGCCATCAGAAATGAGGCATCACTGTGAACATTGCTTACCTTCTGACACCGAAGCATCGCGTCGCCTATCTGTACGACGACAACACCATGCGCCAGGGGCTGGAAAAACTCCGGCACCACGGCCGCAGCGCTGTACCCGTCATCAACCGCAAGGGCCAATACGTAGGCACCGTCAGTGAAGGAGACTTTCTCTGGCGGCTGCTTCCCGATGAGGGTGATGCCTGCTCCATGAAGGAGCTTGAGCGCCTCCACGTCCGGGATATTCTCCGGGAAAATCCCTCCGTCCGTATCACCGCCTCCGTCGGCGAGCTGCTGGACACGATCGTCCGCCACAACTTTGTCCCCGTAGTGGATGATCTGAACAGCTTCATTGGCATTGTCACCCGTCAGGACATCATCCGCTGTCTGGCCGAAGAGAAAGAAACCACCCCCATCCTCCGGAAAATCGTATAAGCAGTTTGCAGCAAGTTTTAAAACTTCCAGAAAGCTCTCCAAAATTTTAAGATTGGAATGGCGCAGAAATCCCTTCCTGGGTGATCTCCGCGCCAAGGACCGCCCTAAGCGGCGGCTGCGCTTTGAAACAAGCCTGCGGGCGCAGTCCCGCCCCTCTTCTTCTCATCTGATCAGCTTTTTGTGTTTTTCCACAGGCCGAGCAAGCCGCCCGAAGGGGCGGCTTGCTTTTTGCACAAATTTTCTTTTTTATGCACGCTCCACCTTGTATATATCTCCCTGCCCCTTGGAAAGCCCACTTGAAAACTTTCACAAAAGCAGCTCTAAATGCAAGTAGATTCATGGTAACTTGCAAAAATTATTTACTATATTAAAATGCGGCCTTGTAAAACCATGCATTTTATGGTATGATAATTATACACTTGCAGGAGTTGACTTCAACCCTCGCAAAATCCAATCCTGAAAAGAGGAAGAACGATGAAAAAGAAATTCTCTCTGCTGATGGCCGTTCTCATGCTGGCCATGCTCCTTGCCGGATGCGGCGGCAATAATGACGGCGGCTCCTCCACTGGAACCGGCGCCCCCGCAGACACCTCCGCTCCCGCCGATTCCTCCGCCCCCGCGGACTCCGGCGCCTCCACCGTTTCTGAGGACACCAACACCGTGGCCGTGGGCGCCGTGGTCATCGCCCGGGACGACGTGCCGGAGGACGACATCTACGCTCTGACCTCCGCCATTTTTGAAAACATCCCCACCATCACCGAGCAGCACGCCAAGGGCGGTGAGCTGGACCTGACTTTCGCCTCCTCCGTCACCTCCGTGCCCTATCACCCCGGCGCGGCCAAATATTTTAAGGAGAAGGGCATTGACGTGGCCGCTGTCAAAGACGGCGCGGGCTCTGGCGACTCCAAGGCCCTGACCTTCGGCACCGGCGGCGAGTCCGGCACTTATTACGCCTTCGGCGGCGTGCTCTCCAGCTATATCTCCAATAATACCAGCGTCTCCGTCACCGCCGTGACTTCCGGCGGCTCCAAGGCCAACATCGAAGACCTGAGCGCCGGGGACATCCAGCTGGGCTTTGTCCAGTCCGACGTCATGAGCTACGCCTTCAACGGCGAGCGCCTGTTTGACGCCAAGGTGGAGAACTTCTCCGTGGTGGCCGCCCTCTATATGGAGCAGGTTCAGATCGTCACCACCAACCCGGACATCAAGTCCGTGGCGGACCTGGCGGGCAAGTCCGTCTCCATCGGTGACCGGGGTTCCGGCGTGTGGTTCAACGCCGTGGACGTGCTGGGCGCTTATGACATTGATCCCGACAGCGGCATCAGCCCCGTGTATCAGGGCTTCGGCGACAGCGCGGACAGCCTGAAGGACAAGAAGATCGACGCGGCCTTCGTGGTAGCCGGCGCTCCCACCACCGCCATTGTGGACCTGGCCACCAGCGGCCCTGTGTACCTGGTCAGCCTGGATGAGGAGCACACCAGCGCCCTGCTGGAGTCCTCCCCTTATTACAGCGCCTACACCATCCCCGCCGGGACCTACTAAGCTTTTAACCCGAGTCACCCCCGGCAAGGGCCGCATCAAGCGGCCCTTGCCGTATTGAAAGGGCGGTTCTCCCGCCGCCCCTTCAATACGGCAAGGACCCGTTTCCCTCTGCTGCATCCCCTGTGCTTATTTTAATAAGGAGTACGATTCTATGAGCGAGAAAGACAAGAAGAACCTTCCCGACGTGGACATCGGCACCGCGGCGGACATGGACGAAGTCATGCGGAAGTATGACCGGGAATCCGCCACCCGCATTTGGGAGGGGAAGCCCAAGACCGTGGTCAGTGTGGTCATGGCCCTGTTTTCTCTGTACTGCATTTGGTCCACCCTGTTCTGCACCTGGGATCTGCCCATCCGGCTGACCTCCTTCCTGGGGCTTATCACCGTTATGGGCTACCTCACCTATCCTGCCCGGAAAGACCATGTGAAGCCCAACTCCATGCCTTGGTATGACATCGTGCTGATGCTGGTGGGGGCTGGGTCCTTTTTCTACTACTGCCTCAATTATAATTCCCTGGTCATGGTCATCACCAGTGCCGCCAAAATCAACCCCGCCAGCGAGAGCGCGGTCCCGAACGCCTGGTTTTACCTGGCCATCGGCGTGGCGGCGATCTTGGTGCTGGCGGAGCTCTGCCGCCGCTGCGTGGGTCTGCCCATTCTCTGCGTGGTGGGCGCGCTGCTGATCTACACCTTCGCCAGCGGCCAGAACCTGGCCCGGGTCATCTATACCCTGTTCTACGGCACCTCCGGCGTCATGGCAACGCCCATTCAGGTCTGCGCCAAGTTCATCGCCGTGTTCATCATCTTCGGCGCGTTCCTGGAGCGGACCGGCATTTCCAACTTCTTCATTGACCTGGCCAACTCCCTGGCGGGCAGCACCTCCGGCGGCCCGGCCAAGGTGGCGGTCATCTCTTCCGCTCTATGCGGCATGGTGTCCGGCTCGTCGGTTGGAAACACCGTCACCACCGGTTCTGTCACCATCCCCATGATGAAGCGCACCGGTTACCAGGGCGAGTTCGCCGGGGCCGTGGAGGCGGCGGCCTCCACCGGCGGGCAGATCATGCCCCCCATCATGGGCGCGGCGGCTTTCCTTATGGCGGAGTATATGGACACCACTTACGCCAACGTGGCGGTAAAGGCCATTCTCCCCGCCCTGTTGTATTTCACCGGCATCTTCCTGGCCGTTCACCTGGAGGCCCGGCGGCTGAATTTGAAGGGCATTCCCCGGGATCAGCTTCCCAAATTCGGCACGCTGATCCGCAGTATTTACCTGCTCCTGCCCCTGGTAATTCTGGTGTGGATGGTTTCCACCAATACCCGGACTCTCCAATTCTCCGCCTCCATCGCCATCCTGCTGGCGGTCCTGGTGAGTCTGCCTCATATCTTCATGGACAGCCGGGCCCAGCATGAGGAAGGCAGGGCCGTCCGCTTTGTGAAGGATACCGCCTCTATGATCGTCAACGCTCTGGAGGCCGGCGGCCGGAGCTGCATCACCGTGGCTGTGGCCTGCTCTATGGCGGGTATGGTAGCCGGGTGCATCACCGTGACGGGTCTGGCCTCCAAGCTGATCAATGGAGTCATTAACATCAGCAGGATGGTTCCCAACGAAAGCCTGGCCATGTTCATCGCCCTGTTCCTCACCATGCTCTGCTGCATCGTCCTGGGCATGGGCGTGCCCACCACGGCCAATTACTGCATCATGGCTTCCACCTGCGCCCCCATTTTGATCCAGTTGGGCATCGGCAAAATCCCCGCTCACTTCTTTGTCTTCTATTTCGGTATCGTGGCGGACATCACGCCTCCCGTGGCCCTGGCCGCCTATGCGGGCAGCGCCATCGCTAAATCCGATCCCATGAAAACCGGCGTCAACGCCACAAAACTGGCTATCGCCGCTTTCATAGTTCCCTATATCTTCGCCTACAGCCCGGCCATGCTCTTTGTGGACGTGACCAGCGTCTTCCAGGTAGTGCAGATCGTCATCAGCGCTCTGTTGGGCATTTTCGGCGTGGCCGCGGCGCTGAACGGCTTTTTGTTCCGGCCCATCCCCAAATGGATGCGTCTCACCCTGATCGCGGCGGGCCTTGCCATGATGATTCCCGGCTCTGCCACGGATGTGGTGGGCTTGGCCGCCCTGGCCGTTATGGTGCTCTATCAGAAAACCATGGCAAAGAAGAACACCTTAAACGCCTGAATTCTCGCAAAACCGCCCCGCTTCAGGGGCGGTTTTTTCCTGACCGGTTCCTTTAACGGAAATTCCCGGCTCTGTTCCCAAATTTTTGTGCAGAATTCCATGAAACGCTTCCAGTCCTTCATACGTCAAACTTACAAAGGGCTTGTCCCTCAATCTTCAAAAAATCTTAAGAAATCTGTAACCGTTTTGTTGTTGTTTTCCTTGGCAAACTGTTCTAGTATCAATGATACAGTTTTGATGCCAATCCCTGTTAATCTATTTCTGTGCTTACAGAACGGCGGATTGCCGGTAAGGAGCTCCGTTCAGGAATCCCATCCAATCGGTGAAGGAGAAATCGTATGTCAGAAGTCATGGATCGCGAACAGCAAGCCGGGACCGCTCAGGCAGCCCCTGAGGCGGCGCCGTCTCCCGCTTCGGAGGCAGCGGTGGAAAAGGCCTCCCTTTGGAAAAAGTGGAAGGGAATGCCCCGGAAGAAACGGCGGAAAATCGTCCGGTGGTTCATTTTCCTACTGATTCTCATCGCCGCCGGCTTGGGGATCCGCCAGTTCCTGGCCGCGAAGAACAGCGGGGAGGAAACCGAAGTCCTCACCGACGTGGTGCAGTACAGCTCCATCACCTCTACCGTAGAGGGCAGCGGGCTCACCAAAGCCAAGGACAGCGAAACCATTACCATCGCCACCACCGGCACGGTGTCCGAGGTCTTTGTCAACGAAGGCGACACTGTGGAACCGGGCACGCCCCTGTTTATCATCGACTCCGACGCCGCTCGTACCGCCGTGGACAAGGCACGGCAAGACGTACTCGGCCGGGAGAAACAGCTCAACGCCCTTTTGAAGGACGTGGCAGGACTGAACCTGGCGGCGGGCTATTCCGGCAAGCTGATGGAAGTGGTGGACCTGAACCCCGGCGACACCATCAGCAAGGACCAAAAGCTGGCCGTTTTGGCGGACGACACCCGTCTGCGGCTCACCCAGTATTACAGCTACGCCTATGAGGGCATGATCCACCAGGGCCAGAGCATGGATGTGTCGGTTCCCGCTCTGATGAGCTCCCTTTCCGGCACGGTGGAGGCGGTCCATATGGTCAGCCGCATCACGCCGGAGGGGACCAAGCTCTTTTCCGCCGATATTCTGGTGGAAAATGAGGGGGCCCTTACCGCCGAAATGGCGGCCTCCGCCACGGTGACTACCGACGCGGGGGAAACCATCTACCCCTATGAGCCCGGGAAGCTGGAGTATTACCGCACCGGCGACCTGAAATCCACCGTCAACGGCACCGTCCTCTCCAGTTCCCTGGTGGACTTTCTCCAGGTCAGCGCCGGGCAGGTCCTGGTCCGGGTAGACGGCGAGGACAGTGAGGCGGAGATCTACTCCGCCCAGCAGAGCCTGGACGAAGCGCAGAAGACCCTGGAAACCGCCGAGAAGAATCTGGCGAACTGCTCCGCCGTGGCCTCCATTGCGGGCAAGGTCATCGGGTTGACCATGAAGCCCGGAGATGAAATCGCCGCCAACACCACGGTGGTCACGATCTCCGACACCTCCTCCCTGATTGTCAACGCCACGGTGGACGAGCGGAACGTCAGCGCCGTGGAGACAGGGACCATGGTGGAGCTGGACCAGTGGGGCACCACGGCAATGGGCATGGTGGAAAGCGTCAGCCTCTCCAGCACCATCAACAACGGCGTGGCGACTTATCCCATGGTCATCTCGGTGGACAACGCGGAGGAAACCCTCCAGGTCAACAGCTACATCAACTACAAACTCACCGCCAGCGAAAACGACAACTGTCTGGTGCTGCCTCTCCAGGCGGTCCGCACCGTCTCCACTGAAGAGGGCGAGAGCCTGACGGTGGTCTACGTCAAGGGCGACAAGCCGGAAACAGCGGTGGAAGGCGTCATGATTGACGAAATGATTCCCGAAGGCTTCTGGCCCGTGGCCGTGGAAATCGGCATCTCCGACAATTACAATGTGGAGATCAAATCCGGCGTGGAGGAAGGCACCGAGGTCTTCACCCAGATCCAGATGTCCTCTTCTTGGGGTTTCTGATATGGCGAACTTAGTAGAACTGAGAAATGTTTTCAAGATCTACGGTGAAGGTCTTGAAAGTGAAGTCCGGGCTCTGGATGGGGTCAGCCTTACCATTGACCGGGGGGAATTTGTGGCCGTTGTCGGCCAGTCCGGCTCCGGCAAATCCACCATGATGAACGTCCTGGGCTGCCTGGATATCCCCACGCGGGGAGACTATCTTCTGGCAGGCACCGACGTCCGGGAGCTGACGGACAAGGAGCTGAGCCGCATCCGCAATAAGGAGATCGGCTTCATCTTCCAGCAGTACAACCTCATTCAGACTCTGACGGTGCTGGAAAACGTGGAGCTGCCCCTCATCTACCAGGGCATTGGGGCCGACGACCGCTATGACATGGCCTTGGAGGCTCTGGACCGTGTGGGCCTTTCCAAGCGTATCAAGCACAAACCCACGGAGATGTCCGGCGGCCAGCAGCAACGGGTGGCCATCGCCCGGGCCATTGCCACCAAGCCCCCCATCATCATGGCCGACGAACCCACCGGCGCCCTGGACTCCCGGACAGGTCACGAGGTGCTGGAGTTCCTTCAGCAGCTGAACCGGGAGGGCACCACCGTCATCCTCATCACCCACGATAACGGAATCGCCGCCACAGCCCGCCGCTGCGTCCGCCTGACGGACGGGAAAATCGTGGAGGACAAGGAACAGGAGGTAGACTGGTTTTGAACATCCGGCAGGCAATCAAAATGGCCTGGAAGTCCATCTGGGGCAAAAAGGGCCGGGCGGTCCTGACCATGCTGGGCATCATCATCGGCATCGCTTCGGTCATGACCATTGTCTCCGTCATTACGGGCTATGCCAGCAAAATGATGGAACAGTTTGAGGCGATGGGCACCAACCGGATCTCCGTCAATGTCTACTGCTACGCGTATACCTCAGACGAAAACGGCAACATGGTGCCCGTGGGAAAGGACTATTTTCCTGATATCTATGAGTATTGCAATGGCATGACAGACCTGGTCGCCGGCGTGACGCCCAATGCCAGGTTCAGCGCCACTATGGTCTATGGAACTAAGACCACCGCCAATATGGAGTACCAGTGGGACGAGTCGGGCATGAACCTGATCAGCGCCCCGCCCGAGTTCTACTACGGCAGCGATCAATACGCCGCGTGCGGCAATCTAAAAATCGCCAGGGGCCGGGACCTGAGTTACCTGGATATCCAAAATTATAACCAGGTAGTGGTCCTGGGGGCCCAAGCCGCCAAGGTCTTTTTCGGCACGGCAAACCCTGTGGGAGAAACCGTGCAGCTGAATAACCAGAACTTCGAAGTCATAGGCGTCTACGCCTCCCGCATCAAGGAAGGCAGCACCTCCATGAGCACACTGGACAATTTTGTACTGGCCCCCTATACCGCCAAACGGGTCCTGGGCGGAGACAGCGGAGACAGCAATTTCACAGTTGTCGCCAAGGACCCCACAAAAATGGACGATATCGTCACCCAGCTGGACGGCTTTTTAAAGGGCCTGCTTCAGCAAGGCGTCAACGACTACAGCGTCCGGCCCGAAAACCAGAACATGGACTATGTCACCGAATCTCTAAACCTCATCGGCGGTGTGCTGGCGGGCGTGGCGGCCATCTCTTTGATGGTGGGCGGCATCGGCATTATGAACATCATGCTGGTCACCGTAACGGAGCGCACCCGGGAGATCGGCATACGCCGGGCCATTGGGGCCCAGAGGAGCAGCATTGTCACCCAGTTCTTAATTGAAGCGGCCATGCTCTGCGGCATCGGCGGCATCATCGGAATCGGCATCGGAACCCTGGGATGCTTCGTGCTGGGGAATCTTCTTTTCAGCATGACCATCTATCCCTCCGCCGCGGTGACGGCGGGGGCCTTCGGCCTCTCGGTGCTGCTGGGCGTGGTCTTCGGCTGCTACCCGGCGGTGAAAGCGTCCAACCTCCAGCCTGTGGAAGCCCTTCGGGCCGAATGACGCCGGGGGCGAAATCCGTTCCGTTTCCGGCTTCGCCGAAAACTGCGCTTCGCTCCTTTGCCCCTCCTTCTCCCCACTGCAAACCCGCGCCGGTTTGCGGCGGGGCTCTATTAGGAGCGATATCTGTAAATTGTTTTATGGAGGAAGACTATGAAAAAACGCATCTTGTCCCTGCTGCTTCTGGCGGCCATGGCGGCGTCATTGCTGGTCCTGCCCGCCCAGGCCGCGCCGCCCGCCAACCGTTTTTACGACTTGAACGGCGACGCTTACATGTCCGTAGAGCCCCTGCGGCTGATGGGGATCATGGACGGTTTCTCCGACGGCAACTTCCGCCCTAACGGCCAGATTACCCGGGCCCAGTTCTGCAAAATGGTGGTCTGCGCCCTGAATGCAGAGGATGAGCTGGGGCTCTACCGCACCGTCACCGTCTACCCGGATGTGAAACCCTCCCACTGGGCGGCGGCTTACATCAACATGGCCTCCAAGGGGAAAAAGGCTATCTCCGGTTTCTCCGACGGCAAGTTCTACCCCGACCGTACCGTCACCCTGGGCCAGGCGGCCACCATTCTCCTCCGGGTCCTGGGGTACAAGGACGAGAACATCGGCGGCGTGTGGCCGGACAGCTATTTGTCCTTTGCCGCCTCCATCGGCCTTACCGACGGCGTTGACACCGCCAAGGGCAGCGCCCCCCTCAGCCGGAGCGACGCCGCCATCCTTTTTACCAACCTCCTCCGGGCCGATGTTCAGGGTGAAAAGTCCGCCAGCGCCTTCCTGGCCGCCGCAGGACTGACTACAAAGGCCGATATGGTCTTGGTTTCCTCCAACGCCCGGGGCCCTGACGGCAAGGAAACCGCCATGCTCTTCTCCGACGGCTCCGTCTACCAGATGGCCGGGGACAAGGCGTCCAACGGTTCTCTCAACGGCTATAAAGGCACCCTGGTCCTGGAAGGCCAGCGAGTCCGCACCTTCCTGCCCGACGCCCGGGGCGAGAGCCGCACAGTCACCGCCGCTAAGGTGGAGGCCAACCAGATCACGGACCGTTCCGGCGCAAAATATACGGTGACCTCCGGCACGCCCGTCTTCTACCGGGGTGCGGAAACCACCTGGGGCGACGCCCGCGATTGGGTAAATCCCGGTACGTCCCTGACACTGTACCTGGGCACCGCAGGAAACGTGGAGTATATCTTCATCGGCGGCGGCGACAGCTCTACCCAGGCCGTCATCGTCTATGAAAAGAACTCCACCAAGGGCTTTGACTCCCTGACCGGCGGCGTGAACGGCTACAAGATCTATAAAAACGGCTGCCTTGCCAACGCCGGAGACATGCGTCCTTACGATGTGGCAACCTATGCCAGCTCCACCAACACGATCCGGGTCTGTGACACCCGCCTGACGGGCTACTATGAATCCTGCACTCCCAGCCCCACGGAGCCCACTTCGATCCGCGTGCTGGGTCATGACTTCGACGTTCTGCCCACGGCTCAAGCCACCTTGGCCAAATTCCGTCCCGGCAGTCAGATCACCCTGCTGCTGACGGAGGACAACAAAGTGGCCGGCGCAGTAAAGCCCGGAACATCCGGGGCCAATGCCAACGCCATCGGCATCGCCACTTCCGTCTCCGGCACCAGTGCTACCGTAAAGCTGCTTTGCGGCATTGAAATCTCCGGCGCGGTGGACCTGGGCATCGATCAGAACACCGGCAACTACATTACCCAGTGGCGGCAGGAAGAACTTTCCCTTATGCAGAACCGCCTGGTCCGCGTCACCTCCACCGGCAGAAACACCATCGGTCTGGTCCGCTTGGGCGGCGGCGCCTCCGGCGCGCTGGACCTGGAAAAACGGCGTCTTGGTTCCAGCTATCTGGCGGAGACGGTCAGCGTTTTCCGCTACACCGCGAATGGCATCGAGGTTCTCAGCCTGAATGACCTGGGGATTGAACCTATCCCCAACAATGAGATCAGCTACGCCCACACCAATTGGAACGGGCAGGTAGACATCATCGCCCTGGGCCAAGTCGGCGGCGGCGCGACGCTTTATGGACGCACTTCTATTTCCCTCACGGAGCGGGATATATCCTACATCTCCATCTACAACGACCACGGCAAGGTGGCAGGACCCTTCCCCAGCCGCTACGACATTGGCGGCGGCGTCTACGTAGCCGCCGTGGTGAATGAGGCGGGCTCCGGCGGCTTCTCCAGCCTCAAGCCCCTCACCGCCTTGAAGGAGGTCCCCAACACCGCCTGGAGCGGGCAGAGTTCCGTCACGGTGGACGGCCGGAGCTACAGCATCCCGGCTACCGTCATGGCCTACAACAAAGATACCCGGGAGTGGATTTCTCCCACCGACGGCAAGAGCATTGTGGAGATCGCCCACGCTTACGCCAAAGAGTGCGATATGTATGCCAGTGAGGACGGCGTCATCCGCGTCATTGAAGTGGGCGGCGACTTCTTCTAAAACCATTGGCAGAGCATCGCAATATAAACGCACCCGGACATATGTCCGGGTGCGTTTGCCGTTTTCGGGCGTGTCCAACGGGGAGATTTGATCCTGTAGGGGACGCCTCCTTGGGCGGCCCGATGCAAGTCCCAATCCTTGTGCCGGCAGGCCGCCGGGGGCGGCGGCCCTTACACGATGACCCTGTTATAAAATGCGCAACTGGACACTCCCCCGTTTTCCCGGCCATTGCAAACAGAGGAGCTTTATGCTATAATTTGTCAAACGCATGATTCCACCATAAAAGGAGGCGCTTCTCATGCAGGTCACCTTTTTGATTGGCAACGGCTTCGACTTAAACCTGGGACTGAGGACACGGTATACGCAATTTTATCCCCACTACCTCAAGGACCCCGCGTTCGCCACGGAGGACCCCGAAATTCTCCAGTTTAAAAACCTTTTTTGTCAAGACATTCGGTACTCCCACTGGGCGGATTTTGAACGGGCTTTGGGGCGGCATACGGTGCAACCGCCCTTGGACAAACCGGATTCCCTTCGCAGCTGCCTGAAGGATTTCAAGCGCTGCTTTTCTCAGTACCTGCGGCGGGAGGAGGAACGCATCGACTTCGCCTCCTGCGGCTATGAGATGGCGGAAAAATTCTCTGAAAGCCTGCACTCTCATCTGACGCATCTGGAGCCCCGCCTTTTCGGCATCATTCAGGTGGCGCTCCCCCTCCATGAACGCACCGAGTTTCATATTTTGGACTTCAACTATACGACGGTGATCGACCGGATTGCCGGATTCCTGACCCCCGACATGTTTGGAACGGATTCCCTGGAGTCCGTCATCCATGTCCATGGAACGCATTCTTCCGGCATGATCCTGGGGGTGGACAGCCTGGATCAGGTGGCAAATCCCGCGCTCTTTACCGATCCGCGCCAGCAGCGTATATTGCTCAAGCCTCTTTTGAACCAGCAGTCCGGCCAAGGCAATGACCAAACCGCCTGGGACTGTATTAAAAGCAGTGAGGAAGTCTGCATCTTCGGCATGTCCCTGGGGGAAACCGATGCCACCTGGTGGCTGCGCCTTGGGATGTGGCTGGAAGTGTCTTCCCGCCATCAGCTGCTTATTTTCTCCCGGAACAGTGACCTGGACCCCCTGTATCCGGAGGATATCCTGGACTATCAGGATAAGATCCGGGACCGGTTTCTCTCTTATACGGATATTTCTTCCGGCCGCCGCAAGTTTTTCCGGGACCGCATTCATGTGGTTACATCCTCCGATATTTTCGACCTGGCCCCCGTCCTGAAGGACTTCTCCGTCTGATTCAACGTTCTGCTGAAGAAAGGAGCAACCTCAATGACCGACTCCCTGAAATCCGTCACGCACGCGCAGAACATCCGCTTTGACAAAGCCGCAGAGGCCCTGTATATCATCGACCAGAGCCTTCTTCCCCAAGAGGAGCGGGAAATCCGCCTCCAAACCGCGGAGGAAATGGTGGAGGCCATCCAAAAACTCCGGGTCCGGGGCGCCCCCGCCATCGGTATCTGCGCCGCCTACTGCCTCTACGTCCTGGCCCGCTCCATCCAGGAAGCGGACCCCGCCGCCTTCCAAAACCGTCTCCTGGCGTATTCCTCCCAGCTGAACGCCTCCCGCCCTACGGCGGTAAACCTCAGCTGGGCTCTGAGGGAGATGGAAAAGACCGCCGGGGCCCATCTGGGGGACCCCCGCCCCGCCCTGCTGGAGGCGTTGTATCAAAAGGCGGTGGAAATCCACGAAGACGACATCGCCAAGTGCCTGGCGATTTCCGAGTACGGACTGAGTCTCCTGAAAGACGGCGACGGCGTCCTCACCCACTGCAACGCCGGACCCCTCGCCACCTCCCGCTACGGCACCGCCCAAGGCCCCTTCCTGCTGGCCGCGGAGCGGGGAATGCATATCCGGGTCTTCGCCGATGAAACCCGCCCCCTCCTCCAGGGGGCACGCCTCACCAGCTACGAGCTCCATCGGGCCGGGGTGGATGTGACGCTGATCTGCGACAATATGGCCTCCATGGTGATGAAAAACGGCTGGGTCCAGGCCTGCTTCGTGGGCTGCGACCGGATTGCCGCCAACGGCGACACCGCCAACAAAATTGGCACCAGCGGCGTGGCCATCCTGGCAAAGCATTACGGAATCCCCGTTTACGTCCTGGGCCCCACCAGCACCATCGACCTGAACTGCCCCGACGGGGACCATATCCCCATCGAACTACGGGATCCGGAGGAGATCAAAACCCTCTGGTACGAAAAGCCCATGGCCCTGCCGGGCGTTGCATGCTACAACCCCTCCTTCGATGTGACGGATCATGCGCTCATCTCCGGCATCGTCACGGAGAAGGGCATCTGCCGCGCCCCCTATGCCGAGAGCCTGGCGGCCCTCTTCCGCTGAGGGGAGGCGGTTCTGACGGTTCAAATTTACGGCACTCTGGGACCTGCCTGTTCCGATTCCAAAACCCTGGCCCGGCTCCTTGCGTCCGGTATGACCGGCATCCGGCTGAACCTCTCCCACGTGGGACTCCCCGGTGCGGCGGAGCAGATTGAGCGCCTCCGGGACGCCGCCCGGCAATGCGGCGCCGCGCCGCGGCTTTTAATCGACATGCAGGGCCCGGAACTCCGGGTGGGCGCTCTCCCGGCGCCTCTTGCTCTGGGGAATGGGGATTTCGTGCGCCTGGGACCGGATATCCCCCTGCCCGCCGCCGTCCTGCCCCACCTGCTCCCCGGACAGGAGGTGCTGCTGGATGACGGAAAGCTTCTTCTCCGGGTCCTTAAAATCCTGCCGGACGGAGCCTTGGCCCAGGTAGAGCGGGGCGGCCTTCTCCAAAGCCGGAAGAGCGCGGCATTCCCCGGCGTGAATATCCGCCTCCCCGCCATGACGGACAGCGACCGGGAGAACCTCTGCCTGGCCCGGGACTACGGCGTTACCGGGGTCATGCAGCCCTTCGTCCGGGGCCGGGAGGACCTGGAGGCCGTCCGGGAAGCCCTGGACGCCGCGGGCGGGCAGAATATCCGGCTCTTCGCCAAGATCGAAAACCTGGAGGGTGTGGAAAAGCTCTCCGAGCTGATTCCCGCCGCCGATGAAATCGTCATCGCCCGGGGGGACCTGGGAAATTCCGGTCCCCTCTGGAAGATCCCCGCCCTGCAAAAGCGCATCGCCGCTGCCTGCCGGGAGGCAGGACGGCCTTTTATGGTGGTAACCCAGATGCTGGCCTCCATGGAACAGAATCCCGTCCCCACCCGGGCGGAGGTCAGCGACATCTTCAACGCCGTGCTGGACGGCGCGGCCTCCGTCATGGTCACTGGGGAAACCGCCGTGGGGAACTATCCGGTAGAGGCCATGGGGTATCTGGTCAACACAGTCCGAGAGGCGGAAGCATACTTGCGGTCCCGATAACCTCAAAGAAAAAGCGCCCGGCTGCCGCCGGGCGCTTTATTATGGCAGTTCATACAGCGGCCTTCGCCGCTCATAAGGCTGGGCCCGGTAGGTGACAGAGGAAATCTTCCGTCCCGACACCCCATACTTAGGATGCACGCCGAAAAGATCGATGTATCGCTCCAGATCATCTCGTTCTTCCGCCATAGCTTCCAGCAGCAGCGCCGCCGCCCGGGCGTCGTCAATCGCCCGGTGGCTGTTCACTGCCCGGTCTTCCAAACGATAAGCGGCGATGGCGTGTTCCAGTTTGTGCGGGTAATCCCGCCGGTCCCGATACACCGTCAGCGCATCCAGGAACCGGGGAGTTTTCAATACCCCAGCCAGCCCCTGGGGCTGAAGCAGATAAAACAGAAAGTTCAAATCAAACTGGGCGTTGTAGGCCGCGATCAAAGGCCGCTCCGCCCCTTCCAGCAAAGCCGCAAAGGCCCGGGCAGCCTCCTGGTCCCCCACGCCCTCAGTCTTCAGGCGCTCCTCAGTGATGCCGGTCAAATTTATGATGAAAGGGTCCAGCCGCCTCCCCTCCGGCAGGCGGATCAAGAGATCCATGCTCCCGGTTTCCGTCCCATTCTCCAAAGACACCGCGCCGATTTCGATAATACGGTCCCGGCTGTACGCAACACCAGTGGTTTCCGTGTCAAACACCACGATCCGGTCAAAAGATTCCCACAGCCTCATGCCGCGCCCTCCTCCAGCCGGCTCTCTCCGGTAGCGTAGTCAATCACCACGCCGGGCTGAACATTATAGGCAAAAATATTGAAGCACACGCCGTCTCCCGCGTCTTCCACGGAATAAGCTTCCATCTGGACACCCCGGGCCACCAGTTCCGTCCCTACGAATACCGGCGTCACCCGGTAGAGGACGTGATTGTCCGTCCGCTGCACATAATCCGCCACGTCGTTTTCAAAAGGCAGCATTCCAGTAACGTTTAAATACCGGGTGCCAGTGATCAGATTCTTCTCGTTGGCATTTTCCCCCGCCAGCTGAAAGCCGATCAGATGGCAGCGGTTATAGAGATATTTCCCGTCTACGCAGTCGTATTTGGCGGAAACCCAGCCTGTGGGTTTTACATTTCCAATGTCTCCCCGCTCTTCCGTGGGCATCAGCTCCGGACAGATATTGGCGTAGGCCACGCCGCAGCGGCCCAGGCCGTCCAACTCGCTGTAGTCCTCAAAAACTTCCAAGGTCATCTCCTCTTTGGTGAAGCCCGGCTGGTTGTCCTCCAGCTCCACGTAGGCCGCGCCGCTCCACTCCGGGATGTCCTCCAGGGACACCGGTTCCGGCCGCAGATACCACTGAACCGCCGCCGTAACCGCACACAGGACCAGCAGCGCCGCCAGCTGCTTTGCCGTCAGCTGCCGCGTTGTTTTGCCTCTCCGCTTCGCCATACCCATCCTCCTTGAACCGCAAAATTTCGACACTCCAAATATAACATCTTCCGTCAATTTTTTCAACCGATAATCCGTCCGCCGCCGGATATGCTGAACTGTGACAACATCATGATTCCTTCCGAACCAAAGGGCGGAACGAATTACAGCCATGCTTTGCGGTTGCCGCCGCCCTGCGGCGGCGAGCAAAGCGGCTCAAATCAAATGTATTTTTTCCGAATTTAAAATTCGGAAAAAACAGGAGGTGCCTATGCTTCAGCGTATGCGAAACTTCGTTCTCCTCATGCTTCCCCTTCTCTTTCTGGCAGGGATGCTCTATCTCCAGGGGAAATCCCTCCCCGCGGCCGCCCCGGCGGTGATCCCCGCCTCCGCCGACAACTGGGGACTCTCTTTTCCCAATGAGGGTCAGTCCCCCGTGGGCAACGCCAGCGCGGAGGACCTGGCCCAGTACGACGCCTGGTTTCTGGGAGACACATCCCGGAAGGTGATTTACCTGACCTTCGACTGCGGCTATGAAAACGGCTATACGGAACAAATCTTAGACGCCCTGAAAAAGCACAACGCCCCGGCGGCCTTTTTCGTGGTGGGCAATATGATTGAAACCGCCCCCGATCTCATCCGCCGCATGGCGGATGAAGGGCATATCGTGGGCAACCACACCTTCCACCACCCGGATATGTCCGCTATTTCAGACCAAGCGGCCTTCCAGAAGGAACTGGACAGCCTGGCGGAACTCTATAAAGAAACCACCGGACAGGAACTTCCTCATTTCTACCGCCCGCCTCAAGGGAAGTACAGCCGGGAAAACCTGAAACAAGCTCAGGCCCTGGGCTATAAGACGGTATTCTGGAGCCTGGCCTATGTGGACTGGTACGTGGATAACCAGCCCACGGCGGAGCAGGCCTATGCCAAGCTCCTCCCCCGCATTCACGACGGCGCGATTGTTCTTCTCCATTCCACATCCAAAACCAACGCGGACATTCTGGACGAGCTTCTCACCAAGTGGGAGAATCTGGGTTATCAGTTTGCCTCCCTGGAGGAACTGCCGGAAGTCTGACCCCCTTGCAAGTCCTGGAAAACTGGTATATAATGATGCCAGACCGCCGCTCTTTCGCGGCGAAAACAGGAGGCGCGTTATGAATCTGACCACTACGGCCCTGCTGGACCTGTCCCACACCCTGGCGGGAGATTACCTCGCCGGATTCCAATACCCTTGGGAAGCTCTGGACGGCATTAAGGACCTGATTTTACAACTCGGCTCCGCCCTGGACCCGGCGGAATATGAGGAGCGCTCCCCCGGCGTTTGGGTCCATAAAACCGCCGGCCTGGCCCCCACGGCCTTTCTGGGCGCGCCCTGCATCATTGGCCCGGAAACGGAAGTCCGGCACTGCGCCTTCATCCGGGGCTCCGCCCTGGTGGGCGCGGGCTGTGTGGTGGGCAATTCTGTGGAACTGAAAAACGTCATCCTCTTTGACAGCGTTCAGACCCCGCACTACAATTATGTAGGGGACTCGATCCTGGGCTTCAAGAGCCACATGGGCGCCGGTTCCATCACCTCCAACGTCAAGTCCGACAAGACCCTGGTGGCGGTGCGGAACGGCAGGGAACGGCTGGAGACAGGACGGAAGAAATTCGGCGCGATTCTGGGGGACCACGTGGAAGTGGGCTGCAACAGCGTGCTGAACCCCGGTTCCATCCTGGGGCGGAACGCCAGCGTCTATCCCCTGTCCTCCGTCCGGGGAACCGTCCCGCCGGACAGTATTTTCAAGGGACCCGGGAATATTGTTCAGCGTGACTGAAGCAGATTCCTATAAAAGCCCGGCTTGGGGGAAAGATCCCTGTGCCGGGTTTTTTGTCTTTTGTTAAAATTAGGACTTGACAGATACCCATAGGGGGTATATATTTAAAATACCCCTCAGGGGTATCTTTGCAAAGGAGGCGTCCGCCATGGAAACCTGTGACTGCCGCAAAACCAAAGAGCGCTCCGAAGAAGAGGTCAAGCGGCTCATCCACCGCCTGAACCGGGTGGAGGGCCAAATCCGGGGCATCCGGGGCATGGTGGAACGCAGCGCCTACTGTCCTGACATCCTGGCCCAGGTGGCCGCCGCCAATGCGGCGCTGAACGCTTTTGCCAAGGAGCTGCTCAGCGAGCACATCCGCACCTGCGTCACCCGGGACATCCGGGAGGGAAAGGACGAGACGGTGGAGGAGCTGCTGTGCACCCTCCAAAAGCTGATGAAATAAAGGAGGTCCCCTTATGGAACAATACAACGTCACCGGCATGAGCTGCGCCGCCTGCTCCGCCCGGGTGGAAAAGGCCGTGGGCAAGGTGCCGGGAGTCACCTCCTGCTCCGTAAGCCTCTTGACTAACTCCATGGGCGTGGAGGGCAGCGCCCCGGCGGCGGAGATCATCGCCGCCGTGGAGAGCGCGGGTTACGGCGCGTCCAAAAAGGGAGCGGAAAGGGCCGTCGCTTCCGCTGCCGCCGGCCCGGAGGAGGCCCTGGCGGACCATGAAACTCCGCTTCTGAAAAAGCGGCTATGGTCCTCCCTGATCTTCCTGGCGGTGCTCATGTACTTCTCCATGGGCCACATGATGTGGTCTTGGCCCGTCCCCCATTTTCTCCACGGAAACCACATTGCCATGGGCCTGATTCAGCTCCTTCTGACGGCGGCCGTCATGGTCATCAACCAAAAATTCTTCATCAGCGGCTTCAAGAGCCTCTGGCACCGGGCCCCAAACATGGACACCCTAGTGGCCCTGGGGGCCTCCGCCGCCTTCATTTACAGTACCTACGCCCTCTTTGCCATGACGGACGCTCAGGTGCGGGGGGACATGGGGGCGGTAATGGACTACATGATGGAGTTCTACTTCGAGTCCGCCGCCATGATCCTGACCCTCATTACCGTGGGCAAGATGCTGGAAGCCCGGTCCAAGGGCCGGACCACCGACGCGCTGAAAAGTCTCATGAAACTGGCCCCTAAGACCGCCGTACTGGAGCGGGAAGGCCGGGAGGTCACCGTTCCCATCGAGCAGGTACAGAAGGACGACGTCTTCCTGGTCCGGCCCGGGGAGAACATCCCGGTGGACGGGATCGTGGTGGAGGGGACCAGCGCCGTAAATGAGTCTGCCCTCACCGGAGAGAGCATCCCTGTGGATAAAGCCCCTGGAGACGGCGTGTCCGCCGCCACGGTGAACCAATCCGGCTTCCTCAAGTGCCGGGCCACCCGGGTGGGGGAGGACACCACCCTCTCCCAGATCATTCAGATGGTCAGCGACGCGGCGGCTACAAAAGCCCCCATCGCCAAAATCGCCGACAGGGTGTCCGGCGTCTTCGTCCCGGCGGTAATCGCCATCGCCTTAATTACGACGGCCGTCTGGCTGCTCCTGGGGCAAACCGTGGGCTTCGCCCTGGCCCGGGGCATCTCCGTGCTGGTCATCTCCTGTCCCTGCGCCTTGGGACTGGCCACCCCGGTGGCCATTATGGTGGGCAACGGCATGGGAGCCAAAAACGGCATCCTCTTCAAAACCGCCGCCTCCCTGGAGGCCGCGGGCCGGACGGAGATTGTGGCCCTGGACAAGACGGGCACCATCACGCAAGGAGAACCCAAGGTGACGGACCTTCTCCCGAACGGAGAACTCACGGAAACGGAGCTGCTTCGCCTGGCCCGGGCTCTGGAGCAGAGGAGCGAGCATCCTCTGGCAAAGGCCATCCTCCAAAGGGCGGAGGAGGAAGGCATTCCGGCGGAAGAGGTCACGGACTTCCAGGCTCTGCCGGGGAATGGCCTCACCGCCCGCCTGGACGGTGAGGCCCTCAGCGGCGGAAATCTCAGTTTTATCCGCACCCAAGCCGCTGTCCCCCAGGACTTCCAGGCCAAGGCTGAAGTCTTGGCCGGTCAGGGCAAGACCCCCCTGTTTTTCAGCCGGGACGGGAAACTGCTGGGCGTCGCCGCTGTGGCGGACGTCATCAAGGAGGACAGTCCCCAGGCTGTGAAAGAACTTCAAAACATGGGAATTCGAGTGGTTATGCTCACTGGCGACAACCAGCGAACCGCCCAGGCCATCGGAAAGCAGGCCGGGGTGGATGAGGTCATTGCGGGGGTTCTGCCCGACGGAAAGGAGAACGTGATCCGGCGGCTTAAAGAACAGGGCCGGGTCGCCATGGTGGGGGACGGCATTAACGACGCCCCCGCCCTGACCCGGGCGGATACAGGGATTGCCATTGGCGCGGGAGCGGACGTGGCCATCGATGCGGCGGATGTGGTGCTGATGAAAAGCCGCCTCTCCGATGTACCCGCCGCCATCCGGCTCAGCCGCGCCACCCTGCGGAACATCCATGAGAACTTGTTCTGGGCTTTCTTCTACAACACCATCGGCATCCCCCTGGCGGCGGGGCTGTTCATCCCCCTGGGCCTGACGCTGAACCCCATGTTCGGCGCGGCGGCCATGAGCCTCTCCAGCTTCTGCGTAGTTTCCAACGCCCTGCGGCTGAACCTGTTCAATCTGCGGGACGCGAAAAAAGATAAGCCACTGAAATCCAAACATTCCAAACATTCTGAGGAGGTAACAACCATGGAGAAAACAATGAAAATTGAAGGCATGATGTGCGGCCACTGCGAAGCCCGGGTGAAAAAAGCCCTGGAGGCCCTGCCGGAAGTCAGCGCCGCCAATGTCAGCCACGAGAGCGGCACGGCAGTTGTCACCCTCTCCGCACAGCTTGCGGATGAAGCCCTGAAAAAGGCTGTGGAGGACCAGGATTACAAGGTGCTGGGCATCCAGTGAGAGGGAAACAGCGGACCGCCGACGGCGGTCCGCTGTTTTATGGATAGTTCAGAACGTAAATTTACCGTCTTCTTCCCTCCGGGCCTCGTTCTCTTTCCCGGCCAGCCGGTCCGACATTCCGGCCCGCTTGATCTCCTCTACATCCCGCTTACAGGCCTTGGCCTGGGCTTTCCGGAACTCCTCCATGAATTTCTCCATCAGGGCCGTATTCCCCATTCCGGAGAAGGAGGAGGGCCGGGGCGCGTTGGGCCATCCCGGGCCCTTTGCCGCTGAAATCATTGTCCACCCTCCTTTTGCAGCCGCTCCGGCGGTATCGCCTCTCGGCTGTTTTTTTATCTGGAAACTGCCTCCAGGACGTCCTTGACCTTCCCAAACAGGATGGCCTCCGGCTTCCTCTGCCAGGAATTGGTCTGCTCGCTCCAGCTCATAATACCGGAAAGATATCTCGCCCAGCCGGCAACGTTGCCTCCGCTGGAAGAGAAGGAATCCGTATAGGACATCGGATTCTCCCGGACTTGGCGGACCGACCCTCCGGTCCTCACACGGCCCACCGGTATCATGTCCAGGGCACAGCCCTTGACACCATAGCCCACATATTCCTTGTCCGCCTCATCCAGAATGCCGAACTCGCAGAGCTTGTCGATGAACTCCTGATACTCCGTCTTGGACATGTTTTGGGGATCAAAATGCTCCGCCAGGTACTTCCTCTGCTCTTCGGTCAGCTCCACGGACGTTCCACCGCCCCTCATTCGCTCCGCAAAGCGGCTGTAATCCTTGGCCGCCTCTTTTTGCTGGGCCTCCAGAGTCTTTCGGAACGTGTCCAAATACTCCAGCTTAACAAGGCCGTAATTTCCCTTCACGTCAATCCATTCGCGCCGAAAAGTCTGATTACTCGCAGCTGAAACCATAGTCTTTCCTCCATTTCATGAATCCAACAGGTCTTGAGCGTCCCGCACCTGAATCCGTTCAATGGAAGCGCTCTGGTTTCGATTCCTTTCATCTGAAATATCGACTGTCTCTTTGGAAAAATAACACTCTTCAAGAGAAATTTTATTTATAAAAATTAATTGTCAAAAGGCCTCTTTCCATCTTAAAGGCGCGGCAGTCTGAATGCCGCGCCTTTTCCACTTATATACGGTTCTCTGCGGCCCGGTCCGCCTCAATCTGGAGTTTCAGGGCCTCCACCGCCACCCGGACGGAGGTACTGGTGTCCTCGCTCATCTTTTGATCCAGACCCGCGGCCTCCCGCTCCTGATTCCATACTACGTGGAAACAGGAACCGCAGCGGCAGCCCAGAGCAGCGGCCACTACGAACAAGGCGGCGCTCTCCATCTCGCTGGCCTTGACACCCAAGCGCTTCCAACTCTCCCACTTCTGCTGGAGCTCATAGTACACCGGGGAAGCGGCGGGGTCATGCTGGCCGTAAAAGCTGTCCTTGCACTGGACAATTCCGGTGTGGAGGGGATAACCCAAGGCCTTGGTCGCCCGGACCAGGCAGTCCACAATGCCAAAGTCCGCCACAGCGGGGAACTCCAGTGGGGCATACTCCAGACTGGTGTGTTCAAAACGGATCGCTCCGGTGGCCACCACGATGTCTCCGGACTGAACATTCACGTCGATGCCCCCGCAGGTGCCGGTGCGGATAAACGTGTCTGCACCGCACTTGTGAAGTTCCTCCATGGCAATAGAGGCGGAGGGCCCGCCGATGCCGGTGGAGCAGGCGGTGACCTTCTCTCCCAAAAGAGTGCCGGTCCAGACGTTGTACTCCCGGTTATAGGCCACCTGTTTGGCGTCGTCAAAGTACGCGGCGATGGCAGGGACCCGGCCGGGGTCCCCGGGGAGGATGCAATAGCGGCCGATGTCCCCGGCGGTGCAGGCAATATGGAACTGTTTTTCCAGTTTTTGCATAAGCGTCACCTCTATATCGTGATATTGTAAAAACAGTATAGCAAATTCAGGTTGACTCTGCAACAATTTGACGGAAAAAATTTAAGGGGACCACCCTTTCGGAGTGGACCCCTCAGGCCATTTTTACTTCATCGTTACCACCGTGACCCCCGTCTCCCCTTCGCCGTAGACACCCAGACGGAAGCTCTTCACCGCCTTGCTCCGGCGGAGAATGTCGTGAACGGCTTTCCGCAGGGCTCCGGTGCCCTTGCCATGGATGATGGTGACGGTTTCCAGCTTGCCCATGACAGCGGCGGACAGGAAGCCCTCTACCACGCTCTCCGCCTCCAGAGTTTCCATGCCCCGGATGTCCAGCTCCCGGCTGGCGGCAGTGCGGAGCGCTCGGGTTCCACCGGAGTGGACAGGGGTTTTCGGCTTCCGGGCAGCCCGCTCGTCATCTTCAATCAGCCGGACCTCCTCCGCCTTTGCTTTCATTTTCAACACCCCCGCCTTCAATTGCAGGGTCCCGTCCTTCCCCACGGAAATCACTTCAGCAGGCTGGCGGACACCCGGGAATTCCACCAGGTCGCCTTTGACAATGGGGCGGCTGGGCTTGGGAATGGGCTCCGGCCGGTCCTTCTCCGTGCGGAGGCGGTCCTCCGCCTGATGGAGTCCCGCCCGGATGGCGGCTTGGGCGTCGTTGATGTTCTGGGCGGAATCCGCCGCAGCCTGCCGCCGCCGGAGCTCCGCCAGCTCGTTAAAGGTCTGGTCCGCCGCGGCTTTGGCGTCCCGGAGGATGCGCTTGGCCTCCGCCTCGCCCCGGCTCCGGGCGTTCTCCTTGGCCCGCTCCATCTGCTCACGAAACTCCCGGGCCTTGCGGGCGTCTTCCTCCCGCTGGCGGAAGAGGCGGTCAGACTCCGCGTCCCGCCTCTCCAGGGCCTGGCGCTTGGCCTCCAGCTGGGTCAGCACATCCTCGAACCGGACGCTGTCCCCGCTCATCTGAGTCTGGGCCGCTTTAATAACCTCCTCCGGAAGGCCAAGCCGCCGGGAGATGGCGAAGGCGTTGGACTTGCCGGGGATGCCGATGAGGAGCCGGTAGGTGGGGCTTAGGGTTTCCACGTTGAACTCACAGGAGGCGTTCTCCACACCGGCGGTGGTCATGGCAAAGGTCTTGAGCTCCGCGTAATGGGTGGTGGCGGCTACTTTGGAACCGGCGGCGCGGACGTGCTGGATGACGGCGATGGCCAAGGCCGCGCCCTCCACCGGGTCCGTGCCCGCACCCAGCTCATCGAAGAGGACCAAACTCCTGTGATCCGCTTCCTTCAAAATACCCACAATGTTGGTCATATGGGCGGAAAACGTGGACAAGCTCTGCTCGATGCTCTGCTCGTCGCCAATGTCCGCCAGCACCCGGTCATAGACCGCCACGGCGCTGCGGTCCGCCGCCGGGATATGGAGGCCGCACTGGGTCATCAGGATCAGTAGACCCAGGGTCTTCAAAGAGACAGTTTTGCCGCCGGTGTTGGGACCGGTGATGACCAGGGTGTCGAAGGCGCCCCCCAGCTCCAGGTCAATGGGCACCGCTGTCTTGGGGTCCAGCAGGGGATGCCGGGCCTTGCGCAGATAAATGGCCCCGTCCCGGCGGATCTCCGGGCGCACGGCGTCCATTTTGTAGCTGAGCTCCCCCCGGGCAAAAATCAAATCCAGGTGAACCAGAGCGTCATAGTCCCACTGGATGTCCTCCCGGTGGGCGGCGGCCTCGGCGGAGAGCTCCGCCAAGATGCGCTCGATCTCCTTTTGTTCCTTCGCCTCCAGCTCCACATACTCGTTGTTGGCCTGGACCACCCCCATGGGCTCCACGAACACCGTGGCTCCGGAGGAGGAAATATCATGCACCAGCCCGGGGAGGTTCCCCTTCTGCTCCGCCTTCACCGGGACCACGAAGCGGCCGTCCCGCTGGGTGATGATGGTTTCCTGGAGCACCTTGGCATAGCTGGGAGAGGAGATAATCCTCTGGAGAATCTGGCGGCTCTTAGCCTGGGCGGCCCGCATATGGCGGCGGATATCCGCCAGCTCCGGGGAAGCCGCGTCGGCGATGGTGTCCTCGTCGGGAATGCAGCGCTTGATCTTCTCCTCTAAGAAGTGATTTCCATGGAGGGAGAGAAAGAGGTGGTCAATGGCGGTCCTCTCCGCCGCCTCATCATTGAAATACTCCCGGGCCCGGCGGGCGGCGGTGAGAAGGTCCGCAATGCGCAGCAGCTCCCGGGTGTTCAGGCTGCCTCCCCGGTCCGCCCGGTCCAGGGCCTCTCCCACCGGCCTCACGCCGGAAAAGGAAGGCGCGCCCCGCTGGCCAATCATCCACCGGGCGGCGTCGGTCTGGTCCAGGAGGCGGAGGACCTCCTCCGACTCCGTCTCCGGGGAAACCCGGAGGGCCCGGCCCTTGGCTTCCGCGCTGACGGCCTGTTCGGACAGCAATTGCAGCACCCGGGGCAGTTCCAGGGTACGGAGAGACTTTTCAAACAATTCGCTCATAAGAATTACCTCCTGTAACGGGAGTTTACGTTTCCGTCCTTCCGGCGCAGGGATTCCGGAAACAAAGCAAGATCACAGGACGCCCTTGTAAAACTCCAGCGTTCCGAAGCCCCGCTCCAGCTGAGTAGAGAGGAAAGCTTCCGCCGCTGCCGTCAGGCGGCGCAGGGGTTCCCCCCCCAGCCGGAAAGAATACAGCCGTTTGGGGTCCCCGTAGACGATATGCCGCAAGGCGGCCAAAGAGTCCCGGCAAAGAGGTCTTCCCCCTCCCCCGCCGCAGTCCCGGCAGCGGAGCACCCCCTGGACCGTATCCAGCACCGGCTCCGCCGGGTTTTCCCGTCCGCAGAGGGCGCAGGCGTCTGCCAAAGGCTCGTACCCCGCCAGGCACAGCAGACGGAGCTCAAAAGCGGGCTTCACCAGGGCGGGAGGTTTGTGTAGGGCAGAAAGGGCGTACAGCCCGTTGAGAAGATGCCGCAGCAGCTCCGGGGCGGGTTCGGCCTCCGGGCAGACGGCCTCCGTCAGTTCCGCCAGGTAACAGCCCAGGGCCAGGGTCGCCAAATCCCCCCGGAGGCCGTCAAAAAGATCCCGGGTGGACGCGTCGCTGGCGTAATACCAGTCCTTCCGCTGGTACAAGGTCCACTCGGCGTAGGCCAGGGGCTGAGCGGCCGCGGCAAACTTGCAGTTTTTTCGCCGGGCTCCCCTGGCGATGACGGAAATCTTGCCCGCCTCCCACGTCAGGAGCGTCAGAATTTTGTCCGTCTCTTTGGTTTCCGTCTCTCGGAGGACCACACCGCAGTCCACGGTATAGAGTGTTCCCGCCACGGCGGCTTCCCTCCTTTATGTATGGGGAGTCGTATTATTCCAGTGCTAATACACAGGAATAATACGATTTAAGCCATTTTGCCCGCCGCCATAAACAGCGGAAGCCGCAAAACATGGCATGGATTACTTTCGGCCTTTTCGCCCA
Source organism: uncultured Oscillibacter sp. (assembly GCA_910578935.1). GTDB lineage: Bacteria > Bacillota > Clostridia > Oscillospirales > Oscillospiraceae > Oscillibacter. The sequence continues at coordinate 27,361 of CAJTSM010000014.1, read as the reverse complement.
AAAGTAATATCCTCCCTTTTATAACAAATGATGGTCCTTTTCGTCCTCTGCCGACCGGTAGAGCATATAGGCCAGGGGCTCGCCGGTGAGGCAGAAAAGCTCCCAGAGGGGCGCGGGTTCCATGTGGTCCATGTCGCAGGCCTCCTTTTGGGAATAGTCTGCGAAGGCTGTCGAACCGCCATACCTGGAAAGTTCCGGTCAATCTGAAATCGAGAAATCATCATTTCTGAAATTGCTGTAACCCCCATGAATTTCAGCGCGCAATCATCCGGGGTTCCCATAGGTTCAATCCTCCCGGTAGCCCAAGCTCCGGACGTAGTTCACGTTGTCCCGCCAGTTCTCCTTGACCTTCACCCAGGTTTCCAGGTAAATTTGGGTTCCCATGAATTTCTCCATGTCGTGCCGGGCCAGGGAGCTGATTTTTTTCAGCATGGCTCCCTGCTTTCCGATGATAATGCCCTTGTGGCTGGCCTTTTCGCAATAAATGGTAGCTCCCACGTCCACCACGCCGGAATCCCGCTCGGAGAATTTCGTAATCTCCACAGCAGTCCCGTGGGGGATCTCTTTATCAAGGCACAAAAGCAGCTTCTCCCGGAGCAGTTCCCCGCACACCAACCGCTCCGGCTGGTCGGAAGTCTGTCCGTCCGGGAAAAGCTGGGGGCCCTCCTGAGCATATTTCCCCAGCTCCTCCATCAGCTCTTCCAGGCCGTCGCCGGTACGGGCGGAAATAGGGACGATGGCGTCGAAACCGTCCCAGGCCTCGTTATAGGCGGCGATAACGGGGAGGAGCTCCGCGGGTTCCACGGTGTCGATTTTGTTGACGGCCAGGATGCAGTGGAGCTTTTCCTCCCGGACCCGGTCGATGAGGGCCTTCTCCGGCCCGCCCACGTGGGGAATGGGCTCCACCAGAAGGAGGGCGCAGTCCACGTCGGAGAGGCTGGCGGTGACAACCTTCACCATGTAGTCCCCCAGGGCGGACTTCGGCCGGTGGAGGCCCGGGGTGTCCAGGAGGATAAACTGGGTGTCCTCCCGGTTAACCACGCCGTAGATGCGGTTCCGGGTGGTTTGAGCCTTGTTGGAAACAATGGCAATTTTCTCCCCCACCAGGGCGTTGGTGAGGCTGGACTTGCCCACATTGGGCCGTCCGCAGACGGTAATCATGGCGGTCTTCTCAATCTTCATATCAGGTGATCCTTCCTCAAAGAGGGGACTCCGTTCCCCCCTTTGGATTCCCCCCCCGCCAGTTTGCGAACTGGCGCCGCCGCCCTTGGACAGCCGTTAGCGGCTATGCCGCTTACAGCTGTCGCATACCCCTTGCGGGTAAAGGCGGCTGGGGTCGTGGTATTTTTGCCACGCACATGTCGCGGCAAAAATGATTTCATTCAGCGGGCCAGGGCCTTTTTCAAATAATGGCCCGTATAGGAGGCCTTACAGGCGGCCACCGCCTCCGGCGTGCCGGTGCAGACGATGTTCCCGCCGCCGTCGCCCCCCTCGGGACCCAGGTCAATGATCCAGTCGGCGGACTTGATGACGTCCAAGTTGTGCTCAATGACCACCACCGTGTTCCCGCTGTCCACCAGCCGCTGGAGCACCTCCAGGAGCTTTCGCACATCGTCGGTGTGAAGCCCAGTGGTGGGCTCGTCCAGGATATAGATGGTCTTGCCCGTGGCCTGTTTGGAGAGCTCTGTGGCCAGCTTCACCCGCTGGGCCTCGCCGCCGGAGAGCTCCGTGGAGGGCTGGCCCAGCTTCACATACCCCAGGCCCACGTCCTGGAGGGTCTGGAGGCGGTTGCGGAGCTTGGGCAGAGGCGCGAAGAACTCCAGGGCCTCGTCCACCGTCATCTCCAACACCTCGGAGATATTCTTCCCCTTGTAATGGACCTCCAGGGTTTCCCGGTTGTAGCGCTTTCCCTTGCACACCTCGCAGGGAACGAAGATATCCGGCAGGAAGTGCATCTCGATCTTCAGCACGCCGTCGCCGGAGCAGGCCTCACAGCGGCCCCCCCGGACATTGAAGCTGAAGCGGCCCGGGCCGTAGCCCCGGCTTTTCGCCTCCTGGGTGGAGGCGTAGAGATCCCGGATGTCGTTGAAGAGATTCGTGTACGTGGCCGGGTTGGACCGGGGCGTCCGGCCAATGGGGCTCTGGTCGATGCTGACCACCTTGTCCAGGTATTCCAGACCGCCGATGCCCGCGCACTTGCCGGGGTGGACCTTCATGCGCATCAGCTCCGCCCCCAGGCGTTTGAACAGCACCTCGTTCACCAGGGAGGACTTACCGCTCCCCGACACGCCGGTGACTACGGTGAAGGTCCCTAGGGGGAAGTCCACGTCCACCTTCCGGAGGTTGTTCTCCTCCGCTCCCCGGACACGGAGGAATTTCCCGTTTCCGGGGCGGCGGACGTCGGGGATGGGCACCTTTTTCTTCCCGGAAAGGTACTGGCCCGTCAGGGAATGGGGGTTCGCCATAACCTCCTCCGGCGTACCGGCGGCGACGACCTGTCCGCCGTGGATGCCCGCGCCGGGGCCGATGTCGATGAGGTAATCCGCCTCCCGCATGGTGTCCTCGTCATGCTCTACCACCAGCAGGGTGTTTCCCAGGTTTTGGAGATTTCGAAGGGTGGCCAGCAGTTTGTCGTTGTCCCGCTGGTGGAGGCCGATGGAGGGCTCGTCCAGAATATAGAGCACGCCCATGAGGCTGGACCCGATCTGCGTCGCCAGCCGGATCCGCTGGCTCTCTCCGCCGGAAAGGGTCCCGGCGGCCCGGCTCAACGTCAGATAGCCCAGGCCCACGGACTGGAGGAAACCCAGGCGGGACTTGATCTCCTTCAAAATCCGGTCGGCAATCAGGTGCTGCTGGTCCGTCAGCTCCAAGTGCTCCACCCAGTCCAACTCGTCAATCACGCTGAGGCGGGTCAGCGCGTCGATGTCCTTCTCCCCCATCGTCACGGCCAGGGATTCCTTTTTCAGCCTCCGGCCCCTGCACGCCGGGCAGGGGCACTCCGCCATAAGCTCCTCCAGCTCCCGTTTGCTGGCATCGCTCTGGGTTTCTTGGTAGCGGCGCTCCACGTTATTGCAGATGCCCTCAAAGGGCTGGTAGAGGACTCCTTTGCCCCGGGGCTGGTCATAGTGGAGTTCCAGCTTTTCGCCCTTGGTGCCGTAGAGAATGATGTCCTTCGCCTCGGCGGACAGGGTTTCCCAGGGCTCGTCCAGGGAAAAGCGGTACTTTTTTGACAGGGCGTCAAAATACATGCGGGAAATCCCGTCGGATCGGATGTTCCCCCATCCGCTGGCCTGGATCGCTCCCTCCAGAATGGACTTTTGGGGGTCCGGGACCACCAGGGACACATCCACCTTCAGCTGGCTGCCCAGGCCTGTGCAGGTAGGGCAGGCCCCGAAGGGGTTGTTGAAGGAGAACATTCGGGGAGTCAGCTCCTCAATGGAAATGCCGCAGTCCTCACAGGCGTAATTCTGGGAAAACATCAGATCCCGCTCCTCCCGGAGGAGGTTGACGACCACCAGACCGCCGGAGAGGGCGGAGGCGGTTTCCACGCTGTCTGTCAGCCGCTGCTGAATATCCGGGCGGATGATAAGGCGGTCGATGATGACCTCAATGTTGTGCTTTTTGTTTTTCTCCAGCTTGATTTCCTCGTCTAGTTCGTAGAGATTCCCGTCGGCCCGGACCCGAACGTAGCCGGAGCGCTTCGCGTCCTCAAAGACCTTGGCGTGCTCGCCCTTCTTCCCCCGGATCACCGGGGCCATGACCTGAATCCGGGTGCCTTCGGGAAGGGCCAGCACCTGGTCGATGATCTGGTCGATCGTCTGCTGGCGGATGACTTTGCCGCACTTGGGACAGTGGGGGGTGCCCACCCGGGCCCAGAGGAGGCGGAGATAGTCGTAGATCTCCGTGACGGTGCCCACGGTAGAACGGGGGTTTTTCGACGTGGTTTTCTGGTCGATGGAAATGGCGGGGCTCAAACCCTCGATATAATCTACGTCGGGTTTATCCATCTGCCCCAGAAACATCCGGGCATAGGAGCTTAAGCTCTCCACGTAGCGCCGCTGGCCCTCGGCGTAAATCGTGTCGAAGGCCAGGGAGGACTTGCCGCTTCCGCTGAGGCCGGTCATAACCACCAGCTTGTCCCGGGGAATGGTCACGTCGATGTTTTTCAAATTGTTGGCGCGTGCGCCTTTTACGATGATTTTATCCTGCATAGGGGTCTCCTTGGTTTTCCCCGTTGGGGGAGGATTTTCCGGCGCTGACGCGCGGGGGAGTCAACAGCCATGATGATGGCTGGTCCATTGCACCCCCCATTTTCTCTTTTCCTTCCAGAAGGAAAAATGGAGGGGCCCCCGCGCGGCCTGCCGCGTGGGGAGAGGAGGAAGGAATGGAGCGGGTGGAGTCCTCGCCGTCAGGCGGGGACGGAACAGAGCGGAATTTCTTCCGACGACGGGCCGTGCACGGTCAAAAAGAGAAAAGGAAGTAATTAGAACCTTCTATCGGTAGGCCACCTTGTGGGGCCCGGTCCCCTGACCGGGCCATTCCCCCGGACGCGCAGGGCGTGCCTCGGTCTTTTTACGCAAGTCTCCAGCCCGCGGCGTAGTTTGAGCGGGAGCTTTGGCGGTCGACGCAAGGCCTGTTCTCCCGTCTTCGCTGCCGCTAACCCGGCGGTTAGTAGGGGCCGCCGCCCTCGGCGGCCCGTCCCTCCGGGCCTACCCTTCTCCCGCAAAACACCCTGTAGGGGCGGACCCATGTGTCCGCCCTTTTCCGTTGTGGTAAGCATTCCGGTAGAACGGAACCCCTCCCTGTGGGGCCCGCACCCCTGTGCGGGCCATTCCCCGGGAACTGCCCTTCTCCCGGCAGAACACCCTGTAGGGGCGGACCCATGTGTCCGCCCTTTTCCGTTGTGGTAAGCATTCCGGTAGAACGGAACCCTTCCCTGTGGGGCCCGCACCCCTGTGCGGGCCATTCCCCGGGAACTACCCTTCTCCCGGCAAAACACCCTGTAGGGGCGGACCCATGTGTCCGCCCTTTTCCGTTGTGGTAAGCATTCCGGTAGAACGGAACCCCTCCCTGTGGGGCCCGCACCCCTGTGCGGGCCATTCCCCGGGAACTGCCCTTCTCCCGGCAGAACACCCTATAGGGGAAGGGCTCTATCCCCTCCCGTTCTTTTGGAACTGCGGGCTTTTAGGGGAACGGGGCGGGACGGAGCCTACCCCCTACAATCTCTCCTCAGACCTGCCCAGCAGATAATCGGTGCTCACTCCAAAATAATCCGCCAGGGTGCATAATGTCAAGGCTGAAATGTTAACTTTCCCATATTCTATTTTCTGATAATGCGGAGGAGTGATCTCTAACAATTCCGCCATTTCCGCCTGCCGAAGCCTTTTTTCTTTGCGCAGCTCCTTCAACCGAGTTCCCATAACCTTTAAAATATCCATCCAAAACTCCTTGACAGACATTGTTTAATACTGTATAATAACAGTATTAAACAATGTATTTGGAGGCGCCGCCATGAATCCTACCATAGAAAGACTCTTCGATACTTACGGCGAATCCGCCTTAAAAGACCTGGGCAGATTTCCCAGCGGGGAGCTGGACGCGCTCCTGAAATCCCTTCCCATTGAGGAAGACAGCCGGCTGGACCTCTTTGACCAGATAAACCGCTTCTATCTGGACTGGTCCACGGACGCCTTCGCCGTCGGCCTCCACTTAGGGATTACCCTATTAAACAACGAGATCCGCCGTCCCCGCCCGGAGCAGGGCTAACAGCGCCTGGGGCGCTACCTCTACTTGCGCGCCGATTTTTCCGGCGGAGACGTAGATGGTTTCAAAATCCAGAGCCGTTTCGTGGAAAATGGTGGGGTACTGTTTTTTCATGCCCACGGGACTGCACCCGCCCCGGATGTACCCCGTCACGGCGGTGATGTCCTTCACCGCCAGCAGCTCCACGGATTTTTCTCCCGCCGCCTTCGCCGCCTTTTTCAGGTCCAGGCTGTCGGGTGTGGGGATGTCAAAGACATGATACGTCCCGGAGGCCCCTTTGGCCACCAGGGTTTTGAAGGCCCGCTTCGGGTCCTGGCCCAGGGCCTGGGCCACGTGAACGCCATAGTCCCGGGTGCCCCCGGGGCCCTCGCTCTCCTCGTAGAAATGGGCGGTATAGGGCACCTTTTTCTGCTCTAAAATCCGCATCACGTTGGTTTTTTCATCCTTTTTCTTTGCCATAATATCACCTCAAGATCGCCACGCCCGCCAGAACGCAGAAGACGCCCAGGGCGGTCAGCGGCCCTATGGGCTCGCCGAAGGCCAGCACCCCCGTCAGGGTTGCCGCCACCGGCTCCAGGCTGGCCAGGATGGAAGCCTTCCCCGGCTCCGTCCGGGCAAGGCCCCAGGTATATAAAACGTAGGGCGCGGCGGTGGAGAAGGCCGCCAGAGCCAGGGCCGTCCACCACAGGCCGGGATTCCCGGAGAAGGCCGTCGCCAGCTCCGCCGGACGGAGCAAGGCCAGGGACGCCGGACCCGCGAAGAGGAAGGTCCAGACCGTCACCGTCAAGGGCGGGTAGTGGGCCAGGGCATACCGGCCGAAAACACTGTACAGCGCGTAGAAAAATCCGGACCCCAGGCCCAGCAGAACGCCGGGGAGGGTGACGGACAGCCCGCCGCTGAACACGCCGCAGACGCACGCGCAGCCCACCAGGGTCAACAGCAGGGCCAACAGCTTTTTCCTTGTCACCGGCTCCTTCCAGAGAAGGGCGGAGAGGAGCACCACAAAGGAAGGGGCGGTGTACAGCAGGATGGAGGCCGCCGCCAGGGAGCAGAGCTTCTGGCAGGAGAAGTAACAGACGGTGAACAGCACCACGCTGACCACGCCGGTGCCAAAAAAGCACTTGAGATGCCGCCGCTCCACCCGAAAGACGCTCCGGTCCTTGACGGCAAAGAACGCCGCCAGCAGAATCATGCCCCCCAAATTGCGGACCACAACGATGGAAAAGGGCGAAAGGCCCGCCGCCATCAGCCGCCGGTTCCACAGGCCGATAACGCCCCACAGTGCCGCTGCCGCCAGGATCGCGGCGCCGGCCGGGGCTTTTTTTTCTGTCTCCATAGGGCCTCTCTTTTCTTTTCTATAAACTGGTCCCCGTCAGGGCCAGGAGATAACCAGCCAGGACCAAGAACAGCCCCAGCCCCAGGTTGAAAAAGTACCCCAGCCAATAGAACCTGGTGGGCTCCGGCTCCTCCACCACCCACATATACCGCAGCTTAAACAACGCCAAGGGAAACGCGGCATAGAGCATAAGGAAGAACGCCAGGAAGGTGGCCGCCAGATAATCGCCCCATCCGGCCCGGACCCGGTCCGCCTCCGGCAAAGCGGCGAAGAACAGAGCGTCCTCCTCCGTGAAGGCGTACTCCTCCCAGCCGTGCTCGATGCCGCCGCCCCGGCGCGCGGTGATACGCTCCGCCCGTCCTTCCGCCGCCCGGTAGGCCTGTGCCTCGCTCTCCCCGGCGGTGAACTCCACCCGCACGCCGCCGTCTTCCGGGACACAGGTCACGGCGATGGGGATTTTCCGGTTGTGCCCTATACTGTCCCCGCTGTAGACCACCTGGTCCGGCAGGTCCTCCCGGGTCATGGAGAGGCCGTGGAAATCCAGGTCCTTCTGAAACTGCCCCAGGAAGGTCAGCACGCCAAAGAGCACCGCCATCCACGCCAGCAGAATCAGCGCCGCCTTTCGGAAGCCGGGCCAGTCCCCCGGCGTCTTTTCGTTCACTCCCGGCACCCCCTCAGTAAATTGCCGTTATGGCGGCGATGTAGATTCCAGCTATAATCACCGCCGCCACAATCCAGCCAAGTCTCTCCAACGACGCATAGCCCTCCGAAGGGTCCGGGTCCCGCGCCCAGCGGTGCTCAAAGCGGAAGAGGCTCTTCCAGAACACAATCCGCGCCGCCAGAAGAACGGTCAAAAACACCGCCAGGGCGAACAGGGCCGGCTCTCCGTGGGCGGCGGTGTCCGGACCGAAGGCAAAACGAGCCGCCATAGCCGGTGTAACCTCAAAGCCGTTCCAGGGGTCCGCCGCGGTATAGCCCCAAATATCCAGCGGGAAGATAAACTCCCCCGACGCATCGAACCACCCGAATTCATCCTCCGGGTCATAGCCGCCCCGGAAGACCGGTTCACCGTTTTTCGTGACGCGAATACCGTTCACCGGGTAGCCCCGCTCTGTTTGAACCGGTTCCAAAGGATATTCCACCCGGCAGGTATCATGAACCCGGTCCCCGATGATGAATTCCACATCCGCCTCAAAATTTGTGGGCCAGGAGACGGCGACGTTTACCGGGCCCCCGCGGACCCTGCCGCTGTATACGATTTGGTCCTCCCTCTCCTCGATCTTCAGCAAGGACCCCTCAAACAGCACGCCGGGATGGGTCCGGAAAACGGTCATCAGGACGCTGAACGCCAACAGCATTCCCGCCAGGAGCGCCAGCAATATTTTTTGGCACCGGGTCAGCTCCATATCCCGCTCCTATTCTCCCAGAATCTCCCTCTGGACATACTTAGGCAGCTTCTTCAAAATCAGCTGGTGCGATTGGGCGCACAGCTCCCGGAGAGTGCCGTCCGGCAGTTCCCCATCCAAAAGGCAGGCAATCCAGTTCCGCTTGTCGCAGTAGAATCCCGGCAGAATCTCGGGATGGGCTGTCCGGAGGATTTCCGCCTGTATGGGATCGCACTTCAGATTCACCAGATCATGCCCGTTATACGCCTCGTCTTTCATTCCCCGGGGGGAGCAGACGGCCGCGAAGAGCTTGCCTCGGATCTTATAGCGAAACCAGGCCCACTCAGGCTTGTAGTCCTTCTCCGCTCCGGGAAGAGACAGGAGATATTCGTCCAGCCAGCCGTATTTCATTCCTTTTCACCCCGCAGTTCGATGATCCGGTCCCGCAGCACCGCCGCGTATTCGAATTCCAGCATCTTGCTGGCTTCTTTCATTTCCTTTTCCAAGCGTTTGATCTCCGCGTCCCGCTCCGCCCTGCTCAGCTTCTTTTGGCGGCGGGTCCGGGAGGTTTCGTCTTCCGCCGCCGCGGAGATTTCCAGCACCTCCCGGACGCCTTTGATAATAGTCTTGGGAACGATGCCGTGCTCCCGGTTAAATCGGTCTTGAATCCCCCGGCGGCGCTCCGTCTCGTCCATGGCGGCTTTCATGGAAGGGGTAATGCTGTCGGCGTAGAGGATGACCAGACCCTCCGCGTTCCGGGCCGCCCGGCCGATCGTTTGAATCAGGGAGGTTTCGGAGCGGAGGAAGCCTTCCTTGTCCGCGTCCAGCACGGCCACAAGAGATACTTCCGGCAGGTCCAGGCCCTCCCGCAACAGGTTAATGCCGATGAGCACGTCAAACTTACCCAACCGCAAATCCCGAATAATCTCCATCCGCTCGATGGTTTCCACGTCGGAGTGCATATACCGGACTTTGATCCCGGCGTTCTTGAAATACTCCGTCAGATCCTCCGCCATTTTTTTCGTCAGCGTGGTCACCAGCACCCGCTCGTTCTTCGCCGCCCGGGCGTTGATCTCCTCCATCAAATCGTCGATCTGCCCGGTGACGGGCCGGACCTCCACTCTCGGGTCCAGCAGACCTGTGGGGCGGATCACCTGCTCCACCACCTGGTCCGCCCGCTCCCGCTCATAGGGGCCGGGGGTGGCGGAGACAAAGACGGCCTGTCCAATCCGGCCCTCGAACTCCTCGAATTTCAGCGGCCGGTTGTCGTAGGCGCAGGGGAGGCGGAAGCCGTACTTCACCAGGCTGTCCTTCCGGGCGTGGTCGCCGTTGTACATGGCCCGGACCTGGGGGAGGGTAACGTGGCTCTCGTCCACAAAGAGGACGAAGTCGTCGGGAAAGAAGTCCAGTAAGGTCATGGGGGCGGAGCCCTGGGGCCGCTCGGAGATAATGCGGGAGTAGTTTTCAATGCCGGAGCAGTAGCCCAGCTCCGCCATCATCTCCATGTCGTACTCCGTCCTCTGGCGAATGCGCTGGGCCTCCACCAGCTGATTGTTCTCCGTGAACACCCGGACCTGTCCCTCCAGCTCCTTTCGAATCTCCCCTATAGCCCGGTCCATCTTATCTTTCGTAGTGACGTAGTGGCTGGCGGGATAGATCGCGATGTGGTTCAGCACCCGGTTCACAGACCCCGTAATGGGGTTGAACTCACTGACCCGTTCAATCTCGTCTCCAAAGAACTCCACCCGAATGGCTTTGTCCTTGTAATAGGCGGGGTAAATCTCCACCGTATCCCCCCGGACCCGGAACATATTCCGTTCAAAGGCAATGTCGTTCCGCTCATAGCGGATTTCCACCAGCCGCCGGAGGAGCTCGTCCCGGTCCCATTCGGCCCCCGCCCGGAGGGAAACCACCATTTTGGCGAAGTCGTCGGGCTCCCCCAGGCCATAGATGCAGGAGACGGAGGAAACCACGATGACGTCCCGCCGCTCCAGCAGGGCGCAGGTGGCGGAGAGGCGGAGGCGGTCGATCTCATCGTTGGTGGAGGCGTCCTTGGCAATATAGGTATCTGTGTGGGGAATATACGCCTCCGGCTGATAGTAGTCGTAGTAGGACACGAAGTATTCCACGGCGTTGCCCGGAAAGAACTCCTTGAACTCCGCGCAGAGCTGCGCCGCCAAGGTCTTGTTGTGGGCCAGAACCAGGGTGGGCCGCTGGACGGCCTCGATGACCTTGGCCATGGTGAACGTCTTGCCGGAGCCGGTGACGCCCAGGAGCACCTGCTCTTTCAATCCGCCCTCGATGCCCGCCGCCAGGGCGGCAATCGCCTCCGGCTGATCGCCGGAGGGCTGGTATTCGGATACTACTTGAAATTTCGGCATAACGGCCTCCTGCGGAATGCGCCCCTCTTCGGACCGATTTGGATCAGATGCATTCTATCACAAAGCGGCCGGATTTGCAACATTTGTTCGATAATTTTTTGATCTGAAACATGGGGGCAAGGTCCTTCATAGAAGGTACCCGGACTCTGAAAAGGACACAAAATCATGATCGGCAACCACAATGTGGTCCTCCAGCCGCACGTCAATAGACGCCAGAGCCGCCTTGACCCGGTTGGTAACCGCCCAATCGTCCTCAGAAGGCAGGGCAATCCCGCTGGGATGGTTATGCGCCAGGATTACGGAAGCTGCGGAACACAAAATTGCATTTTGTATCAATTGGCGGATATCTACCGTCACCGCCGACGCGCTTCCCTCCCCCAGGCGCTTGCATGCCAGAAGTTTTCCTTTCCCATCCAAACAGATCTGGTAAACCGTCTCATTCCGTTCCAGGGAAAACAGCTCCAAAAGATAAGCGCCCACTTGTTCCCGGGTATTCAGGACCACTTCCCGCTCCAGTTCCGACAGGCGGGCTTTTTGCGAAATCAGCGGAATCAAATGCAGCAAAACCGCCGTCCGCTCCCCCACTCCCTTTACCTGAGCCAGCATCTTCACCGGGGCGGAAAACACACCGGAAAGGCTTCCAAAGCGCTCAATCAAATCATGGGCCAGGGGATTTACATCCCCCTGGGGAATGGCATAACACAACAGCAACTCCAAGGCTTCATGATCCGCGAAGCCGTTCAGGTCATTTTCAAGAAAACGCCGGCGCAGCCGCGCCCTGTGCCCGTCATGGATGCCCATTGCCTTACCCTCCGCAGTCTCCGCTCCCCCCTGCCGGATAAAGGCGGGGCAAAGCTTGACACTTAGAGAATATGATAGCATATTTTCCAGCAGCCGTCAATCTTCCGGCAAAATTCTAAAAGTTTTTGTATACAAACGGTTTTTCCTGTGCTATACTATAGCGAGTTAACGTTCCTGCGGCTCGTACCGGGCGCATGGAACGGGTTTTTATGAAAGTATTTTTCCAGGTGGGACGCGCTTCCCGGCTGGTCAAATAATAAATGCCCGCGCCTCAACCCAGGGTTAGGGCTCAAGCGGCTTTTATATTCGAACATGACAGGGCGCTGCCAAACCTCCGCCGGCGGAACGGGGCCGGGCGGACAGCGGGCGCCTCTTCTTTGCTATGCCCTTATCCGAATACAGCCGCAGTACATCTTTTCTATAGTTTAAAGGAGTTATAAAAGCCTATGGCAGAAAAACTGAAAATTATCCCCCTCGGCGGTCTGGACGAAATCGGAAAGAACATGACCGCTTATGAATACGGCGGGGAGATCATTGTCGTGGACTGCGGCATGGCCTTCCCCGGGGACGATATGTACGGAATCGACTGCATCATCCCCGACGTAACCTATCTGATCAAGAACCGGGCCCGGATTCGGGGCCTGTTCATCACCCACGGCCATGAGGACCATGTGGGGGCCATTCCCTATGTTCTCAAACAAGTAAATATGCCCATCTACTGCACCCGCTTCACCGCCGGCCTGATCCAGCTGAAGCTGGAAGAGCACGGACTGGTGAAATCCACTAAGCTCATTACCGTGGAGCCCGGCAAATCCGTCCGGGCGGGGAAGTTTACCGTGGAGTTCATCCATGTGAACCACTCCATCGCCGACTCCGTGGCCTTTGCCATCCACACCCACATGGGCACCGTAGTTCACACCGGCGACTTTAAGATTGACTCCACTCCTATTGACGGGGAGGTCATCGACTTGGCCCGCTTGGGCGAGCTGGGGAAGGAAGGGGTCTTGGCTCTTTGCGCCGATTCCACCAATGTGGAACGCCCCGGCTACACGCTCAGCGAGCGGGCCGTCGGCCAGACGTTCAGCCGGCAGTTCCAAGGCTGCGACGAGCGGATCATCGTCACGACCTTCGCCTCCAACGTCCACCGGGTTCAGCAGGTGCTGGACGCCGCCGCCGCTCATGGGCGCAAGGTCGCCGTTACCGGCCGGTCCATGGAGAACATCATGCGGGTTTCCACGGAACTGGGCTACATGAAAGTACCCAAGAACACCCTGGTGGATATCAACAAGATCAAAAGCCTGCCGAAGAACAAGCAGGTGATTATCACAACCGGCTCCCAGGGTGAGGAGATGAGCGCTTTGTACCGCATGGCCTTCTCCACCCATAAGCAGGTGGAGATCGGTCCCGGCGATAAAGTTATCATCTCCGCCTCCGCCATTCCCGGCAACGAAGTGACGGTGAGCCGGGTGATTAATGAGTTGTTCCGCAAAGGCGTCCATGTGATTTACGACAAAGCCGACATGCTCCACGTCTCCGGCCACGCCTGCCAGGAGGAATTGAAGATTATCCACGCCCTCACCAGGCCCCGGTTTTTCATTCCCCTCCACGGCGAGCAGCGGATGCTGCAAATCCACAGCCAGGTGGCCCAGCAGATGGGCATGGACCGGAACCATATCGCCATCGCGGAAAACGGATCTGTGATCGAACTGACTGCCAAGACCCTGAAGCTGGGCGGCGCGGTCCCCGCCGGAGAGGTCTTTGTGGACGGCTCCGGCGTGGGCGACGTGGGAGCCGTGGTCATGCGGGACCGCAAACGCCTTGCTGAGGACGGCATGGTGGTGGTGGTCCTGCCTACCTCCAGTCATGACGGCGGCCTTCTCAGCCCGCCGGAGATCATCACCCGGGGCTTTATCTACGTGAAGGAATCCGGGGATCTGATGAAAGAGCTCCAGGGCGTTGCTATGGACGCGGCGGAGTCCGTCACCCGCAAGCGCGGGCGGGACGACGGGGAGCTCCGGGGCGTCGTGAAGTCCGCCGTCAGCAGCTACCTCTTTAAGACAACGAAGCGCAGCCCCATGGTCATTCCCGTTGTGACCCGGCTGTAACAAAACAAAAAACACGGACAGGAGGCCTTCCTGTCCGTGTTTCATCGTTCCTTGTTGAGCCCCAGCAGGTAATCCGTACTGACGCCGTAATACTTACTCAATGTGATCAGATGGTGGATGGGAAGTTCATTTGCTCCCCGCTCGTAGCGTGCGTACATGGTCTGGGATGTTCCCAGGACCTCGGCGATCTGTGACTGTGTTTTATCGGCGTCCTCGCGCAAATCACGCAGAATACGTACATACTCCATCTCATCCACGTTCGACACCCCCTATTGACTTTTACCCGTTTCGTCTTCCAATTTTAATTTATCATAAAAATTGGGCCTTGTTGGGTTTACAACACACAATTTTACTACAATTTCTTCGGGTTTCCTTGTATAATTTGTTGGATTCTATAGATTTCAGTTGATTATAGTTTTAATTTCTCTAAAATCATCGGACTTGTAAGGCCAGACCGCTTTACAAGCGGCTTCCTTTTCTGTATAATAAGCCAGAACGAACAACGTTATTTTATCACAGGTCCCACTACGTGAAAAGAGGAAATATTATGGAGTTTACAGAAGGCGTCCGGTTCGACAGTCTGGGGCTGTCCCCGGAAATTATGAGGGCCATCCAAAAGCGGGAGCTGGAGCTCACCACCCCTGTCCAGGCAGGGTGCATCCCTCCCATGATGGAATGGCAGGACGTCATCGCCAAGGCCCCCACCGGCACCGGCAAGACCTTCGCTTACGGCATTCCCATTATTGAACACATTAACCCGGAGGACGACGCTGTTCAAGCTGTCATCCTGGCTCCCACCCGGGAACTGGCAATCCAGATCACCGACGAGCTGCGGGACATCTCCGCCTTTCGCCCCGGCGTCCGCTGCGTCTGCCTCTACGGGGGACAGCCCATTGGGAAGCAAATCGACGCGCTGAAAAAACGGCCCCAAATCGTCGTCGCCACGCCCGGGCGTCTCAGCGACCATATGAAGCGCCGGACCGTCCGGGTAGACAGCGCCCAGACCGTGGTTCTGGATGAGGCGGACCGCATGCTGGACATGGGCTTTATCCACGATGTGACCCGCCTCTTGGACAAGATGAACAAGCGAAAAAATCTCGGCCTGTTCTCCGCTACCATCTCCCGGGAAGTCATGGACATCGCTTGGGTCTACCAGCGGGACGCGGCGGAGGTCACCGTCCGGGAGGATGAGCAGAACAAGCCCGACATCAAACAGTTCCGCATGGACGTGGCCCAGAACGAAAAGGCAGACGCCATCGCCAAAATTTTGGAGGAGACGGGTTTTGACCGCTGCATGGCTTTTTGCAACACGAAGGGTTCTACGGAGCGCATCTGCAAGTTCCTGCAAATGCGGGGCATCGACGCGGAGTGCATCCATGGGGACATCCCCCAGCGGCGGAGGGAGCAGGTAATGAACCTGTTCCGAGAAGGGAAACTCCGGGTCTTTGTTTCCACCGATGTGGCCGCCCGGGGTATTGACGTGGACGACGTGGACATTGTATTCAACTGCGACGTGCCGGATGAAAACCAGGACTATGTTCACCGCATCGGCCGCACCGGCCGGGCCAAACGCCAAGGTGTGGCGGTAAGCCTGATCGCAGACTATCCGTCCAAGATGCGGATCGACGATATTGCCCAAAAAACCCGGAACGAAATCGTGCCGGTAGTATTTGGCGCCGACGGAAAACTGACGGTGATGGAATAAGACAAAAGCGCCGGGACGGATGTGTCCCGGCGCTTTGCTTGGTTCGTTCGCTCAATCACGCCGCTTTCAAAGAGCCCCCTCAGGCCAAAATCTCCGCCGTCAAGGCGTCCGCCAGAGCTTCCAGCCCTTGCCGCTGCGCTTCCTTCACGGAGGATTTCAGGCTGACGGTCCCCTCCAGCACGGTCATGTCCTTCATGGCCCCCAGCAGCTCCGTCATCTGCTTGCCGGATACGGGGGCCCAGGTGCCGTTCTCAATGAGGCCCACCGTGCGGCTGCGCAGGCCGTGGGATTTCAGGTCCCGGAGGAAGTTCTCCATGGGGGTGTAAATTTCCCCGTTGTACGTTGCGGAGGCAAACACCAGGTGACTGCACCGGAAGGCCTCGGCCACCAGCTCGGAGACATGGGTGTGGGACACGTCGTAGAGCCGCACATCCCGCACGCCTTTGTCCGCCAGCCGGGCCGCCAGAATTTCGGCGGCGTTCTCCGTGTTGCCGTAGATGGAACCGCAGAAGATGGCGGCGGTTTTGTCCTCCGGGGTGTAGCTGCTCCAGCGCTGGTACTTCTCCACGAACCACGCGATGTCCTTCCGCCAGATGGGGCCGTGGAGGGGACAGAGGGTTTGAATATCCAATCCCGCCGCCTTTTTCAGCAGGGTCTGGACCTGGGCGCCGTACTTGCCCACGATATTGGTATAGTACCGCCGGGCGTCGGGGAGCCACTCGGCTTCAAAATTCACCTCGTCGGCAAAGATGTTCCCGTTCAGCGCGCCGAAGGTACCGAAGGCGTCGGCGGAGAAGAGAACCTTGTCCGTGGTGTCATAGGTCACCATAACCTCCGGCCAGTGAACCATGGGGGCCATGACAAAGGTGAAGGTATGCCGCCCGGTGGAGAGGGTATCCCCCTCCTTCACCGTCATGCAGCGGTCCGTGACGTCGGCGTCAAAGAACTGGCCAATCATGGAGATGGCCTTGGCGCTGGCCACTACCTGAGCCTCAGGGTGGGTGCGGAGCACCGCCCCCAGGGTGGAGCAGTGGTCCGGCTCCATGTGGTTGATGATGACATAGTCCAGGGACCGGCCCTCCAGGGCGTGGTCCAGGTTCTCATAAAAGTGGGCGCCCACAGCGCTGTCCGCCGTGTCCAGCAGGACGGTCTTTTCGTCCCGCACTAAGTAGGCGTTGTAGCTGACGCCCCGGGGAACGGGGAACACATTCTCAAACAGGCTGAGCCGCCGGTCGGACCCGCCGATGAGCAGGATGTCGGATGTAATATTGCGCACGTTATGCATAACGCTTGTCCTCCTTCATATAGGTTATCGCTTTTGCAAGGTTAATCTACCCCAAATTTCCCGGTTTGTCAAGGGTTTGACAGGCATAAGAGGGGCGCGCCGGTCAAGCGCGCCCCTGTGCATTATTCCAAAAACTGTCCCGGGTCCCGCAGGGCCTCCGCCGTCCCCGCCGGAACGGTGAAGGTGAAGGTCAGCAGTTCCCCCAGGTCCACGTTCAGCAGAGAGGGCAGATCCTCCAGAATCACCATGGTCATCACGTCTTCCGACTCCGAGACGGTGAAGCGAACCAGTTCCTCGTACGCCCGGTCCTCCTCCTCCTTCTGCCCAGCCTTCAGGGTTTCCTGCTGGCAGTAGACGTAACTGTAAGCCGGGTCGCCGGGGTCCTCGGCCATGCGGGTTCCCTGATGGCTGTCGGTGCTGAGGAGGTCGTCTATGGCATCGACCTGTTCCGGGTCCGTGACGGTCCCCAGCTCCTGGCTCTCAGCGTCCAGGATTCTCCAATAGTGGTCCTTTTCAACGCCCTCCTCGTCCTGGTCGTTCCAGAAGCCGTCCCAGGCGTCCTCAAAGTCCTCGGCCCAGTCCTCGGCGGACTCGTCTATGGAGTCCGCCCAGTCCCTCTGGAACTCCTCGTCCCTGGGGGAGGTAATCACAACGGCGGGCATACAGCCGGACAGCAGCGCCACCGACAGGACCAGGGCGCACAGTATCGCAAATCGTTTCATCATGTACTCCTTCGCATATCAAATCAGCAGGTTAAATACCCCCAGCGTAATGGCCGTGGTAATCCCCGCCGCGATGACCAGCCCCAGGAAGATAGCGGGCAGGGCGTGGCGCATGCGGATATCCAGCACGGAGGCCACCAGCGCTCCGGTCCAGGCTCCGGTCCCCGGCAGGGGGATGCCCACCAGAATCACCAGCCCCGCCAGGCGGTACTTTCGCACCAGCCGGCCCTTGAGATGGGCCCGGCGCTCCAACCAGACAATTTTGGGGCCGAAGAAGCGGGTGCCACGGAGCCAGTTTGCCACACGCCGCCCCAACACGATGATGAAGGGGGCGGGCACCAGATTTCCGGCGATAGCGGCGATACAGGCCAGGACCGGGGGCAGCCCCGCGGCGACGCCCGCCGGGATGGCCCCCCGGAGCTCAATCACCGGGACCATGGCCACCAGGAAGGTCATCAGCAGCTCGCCGGATACGGTTTCTAAAAAGCTCTCTGAGAACAGCATAGGGTTCCTCCATAATGGTTGGCATTATGGAATCTAGTTTACTCCAGGTTCAGGTGCTTTTTCAAGAAGAATGTGGTGACGGCGTAAAAAATCGCGCCGTAGACCACCACGCACCCAATGGCCAGCAGCAGACCCATGTGAATCGCCACGGTGGCGGACTGGATCTCCAGATGGAAGGGGAAGGGAATGTGCAGCCGGTCCAGGGTGATGAACAGCAGGGAGCCCAGGAATTGCAGGGCAAACTGGAAGCCGAAGAACCACACCACGGACCAGACCATTTTGTGATTGGCCCGGCTGTGCCCCGCCGCCAGGGCGGCGTAGAACTGGAGGGAGAACACCGCCATGGCCAGGAACATCAAAACGGCGAATTCCACCAGGTACACGGTGCCGTTGAGGGCCTCGCTGATTTTCAGCTTTTGGAGACCCTCGAAGAACCAGCGCAGGATGTCGAAGAACTCCCGCAGGAAGCCTCCCTGGTAGGCCACCACCAGGCTCGCCGCAATGATGGCTAAAATCGTGGCGGCAAACCAGACCACGGAAACGATGAGCTTCGACCAGATGTGCTGGTGGACGGACACGGGCAGGGTGAACATCAGATAGCCCTCGTCCTGGAGAAGGTTCTTGTAGAACCGCTGGATCATCAGCACAAAGGACAGCAGGAGGACCCCGAAAATGGTGAGGCCGAAGGCCGTGACAATCAAAACGCCCAGGATTCTTAAAACGTCGGACCGCCCGTCCAGCATCCCCCGGCCCGCCAGGTTGGAGCCCAGGGCAGTGACCAGCAGGATGAGATACATGGGCAGCATGACCCGCCCGGTGGCCCGGAACTCGTGCTTCAATAATTTCCTCAGCATTTGAACACCTCCCGGAACAGCGCGTCCACGCTCATGCCCTTCTCCTCCCGGATGTCGTCTACGGTGGATTGGAGCATAATCTGGCCCTGGTTGATGAAAATGACCTCGTCCAGCACCTTCTCCACGTCGGAGATCAGGTGGGTGGAGATGACCACCGCCGCCTCGGGGTTATAGTTGCCGATGATGGTGGAGAGAATGTAATCCCGAGTGGCGGGGTCCACACCGCCGATGGGCTCATCCAGCAAATACAGCTTCGCCGCCCGGCTCATGACCATGATGAGCTGGACCTTCTCCCGGGTGCCCTTGGACATCTGCTTTACGGCCTGGGCGGGCCGGATGCCCAGGTGGTCCAGCATCTCCTCCGCCACGTCCCGGCGGAAGTCCCGGTAAAAGTCCCCGTAGAAGTCCAGCAGCTGCCGGGCGGTCATCCAGGTGGGAATGGCCGTCCGCTCGGGAAGATAGCTCACCAGAGCGTGACTCTCCCGCCCAGGGGCGGAGCCGCAGACGGCGATGTAGCCCCCGTCGGGGGTCAGCAGGCCGTTGGCCAATTTAATCAATGTAGTCTTGCCGCTGCCGTTGGGACCCAGCAGGCCCACGATGCGGCCCGGCTCAATGGTCAGGCTCACCTCATCCAGGGCCGTGGTCCTCCCGAACCGCTTGGTCAGCCCCTTGCACTCAAGCACTGGCATGGTCCGCTTCCTCCTCTCCCAATTCCTTCGAGATCAGTTCAATGATCTCCTCCTTCCGGAAGCCCAGCCGGAGCATGGCCTCCAAAAACGTCTTTACATGCCTCTCGGCCAGGCTCCGCTTCGCCGTATTGATCATCGCGTTGTCCTCCGTCACAAATCTTCCCGCGGTCCGCTGGCTGTATACCAGTCCGTCCCGCTCCAGCTCCGCCAGAGCCCGCTGCATGGTGTTGGGGTTCACCCCGGCCTCCGTGGCCATATCCCGCACGGAGGGCAATCGCTCCCCCGGGGGAAACGCGCCGGTGACGATGCCCACTTTCACCTGCTGGATCAGCTGGGTATAGATCGGGGCGTCGTTGGAAAACTGCCATTGCATGGTGCGCACCTCCTGTTTGTGTGCCATTGTCTTATGTAATTAATACAATAGCACATTTTCAGAAAATGTCAAGGGGGTTTGGGAAATATTTTTCTTTTAGCAAAGAGGGGGGCTTTTCTTTTCCCCCCGTAAGGGGGAATTGTACTCGCCCTTGCGGGCGGGGGAGTCAACAGCCCTTTGAGGGCTGGTTCATTGCACGGCCCAAAAGAGAAAAACAAGGGGAGGCGTTTACGGGGGCGCGGAAGAGGTGCCGACTGTTTGGTACGCATGTCCCTGCCCGCGGCGTAGTGCAAGCGGGGGTTTGGTGCTTGTCGAATCGACTTACTCCTCTTTCCGCCGCCGCTGCCCTGGCGGGCACTGACTGAAAGAGGAGGCGGTATACACTACGGCTTCCGGGAGCGCCAGGTTAGCGGCAGCGAGGACGGAAGAACAGGCCTTGCATCGACCACCAAAACCCCCGCTCAATCTACGCCGCGGGCAGAAGATATTCGTGAAACGGTCGGCACTGCCTGCGCGCCCCCGTTTTCTCTCTTCCACCGTGCACGGCGCATTCGTCTACAGCCTAAGAGCCGCCGCTTTGCGGCGGTTAGACTCCGACACGCGTCTTAGGACGCAGTCTCGTTTCCTTCTGAAAGGAAAACGGGGCCCCCGCCGCGCCCTGCGCGGTGGGGAGAGGAAGGGCAAAGGAGTGCAGCGAAGCCGTCGCCGCCAGGCGGCTGCGGAGCGGAACGGATTTCGCCCCGACGACATGGGAGGTGCATTGGACCAGCTAGCATCTAGCTGCAATCCCGCCCCGCCCGCAAGGGCGCGCACACCGACTATCTTGTCAATTCCCAAAAATTGTGCTATATTGTATAATTGTATAAAATCGTCAGGTATCCCCCTAAGACGCCACCAGCCCGCGCGGGCTGAAAAAAAGGAGGTCCCCATGTCCAAGCTCAGCAAGCAAGATCAAAAACGGGCAAAACGGCGGGAAAAAAAGAACTTCCGCCAGGCCATGGCAAAGGAATTACGGGAGCACAAGAGCTCCTTCATCGTCTTCTACACCCTGCGGCTTTTGGTCATTGTCATCTTTGTCCGTCAGATCTTCATCGGCGGCTATGAGTCCGCCTTCTACTGCGCCCTGGCCTATCTGCTCCTCTACGTGCCCAGCTGGATTCAGGTAAAGTTTCACATTGAGCTGCCTCCCGCCCTGGAGATCACCGTCCTCTGCTTTATCTACGCCGCGGAGGTTCTGGGAGAGGTCAACGCTTTTTACGTGGTAGTCCCTCACTGGGACACCATGCTCCATACCCTCAACGGCTTTCTGGCCGCCGCCGTGGGCTTTGCCATGGTGGTGCTGCTCAACGACGACGAGCGCCTCACCTTCAACCTCTCCCCCGTCTTTCTGGCTTTGGTCGCCTTCTGTTTCTCCATGACCATCGGCGTTCTCTGGGAGTTCTTCGAGTTCGGTATGGACTGGTTTTTCCACACGGATATGCAGCGGGACACCGTGATCCACGCCATTTACTCCGCCAGTTTGGATATGACCCGGTCCAACAAGGTGGTAACCTTGCCCAATATCCAGGAGGTTCTGATTAACGGCGAGAGCCTGGGGCTGGGGGGCTATCTGGACATCGGCCTGATCGACACCATGAAGGACCTGTTTGTCAACTTCATCGGCGCGGTGGTTTTCTCTGTCACTGGCTTTTTCTACGCCAAGAGCAAGGGGAAAAAGCGCTCCGCCGCCCAGGGTTTTGTCCCCAGCCGGAAAACAGCGGACCGGGATTATCTCAACCAAGCGCGGGAGGAAAACGGCGGCAACCCGGAGGAGTGACCGGTTCTGTTAAATTTCTGTAACCGGGTTGCTTTTTGGAAATTCGGTGATATGATTACTTTGAATAAATTGAAAGCAAAGGACTTGATACCATGACGAAAATCGACATTATCTCCGGCTTCCTGGGGGCGGGCAAGACCACCCTCATCAAAAAACTGCTGGCCGAAGCCTACCAGGGGGAGAAGCTGGTCCTGATTGAAAACGAGTTCGGCGAGATCAGCATTGACGGCGGCTTTTTAAAGGAGTCCGGCGTCCAGATCTCCGAGATGTCCTCCGGCTGCATCTGCTGCTCTCTGGTGGGAGACTTCAACCAGGCCCTCAAGGATGTCACCGCCCAATTCCACCCGGACCGCATCCTCATTGAGCCCTCCGGCGTGGGCAAGCTCTCCGATGTCATCGTGGCTGTGGAAAACACCGCCGCCGAATCTCCGGACCTAAAGCTCAACAGCTTTGTCACCGTGGCGGATGCCTCCAAGGTGAAGGTTTACATGAAGAACTTCGGGGAATTCTACAACAACCAGATTGAGTCCGCCGGTACTATTGTCCTCTCCCGGACCCAGAAGCTGAGCCAGGAAAAGCTGGAGGCCGCCGTCGGCATGCTCCGGGAGAAGAACCCGGAGGCCGCCATCCTCACCACCCCCTGGGATCAGCTGGACGGCAAGGTTATCCTGTCCGCCATCGAGAAGGTTTCCCTGGCGGACGAGCTCCTGGCAAAAATGCGGGCGGAGCACGAGGCCGAGGAGGCGGAGCACGCCCACCACCATGATCACGACCACGAGGGTCACGGGGAACATGGGGAACATACCCACCACCATGACCATGAGGACCACGAGCACCATCACGACCACGGGGACCCTGGAACCCATGAGCACCACCACGACCACGGCCACGAGTGCGACGACCCCAGCTGCTCCTGCCACCACCATCACCACGCCGACGAGGTCTTCACCTCTTGGGGCAGGGAGACTCCCAAGACCTTCACAAAGGCGGGCATTGAAAAAATTCTCACCGCCCTGGACTCCGGGGAGTACGGCAATATCCTCCGGGCCAAGGGCATCGTCAACGGGGAGGACGGAACCTGGATCGAATTCGATTACGTCCCCGAGGAGCCCGAGGTCCGCACCGGGCACCCCGACTACACAGGCCGCCTTTGCGTCATCGGCGCGGAATTGAAGGAGGACAAGCTCTCTGAGCTCTTCGGCCTCTGAGTCTGAAAAGGAAGTTTACTTGGCCATGGATATTCCCGTTTACCTGGTAGCCGGATTCCTGGACTCCGGCAAAACCAATTTCATCAACGGCGTCCTGGAGGACGGCTTCGCCCGCCAGGATAAAACCCTCCTCCTCCGTTGCGAGGAGGGGGAGGAAGAGTACAACCCCCAAGCGCTGGACAACGTCACCGTTGTGGACATCAAGGACGAGGCGGGCCTGACCTGCTCCCGGATGAAGGAGCTGGAGAAGAAGCACCGGCCCAAGCAGGTCCTCATTGAGTACAACGGTATGTGGCAGATGGAGCGCTTATACCGGGAGGTCCTCCCCGCCAACTGGGTGCTCTACCAGATCATGACCTTCGTGGAGGCCGGAACCTTCGAGCTTTACGCCAAGAACATGGGCCAGCTGATGATGGAGAAAATCACCAACGCGGACCTGCTGGTCTTCAACCGTGCAACGCCGGAACTGCGGGAGGCCCTGCGGAAGCGGAACCTCCGGATGGTAAACCGCCGGGCGGACATTTACTTTGAAAACGTGGACGGCACCAGCGAGGACTACCTCACCGGGGACGAGTGCCCCTTCGACCTCAGCCAGCCGGTGGTGGACGTCCCCGACGACGACTTCGGCGTGTGGTACGTGGATGTGATGGACCACCCGGACCGCTGGGCGGGGAAGGAAGTCCATATGAAGCTCCTCATGTGCCACTCCAAGAAGTACCCCGGCGTTCACTGTCCCGGCCGCTTCGCCATGGTCTGCTGCGAGAACGACATCCAGTTCCTGGGGCTCATCGCCAAGGGCGTGGGCTTGAAGGACTACAAAAACCGGGACTGGGTGGAGGTCACCGTCCGCATGGCGGTGGAGAACCACGACGCCTACCAAGGCAAGGGCCCGGTGATGCACGTGCTGTCTATCGCCCCCTGCCAAAAGCCCGCCCAGGACGTGGTGACCTTTTGATACAGATTGTAATATAGCGCAGAAAAGCTCCCCTCCGTTGTAGTGCGGAGGGGAGTTTCTTGTTCCTTGTCAGCTAAAATTGTCCCAGATCCACTTTCCGGTGTCGTCATAAAGCGCGAGGCTGGGGCCTACGGAATTATGGGGGTCTTCCAGAGTCAAGAGATAGAGTTCCAGCACGCCGCAAGTATTCCTCTGATGATCCAGATAGGCAATACCCTTATACCGCGTGCCGCCGTTGCTCCACTCAAAGCTCCCCACTTCCTCCGGGAGCTCCGCGCCGGAGGCCACCACCACGGCGTTTTCCGCGTCCCCGAAGTTGTGTATCATGGCACCCTTCATGCCGGTGTCCATTTGGCTCCGGCCACCGATGGGGCGGTAGCGGTCCGGGAACAGCTCGTCCCGCTGCCAGACGCTCATGCACCACTCCCCGCTCTTGTCCGCGCATAGGAGCGCCATGTAGTCCCCCAGCTCCGCCCGCCTCCGGACCTCCAGGGTCCCGGGGTCGAACCGGGTGTTCCGGTCCTGGAAGTATTCCGCCGTCCCCTGGGCCAGGGCCGTGTCGTCCTCAGCGTAGACCGAGGAGGCATAATGGGCGTCCCGCTCCGCCTGCTCCTGCTTGGCCTGAACGGAGACGCCGGCGCTCCAGACCGCCAGCACCGTCACCGCCGCCATGGCCAGCCAGGCCAGCCATTTCCACTGCTTTTCCCGCTTCATGCTCTCCATAATCTGTCCTCCCGCCGCCTTGGGCAGCTCCTCCGTCGTCAGTTCCTTCCCGCTTAAAAGCTCGCTGACCGACAGGCCCAGGGCTGCGGACAGGGGCTCCAGGCTGTCCAGACCGGGCATCCCCCGCCCGGTTTCCCAGCGGCTGACAGCCTTGTCCGTCACATGAAGCCGCTCCGCCAGCTCCGCCTGGCTGAGGGCCAGCTGTTTCCGCCGCTGGGCGATCAGCGCGCCGGTGGCTTTGGTGTTCATTGTGATCAACTCCTTTGGCCTCAGTATGCCACGGCAGCCGGGAGATGTCACCCTATGATTCATAGAGCAGGCAGAAATACGGAGAATTTAAGAGTTTTTCAAAAGTCCCTCTTGAATTTTCCGGGAAGAGCCTGTATAATAAGTGAGGGTTTGCCGGTGTGATGGAATTGGTAGACGTGACGGACTCAAAATCCGTTGGTAGCGATACCGTGTGGGTTCGAGTCCCACCACCGGCACCAGCTCAGAAATTCCCGCCACCGTTCCGTTTCCGCCTTGCGGCGAAAACTGCACTCTGGTGGGAATTTCTTTGCTTTCCACTGCGACTCGCTCCGCTGGACTCGCAGCGGAATAGGACGGGGATACGGGGCATCTTTTTTAGATAAATCGTTTTTGACCACTTATTACATAAAGGTGAAACAATCTGGATATTCTAGGCTGAACGCTTAGAGTTCCCTTTGTTTCACTTTTTTATTTTTTGAGATTCCAAAATCCCGCGAAATGGATATTTTCAAAGTCTCAGAGCGGCTGGGAGGGTCAAACTCCCTCTTTTTTGCAGGCAAACGGCTATGAAACGCTCCCCGTCAAACAGACAAAACAGAGAATAATATAAGCAGAAATTACTGCTCTGCCGCTTGCCGCTTCACTATTGCGGGACAGCGATGATTCCCCGCCCTTGCCAAACAGTTCCTGATTCAGCAGCCATCTCAGCAATGTGCCGGGGTTTATCCCAAACTTTGTCGCAATTTAATGGAGTCTTCCGGCCCCGGCGTAGCACTGTTTCACCGCATCGGCTTTCGTTTCCACACTGACCATTGCCATAATTATGCTCCCCTTCGAGTAGCGTTTGACTTTTTTCTCGTTTTGTCCACTCTACCTTTGGTAGACAAAAAGGGGGAGTCCCTATGTCTGCCGTGTTCGCTTTACCCGGCCGGCGGCGCAGAGATATCCATAATGCAATCGCCACAGGGTGATAGAATTCACTTCGCCGTTCAATTTTCCTCATCATGCGCGGCCTGATTGAGGTGTTCTTCTATTCTGTTCATGGCTTCCGTGACCGGGCCGTTGCAGCCTTGTTCTTTTAATCCCTTCAGACAGGCTAGAAGTCCATAGCAGATCAGGATCTGTTCTTTGCGGATCGATCTCAATTCCTCCGCTTGCCGTCTGCTTCGCTGGACAAACTTGAAGAACCAAAGGACCACGCCGCCTATCACGCCCAGCGCAGACAGGAGCTCCGCCAGCATCACGAATATATCTGTATTAATCGTCATTTCCACGCTTAGTCCTCCTTCCAAGTAGCACCGTTGGACGCTGTCTCCCAACAAATGTTATACCTATGCCGAATGCTCTGCCGGCGCGTCCAAGTATCCGCCGGGAGCGGAATGTACGGCACCCTATCCATTGCCGCCGTTCCACCCTATGACGAAAACGGCAATTCGGTTCTAGCCGGAACCTGTTGGCGGGCAGGAGCATAAGGTATTTCGGGCACAGCGCCGGGGAGCCTTCCTCTCCCGCCGGCGTGCCCGTGCGCTTTCGCAGCGCAACCCCCCCGCCATGGAGGAGCTTGGCCTGAGCCATATCCTCAACGCTGAGGGCGAGAAGATGCAATATATCCTTGGAACCCTGCCTGGCCTCAGCGGCCCCGCGGCCACTGTGGAAGACGTGCTGAACGCCAACGAGAGCGTTCGCGGTCTGCTGGAGACGGCTGTGCAGAACCAGATCTTCCTGAAAGGGAAGATGCAGGGCGCGCTGAACGCCTCTCCCATGCAGGGTCCCACCGGCCCCACCGGGCCCACCGGCCCCCAGGGCCCTGCCGGTCCTGCGGGCGGACCTGCCGGCCCCGCCGGAGCCCCCGGAGCCGCGGGCGCCACCGGCCCTACCGGCCCTGCCGGCCCCACCGGACCCACCGGCCCCAATGTCACCGCCACCAACGCCTATGCCGCCAGCACCAGGGGCGCGGCGTTCACGGTCCTCAGGTCCGGCACCAACGTGGCCCTGCCCGACGCCCAGACGCTGTCCCCCGACATCACCGTCAACGGGGCGAACGACACCTTCACCGTGGCGGAGGCCGGACGGTATCGGATCTCCTATAACATCAACTCCGTCACGCCCCTGACCCTCGGCGCCCGGCTGATGGTCAACGGCGCGGAAATCGAAGCCTCCAATGTCATGCCCCAGACGTCGCCTCTGAGCCGCCTGGCCAACGATTTCCTGGTGGATCTGCCGGCGGGGGCCAACGTCTCCCTGCAGGTGTACGGCTACGCGGGCCTGGTGACTCTGCTGCCCAACTCCGTCGGGGCTTCCCTGTCCATGGTCCGTCTGAGCTGAGGAGGGGTGCCTTATGTCAATGCCCACATTCCCCAAGAATGATCCCCCGCTGACCCGAGAGGGCAGCCTCAACGAGATCATTTCCTCCATCGCCGCCGAGGATCTCCCCTCGGAAGCATTGCCCCACTGGGAACTGGCTAAGAAATACAATCTGATAGACTTTGATTTGGGCGTAAAAATCA
>CAJTSM010000013.1 GCA_910578935.1 uncultured Oscillibacter sp. | reverse complement strand
GCGTAGTCGATATAGGATTTCTCCATCTCCGGCACCAGGGGGGACTCGACGATTTTCTGGTTCGGAAACCGAATCTCCTCGGGGTCGTATTGGGGTTTCTTACTCATCTGCTGTTACCCAGCCTTTCCTTAAATCAGGTTTCACACGCTTCGTACGCCAGGTGGACGGAATCCAGTCCCCAGTCGCTTTCCTCCGCCGGGCGGAAGTTGGATATATAGAGGGAAGGATACATGGAAAACGCCACCTCGGGATTGAGAAGCGTACCGGATTCGTATTCCTGCCTGGTGATGATATCGTAACGGGACATTTCGACCTCAAAGACGTAGGTCTCCCCCGCCTCCAGATGTTTCGTAAGCTCTCCGGTATAAATCGTAAAGGGCGTGCTCTGGAACAGGGTGACCACCGCCATGCGCGGCGTTTCATCGTCCGTCTCATAGTCGGGAATCAGGGACCGCACCGTGGCCGTAAATTCTCCCGTTACCTTGACCGTCACCGTGCCGGGGGACTTCTCCTGCTGTTTCTGAAGCTCCTCCCGCAGGGCGTCCCGCTCCCGGACCACCGCGTCGTATTCCTCTTTTGAAACGCCGCCGCAGCCGGACAGCAGCAGGGCCAGCAGCAAAAGCAGGCTTCCAATTTGTTTCATAGCGCCTCCTCAGTAGTCCAGATTCACCACATACTGTGCGTTCTTCTCGATAAACTCCTTCCGGGGTTCCACCTTCTCTCCCATGAGGATGGTAAACGTCTCGTCCGCCTTCACCGCGTCGTCCAGAGTAATCCGCCGGAGGGTCCGGGTGGCGGGGTCCATGGTGGTTTCCCAGAGCTCGTGGGGGTTCATCTCGCCAAGGCCCTTGAAGCGGCTGATCTCCACTTTGGCGTTGGGGTTGTCCCCCCGGAGCTCGGCGGCGATGCGCTCCCGCTCCGGGTCGTCGTAGGCCACCCGCGTGGTCTTGCCCCGTGTGAGCTTAAAGAGGGGCGGGACGGCGGAATAGACGTAGCCCTGTTCAATCAGGGGCCGCATGAAGCGGAAAAAGAAGGTCAAAAGCAGCGTTCGAATATGGCTTCCGTCCACATCGGCGTCCGCCATGATAATCACTTTATGGTACCGGAGCTTGTTGGCGTCGAACTCCTCCCCAATCCCCGCGCCCAGAGCGGTGATGACGGGCTGGAGTTTGTCGTTTCCATAGACCTTGTCCGCCCGGGCCTTCTCCACGTTCAGCATCTTGCCCCACAGAGGCAGGATCGCCTGGAAACGGGAGTCCCGGCCCTGGGTGGCGGAGCCGCCGGCGGAGTCGCCCTCGACGATATAGAGTTCCGTCAGCTCGGGGTTGTTCTCGTTGCAGTCCCGGAGCTTGTCGGGCATGGCCGCGCCGCCGAGAGCGGTCTTGCGGCGGATGGACTCCCGGGCCTTTTTGGCGGCCTCCCGGGCCCGGGAGGCGGTGAGGGCCTTGTCCAGGATCATCCGGCCCACCTGGGGATTCTCCTCCAGGAAGGTGTCCAGCTTTTCAGCCACGATGTTGTTGACCAACGTGCGGATTTCCGAGTTGCCCAGCTTGGCTTTAGTCTGTCCCTCGAACTGGGCGTCCGTCAGCTTTACGGAGATGACGCAGGTAAGGCCCTCCCGGCAGTCCTCTCCGGAAACCTTCTCGTCGTCCTTCAGCATTTTGATCTTCCGGCCATAGTTGTTCAGCACGGTGGTCAAAGCCCGCTTGAAGCCCTCTTCGTGCATGCCTCCCTCCGGAGTGTGGACGTTGTTGGCAAAAGAGAGGATCGTCTCGCTGTACCCGTCGTTGTACTGGAGGGCTACCTCCGCAACAGAGTCCTCCCGCTGGCCGGACATGTAGATGACCCCGGGGTGGAGGGCGTCCTTGCTCTTATTGAGCCAGGTGACAAACTCCCGGATGCCCCCCTCGTAGCACATGGAGTCCTGCTGCTCCTTCCCGGGGCGGAGGTCCACGGTGTTGATGCGGAGCCCCGCGTTCAGGAAGGCCTCTTCCCTCATGCGTGTATGGAGGGTGTCGTAGTTGTAGACGGTGTCCTCGAACATCTCGGGGTCCGGCTTGAAGGTGACGGTAGTGCCGGTATGGTCCGTCTTCCCCACCACGGTCATCTCCTGGGTGATCTGGCCCCGGGAGAATTTCATCTCGTAAATCTCTCCGTTCTTGTGGACCTGAACCGTCAGCCACTCGGAGAGGGCGTTGACCACGGAGGCGCCCACGCCGTGGAGGCCGCCGGAAACCTTGTAGCCCCCGCCGCCGAACTTGCCTCCCGCATGGAGGATGGTGTAAACCACCTCCAGAGCGGGCTTTCCGGTCTGGGCCTGGATGTCCACAGGGATGCCCCGGCCGTTGTCCACCACGGTGATGGTGTCCCCGTCGTTGATCTGGACGAGAATTTCCGTACAGAAGCCTGCCAAAGCCTCGTCAATGGCGTTGTCCACAATCTCATAAACCAGGTGATGAAGGCCGGAGGCGGAGGTAGACCCGATATACATGCCGGGCCGCTTCCGCACGGCCTCCAGGCCCTCCAGAACTTGGATTTCCGAAGCGTCGTACTCGTTGCCCGCGTCTACGGCGGTGGAGTTCAAAATCTCGTTGTCTTCCATACAGTTCTCCTTTACACGTTCAGAGCGGAAAAAGCCGGGTCGAAGAGGCGGGACCCTTCGGCCCGCCTTCCTCCGCTCTAAATAAAATGGTTGGTATACTTCCGGTCAGGGCCGCATAGGCTGTCCCATCAGAGGTTTGTCCCCCTTGGGGAGCGCAGCTTGTTCCAGCCCCAATAGGCCAGCCGGCCCAGGCCCGTTCCCAGCAGGACATACAGAACGGCCACGCCAAAAAAGACGACCGACCAGATGTCATGTCCCGTTATCATATGAGTAATATGGAACTGCTCCAACTGATACAGCGCCTCCATGACCAGCAGCGTTCCAATACACAGAGCCGGGACCCAGCGGCCCTTTTTCCACCTGACCAGCACGAACAGTTCCGCCAGGGCCCCGGTCAAAGTGAATCCCGCCGCCAGGCCCAATACCCAAAGGTCCCCCAATGAAACCGCCGCGGTAAGGGGATAGAAGAAAAATACCAGGCATACTAAGATCATCAAAGAATCGCCCACAGGAACACTCCTTTCTCACTCCAGTTCCCCGCTCTCCGCCCGTTTTTGAAGCACCCCGGAACTCAGCTGGCTCAGATAGACAATCTGCCGGTGGTAGGGGTGGTCGCAGACCACAAAGGACCGGGGCAGATCTCCGGAAATATTCAGAACCACTCCCTCTTTTTCAGCGGCGGCCAGATAATCCCTGGTCCGCTTTTCATAGCTGCATTTGTCTAGGTCAAAGATCCCGATGATCCGGTTTTGCGGAATGATCTCATTTTGGCCTAAGTGCAGGTACATACTTATTCCTCATCCTTCCACAGGCCGTCCCGCAGCCAGGCGAACCACCGGCGGCGGACTACGCCCTTTTGGGCCCGTTCGTTGTCCCAGTTTTCATAGGTGGTGCCCCGCTTGGGGGAATAGAGCTTGTAATACGCCCCCTCCTCCGGACCCACCTGGAGATAAAAGATACGCTCTTCCCGCCAGCCCGCAAAGACTACAGACTCGTCCTCACAAAACAAGACGCCGACATTCAGGGACTCCGTGCTCTCCGCGTCCAGATGCTTCCCAGCCGCCTCTGCCAAGGCGGGTTCCTCCCAGGCGCGGATGTCTCCGTCTACCCCGCCCTCCACAAGCTCCCGGACAGAGGGGACTGCCAGCAAGTCTGCCATCAGGGCCCGGTCCTCCTCCGTGATGGACACCTCCGGCGTTTTTCGGAGAATCTTCTCCGTGTCCTTGGACGCGAAAACCAGCTCGTCACAGGGATAGCGGAGCTCCATACAAATCTCCGCCCCCAGCAAGACCAGCAGCAAAACCATTAAAATTCTCTTGCCTGTCTTCTTCCAGTCCATCACGAAATCTTCCCCCGCTCTACATGAAACACCCTGCCTCCCAATAGGCTTGGCAGCCGGTCCTCCTCACAACAGGTGATGCGCCGCGTGGCGGCGCGGCGATTGAATACGCGCTCCCGCGCGGCTCCTTCGTCTTCCCTCAGTCGCGGTGTTCATCACCAAATAGTCCCCTGCTTTACATGAAACACCCTGCCTCCCAATAGACTCGGCAACCGGTCCTCCTCACAGCAGGTGATGAACACCTGGCCCCCCGCGATGCGGTTCAGGACAAATTCCTGACGCTTGGGGTCCAACTCGGAGAGCACGTCGTCCAGCAGCAGCACCGGATATTCCTCCGACGCGTTTTTATAAATCTCCCGCTCCGCCAGCTTCAAAGCCAGGGCGGCGGTTCTGGTCTGTCCCTGAGAGGCGTACTGCTTTGCGTCCCGGCCGTCGACGCTCACGAAAAGATCATCCTTATGCGGTCCGGAGAGACACAGGCGGGAGGCAAGCTCCGCTTCCCGGTGGCTCTCCATGTGGTTTCGGAGACGATCCGCCAAGACCGCGGCATCCGCCCCCGAGTCTTCAATAGTGGAAACCGTTTGGTATTGAAGTTCCAAGGTTTCCTTTCCGCCGGAACATTCCCGGTGGTGAACGGCGGCAATCTCCCCCAGACGGAGGCAGAACTGATGCCGGTATTGAATCAGCGCCGCTCCAAAACGGATCATCTGCTCATTGAACTCCGGCAAAGCCTCCAGCAGGCCGGGATACTGATCAAAGTCCCGGAGAATCCGGGTCTTTTGTTCCCGGGCCCGTTCATACCCAGACAGAGCGGCCGCGTACCGGGGCCGGAGCTGGCAAAGAGCGGTATCCAGAAAGCGCCGCCGGGCGGCAGCCCCCTCCCGGATCAGATACAGGTCCTCCGGCTGAAACAATACGGTGTGATATACGTCCCCCAGGGCGGCGCTGGTCTTGATGGGAACTTGATTCACGGTGATTTTCCGCCGCCGGCCTCGGAAGAGGTCCGCCTGGACCTGAAATTCCCGTTTCCGGGAATATACCTGCGCGGTAAGCCGGGCGGTTTCCTCCTGAAAACCGATCATCTCCCGGTCCGTCCTGGCCCTGGGGGATCTTCCCCGGGAGAGATATCCAATCGCTTCCAGAAGATTTGTCTTTCCCTGGGCGTTCTCACCACAGATCACGTTGCATCCGGGGTCGAAATCCGCGGACTCCTGAACATAATTCCGAAAGCCCTCCAGCTCCAGGCGGTCAATCCGCATAGCGCACGCCAAGGGTTTCTCCGGCAAACTTCACGTTGTCGCCGGGGCGGACTTTTTTTCCCCTTTGAAGGCAGGGCTCTCCATTGACCTGGGCCTCCCCGGCCTGAATGCGCTCTTTGGCTTCTCCGCCTGTCTCCACCAGTCCCGCAAATTTCAGCAGGTCCTGAAGTTTAATAAACTCCGTCGTAATCGCAATTTCTCTCATAACGCCTCCCCTTTTATTCGGCGCTCTTCAGCCGTACCGGCAGAACCATATAAAGGAAGTTATCCTGTTCATCCGTGGGCACAATGATGGCCGGGGAAACGCCGGTATTCAGCTCGATCCGCACTGTATCCGCCGGAGCATAGCGGAGAGCATCCATAAGATAACGGTTGTTAAAGCCGATTTCCAATCCGTCCCCATCTCCCTCCAGGCGGCAGACGTCCTTCGCTTCGCCATTGCCGGTCTTGGCGGAAAGGAATACCCTTCCCTCCTCAAACCGGCAACGCACCGGACTTTTCAGCTTGTCGGAAATCACCACCGACACCCGGTCGATGCTCTCCATCAGAGCTTTGGCCTCCACCGTGACGGCAATGGGGTTCTTTTTGGGAATTGCGTTCCGGTAATCCAAAAATTCTCCCTCCAGCCGCCGGCAGATCAATTCCACATCCCCTGCCGTAAAAAGAATGTGCCGCTTCCCCAAGGTAATCTCCGCCGCTTCCTCCACATCGCCGCAGATGCCCTTTACCTCGTTCAACGCGGAACCGGGAGCCACAAAAGAAAACGCGCCTCCTTCCACCTTTTCCAGCGGCTCTTTCCGCACCGCAAGGCGGAACCCATCCACGGCGGCCATGGTCAGTCCTCCCTCTCCGATCTCGAAAAGGGCTCCCGTGTGGACCGGGCGGCTCTCATTGGTGGAGACGGCGAAGGCCACCTCGTCGATCATGGCGCGGAGCACTTTTCTTTGAATGGACACGGCATACTCGTCTTCCACCTCGGGAAGATCCGGATAGTCCGCTGCGGAGAGGCCGGGAATTTCAAAGTCCGCGTCGCCGCAGTGGAGCCGGACCTGTAATTTTTCATTCGCGGTAAACGTGATAATATCATCCGGCATCCGCCGGATAATGTCGCCGAAGAGGCGGGCGTTTAAAACGATCTCCCCCTTTTCTTCCACGCCTGCGGAGACTTTGGCCCGGATGCCAGTCTGCATGTTGTATCCGGAAACGGTCAGTTTCTCTCCTTCACCGTGGAGAAGAAGTCCCTCCAGAGCGGGGATCGAGCTTTTTTGCGCCGCGGCGCGGCTGGCGACGGCGACGGCGTTTTGCAGCAAGGCTTTTTCGCAGTTAAATTTCATGAGATAACCTCCTCGCGCCGGAGAGCGCGTCTTCTATCTTTGAAAAGCGAAGGCCGCTTTTTTATAAAGAAAAAAATATCGATTTAGAAGAAGTAGACGTAGAGACATCTTTTTGTGGAAAAAAGGAAAATTTTCAGGAATGGCAGGGCTTTCCTCCTCCACAGGGAGGGGTTGAAAAAGCGGCGGGTTTTCCACGCTCTTTGTCGAAAGACGGTTTATCCACAGGAGAGTTTTCCTTTTCCACGAGAAGATGTGGAAATCTTATTTTTCATCGTTTGCGGATGCTTGAGGGGAAGAGGACGGAAACTTGTTCGGTCAGTGCCTTGAAGTGATGTTGGTTTTCAATTCCTTCACCATTTCGGCAAAGGCGGGATCTTTTTTCATCTTCTGCTCCACCTGGCGGATGGAGTGGATGACGGTGGAGTGATCCCGGTTGCCGAAGAGCTGTCCGATGTTGTCCTGTGACAGGTTTGTCATAACGCGGATCAGGTACATGGAGATCTGCCGGGCTTCCACGGCGGCCCGGACCCTCTGCTGTCCTTTTACCACGGACTCGTCCAGCTGGTAGCAGCGGCTGACGTAGGACAATATACCCTCCGGGGTGGGAATGTACTCATTGCTGCCTTTGAGAATGTCCTGCATGGCCCGGTTAACGGTTGCTTCGTCGGTTTCCTTGTCCAGGAGCTCTTTATAGGCCAGAACCTTGTTGACAGTGCCCTCCAGCTGGCGGACGTTGGCGGTGACTTTTTGGGCGATCATAACGGCGATCTTGTCCGGCAGGTCCATACCCAGGAGCGCCGCCTTGTTTTTCACAATGGCAAGCCGGGTTTCAAAATCCGGCGGCGTCACATCGGCCAGGAGGCCCCACTCAAACCGGGTGCGGAGCCGGTCGTCCAGCAGGGTCATCTCAGAGGGGGGACGGTCCGAAGTCAAAACGATCTGCCGGCCGGATTCGTAAAGCGTGTTGAAGGTGTGGAAAAACTCATTCTGCACCTGTTCTTTTCCCGCCACAAACTGCACGTCGTCCACCAGCAGCAGGTCCGCTTCCCGGTACTTGGCCCGAAACTCGCTGCCCCGGTTGGCCCGGACCAGCTCCACAAATTCGTTGATGAATTCGTCGCCTTTGATGTAGACGATCTTGGAAGCGGGATCATTCTGCCGGATCACGTTGGCGATGGCGTAGAGCAGATGGGTCTTTCCAAGGCCGGAATCGCCGTAAATCAAGAGGGGATTGTAATTTTGAGCCGGGTGCTCCGCCACCGCCATGGAGGCGGCGTGAGCCAGCTTGTTGGAGGGACCCACCACGAAATTTTGAAAGGTGAATTCCGCATAGGTAAAGCGCTCCGGCTGTTTTTTTGAGGAGGAGCCCCCCTGAAGCTCCAAAAGGCCGGCGTCGTCCAGAATCGTCACCTCAAAATCGGTGGAAAAGATGTCGTGCAGGGAGCCTTTGATATTGTTCAAAAACAGGGATTCCAAGTAACCCCTTTTAAAATCGCTGGCACAGTGGAGGTAGCAGACGCCATTTTTGATATCCACAATAGACAATTCGTCAAACCAAGTAGAGATCGTGGTTTCGGAAAGCGTTCCCCGGAGCTGGCGCAGGACATTCTCCCAAATGTCGTTGAGGGAATTCAAAAAAAAGCACCTCTCTTTCATGCGGGCATAAAATGACATTTATGTATTATAACAGAAAAAGGCGGGAAAGGCAATACCTATTCTAATAATAAGAATTCATTTTTATACAGGACGGGTTATGGAACCGCTTCTTGACATCATTGGAGGATTCTTTTATAATGTTTTTGTGCGGCATGGATAATTTTGCCGACAGTCAGGAAACGAACGTTGTCAAAATCGATCAAAGAAATGGAGACGGCGTTCATAAAAGGAGGAGCATCGCTATGGACTTCATGAAAGAATATGAGAAATGGCTGTCCAGCCCCGCCCTGAGCGAAGCGGAGCGGAGTGAGCTTGCGGCCATCAAAAACGATCCCAAGGAAATCGAAGCCCGCTTTTACGGCCCCTTGGAGTTTGGAACGGCCGGGCTGCGGGGCACGATGTATACCGGTTTGCATAACATGAACATCCACGTGATCCGCTGGGCCACCCAGGGCTTTGCCGACGTGATCTGCGCCGAAGGGGAGGAAGGAAAAAAACGGGGCGTGGCGATCTGCATGGACTGCCGGAATCACTCCATGGAATTTGCCAGAGCCGCGGCGGAAGTCTGCGCCGCCAACGGCATTCATGTGCGGATTTTTGAGGCGCTGCGTCCCACTCCCGAACTGAGCTTCGCTGTCCGGGAGTACCGCTGCCAGGCGGGGATCAACGTCACCGCCAGCCACAATCCCAAAGAGTATAACGGCTATAAGGTCTACTGGCAGGACGGCGCCCAGCTGCCTCCCCATCATGCCGACGCCATTGCGAAACGGCTTGGCGAAATCGACATCTTCAACGATATCAAGCGCATGGATTATGAGGAGGCTGTCCGGGCCGGAATCATTGAGGTGCTGGGAGCTGAAACCGACGAGAAGTTTCTTTCCAACGTTATGGCTCAAGTCAATGACAAGGAAACCGTTGCCAAAGTGGCGGACAGCTTCAAGATGGTGTATACCCCCTTCCACGGCACCGGCCACAAGCTGATTCCCGAAGCGCTGTCCCGCCTGGGCGTCAAGCATCTGATCTGTGTTCCGGAGCAGATGGCCATCGACGGAAACTTTCCCACGGTAGTCTCTCCCAACCCGGAGAATCCGGAGGGCTTTTACCTGGCGGTGGATCTGGCAAAGAAGGAGGGCGCGGACTTCATTCTGGGGTCCGATCCGGACGCCGACCGGGTGGGCGTGATGGTCCGCACAAAGGACGGGGAATTCAAGGTCATCACCGGAAACCAGACCGGCGTGCTGCTGCTGGATTATCTGATTGGCGCAAAGAAGCGGGCGGGCACCATGCCGGAAAAGCCCGTGGCTCAAAAGACGATCGTTACCACGGAGATGGCCCGGAAAGTAGCGGAGGTCAACGGCCTCCAATGCTTCGACACCTTTACCGGCTTCAAATTCCTGGCGGAGAAGAAAGACAAGCTGGAGTCCACCGGGGAGGGAAAAGTCATCTTCTCTTATGAGGAGAGCTACGGCTATATGCTGGGCGATTATGTCCGGGACAAGGACGCCGTCACGGCCGCCCTGCTGTTGACGGAAATGGCCGCCTGGTATGCCGCCCAGGGAATGACCCTGGCGGACGCCCTGGAGGCCCTGTATGAGAAGTATGGCTATTATGCCGAGCACACCTATAACCTGGTTATGCCCGGCCTGGACGGCCTGAAGGACATGGCGAACCTGATGAAAGGTCTCCGGGAAAATCCCCCGGCGGAGCTCTCCGGCGTGAAGGTGGTCCAGTTCAAAGATTACAGCGACGGGTCCGTGAAGGACTGTGCTTCCGGGGAAAAGAGTACGATGGAGCTCTCCGGGTCCAATGTCCTGCGCTTTGAAATGGCGGACGGCACCAGCGTGATCGTCCGGCCCTCCGGCACGGAGCCTAAGATCAAGGTTTACATCCTCACCCAAGGCAAAGACGCGGCGGACGCCAAGGCGAATGTGGACAAATACGGCGTGTGGGTAAAGTCTTTGCAGAAATAAAAGGCGTTTTGCCGGAAGAGACATATGTTTAAGCAGGGGCGGCCCGGAGGGGCCGCCCCCCTTTTTTTGGGGATATGGCGGTCTGCCGGTAGATAGACCGTAGGGGAGAACCTATGCGTCCGCTCTTCTGCCGGGAGCGCCATGGTTATAGGAAAAGGGTACTTCCTGCTTTTCCCATATCTAAATTGACGAAAATTTCACCATCCTTTTGGCAGTCAAGCATAAATGTGATTTTGACCAAAATATTTGTTGTAATCCGCGGCTCCGTGTTGTATAATTCATATATTGGACGCTTGCGGCTTCCGGGGCTCCCCAGCCGCATGGACAGCAAAGATAAGGAGTGGAACGAATCATGAGCTATTCTGTACAGAACATCCGCAACGTCTGTCTGCTGGGGCACAGCGGCAGCGGCAAGACCGCCCTGGCCGAGAGCCTGCTCTACATGACCGGCGTCATCGATAGAATGGGCCGGGCCGCCGACGGCAACACCGTCTGCGACTATGATCCCGAGGAGATCAAGCGCCAGATTTCCCTGTCCCTGGCTATGGCGCCCCTGGATTACAAGGGCAGCCGCATCAACTTGATGGATACCCCCGGCGCCTTTGACTTCGCGGGCGAGGCCATGGCCGCCCTCCGGGCCGCCGACGCCGCCGTCATCGTCTGCTCCGCCAAGGACGGCGTGTCTGTGGGCCTGGAGAAGGCCTGGAAATACTGCGAGGAGCGGAATATGCCCCGCTTCATCTACATCTCCAAGACCGACGAGGACAACAGCGACTACAACGCCACCTTTGAGGCCCTCCGGGAGCGCTTCGGCAAAAAGATCGCCCCGGTGGTGGTGCCGGTTTGGGACGGCAACAAAAAGGTCACCGGCGTTATCGATGTTTTGAACAAGCGGGCCTATGAGATGCAGAATCTCAAGCGGGTGGAGATCGAGGTCCCCGCCGACAAGGCCGGCGTTATCGACGAATTCAACGACGCCCTCAAGGAATCCGTGGCCGAAACCAGCGAGGAGCTGATGGAGAAATTCTTCGGCGGCGAGGACTTCACCTACGCCGAGATGATCCAGGGCCTGCGCCAGGGCGTTCGGGAGCTGAGCCTCTTCCCCGTCCTCTGCGGTTCCGCCATCAACTGCCTGGGTTCCCTGATGCTGATGGACAACATTGTGGACCTGCTGCCAAACCCCGTGGAGGGCAACTACCACAAAGCCACCAAGGCTGACGGCGAAACGGAGGAATTTGTGGTTTCTCCCGGCGGCGTACCCACTGCTTTTGTATTCAAGACCATCTCCGACCAGTATGGCAAGTATTCTTTCGTGAAGGTCCTCTCCGGAACCATCACGCCGGACCTGCCCATGGTGAACGCCCGCACCGGCGAGAAGGTGAAGCTGGGCCGTCTGTACACCATTCGGGGCAAGAAAAACGCCGAGGTCAAGGAACTGGTCTGCGGCGACATCGGCGCCATCGCCAAAATGGACATTAAGACCGGCGACACCCTCTGTGACGAGCGGAAGGTGGTCAGCCTGAAAAACATCCCCTTCGCCGAGCCCTGCTACTCCGTGGCCATTCAGCCCAAGACCCGGGGACAGGAGGATAAGATTGCCCAGGGCCTCACCCGGCTGAACGAAGAGGACCCCACCTTCACCGTGGTGAACAACGCCGAAACCCATCAGATGGTGGTTTCCGGCGCGGGCGACATGCAGATGGACGTGCTGGTCAGCAAGCTGAAGGACCGCTTCAAGGTGGAAGCGGAGCTGAAGCCCACCCGGGTACCCTACCGGGAGAAGATCCGCAAGACCGTCCAAAAGCAGGGGCGGCACAAGAAACAGACCGGCGGCAGCGGCCAGTTCGGCGACGTGTGGGTCCGGTTTGAGTACAACCCCGACGAGGAGGATATGGTTTTCGCCGAAGAGGTCTTCGGCGGCTCCGTGCCCAGGAACTTCTTCCCCGCCGTGGAAAAGGGCCTCCGGGAGGCCTGCCTCCACGGGCCTCTGGCGGGCTATCCCCTGGTGAACCTGAAGGCCGTGCTGTATGACGGCTCCTATCACCCGGTGGACTCCTCTGAAATCGCCTTCAAGACGGCGGCCCAGCTGGCCTATAAGGCCGCCATGCCCGAGGCCAACCCCGTTCTGCTGGAGCCCATCGGCGAGCTGAAGGTGACGGTGCCCGAGAACTACACCGGCGACGTCATGGGCGACATCTCCAAGCGCCGGGGCACCCCCATGGGTATGGACCCCATGGGCGACGGCACCCAGATCATCACCGCCGAGGTTCCCATGGCCGAAATGGGCACCTACGCCATCGACCTGCGGGCTATGACCCAGAGCCGGGGCAGCTTTACCTTCCATTTTGTCCGCTATCAGGACTGCCCCCCCGCCGCCCAGGAAAAGGCGATTGCGGAGGCCAAGGCTATGGCGGAGGCGTAAGGGACAGATTTCCATAAAAAGAAGTGCGTAAAAAGGCCCTCCGCGCTGCCGGCGCGGAGAGCCTTTTTTATGTGTCCCCAGGGAGGTTCTAGGAAGAATGTTCAAAACAGTGACTAAGCCCGGCCGGTTCCGCCGCACTTCCAGCAGTTTCCATCCGTACAGGAGCTGCACGTTATAAATTCTCCTGTAAACGGATTTATGTACCGGCGGTTGCCGTCGCAGGTGGGACATCTTCCCGTTGTATTACAGACGCGGCAAATTCCCTTCTCTCCGCCGCTGATACTGGGGCTGTCGTCGGAGATGGAGGGAGTAATCGTGATTGGCTCCTCCCTCTCCTCCAGCGTGTTTTTTGCCTCCTCCATTTCCATGCTGGAAATTTCCTCGTCCGAGTATCCCAGCTTTTTCCAGAGTGCGCGGCGCTTCTCATGCCATTCCGCAATCTTTGTTTCAAAGTCAGGATCATTCATGCGCCCAAAGGTGCAGTGGCCGCAGGGCTCATACTTGTCCCCTCCGCATCTGGGACAGTCGATAAAGGTCTGGAACATGGTAACCCCTGGTGGGGAAATGGAGCCGCTTCCCCCGCAGCGTTCACAGAGAGTGGAGCTGTTTCCGTTTCCATCACAGAAGGTACAGTCCGTCAGCATGGTTGGACGGTTTTGCAAAAGGAGGTCCAGCTCCTCCTGGATAGAGGCTTTATCAACAGGAGGCTCTGTATTTTCTGCATTCCGGAAATTGGAGTCAAAGGACCGCAGATTGGCATGATAAGACCGCATGAATATATCCTCGGGGTCTTGGTATTCGTCCGTCCGTTCCCGGGGGTCTTGGGACGAGTCTCCGGGCTCCTCCGGAGGCTCCGTATCCTCGGGCAGCTCTATTTCCTCGGGCGACTTCTGTTCCTGCGGCGGTTCCTCCCTTTCCGCCTCTTTCTCCGGCTGCTCAGCTGGCACGGGGGTGTAGGAATAAGAAGGGGGAGAGTATGTGTACCTGGAGCTCATGCTGAGAGCGAAGAAGGCGGACAGGGCTATGGCAAGTACGGCACAAGGAAGCAAGATCAAAAGGGGCTTTAAGAACCGCTTGCCGGAGGAGCGGTCCTTCATAGGCTTCGCCGCCTGTGCCCTCCTCTGGAAGAAGCGTTTCTTTGGCGGCTTGTCCCCTGCGGTCCGTGGGTCCGGTTGCTCCGCCTTTGGAGCCCGCTTCTTAAAGAAGCGTTTTTTTGGCGGCTTCTCCCCTGAAGCCTGTGTGTCTGCGTGTTCTGCTTTTTGGGTTCGATTTTTGAAAAAATGCTTTTTTGGCGGCTTCTCTTCGGCTGGCTGTTCCTGGGGCGGTTCCGACTTGAAAGGCGGGGATTTTTCATCGGGCCGCTTTTCCGCGGGCGGTCCGCCGGCGGGTGGCTTTTTTGCGGCGTGGGATTTGACATATTTCGTTTTCATGCCAAGTTCCTCTCTCAACCAAATTTTCCGGCGAACGGACCTTGCCGGGCAGGCAGGAGCCTGTTGGACCGCGTGCAAATCCTTCCCCGCCCGGCTATGCGTCCGCCGGAAACACAAACGCAGCGCCAAGCCTTAAAACTCAGCACCGCGTGAAAATACGGACGCACGGCTTACGCCCCTTGAAAAAGGGGGTGGAAGAGGGTATAATAAGCCCGTGGTGCAGTTGCGAAACTGCTGTGCTGAGTGGTCTGGTCACTCGTACAGGGCCGCCGGGTGTTGCGAGCGCCCGGCGGCCTGCCGCATTTATGTTTCCGGTTCTCATTCTAAACCGTCCCGGGGGAAAATGCAAGGGAATTTATCAAAATCACGGAGACGCCGGATTTTAAATAAACCGTGAATTTCCATCAAATTTCTGTTTTGTAGCATTTGCAACTAGCGAAGTTTACCGGAACCTGATATACTCATATCAATGCCTGAATAAGGATGCAAAGATTTAAATTCTAAGGAGGATTATTTTATGAAGAAATGGGTTTGCCCTGTCTGCGGTTATGTTCATGAGGGTGACACGGCCCCTGAGAAGTGCCCCCAGTGCGGTGTTCCCGGCGCGAAGTTCAAGGAGCAGGGCGCTGACATGACTTGGGCCGCCGAGCATGTGGTGGGCGTTGGCAAGACCTTTGGCGCGGATGTTCCCGCCGAGGTGCAGAAAGAGATCATCGACGGCCTGAACGCCAACTTTACCGGCGAGTGCACCGAAGTGGGCATGTATCTGGCTATGGCCCGTGTGGCCCATCGCGAGGGCTATCCCGAAATCGGCCTGTACTGGGAAAAGGCCGCCTATGAAGAGGCGGAGCACGCCGCCAAGTTTGCCGAGCTCCTGGGCGACGTGGTGACCACCAGCACCAAGAAGAACCTGGAGATGCGGGTGGAGGCCGAAAACGGCGCCACCGCCGGCAAGTTCGCCCTGGCGAAGCTGGCCAAACAGTACAACCTGGACGCCATCCACGACACCGTCCACGAGATGGCCCGGGATGAGGCCCGTCACGGCAAGGCCTTTAAGGGCCTGCTGGAGCGGTTCTTCAAGTAAGAATCCCCAAACGGGGCCCCCGGCGCAAACCAGCGAAGCGTTTGCGATGGGGAGAGGACGAGCATCGTAGTGAGTGAGCCTTCACCCTTGGGTGGAGGCGAGTGATACGAAGATTGTGAGGACGAAATGGATAAATACGTATGCCCCTGCGGGTACGTCTATGACCCCGCCGTGGGAGATCCCGACAACGGCGTGGCCCCCGGCACCCCCTGGGATCAGGTCCCCGAGAGCTGGGTCTGCCCCATCTGCGAGATGGGCAAGGACGTGTTCGAGAAGGAATAAGCACATAAGGGAGGGCGGAGCTTCGGCTCCGCCCTCTTTTTACTTTCCGCCGGGTCAGCCTCCGGTCTGGGCCTGATATACGTCGTTAAAGCCATCTGTATCAATGGAGAACAAAAAATTGGTGCCCTGGAACCGCGAATACTCAACGTAGAAATGGATCGTCCCGCCGTTTCGCATAGTCTCCAGCACGATGCTTTTATACTCTTCGTCAATACACAAATGATGATCGCTTTCATACAGCGTACCGGTCATCTCATAGTCGGTCCCATCGGAGGTCCGCATGGTGATATAATACTGTTCGGCCCCGATGCTCTCTTCCAGATTTTTGCCATACCGGTACAGGAGGAACGCGATTTCACCATAGCAGTTTACCCGGACTTCGACAGTGAGCTCCGCATTCCGGGTGGTGTGAAAGTTAAAGGTTCCGGGAAACGCGGGGGCCGTAATATACCACTCGCCGGTAGGCTGTTGGAAATCGTCCAGGTAATAATCGACATACCAAGTCCCCTGGCTGTCATCGGAGGAGTCCGCACCGTCCGGAGTGGCGTCCGTCTCTTCTTTTGGCGCGTCCTGTTCAGCGCTCACACCTTTCGACCCATTTTCCCCCGGCCGGTCCGCCTCCTGCATCCACGCCAGCCCGCCCAGAAGCATAACCAGGCCCAAAAACATCCCAATCACCGGCGGAATTTTGGAGTCCCAGTTTCTGACGCGGACCACCAGCCAAATCAGGTAGCCAACAAAGCTGACGGCCCCCATGAGTGTAAGCAGCGCTCCCACTTCATCCCCTCCGTTTTAAATAATATTAACCGATATTGGTTAATATTATTATATACCGTTTTTGATTAACATTCAAGTAGAAAGTGAGGCTTGAATGTTATGATTTCCTATGATAATTTGTGGAATGTGATGAAGGAAAAGGGGATATCCCAATATGCCCTGATAAAGAAGCACAATGTAAGCCCCGGGCAGATCACCCGGCTGAAACGAAACGAGAGCGTCAGCACCCACACCATTGAGATGTTTTGCAAAATACTGGACTGTGAGGTAGGGGATATCATGCGGTATATTCGGGATGATAAAACATAACGGGACGCCGGGGCACTGCCCCGGCGTCCTTTTCACAAATCGGTTATTCCTGCTCCCCGCAGGGCCGGTAGACCGAAGTCAGTACCCGTTCCTGCACGGGCGCGTCGGGTTTTTCCACCCGGAGAAGAATCTGCTCGCCGGCGGCGCGGCCCAGTTCTTCCACCGGCTGAATAATACGGTCCACCTGATTATAGTAAAACTCATAGGCATGAGTGTCATAGTCCACGAAGCTGACGACCTCCAGATCCTGGTGAGGCTGTATGCCCTTTCCCCGAAGATAGGCGATGGTGACGGAAGCCATCAATCCCTGGCAGACCAGAATCGCGTCGCAGTGCTGGTCCAAGAGCTGATTCAGGCAAAACGGGGCGCTGTCTTCCATAGAGTCTCCGTAACGGACCAGCGCCTCATCCTGGGCCAGGCCGCAGTCCGCCACAGCGGCCTGATAGGCGGCAATCCGCTCCTTCGTGGTGGAGAGCCGGGGCAGGCCGCCGATAATGCCGATCCGCCGCTTTCCCTGTCCGGCCAAGCGGCAGACGCTGCGGTAGATCGGCTGAAAGTTGGAGACAGAAACGGAGGAGTATTTCTGGCTGTCGAAAGTTCGGTCCACCAACACTACCGGAAATCCGGCGGGAATCAAACTTTCCAACCGCTGAAAATCATCCATGGTACTGGCCACCAGAAGACCGTCTACCAGGCCTGCGGTGAGGAGGCGGAGATTTGTTTCCTCCCGGTCCATGTTCTCTTTGGTGTTGGCGATAATGAGGTGATAACCTTGAGCGGAGAGATAGTTTTCCGCCGACTCTATAATGGTGCCGAAAAACTTGTTGGAAATATCGGGAACGATAAAGCCCACGGTTTTCTTTTTCCCGGTACGAAAGCTCCGGGCGGAGGCGTCGGGAGTATAGCCAAGCTGCCGGATGGCCCGGTAGACTTTTTCCTTGGTGTCCCCGGAAACATAGCGGGTGTTGTTAATGGTGTGGGAAACCGTGGCGGTGGAAACCCCCGCCATTCGGGCCACGTCGCTGATG
This sequence comes from uncultured Oscillibacter sp., assembly GCA_910578935.1. Lineage (GTDB taxonomy): Bacteria > Bacillota > Clostridia > Oscillospirales > Oscillospiraceae > Oscillibacter. Next base: position 59,042 of record CAJTSM010000013.1, on the reverse strand, counting down.
GTGACTTTCATAGGGTAATTCCTTTACGTAACAAAAGATTCTGTTTGCGCAAATTCTTAACTTTAGTAGTATAGGACAGGTTTTGATTTTCGTCAAGCGTTTTTGACGTTTTTTGACAGGAAATTTTACCCTTGCCATTTCATTCGCCCTGTGGTATACTCGTCCGCGGCAGGTGCCATCACCCTGCCCGCCCCATTGGGCAGACTAAAAAAATGGAGGAATTTCATGATGTCCAAAGACCGTTTCAGTACCCGGAGGCTGGCCCTGGCCGGCCTGACCGCCGCCATCTATGCGGCGGCTACCCTGATTTTGCCGATTCCCCAGTACATGGGCGTCCAATTCCGGGCGGCAGAGGCCTTGACAGTGCTGCCCTTCCTGTTCCCGGAGGCGATTCCCGGCTTGGCGGTTGGCTGTTTTCTGGCGAATTTGCTGGGTTCTCCCATTATGCTGGACTGGGTATTCGGCACCTTGGCAACGCTGCTGGCGGCCCTGTGGAGCCGGAGAATGCCCAATTTATATCTGGCGGCTCTGCCGCCGGTGGTCTGCAACGCGGTAATCGTAGGGGCTGAAATCGCCTGGTTTACCGTTCAAAGCGGCGAAGGGGCGTTTTGGCCCGCCTATGGCCTCAGCGCTCTGACTGTGGGCCTGGGAGAAGTGGCGGCGTGCTATCTTCTGGGCGTGCCCCTGGCAAACATGCTGGGGAAGACTTTGGGAGTCCGGAGTCAGCCGGAAGACCGCTGAGACGAAGAGAAAAAGGGCCCGCCGGCTACGGCGGGCCCTTTTCCCTCTCTGCCGGTCAGGCCCAGTCAAAGTTTTCCCTCCCCGCTCCCATTTCAAAGTGATACTTTCCGATGCCCAAATCCACGCCGGAGAATACACCGCTATCACAGCGCATGGAAACCCTTCGCCCCTCCCCTTGGAGAGCGAACGCTTGCCGGTTCAGCGCGGTGGGGGCCAGAAGAACAGCCTCCACGCCCCGGGAGAACCACTCCGGCGCTTCGCCGCGATAAGATGCGACGTCCTCCGGCCGTTTGGACTTGTGGGGCACGCCCTGGGTGGCGCCGTAGCCCACGGCAAGCAGGCCCAGAATTTTTTCCGCCTCCGGAGCGGCGTTTTTTTGGAGGCCCCTCCGGCGGTAGGTCCCCCCTACCCACCAGGAGTTTAAACCCAGGGTTTGGGCAAAGAGCATCACGTCCGCCCCGCAGTACCCCAGACGTTCATCCAGGCCCGGGCCTTCCTTTCCGGCCAGGATGACATAGTTGCGGACCCCCTTGGCCAGAAAGAGCCGGAGGGCTGGGCCAAAAGCATCGGAGTTCTCTGTCACCAGGCTCATGGCCAAGCCGTGCTCGGCGTTGTTTTTCCGGACCCGCTCATGGAGCTGTTTCAGAACTTCCCCGGGAAGTTTCCGGTTCGTATAGCGGCGGACCGTATGGCGGGTCCGCATGGCTTCTTGGATGGTCATAACCATGCCTCCGTTCCTAAAGATGGGTTTGATCTTATAGCCGGCGCGGTTGAAAAGACTCCGAAGGATTTTTTTTCGGCGCGGCGCTGGTGTACAGCGCCGTAAGCCGCATAAGCGGCTTTTTGTGTCTGATCTCACAGGAAACGCATAGGCGCTTTGCGTCTTGGTAAATCGAAGGTTCACCGGTTAAAAAGAAGTAGTTTCTTCTTTTCAACCATGCTGACTATATCACGCCCTGCCAAAGGCATGGTGAATTTTTTCAAAATTTTCAAAAAGCTGAGACAAAGCCTCCCTCCCCGTCGTACAATCAGTGAGAGTACTCCCAACACCAATGAACGAGGACGACATATGGACAAGGCCCGCTTTACCGCCGCCGTCGAGCGGCACCAGGCGATGGTATACCGCATGGCGCTCCACGCCCTGGGCAGTTCCCAGGACGCGGACGACGCCGTGCAGGAGGTATTCCTGCGCCTATTCCAATACCGGGGAACTTTTGAAGGGGATGAACATCTGCGGCGCTGGCTGCTGCGGGTGGCGGTGAACTGCTGCCGGGACCTGCTGAAAAGCCCCTGGCGGAAACGGCGGGTGTCCCTGGAATCGCTGCCGGAAACCCCGGTATTCGACCAGCCCGAACAGGCGGCGCTGTACCGGGAGGTCATGGCCCTGCCGGAAAAATACCGGACGGTGCTGAACCTTTTTTACTATGAGGAGCTCAGCGTCCGGGAGATCGGAGAGCTGCTGGGGGTGGGGGATTCCACAGTGACCACCCGGCTGGCCCGGGCGAGGCGGCGGCTGAGAGAACGATTGGGGGAGGACTGGCAGGATGAGTAACCGGGAATTTTACCAGGAAACCTTCTCCCAGGTCCAGGGAGGCAGAAAAATCCGGTGGGAGGATTATGAGATGGCGAGACGAGGAAAGAGTCTAAAATGGCTGGCGGCTTTAGCGGCGGCAATCGCCTTGCTGGCGGCCCTGTCCGCCCTGGCGGTGGCGGCGAACTTCTTCGGCCTGCGGGATGTGCTGCTGCCGGAGAAGGGAAGCGTGTACGTGACGGACGAAAACGGGGTCGTGATCCCCGGGGAGAAGGAGTTCAAGGACTTCATCAGCCTCTCCGGCTGGGGGGATACCCCCGAGAGCCGGGCCCTGGCGGAGTGGGAGGCCTTCCAGGAGAGTTATGACCCGGACGGGTCCATCATCGCAAAAATCGGCAACGAGCCCACGGGCTTTGAGGACCGCTACGGCTTCTACTTGGTCTATACCCAGGAGATGGCCGACAAGCTGGAGGAGATCATCGCCAAGTACGATTTGAAACTCCATGAGTGGATGGAGGTGGTCCTGCCGGAAACCTGGACCGTGGCCGTGGGGGATTTCTGCGGGGAGAACGTCACCCCTTACTCCGGCTACATCTACGAAAACGGCACCTTCCGCTTTGACGGCGACGCGGAGCTGGGGGCCGGAGAGCTGAAGGGCTACGGGACCATTGAGTACCAGTTCAGCCGCTCCGTCAAGGGGACCTTTGACGACGTGGCCCTGAACATCGGGGACCTGAGCGATTTCGAGGAATGGGGCTATCAGACCGCCGACGGCACCCCCGTCACCCTGGGCCTGGGGGCCTGGAACCGGTCCCTCATCCTGGCGGACCTGGGGGACAGCTTCATCCTGGTGAACGTGCTGACGGGGCAGCAGGGGGACGACACCTTCTCCAGCGGCGCCATCGGCCGGGAGGAGCTGGAGGCCTTGGCGGACAGTTTCCGCTACTCGGCCCTGACGCCGGTACGGGAGCCGGACCTGGACGCCATCTTAGTGGCCAACGACCGCTGCATGGAGGAGCTGCAAAGCCAGCCCCTGGAAACCCTGCCTTCGGAGTCCCAGGACCCGCTGTATACCCGGACGGGCATCCAGAGCGACGCGGCCCGGGAGTTTATTCTCCTGCTGGCGGAGCGGATTGAGGACAGGCGGAAAGAGGAAGTGGCGGATCTGCTGGTTTATCCCGCCCAGGTGGAAGTGAGCGCCGGGACTTTCACCGTGCGCTCGGCGGAGGAATTCCTCCCCTACTACGAAGAGGTGATCGGGCAGAACCGCCTGGGCCTCTCCACAGCCATGACCTGGGAGCCAGCCCCGGCGGAGTTCCAGATCTTCAGCGACGGCAGCGGCCTTGCCTCCGTGGCGGACGGGGCCGTGTGGTTCGGTCTGGTGGAGGACGGGGTCATCCGGGTCTTTACCATTCAGACGGACCAAGCTGCCGTTCGGGCCGTAGGCAGCGGCGAAATTACCCAGGACGCCGGGGAGGAGGAGCCGTACGCGGCCCTCTCCCTGGATGAGAGCCGGGCGTTTATCCTCAACCTGGCGGATCTGATTGACGCCGGGGAACAAGAGGAGATCGCGAACCTTCTCGCCTATCCCGCCAAGGTGACGGCCGCCGGCGAAGAGTGGGCCGTCAACACGGCGGAGGAGTTTCTGGAGCACTATGACGAAACCATCGGAGGCAATGGCCGGGGGACCCTGGCATCGGATCTCCGGGCGGACCCGGAGCCCGTTCTGGACGGCTCAGGCGGCCTTGCCTCAGCGCTGGACGGGACGATGTGGTTCAATCGGGGGGAAGACGGGAAACTTAAAATCTTCTCTCTCCAGTCGGACATATGGCTGTGGAGTATCCAGTACTGGGGTGAAAATCCATAGGCGCGAAAAGGACCGGGAAAGACTCCCGGTCCTTTTTACAGTTCTTCCATCAGCGTCTCCAGCGCCTCATGGAACCGGCCCACGTGGAGGCCGTCCACAAAGCGGTGGTTCAGCTCCATGGAAATGTGGAGGGCTTTCCGCTCCCCCTCCTGGGCGAACCTGCCCCAGGCGATCCGGGGCACGGCGTCGCCGGGGTCGAAATTCCGCTCGTTGGTCAGGGCGGTGAGCTCTACCCAGGGAAGGCAGGTGAAGTAAATCAAATCCAGGCTGTCCTCCTGGTCCAAAAAGGTGTTCTGGGCGGCGCTTTTCGCCTTGGCGGCGGCGCAGAAGGAGCGGATATCCTCTTCCATGGGCAATGTGACGATATGGAAGGCTTCCGCCCCGGGCTTTAGGTCCGTGAAGCTGGGAATCCTCTGGTCAAAGAGAACCAGGTCCTCCCCTTGAAGGGCGTAGCGGAAGGCCTCCACCTGGTTCACAGCCTGGGTGCAGAGGTACACCAGGGAGTGGTAGAAGGAGAGGCGATTCTCCTTGGCAAACCGGTAGAGCCTTGTCACGTCCTGCTTGAAAGTGACGGAGAAAAAGGGCTGGGACATGGGGGAGAAGAAGTCGAACAGCTCCCGGCGGGGCCAGGCGGCTTTGTCGACGGTGTGGGTCATAGGGAAACGCCTCCTTTCTGATGAGGACAGTATAGCAGATGGGACGGAAATTGCAAGCCCGGCGATTTTTCCCCTTTCCATCCGGCGCTTTTTCTGGTATACTGGCCCGTGACATTCGATTGCGAAAGGCGGACAGGCCATGAATCTCTGCGACCGGGAAACCCTTCGGGCCCTTTTGGGGCGGCACGGCTTCCACTTCTCCAAGTCTATGGGACAAAACTTTCTGACCGATCCCGCCGTCCCGGCGGAGATTGCCGCCGCCTCCCGGGCGGACAGGAACTGCGGCGTGCTGGAGATCGGCCCCGGCGTTGGGTGCCTGACGGCGGAGCTGGCGGGCCGGGCCGGGAAGGTGGTGTCCATTGAGCTGGACAAAAAGCTCCTCCCCGTGCTGGGGGAGACAATGGCCCCCTATGATAACGTGGAGATCGTCCCGGGGGACGCGCTGAAGCTGGACCTCCAAGCCCTGGCGGCGGAGAAGTTCGCCGGGCTCCGGCCTCTGGTCTGTGCGAACCTTCCCTACAACATCACCACCCCGGTACTGACAAAGCTGGTGGAGGCGGCCTGCTTTGAGAGTATCACCGTGCTGCTGCAAAAAGAGGTGGCCCGGCGGCTGGCGGCCCGGCAGGGCTCTTCCGGCGGCGGGGCCTTCACCCTCTGGCTTCAATACCATATGGAGACGGAGGTCCTTTTCGACGTGACCGCGGAGAAGTTCTTTCCCGCCCCCAAGGTGGACTCCGCCGTTCTCCGCTGTGTCCGGCGGGAAAAGCCCGCCGTGGAGGTGGAGGACGAGACATTCTTCTTCCGCTGTGTTCGGGGGGCCTTTCTGCTGCGGCGAAAGACGCTGGCAAACAGCCTTTCCGCCGCTCTTCCGGAGATCGGAAAGGAGCAGATACAGGCCGCTATGACCTCCCTGGGTCTGCCCGAGGGCGTCCGGGGGGAGAAGCTGACCCTTCAGGACTTCGCGGCGCTGGCGGGTTTCCTGGGAGAAACGGTGAACGGGCCGGCCAGGGGGCCGGCCCCTACGGAACGGCTGTAGGGGCCGCCGCCATCGGCGGCCCGCGGCCACCCAAGCCGGCCATTGTTGGATAGGCCGGAGCGACGACAGCGCAGATTTTTCGTTAGGAGTATCAATATGGAAAACTACTTTCAGCCCAGCCTTCCCCGGGACCACATCCTGGAGATCAGCTCCATCGGCCTGGCCCATATGGGGGACGCGGTGTTCGAGCTGCTGGTCCGCTCCTGGCTCTGCGCCCACGGCGGGGCCACGGGCCGGGGAATGCACCGGGCCGCGGTGGCCCTGGTCTGCGCCGAGTCCCAGGCGGAGAAGGCGGAGAAGATTAAGCCCCTGCTGACGGAGGAGGAGAAGGCCGTCTTTCGCCGGGGGCGGAACGCCCAGGTCCACACCGTCCCCCACCACGCCAGCCGGGCCCAGTATGGCGAGGCCACGGCTCTGGAGGCATTGCTTGGCTGGCTCTATCTCCGGGGAGAGACGGAGCGGATCAACCAGCTGTTTTGCATCATGATGGAGGAGGAGCCCCATGGCGATTGACGCGATTTGCCTACAGGCCGTTGTAGAGGAGCTGCGGCCCCAGCTGACGGGCCTCCGGGTGGACAAGATCCAGCAGCCCGCCCGGGACCAGGTGGTCCTCCTCTTCCGGGGGAAGCGGCTGCTGCTCTGCGCCGGAGCCGGGGCCCCCCGCCTCCAGCTGACGGAGCTCCCCCGGGACAACCCGGCGGAGCCCCCCATGTTCTGTATGCTGCTCCGGAAGCACCTCTCCGGCGCCCGGGTGGCGGCGATTGCCCAGCCCCCTCTGGAGCGGCTGGTAAAAATCGAATTTGATGCCTCCGACGAGCTGGGCCGGGCCGGAAGGCGGACCCTGGTGCTGGAGGCTATGGGCCGGAGGTCCAACCTCATCTTGTTGGACGGGGAGGGCCGTATTCTCGACAGCCTCCGCCGGGTGGACGCGGATCTGTCCGCCGCGCGGCAGGTACTGCCGGGACTTTTCTACCAACCCCCCGCCTCCACAGGGCGGCTCCCCTTCCTGGAGGAGACGGAGGAGGGCTTCGCCGCCCGCTTTGCCGCGGCGGCGGCGGAGAAGACCTTGGACGGCTTCCTGCTGGACAGCTACTTCGGCCTCTCCCCCCTTATGGCCCGGGAGCTTGGATTCCGGGCGGCGGGGGATACGGACACCCGCGTCTTCCAGATGAGCGGTCCCGGCCCTTTGTGGCGGGCCCTGGAGGATTTTTCAAACCGTGTCCGGGAAAACCGCTTCACCCCCGTCTGCCTTTTTCGGGAGGGCAAGCCCCTGGACTTTTCCTGCGTGCCCGTGGGCCAGTACGGCGGTGGAGCGGAGAGCGTGACTTATCCCAGTTTTTCCGCCCTGCTGGACGCCTTTTATGAGGCCCGGGAGCGCCAGGAACGGGCCCGCCAGCGGGGAGCGGACCTCCTCCGGGCGGCTGCGACGGCTCGGGACCGCCTCCGGCGGAAGCTGGCTCTTCAGGAAAAAGAATATGCCGAAACGCAAAACCGGGACCATCTCCGTATGCAGGGGGATCTGATCACCGCCAACCTCTACCGGATGGAACGTGGACAATCCCGGCTGGAGTGCGAGAACTACTATGAGGCGGGCGCCCTGGTGTCCATTCCCCTGGACCCTTTGCTGACTCCCCAGCAGAACGCCGCCAAGTACTACAAGCGCTATACCAAGGCCAAGACGGCGGAGAAGTACCTCCGGCAGCAGATGGACCTGGCCCGGCGTGACCTCCACTATCTGGAGAGCGTCCTGGCGGAGATCGGCCGGGCGGAGACAGAGGCAGACTACCTGGATATCCGGGCCGAGCTCCGGGAGGGGGGCTTCCTGAAAAAGCAGGGCAAAGGGAAAAAGGACAAGACCCGCCCCGCCGCCCCCTGGGAATTCCGCACGTCCTCCGGCCTCCGGGTGCTGGTGGGCCGGAATAACCGCCAGAACGACCAGCTGACCTTGAAGGACGCGGACCGCCGGGACCTATGGCTCCACACCCAGAAGATCCACGGGTCCCACGTTATCCTCCGCTGCGCCGGGCAGGCCCCGTCGGAGGAGGACGTCGCCGAAGCGGCCATGCTGGCCGCCTGGTTCTCCCAGGCCCGGGAGAGCGGGAACGTGCCGGTGGACGTGACGGAGGTCCGCAACGTGAAAAAGCCCGCCGGAAGCCGGCCGGGCATGGTGGTCTACACGGCGTACCGCACGGTAAACGTCACGCCGGAGGCGGCTGCGGTGGAGCGGCTGCGGGCAAAATAAGGATTTTTCAGAGAAAAAGAGGGGCCGCCGGGTGTCGGAAGCACCCTGCGGCCCTATACGCGTGAAACGGCCACTCAGCACAGCAGGATTAGCTGCGCCACACGCTTGTTATACCCTTTTACAGGGGTGTTCTTAGAACCTGTATTCACAACCGTTGAACGCTTGTCTGAGCGGGTCTTTCCCCACCGGGACTTCGCCAATTTCCCTTGCCTGGCGAGAAAATCCCTCACGCATTCAGCATCCTCCGGTTATGAATACAGGTTCTAAGCTGTGCGTCCGCGTTTTACGGGGGGCTGAGTACGACATTTGGTCCGATGCCCGGCCCGCGGTATGGTTTCGGCGAATGCCCGGGCGGCGGGAGAGACGGCCGGTGTCCCTTCCAACAGACCAAAGCCCCCGCCGCCGGGGGTTCCGTCCGCCGGAACACACGAAAAAAGAGAGGTCTGGGAATTTTCCCAGGCCTCCCTCTTCGCAATTCCGGGCTGCCGCCGCTCCGGTCAATTACCAGACAGCCAGAGCGTGTGGAAGCGTTTTTGATCCTTTTGCCGCAGGGGTTCCGGGGTTCTAAAGCGTTCCCTCCGCGCCCGCCAAGGGCCTCCCCTCTCTCGAGAAAAGGATCAGCGGGAACGGTCGAAGGCCACCACCACCCGGCGGTTGGGGTCCGTGCCGGTGGAGTAAGTGGTCACGCCCTCATACTCCTGAAGGGCCGTGTGAATCACGTGCCGCTCATAGGCGTTCATGGGCTCCAGGGTGACGCTGCGGCGGTAGCGGACCACTTTGCCCGCCACCTTCCGGGCCAGGTGCTGGAGGCTTTGCTCCCGTTTGGCCCGGTAGTTTTCCGCGTCCAGGTGGATGCGGACCCTGGGTCCGCCGTCCCGGTTCACGGCGTAACTGGTCAGCTGCTGGATGGCGTCCAGAGTTTCTCCCCGGCGGCCAATGAGGGCTCCCAGTCCCTGACCCTCCAGAATGACCTTGTAGCGGCCCTTCTCAGGAAGGTATACCTTCACCTCCGCGGCGCTGTCCAGATGCTCCAGAAGGCCGGAGAGGAAGGTTTTAATCGCCGCCGCCTTCTCGTCGTCCACTTCTTCGCCCAGGGGAACGGCCTGGAGAGGCGCGGGGTCCTCCCGGCGGGGGGGTTCGGCGGCGGGCCGTTCTTTTTTCTCGGGCCGTTCCCGCCTCTCCCGGGGGGCGCGGTCCCTGCGCTCAGGCCGCTCCCGCTTTTCTGCGGGGCGGGGGGCTTCCTCCCGGACAGGCTCCGGCTCCGGGATGGGCTTAGGCGCGGGGGCAGGCTCCGGGGCTTTTTCCTCCTCCGGGCCGTAATACACGCGGATTTTGGCCGGGCAGGCGCCTAAGCCTAGGAAACCGGATTTGGCCCGCTCCAGGACCTCCACGGACACATCGTCCCGGTCCAGGCCCAGCTGAGCCAGGGCCTTGGAGATGGCTTCGTCTTCGTTTTTGCCCGTGACATCAATATAGTCTCTCATAACGGCTTCCACCTTTACGTTTCGTCATAGCGGTCCGGCTTATAGGCCCGCCCTCTGGCATAGGGCCTGTCCCCCACCCGGCCGGCCTCCGTGGTGGCGGTTTCGGCCTTGGCGGCTTTGGCGGCCTTGGCTTCCCGGGCGGCCTTCTGCTTGTCCTTCAGGCTCTGCTTCTGGGCGGCCTGCTGGCGCTGCTGCTCCTGGAGGACCTTGGCCTCCTCCATTTTCTTCTTCCGCTCGGCCTGGCGGGCCTCATAGCGGGCGTTCTCCTCTTCCTCCAGCTTTTTGTTGAAGAACTTGCCCATGAAGAACTCCTGCACCCCGCCAAAGGCGCTCTGGGCAATCCAATATACGCCCAGGGCCGCGGGCATGGTGAAGGCGATATATACGGAGAACAGGGGCATGAACATCATGGTGCGGTTCATGGCGCTGGCGGAGGGGTCCGTCTGGGGCTGGTGCTTCATGGTGACCTTGGTGAAAAGCCACTGGCTGCCGCCGGCCAGGATGGGGATCAGAATCAACCCGATGGCGGCCCAGGTGAAGGTAAAGCTTGTCACCATGCTCCAGGGGTTGGCGGCCATGTCCAGCCCGAAGGAGGTGTAATTCATGTTGATCCAGCCGTCCACCGTGCTGCCCAGCTCCGGCATCTCGGAGGCGATGGCCTTGACCAGGTTGATCTGCCCATAGGGCAGCAGCTGCGTGATCCCGTCCCGGACCACGGCGGCGCCGTCCTTCATCTGCACGATGCCGGACACGTCCATACCCGCCTTGGTCACCGCGTCCACCATCTGCTGCACCACGTCCTGGCTCAGCATCATGAAATGGGTGATAGGCTGGCGGATGATGGAGTACAGGGCCAGCAGGATGGGGAAGGGCAAAAAGCTCCACAGGCAGCCGGACATGGGGCTGACGCCTTCCTCGGCGTAGAGCTTTTGCATCTCCTCCGCCTGCTTGGCCTGGTTGTTGGCGTATTTCTTCTGAATTTCCTGAAGCCGGCCGGACATGCGGCTCATGCGCATCATGCTCTTTTTGGACTTCATCTGGAAGGGCAGCATGATCAATTTGACCACCAGGGTGAAGAGGATAATGGCCATGGCATAGGAGTTGGTCAGGTTGTAAAACAGCCGGACCAGCCAGGCAAAGGGGATACAAATAAAGTATCCGATGGTTGAAAACATAATCTGTTCCTCTCAAAGTAAAGTGGCGTCCCCACCGGGGGTCCAGGGGTTCGCCCCTGGTTTTCCGCCAAGGGCGGAAAAGAAATGTAGGTCATTTTCCTGACGGCATGCGCGCCGGGAAAATACTTTGCCCCCAGCCGCCGCAGGCCGGCGGGGGGAATCTAAAGGGGGGACCTGTCCCCCCTTTCCCTACGGTACGGGATCGTAACCCCCTTTGTGGAAGGGGTTACAGCGCAAAATCCTCTTGAACGCGAGATAGCTTCCTCTGACGGTCCCGTACTTCTCCAGGGCCTCCACAGCGTACTGGGAGCAGGTGGGAATATAGTTGCAGCACCGGGGGCGGCAGGGGGAGATGTTCCGCTGGTAAAACCGCACCAGCCAGATCAAAAGGCGCTTCACGGCTTGTCCTCCAAAAGGCCCAGCTTCCGGCTCAGGCGGAGGAAGGTGTCGTTCAGTTCCTTCCAGGAAGCGGTCAGCGTCCTTCCCCGCCCCACCAGAATCAGGTCCCAGCCCTGGGAGAGCCGGGGACTTGAAAGCCGGTAAACCTCCCGCAGGCGGCGGCGGGCCCGGTTGCGGACCACGGCGCCCCCCAGCTTCACGGAGACGGTGACCCCCAGGCGGTTGTGGCCCAGGCGGTTTTTCCGGCAGTAGAGCACCATGCTCCCCGCCACCGCCGACGCGCCCTTCTGGTATAACCGGCGGAACTCGTGATTCTTTTTCAGCGTCACCGCGGCTTTCACAGCGCATCCCCCCAGACCGGAGAACCAGTACAAGGGACGGAGGAATCCAAATAATTCCAGCCGCCCCTGTCAGGACTCGTGTTCAAGTGTCTCCTGCCGCTCAATAGGAGAGGCGGGCGCGGCCCTTGGCGCGGCGGCGGGCCAGGACCTTGCGGCCGTTGGCGGTGGCCATGCGCTTGCGGAAGCCGTGGACCTTCTGGCCATGGAGCTTCTTGGGCTGATAGGTACGTTTCGTTGCCATGCTTAAGACACCTCCTGTCGATCTTCCGTCCGGCCCGCCGGAAAACCGGGGGCGGCGATTTCCCAACACCGCCCGGAATCGGACGGCGCGGCAGACATAATCACAGCGTCATTGGACGCATGGGACAGTATACCATATTCATTTTGAAAGTGTCAATAAAAACTTGGAAGATTGGCCCCGCAAACGGGTAAATTCTGTCCCCGGAGAGGTCTTGCTCTTGACCCGGGGCGGAGTTTGCCCTAAAATAAACAGGATTCCATACACGAACGACAAGGAAACTGGTGACGCTATGAACGACTTTAATCAACGTTACATCGCCGCCCGGCGGAGGGTCATCGCCGGGGACCTCCGGCAGCTGAACGACGCCCAGCGCCAGGCCGCCATGACCACGGAGGGCCCCCTCCTGCTCCTGGCCGGGGCGGGCAGCGGCAAAACCACGGTTTTGATTCAGCGGGTCTACAACCTTCTGACCTATGGCCGGGGCAGCGACTGCGATGTTGTTCCCGACGGGGCGGCGGAGGAGGATCTGGCCTTTTTGGAGAGCTTTCCGGAAAATCCCTCTCCCCAGGAGGAGGACCGGGCCCGGCGGCTGTGCGCCGTGGACGTGCCCAAACCCTGGGAGATCATCGCCATCACTTTCACCAACAAGGCCGCCGGGGAGCTGAAGGACCGCCTGGCCGCCCGGCTGGGACCCGAGGCGGAGGGCGTCTGGGCCTCCACCTTTCACTCCGCCTGCGTCCGCATCCTCCGGCGGGACATCGACCGGCTGGGCTTTGCCAAGGACTTCACGATCTACGACACCGACGACTCCCGCCGGGTGGTGAAGGACGTGCTGAAGGAATTGAACTTGGACGACAAGACCTTTCCGCCCAAAAGCGTCCTCTCCGTCATCAGCGCCGCCAAGGACCGGTATCAGGGCCCGGAGGAATTTGCCCAAAAGCACAGCGCGGAGACAGACTGGCGGATGAGCCGTATTGCCAAGGTCTACGCCGCTTATCAGAAAAAGCTGGCCTCCGCCGGGGCCCTGGACTTTGACGACATCATCTACCACACCGTCACCCTGCTGAAGCGGGAGCCCGCGGTGCTGGAATACTACCAGCGGAAGTTCCGCTATGTGCTGGTGGATGAATACCAGGACACAAACCACCTCCAGTACCTGCTGACCAGCCTTCTGGCGGGAGGGCGCCGGAACCTCTGCGTGGTGGGCGACGACGACCAGTCTATTTACCGTTTCCGGGGGGCGAATATCGAAAACATCCTGCGCTTCGAGGATCAGTATGAGGACGCCCGGACCATTCGCTTGGAGCAGAACTACCGCTCCACTCAGAACATCCTGGACGCGGCCAACGCCGTCATCCAAAACAACACGGGCCGGAAGGGCAAAACCCTCTGGACCCGGAACGGCGGCGGCGAAAAGGTCAGCGTCCGCACCACCTTGAACGAGAGCGACGAAGCCGCCTTTGTAGTGGGGGACATCCTGGCGGAAGTGGGCAAAGGGTTCCGCTTCCGGGACGCCGCCGTCCTCTACCGTATGAACGCCCAGTCCAACGCCTTGGAATACGCCATGAAGCGCAGCGGCGTGCCCTATAAAGTGGTGGGAGGCATGAAGTTCTTTGACCGGGCGGAGGTGAAGGATATGCTGGCCTACCTCTGCGTGCTGAACAATCCCCTGGACGACCTCCGGCTCCGGCGGATTATCAACACCCCCGCCCGGGGCATCGGCGGCACCACGGTGGAGAAGATGACTCTGCTTGCCGGGCAGCAGGGGGCCTCCCTCTACGAGATCTGCCGCAACGCGGATCTGTTTCCGGAGCTGAAAACCCCGGCGAAGAAACTGCTCCAATTCGCGGACCTGATCGACGGCCTCCGGAAGGCCGGGGGGACCCTGGCCCTGCCGGAGTTTTATGACGCGGTGTGCGAGCAGACGGGCTACACCCAGGCCCTCCGGGACAAGAACGACATGGAGAGCCGGGGCCGCCTGGAAAATGTCCAGGAGCTGAAGTCCAACATCCTGGGTTTTCTGGACCGCCAGCCGGAGGACGCCACCCTCTCGGGCTTCTTGAACGAAATCGCCCTGTACACGGACCTGGATTCCCTGGAGCAAGGCGACGACTGCGTCACCATGATGACGATTCACGCCGCCAAGGGTCTGGAGTTCCCCCTGGTCTATGTGGTGGGCATGGAAGAGGGGATCTTCCCCGGAAATTCCGCCCAGTTTGAAGAGGACGAGCTGGAGGAGGAGAGGCGCCTTTGCTATGTGGCCATGACCAGGGCCAAGCGGAGGCTGACAATGACCAACGCCCGCCAGCGGATGCTCTACGGCAAGACCGCCAGCAACCGCCTCTCCCGTTTTTTGGAGGAGATTCCGGAGGAAAACCTGAACTGGGAGGGGAAGGATCTCCAGCCCGGCGGCGGATTCGGCGGGTACGGCGGCTCTTCCTATGGAAGCGGTTCTTACGGCGGCGGAAGCTTTGGCGGAGGGGTACGGCCGTCCGCCCCGGTTTACGCCCGCCCGGCCCGGCCCTCTTACCAGGAGGCCCGCCGGACGGCGGTGAGCCAAACCGCCCCGCCGTCCATCGCCCTGAGCGAGGGGGACCGCATTGAGCACGGTATTTTCGGGAAGGGGACGGTGCTGTCCGTCCAGCCCATGGGCGGCGACGCCCTGGTCCAGGTGGACTTCGAGAGCGCGGGGCAGAAAAAGCTGATGCTGAAAGCGGCGGCAAAGCATCTGAAAAAGCTGGATACATAATCGGAAAGCGCCGGAGGACAAACCTCCGGCGCTTGTGTGTTTCCCAAAAGCATATCCGCGTTGCCGCCGCTTCGGCCTGGCTTATTACCGGACTGTCGGCGCGGGCGAAGGTTTTTGGGATACTTTACTCTCCAGGTATACGGGGCCTCTATAGGGCAAGGCCGCCAAGAGGCCCCATATCTTTCAAGAGAGTGTCAGCAGCAGCACCCTCCGCAAGGGATGCGCTTGACGCAGTCCGCGCTGATCTGGGGCGGGAGGCTCATGGTCATCGCGCCGCTGTACTGGATGCAGACGCACTCGCCAGGCCGGAAGCAGCAGGCGTCGTTGGTATGGACCAGCACCTCCTGGCAACCGCACAGGTCGCACACCAGCAGGTCGCAGCAGTTCACCCGCAGGATGCGGGCATTCATGGTGACGGGCTCCCGGCACTCCGCGCTCTGGGCGCACTCATTACAAACAGGTTCCATAATAAGGACCTCCTATCACATTCGGATGTATTCCATCCTATGCGCAGGGCCCCTCAAAGGTCCCGAAAATGTTCTTGAAACCGCTGCTGAGCGAAGGCGGACACCTCATCCCGGAGAGCCTGGTAGGCCGTGAGCAGCCGCTCCGCCTCCTCTGTCAGCACCGCTCCGCCGCCGTGGCGGCCCCCGATGGTGGAGTCCAGCAGCTTGCAGTCCAGGGCCTCTTCGGCGGTGCGGATAATCCGCCAGGCCTTGGAATAGGCCATGCCCATGGCCCCCGCCGCCGCCCGGAGAGAACGCTTTTCCCGGACCCCCGTCAAAAGGGCCGCTACGCCGGGGCCGAAGCGCCGCTGTCCCTCCCCGTCCAGAAGGCGGAGGGTGACGGCCAGGCGCAGGTCATGATTGGTCTTCATAGAAAAACTCCTCCCGGCTGGTCTGTTGTAATTCGCCGTCTATAAGCTCCCAGATTTCCGTGTAGTTGGAAATCGTGCCGCCGTCATGAGACTCCCGGACGGGCAGCTCCCGGCGGACGAGCGTCAGGTCGTGATAGCTCCAGTCCGGCGCGCCCGGCCTGAACCGCTGGCCCGGACCGGGGACCCAGGTTTCGGAGGCGGGCCGGCCGTCCAGGCCGCCGGCCTCCCAGTTGTCGATCTCCGTCCGCGCCAGATCCAAAGCCCCGGTTTCATCCGGCCTGTAATAATCCGTTTCATACTCCACAGCCGACAGGCGGAAGACCGATTTCAATTCCCGCTTGTCCGAATCGGCGGAGACGCCTTGCAGGACGAAGGCGTATTGGTACTGTTCCGCTTCCGCGTCCCACATCCAATAGTAATAGGGAATCGTGTTGTTGGCCGGCCAGCCGAACAGGCCGAAGTCCGTGTTCCCGTCGAAGTTCAGGTCCAGGACCTCCATGCTCTCCTCCGGGGACCAGCAGGTGGTGTACTCGCTGGCAGTTCCCCCGTCGCTGTCCCCCCAGAAGTGTTCGACAGCCTCCTGAGCCCGGACCGTCTGCAAAAGCTCCTTCCCGTTCCAGACCCGGACCTCCCGGACGCCGGCGCTGTATTCGTCCACCCGCTTTCCCACGGCCTCCAGTGTGAGGGTCCGCCCGTCCGCCAGGGGGGCCTCCAGGGTCAAAAGCGCATAGTCCTCCGAGGGGACCTCCTCCATGGGGACCTCTGTCTCCGGGGCAGGTTCCACCGGGGCGGGGTCCGCCGGGATCTCCCGGGACGGCGGGATTTCCCCCGTCCCCTCCGCCGGGGCGGCGCAGGCGGATAAAACCAACAGGGCCAGCAGTAAGATCAGTGCCCGCCGCATGGAACGGCCCTCCTTCCAATGGATGTTTACAAAGCCAGTATACCAGCTCCCTGGACGGAAAGGGGTAACAAAAGGGTGACAGATTTCTACAGGGGCGGGCCTGCGTGCCCGCCCTTTTTCTTGACATCCCGCCCCGGCGGCGGTATCATGATATACAGGAAAAAATCGGCTCGGGTCCGGGCCGGTGGAAAATCGTCAGGAGGGTTTTCTTATGGAAAAGAAGGTAAAGAGAATCGGCGTCCTTACCAGCGGCGGCGACGCGCCGGGCATGAACGCGGCGGTGCGGGCGGTGGTCCGGGCCTCCATCGCCCGGGGCATCGGCTGCATCGGCATCCGCCGGGGCTGGAACGGCCTCATCACCAGCGATTTTGTCCCGCTGAACTCCTCCAGCGTCAGCCACATCATCAACAAGGGCGGCACCATGCTCTACACCGCCCGGAGCCTGGAGTTCATGGAGGAGGCCGGACGGGCCAAGGCCCTGGCCACCTGCCGCCTGCTGGGCCTGGACGGCATTGTGGCCATCGGCGGCGACGGTACCTTCCGGGGGGCTCTGGCTATTTCCCGTCAGGCTGCCAAGGACGGCATGGACCTCCGGGTGGTGGGCATCCCCGCCACCATTGACAACGACATCGGCTGCTCCCACTACACGATCGGATTCGACTCCGCCTGCAACACGGCCATCGAGTGCATCGATAAGCTCCGGGACACCATGCAGTCCCACGAGCGCTGCTCCGTGGTGGAGGTCATGGGCCGCCACGCGGGGTATCTGGCCCTGTACGTCGGCATCTCCGTGGGCGCCACCGCCGTGCTGATCCCCGAGCGGGAGCCCGACTTTGAAAAGGACATTGTGGAGAAGATCCGCCGGGCCCGCCTGGCGGGCACCACCCACTACATGGTGGTGGTGGCCGAGGGCGCGGGCAGCGCCATCGAGATCAGCCAGCGCATTCACGACGAGCTGGGCATCGACCCCCGAGTGACGGTCCTGGGCCACATTCAGCGGGGCGGCTCCCCCTCCGCCCGGGACCGGGAAACCGCCAGCCGCATGGGTTATGAGGCGGTGAAGGTTCTGGCCGAGGGTGCGGGCAACTCCATTATCGGCATCCAAAACGGCAGCCTGACGGATATTGAGATGGAAGAGGCCCTGGCTATGACCAAGACCTTTCAGATGGACCGCTACCAGATTCTGGAGGCTCTGACCAACAGCTGCGGCCCCGACTTCTGAGTTAGGTTTCTCGAGAGAGTGCAGCGGCACTTGATTTTGCGGAGCCAAATCTTGGTGAGATACATAAACTATGGGGGCCGGGGGCTTTTGTCCCTGGCCCCGTGACAAATCGGGAGGATTCTATGGAAAAAGTCAGACTGGGGCGGACGGAGCTGATGGTCACCAAAACGGCCTTCGGCGCCCTGCCCATCCAGCGGATTTCCAAGGCGGACGCGGTGAAGCTGGTCCGCCGGGCTTACGAGGCCGGGATCAACTATTTCGACACCGCCAACATGTACACCGACAGCGAGGAAAAGCTGGGAGAGGCCCTGGAGGGCGTGCGGCAGAATGTGGTCATCTCCACCAAGAGCGGCGGCGGGGACAAAAAGACGGTGCTTGCCCATATTGAGCAGAGCCTCCGGGCCTTGAAAACGGACTACATTGACCTCTTCCAGTTCCACAACCCCGCCAAGCTGCCGGATATCAACGATCCGGACGGGCCCTTCGCCGCCGCCTTGGAGATGCAGCAAAGGGGGTACATCCGGCACATCGGCATTACGAACCACCGGCTGTTCATCGCCCGGGAGGCCATCGAATCCGGAAATTTTGAAACTCTCCAATTCCCCTTCTGCTACCTGACCACCGAGAAGGAGCTGGGCCTGGTCCGGGACTGCGCCAAGGCCGACATGGGCTATATCGCCATGAAGGGCCTCTCCGGCGGGCTTTTGAACAATGCCGAGGCCTGTTACGCCTTCATGCGGGAGTTCCCCAACGTCGTCCCTATCTGGGGCATCCAGCACGAGTGGGAGCTGGACCAGTGGCTGGAACTCAGCGAGCGGGACCCCCGCATGACCCCCGAGCTTCAGGCCGTCATAGAGGCGGACCGCAAGGAGCTGGTGGGAAGCTTTTGCCGCTCCTGCGGCTACTGCCTGCCCTGCGCCGCCGGCATCGACATCCCCCAGGCGGCCCGGATGTCCGCCCTGCTGCGCCGCTCGCCGTATCAGCAGTATATGACGGACGCCTGGCATGAGAAGATGCACCAGATCGAAAACTGCGTCCACTGCGACGCCTGCAAGAGCCGCTGCCCCTACGGGCTGGACACCCCGAACCTCCTGGTGGAGATGCTGAAGGATTACGACGCCTTCTACGAAGCGCACCATAACGACGCCTGACCCCCTCTGAGGGCCCTCCGGAAGAACGCCGGGGGGCCTTTTTCCGTGGAGGGAAAGGAGGGCTGGGGACGGAAAAATATCCGGCGGGGTAAAGAAACGGCGGAAGAGCGCCGATCTAAATATATAGAGATGTTCCGGACCGCAGATGGAAACAGGGCGGTTCCAGAAAAGAGGCGGATCTGTGGGTCCGCCCCCTTCCCCGTGAAATACAGACAATTAGGAAAGAAGATGTGAAGTATGGAAGGAATCCAAGGACTCCGGAGGCAGACCCCTATTTCCACCCAGCGGACCGCCCCGGCGGCGGCCAAGAAAACCGCCGCCCCTGCCCGGACGGACACGTTTCAATCGGTGCTGACGAAGGAGGAGCGGGCGGAACAGGCGGCGAGAACGCCGGACCTGCCCAACTTCTCTAAGATGACGGACCGGCAGAAGCTCTCCGCCCTGGCCACCCTCCATGACGCCACGGACTGGGGCGGCATGACGGACGTGGAGAAATACAAGCTGATGAACGACCGGTTTGAAGCGGCGTTTCCCCACCGGGGGTCCTACATGGGCGGACTCTATGGGCCTGCGGGGATTTATTTTGAAAACCCCGTGGACCAGGCGAATCACAGAAAGACCCTGCCGGAGCGGATTTGCGACGAATGGTCCCGCGAATGCTCCACCGCCGGGCTTACCAAGGTCTATAAGCTGCACAAGGAGGCCTACTACAGCGGCATGACGGACGAGGAGATGGTAGCCGCCATCTTCAAACGGCACCAGGGCGGAACCATAGCGGACCGCTTTGACGCGCTGTATGAGTGGAGTAACATAAGAGACGCGACGAAACATAGCCTGGAGGCCATTGACTATGCCATTGGCGACGCGATGTTCGCCATGCGAAAGACCGTGTGCCGGGTTGCTACGGGCTCCGAACACTTTCCGGTGCT
Organism: uncultured Oscillibacter sp.; assembly: GCA_910578935.1. GTDB lineage: Bacteria > Bacillota > Clostridia > Oscillospirales > Oscillospiraceae > Oscillibacter. The sequence goes on along the minus strand of CAJTSM010000013.1, from coordinate 39,500 downwards.
GGGATTTTACAGTCCCGGCCAGTTCCGCGCGGTCCAGAGCGCCGCTTCCGGGATGAAGGTCAGCTGGGCGGAGCTCAAGCAGATGACCCTGGAGTCCGCCGGGGCCTTCAGCGACAGCCTGGCCCTGGAGTTTGGGAAGAGCGTTCAGGAGGCCATTGACGAGCTCTTTGACACCATCTTGGACGCAGGGGCCCAATAGAACAAATTGACAACCCCCGCCGGATGCCCGGCGGGGGTTGTTTCTATGAACGGGCCTCCGTGGAAAAAGGGGCCAATGGGGAGCCCCTCCCCATTGGCCCTGAGGTCCGTTCCTGGGTTGCTTATTTCTGGAGCTGCTTTTGGAGCCAATCCTTCCCGTCCACGAAGCGGGAGACGATGAAGCAGGTCACGTAGTCTCCGGCAGCGTTGATCATGGTTGCCGGGGGGTCCACCAAATTGCCGATGACCACCAGGATGGGGAAGGCAATCTCCATCTGGGCGGGGAAAAAGATGGAGCAGATGATGTACTCGCCGATGTACCCGCCGCCGGGAACGCCGCTCATGCCCACGGAACTGAGGACGGCCACCAGCACCACCGGGATCAGCATTCCCAAGTCCAGCCGCTGGCCGAAGACCCCCAGTACAAAGGCGATCTTCAGCACGCAGGAGAAACAGGACCCGTCCATGTGCATGGTGGCCCCCAGGGGCAGCACCATGTCCGCCACGTCTTTGCGGATGCCGGTGTCCGCAGCCTCTTCCATGTTTGTGGGGATGGTGGCGACGGAGGAGCAGGTGCCAAGAGACACCACGGCGGGCTTGGTGATGTGCCGGAACATGACGCCGACGGCGCTTTTGCCGCCGCCGAACCAGGCGAAGAGGGGCCAGGCGGTGAAGATATAGATAAAGCAGAGAGGATAGTACACCGCCAGAGCCCGGGCGTAGTTCTCCGTAATCTGGGGGCCGTAGGTGGCGACGAGGTCGGCGAAGAAGCCGAAGAAGGCGATGGGGGCGTAGTAAGTGATGATCTTCACGAACTTCAGCATGACCCCGGCCAAATCGTCCAGGAACTTGCCCACGGGAGTCTCCTTGCCGCCGTTGAGGTTCACGGCGAAGCCGAAGAGCAGGGAGAAGACGATCAGAGGCAGCATGGCCCGGCGGGTCAAAAGGCCGCTAAAGTCGCTGGCGGTGAAGAAGTTGACGATCATATCCGGCAGCGTGGCGTACTCGCCCATCTCCTCCGCGGCCAGATTCGTCCAGGCGGCGGGCACCGGCGGAAAGACGATCATCAGCAGGTACATGATGACGGCGGCGATGGCCCCGGTGACCACGAAGGTCCCCACGGTGACGCCCATGATCTTCCCCGCCCGCTTCCGGCTCTCCATATTCGCCACGGCGCTGGAGATGGAGGCGAAAACCATGGGGACGACGACGCAGAACATCATGTTGATGAACACGGTGCCCAGGGGCTTGAGTACCGTGGCCCCGGTGCCGGAGAGAATGTTTCCGTCCCCGTCCACCTGGGCGGGCCAGGCCCAGCCCAGGATGGCTCCCAGGATCATGGCTCCCAGCATGATGGCCAAAAAGGCGTAGTTTTTCGCGATGGACTTCTTTTCCATAATGTTCCTCCTGCTTTTTCGCACACAGAAATGATCGCAATCCTCAGAAATAATGGCGGCAAAGGAGACGGACCCAAGCGCTACAGAACAAGGGTGACGGCGCGGGTGGGCCGGCGGCTGTCAAGGAAGAAGACGCAGTTTTGTGCCGGCGGTATTCGCCGGATTGCTGTTAGTATTTTTGAAAATCGTTATAGACAGGTCAAATCTTCATCCGTGATTTCGCCTGTACAAACGATGTTGGTGGGGCCGGTGAGAAGCAGCTCCGTAATGTGGCTGTGGACCCGCTCCGCGTCGATGAACAGCGTTCCGCCGGTCATGTCCGCCCGAACCTGGTGGCCGCTGACCTTTCCCTGAAGAGTCAGCACGGCGGCCACGGACCCGGTGCCCGTGCCGCAGGCGTAAGTGAAGTCCTCCACCCCCCGCTCGAAGGTCCGCTCGAAGAAGTGGTCCTCCCCGGTCAGGTCGTAGAAATTCACGTTGGCCCCCTTGGGGAAGGCGGGGTTCCAGCGGATCTTCCGCCCCAGTTCCCGCAGTTCATGTTCGTCGGCGTTTTGAAGATTGTGGTAGGGGACCACCGCGTGGGGCAGGCCGGGCTCTCCCAGCTCCACGTAAGAACAGGCGTACCGCACCCCGTCCACTTCCACCGGGCGGTCCAGTTGAATGGTGGTTGGGTCGTTGAGCCGGACCCGGTAAAGCCGCCGGTCCAGCCGCCGGCCGAACACCGTCCCTGCGGTGGTTTCCACGGCCTGGGCCTCTCCTGCAAGGCCGTTTTCAAAGCCGTAGCGGCAGATGCACCGGGCCCCGTTGCCGCACATTTCCCCCACGCTGCCGTCGGAGTTGAAAAACAGCATCTTAAAGTCGCCGCCCTGGTCCGCCGCCTCCACCACCATCAGCCCGTCGGCCCCAATGGACATGTGCCGCTCGCACAGTGTCCGGGCGATCCGGGGCAGGGCCTCTAGCGGCAGACGTTCCTCCAGGTTGTTTAAGATGATGAAGTCGTTCCCGGCCCCGTTCATCTTCCAAAATTTCATGGGTCCTTCCTCCTTGTCTGGTTTTTATTATAATCGCACGCTTCGCAAATGAACACCGGAGAACGTGCTGTAAATCTTGCAAAAAGTGCGGAGCCGGGACCGCCCCGCCGTTGACAGGTCTGGGGAAGTATGATATATCAGTATCGGTAAGAGGGAAACGGCTTAACCGCGTCAGAGGAAATTGCACTTCGTGAATCCCGCCCTGCGGGCAGGCTTCGCTCCGTTTCTTCTTCCTTTCCCCACAAAATCTGCCGATTTTGCGGGGGCCCCAAAAGGAGCGTCGTTTTCTTCAGCCAGAGGCCGCTGTGATCTTTGGCGTTAATTAGTGTAACGAAAAAGAAAGAACCGCCCCCAGACATTAAGGAACGGCGATTTCTCAAGTTATAAACTTATAGGAGGTTAGCCGAACCTGGTGACGACAGGCACCCCTCTTGTGTTGATTATACCAGCCCCATCCCGGGCTGTCAACCATAAAATCCCCCCCAGGAAGGAGGCTCCGCCCATGCCCCGAAAGAACGCCCGGAACACCAAGGGCCGCATCATCTCCGCCGCCTGGAAGCTTTTCTACGAGCAGGGTTATGAGGACACTACCATCGAGGACATTGTCTTCGAGTCGGAGACATCCAAGGGCTCTTTTTATCACTACTTCGACGGCAAGGACGCGCTGCTTGGCACCCTTTCCAACGTCTTTGACGAGAAGTATGAGGCGCTGATTCCCGCCCTCTCGCCGGAGCAGGACGCCATTGAGAAGCTGGCGTTTTTGAACCACGAGCTTTTCGCCATGATCGACGGGGGCATCTCCCTGGACCTCTTGGCCCGGCTCCTCTCCACCCAGCTCCTCACCCGGGGGGAGAAACACCTGCTGGACCGGAACCGGACCTATTTCAAGCTGCTGCGGAAGATTATTGCCGAAGGCCAGCAGGCGGGCCAGCTGCGAACGGACCGGACGGTGAATGAGATTGTGAAGGCTTACGCCCTCTGGGAGCGGGCTTTGCTGTACGACTGGTGCCTCTGCGGCGGGGAGTACTCTTTGGTTGCCTACACGGACGCCATGACTCCCACGTTTCTAGAGAGCTGGCGGGGGACGGATAAAAAGGAGACGGCGGAATGAGAAAAAGGCGGGTGCTTGCCTGGCTGCTGTGCGCCGCGCTGCTGGCGGGGTGCCAAGGAGGCTCCGAGCCGGAGGAGACGGCGGGCGCTGTGAACCCCTTCTCCCTGGAGTCCTTTTCGCAGGACCTGGAGTGACTGCGGTCCCTTCACGGTCAAGAGGCGCAAAGAAGGGATTTCGCTTTTCGCCGGACATTTCCCCTAAAAAATGTACGGCTAAAAAGACTTGGCATTTCATAATTTTATGAAAATCTCACAGAACAAAGTATAGACTGCATTCTATACTTCGTTCTGTCTTTCATTCTAGTAAAAAGTGTGCTATCATATCACGCATTGAACGGAAAAGGAGAGAGATTTCATGTCTACCGCACAAATCTGCATCATGGGTACGATTATCCTGTACCTCTGCTTCGTTATCTTCACCGGAGTCATGATCGGCCGGCGCTCCAAGAAGAGCGCCGAGGGCTTTTACTTAGGCGGCCGGGGGATTGGGCCCCTGGTCACCGCCATGAGCGCCGAGGCCTCCGACATGAGCAGCTACCTGCTCATGGGCATCCCGGGCCTTGCCTATCTCAGCGGCGTAGCGGACGCCAGCTGGACCGCCATCGGCCTGGCCGTGGGCACCTATTTGAACTTTCTGCTGGTGGCCAAAAAGCTCCGGCGCTACAGTGTGAAGCTGGACGCCATCACCATCCCCAGCTTCATCTCCAAGCGCTATGGGGAGAAGAAGCCCGTCATCATGTGCATCTCCGCCCTGATTATCCTGATCTTCTTTGTGCCGTATGTTGCCTCCGGCCTTGCCGCCATCGGCAAGCTCTTCAACAGCTTGTTCGGCTGGAACTATATGGCGGCGGTGGTCATCGGGGCCATTGTCATCATCAGCTACACCTCCATCGGCGGGTTTAACGCCGTGGCGACCATGGACCTGATCCAATCCGTCATCATGACGGTGGCTTTGGCGGTTATCGTGGTGTTCGGTGTGGTCCAGGCGGGGGGCATGGACGCCGTCGTCGCCCATGCGCAGACTCTTCCCGGCTTTTTCAGCTTCACGGAAACCTATAATGCCGCAAACGGCACGGCGGACCCCTACGGCTTCATCCGCATCATCTCCATGATGGCCTGGGGCCTGGGGTATTTCGGCATGCCCCACATCCTGGTGCGCTTCATGGCCATCCGGGACGAGAACGAGCTGACCCTCTCCCGCCGCATTGCCGCCACCTGGGTGGTGATCTCCATGGGTGTGGCGGTGTTCATCGGCATTGTGGGCCACGCCGTCTCCGCCGCAGGCCGGGTGCCCTTCCTGGAGGGAAGCGCCACGGAAACCATCATTGTGAAGCTCTCCGACCTGTTGTCCTCCTACGGCGTTTTCCCCGCTATCGTGGCGGGCTGCATCCTGGCGGGCATCCTGGCCGCCACCATGTCCACGGCGGACAGCCAGCTGCTGGCGGCCTCCTCCGCCTTCTCGGAGAACATCGTCCAGGAGGTTTTCGGCGTGAAGTTGACGGAGAAGCAGACCATGCTGATCGCCCGGCTGACGGTGGTGGTGATTGCCGTTATCGCCCTCTTCCTGGCTTCGGACCCGGACAGCAACGTGTTCCAGATTGTGTCCTTCGCCTGGGCGGGCTTCGGCGCAACCTTCGGCCCCGCCATTCTCTGCGCCCTATACTGGAAGCGGAGCAACCGTCAGGGCATCATGGCGGGATTGGTTGCCGGCGGTGTGATGATCTTTGTGTGGAAGTTCCTGGTGCGGCCTCTGGGCGGCGCCCTGGATATCTACGAGCTGCTGCCCGCCTTCGTGGTGGGTCTGGCCGCCGCCGTCATCGTCAGCCTTCTGACCCCCGCCCCGGACGCGGGCATTGAGAAGCTCTTTAACGAGGTGAAGGAGAAGTAAAAAACCGTCAGTCCCAGGAAAAGGGGCCGCCGGAGGCGGCGGCCCCTTTCTCATCCGAAAACCGTCCGGGGGCCGTTCCCGGGCGGTTTTTGGTCATTTCCCCCCTTGACAAAACCCGGTTCCCCCCGTACAATAGGGCCTGTTGAACGACGATGAAGGGAAAAAAGACGGGGATGTCCCGCCCTCAGAGAGCCGGCGGATGGTGCAAGCCGGAGGGGGAGCCCCTGTGCATGACTGGTCCCGGAGTCTCCCGCCTGACAGGTAGGGCGGGGCGGTTTGCCCCCGTTACCGGGCCTCAAGGGCCGCTTTTGGCGGCTGAACAGGGTGGTACCGCGTGTGTTCACGCCCCTGGCCGCGCAGGCTGGGGGCGTTTTCGCCGTTTGAGAAAGGAGAGAGGCTATGAGCATGGGGTTTGGAATGGGTGGATTTGACCTGATGTTTTCGATTTTCCCATTTCTGTTTATCACGGTATTTGTCATTGTCATCGGCACGTTCGTTGTGATGGCGGTCCGGGGCGTCGGGACCTGGAGCAAAAACAACGCCTCCCCCCGGCTGACGGTTTCCGCCCAGGTTGTAACCAAGCGGACGCAGGTTTCCCACCACCATCACCAGGACAGCATGAGCCATACCAGCACCGCCTATTACGCCACCTTCCAGGTGGAGAGCGGGGACCGGATGGAGTTCAGCGTCAGCGGGGCCGAGTACGGTATGCTGGCAGAAGGGGACCGGGGAAGCCTCACCTTCCAGGGGACCCGGTATTTGGGGTTTCAGCGGGGCTGAAAGCGGCCCCTGGCGGGCGGAGGGGCTTATACTCGCGCTGACGCGCGGGGGGAGTCAGTAGCTATCTTGATAGCTGGTCCAATGCACCCCCCATTCTCTCTTTTGCGAAAAGAGAGAATGCGCCGTGCACGGTGGAAGAGAGAAAACGGGGGCGCGGCTGGTGTGCTTCCTCCAGATACGCAAGTCTCCGGCCCGCGGCGTAGTGCAAGCGGGGGCTTTGGAGGTTGATGCATGGACTGCCCTCCCGTCCTCGCTGCCGCTAACCCGGCGCTTGCTACGGAACTGCGTCTAACGCCTTCTCTTTCGGTGCGTGCCACGGTGGCGACGCTTCGCTGGCCGCCATTCTCCAGTGCCTACATGCGCCAGGGCAGCGGCAGCGGAAAGAGGAGAGCGGTCCATTCGATGATATCCAAACCCCCGCTAAGACTACGCCGCGGGCAGAAGACATTCGTGAAACCGGAAGCACTGTCTGCGCGTCCCTCGTCCAAACGTATGCGTCTCCAAATACTTCCTTTTCTCTTTTGGACCGTGCACGGCCCGTTTTCTCGTTTCCTTCTGGAAGGAAAACACGGGGTCCCCGCCGCGCCCCGCGCGGTGGGGAGAGGAGGGGCAAAGGAGTGCAGCGAAGCCGTCGCCGCCAGGCGGCTGCGGAGCGGAACGGATTTCGCCCCGACGACATGGGGGGGTGCAAAGGACCAGCTATCTTCATAGCTGTTGACTGCCCCGCCCGTCAGGGCCGGAAAACCCTCCCCGCTTTGTAAAAGCGTCATAATAATAGCCATATTATCAAATAGAAGGAGATCACACATGAAGTACGATTTCACCGCCATCGAGAAAAAGTGGCAGGCCAAGTGGCTGGAGGAAAAACCCTTCACCGCCGTCAACGGCGACAAGAGCCGTGAAAAATTCTTCGGCCTCATCGAATTCCCCTATCCCTCCGGCCAGGGGCTCCACGTGGGCCACGCCCGGCCCTTCACCGCCATGGACATCATCTGCCGGAAAAAGCGGATGCAGGGCTTCAACGTTCTCTTCCCCATCGGCTACGACGCCTTCGGCCTGCCCACGGAAAACTACGCCGTGAAAAACCACATTCACCCCGCCAAGGTCACCCACGACAACGTGGAGAACTTCCGCAAGCAGCTGCGGATGCTGGGCTACTCCTTCGACTGGGACCGGGAGGTCAACACCACGGACCCGGATTATTACAAGTGGACTCAGTGGATCTTCCTCCAGATGTTCAAAAAAGGCCTGGCCTACAAGGCCTCCATGCCCGTGAACTGGTGCACCAGCTGCAAGATCGTCCTGGCCAATGAGGAAGTGGTGGAGGGCGTCTGCGAGCGCTGCGGCGGAGAGGTCATCCGGAAGGAAAAATCCCAGTGGATGCTGGCCATCACCAAGTACGCCGACCGGCTCATCGACGACCTGGAGGACGTGGATTTCATCAACCGGGTCAAGATCCAGCAGCGCAACTGGATCGGCCGGTCCGAGGGCACGGAGGTGGACTTCGCCGCCACCAACGGCGACAAGCTGACGGTCTACACCACCCGGTGCGACACCCTCTTCGGTGTGACCTATATGGTCATCTCCCCGGAGCACCCCTTCCTGGAGCAGTGGAAGGACCAAATCCAAAACTGGGACGAGGTGGCCGCCTATCAGGCCGAAGCCGCCCGGAAGAGCGACTTCGAGCGGGGCGAACTGAATAAAGAAAAGACCGGCGTCCGCCTGGACGGCATTGAGGCCGTCAACCCCGCCACGGGCAAACACGTCCCTATCTTCGTTTCCGACTACGTGCTGATGGGCTATGGCACCGGCATTGTCATGGGCGTGCCCGGCCACGACCAGCGGGACTGGGAGTTCGCCACGAAATTCGGCCTGCCCATCGTGGAGGTGGTCAAGGGCGGAGACATCACCAAGGAGGCCTTCGTCCTGAAGGACGACACGGGGATTATGGTGAACTCCGGCTTCCTGGACGGCATGACCGTCAAGGAGGCTATCCCCGCCATGAAGGAGCACGTGACCAAGGAGGGTTACGGACGGCCCAAGACCAACTTTAAGCTCCGGGACTGGGTGTTCAGCCGCCAGCGCTACTGGGGCGAGCCCATCCCCCTGGTGAACTGCCCCAAGTGCGGCTGGGTGTCCCTGCCGGAGTCGGAGCTGCCTCTGCTCCTCCCCGAGGTGGAGAGCTACGAGGTCACGGACACCGGCGAGAGCCCTCTGGCGAAGATGACGGACTGGGTCAACACCACCTGCCCCCAGTGCGGCGGCCCCGCCCAGCGGGAGACGGACACCATGCCCCAGTGGGCGGGCTCCAGCTGGTATTTCCTCCGGTATATGGACCCCCACAACGACAAGGCCCTGGCCTCCAAGGAGGCCCTGGACTACTGGTCCCCCGTGGACTGGTACAACGGCGGCATGGAGCACACCACCCTGCACCTGCTGTACTCCCGCTTCTGGCATAAATTCCTCTATGACATCGGGGTCGTTCCCACGGCGGAACCCTACGCCAAGCGGACCAGCCACGGCATGATCCTGGGCGAGGGCGGAGAGAAGATGTCCAAATCCCGGGGCAACGTGGTGAACCCCAACGACATCGTGGCGCAGTACGGCGCGGACACCATGCGGCTCTATATCATGTTCGTGGGCGACTTCGAGCAGGCGGCCATCTGGTCCACGGAGGCCGTCAAGGGCTCCAAGCGTTTCCTGGACCGGGTGTGGAATCTGGCGGAGAGCGCCAAAGACGACCCCAATCCCTCCCCGGCCAACGAAGCCATCCTCCACCGGACCATCAAAAAGGTCACCGGGGACATCGACAGCCTGAAAATGAACACGGCCATCGCGGCCATGATGACGGCGGTGAACGAGCTGACGGCCAACGGAGTCACCAAGGGGGACATGAAGCCCCTGATTCAGCTGCTGAGCCCCTTTGCCCCCCATATCGCGGAGGAGCTGTGGGAGCGCTTCGGCTTCGCCGCCGGGACGGGGAAGATGTGCTGCCAGAGCGAGTGGCCCGTTTACGACGAGAGCAAGACCGTGGCCTCCGCGGTGGACTTTGCCGTCCAGGTGAACGGGAAGCTGAAGGGCACCGTTACCATGCCCACGGACAGCGAAGAGGCAGCCGTAGTGGAGGCTGCCCTGACGGTGGAGAAGGTCCAGAAGGCCACGGCGGGGATGCAGGTGGTGAAGACCATCTTTGTTAAAAACCGGTTGGTGAACCTCATTGTGAAGCCCCAGTGAGGGGGGCTTGTACTTGCCCTGACGGGCGGGGTAGTCGACAGCCCTTTGGGGGGCTGGTCCAATGCACCCCCCATGTCGTCGGGGCGAAATCCGTTCCGCTCCGCAGCCGCCTGGCGGCGACGGCTTCGCTGCACTCCTTTGCCCCTCCTCTCCCCACCGCGCGGGGCGCGGCGGGGGCCCCTGTTTTGCGAAAAGAGACTGCGTCCGCAGACGAATGCGCCGTGCACGGTGGAAGAGAGAAAACGGGGGCTCGGCTGGTGTGCTTCCTCCGGATACGCAAGTCTCCAGCCCGCGGCGTAGCTTGAGCGGGGGTTTTGGTGGTCGATGCAAGGCCTGTTCTCCCGTCCCCGCTGCCGCTAACCTGGTGTTTACTTTGGAATTGCGCCTACCGGCTTAGACAGATCCATCCTGAAAGAAAAGAGGGTCTACCGAGTAAAATCGGTAGACCCTCTTTTTGTACTATGCCGCGGGCAGAAGACTCGCGTAACAAACCGTCGGCACTTCAGCCGCGCCCCCGTAACCGCGTCCCTTTGCGTTTCTCTTTTGGACCGTGCACGGCCCGTTTGTCTCCGGCCTAAGAGCCGCCGCTTTGCGGCGGTTGGCCTACGACACGCGTCTTAGGACGCAGTTTCGTTTCCTTCTGAAAGGAAAACGGGGCCCCCGCCGCGCCCCGCGCGGTGGGGAGAGGAGGGGCAAAGGAGTGCAGCGAAGCCGTCGCCGCCAGGCGGCTGCGGAGCGGAACGGATTTCGCCCCGACGACATGGAGGGCCTTGCACCGGCCATCGGTGGTATCCATTCCGCCCTGCCCGTCAGGGCGAGTACAAGCCCCTCCCGCCGGGAGGTCAGGAGTCCTTTTTCCCCTCCAGCTCGATCCTGCCGTGCTTGGCCTCGTAGGCCTCCACCGCGTCCCGGATCAGGATGAGAACCTGGCTGTTGGCGGAGCGCCCCTCATAAGCGGAAATGATGTGGAGCTTGTGCAGTAATTGTTCATCAATGCGAATTGAATAGCTTTTCATAGCGTTCTTCCCCACAATATAACTTCAAAATAATTTTATATTTTGTTTACTTTATATCTATTTTGTGTTATTATGTTTAAAAAGAATATATAATATATCTTTTAAACACAAAATATATTTTACAGGAGGATGCTATGCCAAACTATCAAAAAATGTACGCCATCGCGTTCAACGCGATTTCCGACGCGTTGGAGGAGCTGGACAAACTGAATATCGGCGCGGCAAAGGAGCGTCTCAGGGAGGCCCAATTCCACACGGAGAAAATCTACATCTCCCAGGATGAGGAGGACCCCGCCCGGGAGGGGGAACCCGCCGGGGAGTAAGCGCAGAAAGAGGGCCCCGTCCGGCGGACGGGGCCCTCCCTTTAGAGACAGGACCGGTTTACTTTTTCGGCTCTTCAGATTCAAACACCGCCTTGGCGCCGGCGGCAAGGCCCGCCAGGCCCTGAATCTCGCTGGGAATGATGATCTTCGTGGCCTTGCCGTCGGCGATCTTTGCCATGGCCTCCAGGGCTTTCAGCTTCACCACCTGGTCGTTGGGGGCGGCGCTGTTCAGCAGTTTTAAGGACTCCGCCAGGGCGGTCTGGACCCGGGTGATGGCTTCCGCTTCCGCCTCGGCGGCCATGATGCGGGCCTGCTTTTCGCCCTCGGCCTGGAGGATCGCCGCCTCCTTGGCCGCCGTGGCCCGGAGGATGGCCGCCTGCTTCTCGCCTTCGGCTACCAGCACCTGGGATTCCTTCTGGCCCTTGGCCTGAAGGACGGACTCCCGGCGCTCCCGCTCGGCCTTCATCTGCTTTTCCATGGCGTTTTGGATGTCCTTGGGGGGAATGATGTTTTTCAGCTCCACCCGGTTGACTTTGATGCCCCAAGGATCGGTGGCCTCGTCCAGGATGGCCCGCATCCGGGAGTTGATGATGTCCCGGCTGGTGAGGGACTGCTCCAGGTCCATGTCGCCGATGATGTTCCGCAGAGTCGTGGCCGTCAGGTTTTCAATGGCGTTCATGGGGTGCTCCACGCCATAGGTATAGAGCTTCGGGTCGGTAATCTGAAAATAGATCACCGTGTCGATCTGCATGGTGACGTTGTCCTTGGTGATGACGGGCTGAGGCGGGAAGTCCGCCACCTGCTCTTTCAGGGAAACTTTTTTCACCACCCGCATGACAAAGGGAACCTTGACGTGAGGGCCCTGGTTCCAAACGGCGTGGAACTGGCCCAGCCACTCCACCACATAGGCCCGGGACTGTTGGACGATATGGACGTTGGAAATAATCAGGATGACCAGCAGGACAATGACGACGGAAACGGGAATCCACCACATTACTTTGTTACCTCCACTTTTTCTGAATATTGGACCAGGAGCTTGACGCCCTCGATCTTCTGCACGATTACCTGAGTTCCGGCGGGAATGACGGAACCGTCGGCGCTGCGGGCGGTCCAGGTTTTACCGTCCACGTAGACGGAACCGGAGGCCCGGTTGTTGTCCACAGGCTCCGTAACCTTGGCCACCATGCCCAGAACCCGGTCCAGGTTTGTGGGGATATGGGGCCGGGTCATAAAGCGCCGGACCAGGGGCCGGGTGAGCACCAGCGCCGCGGCGGACACCACCGCGAACACCAATACTTGGGTGGCTCCGGGGGTGAGTCCTCCCAGGGCCCAGCCGGACATACAGGTGAACAGGGCCGCCAGGGACCCGGCTACAAACCAGATGGAAACCATGCCTTCGGTGACCACTTCGGCCACGCCGAAGAGGACGATCGCTCCCAGCCACAGCCAGATGAAAATGTTCATTGGGACGCCTCCTTTCAAGTCGGGCTTAGATTTCCTTTACAGTATAGCATACTCCCCGGGAAAAAAGTGTTTCATTTCAGTAACAATTCACAAACTTCCCCCGGCGGGGGAGTTGAAAACCCTCCAAACTCCTGCTATACTGAGCTATCAGAATAAAAAAGGAGGGGCTCCGTTTGGTATTGACAGTCCCCTGTCTTCTGGGTCTGGAGGCTCTTGTGTCCGGCGAGATGAAGCGCCTGGGCCTGAAAGGCGTCCGGGCGGAAAACGGCCGGGTTCACTGTGACGGGACCTTGGCGGACATTCCCCGGCTGAATTTGAATCTGCGCTGCGGCGCCCGGGTGCTGATGGAGCTGGGCTTCTTTCCCGCCCCGGACTTCGAATCCTTGTTTCAAGGGGTGCTGGCCCTGCCTTGGGAGGAGTTCATCCCCCGTGAGGGAGAGTTTCCTGTAAAGGGATACGCTCTAAACTCTGCGCTCCATTCCATCCCCGCCTGTCAAGCCGTCGTGAAAAAGGCGGTGGCGAAGCGGCTGGGGAACGCCTATGGCTGCGAGACATTGCCGGAGACGGGAAACCGGTATCAGATTCAGTTTGCCATCATCAAGGACCGGGCCTCCTTGTACCTGGACACCTCCGGCGAAGGGCTGTACAAGCGGGGCTACCGGGCCCAAAATATGGGCGCGCCGCTGCGGGAAACGCTGGCGGCGGCCCTGGTGGCGCTGTCCCGCTACCGGGGAAAGGACCCCTTTTGCGACCCCTTCTGCGGGTCTGGCACCATTCCCATTGAGGCGGCGCTGATTGCCAAGAACCGGGCTCCCGGCCTGGACCGGCGCTTTGCCGCCCAGCGGTGGAAGTCCATAGAACCCAAGCTGTGGATGGACGCGGCGGAAGAGGCCGCAGATATGGAATTCCACGGCACATACGACATCTGGGGCGGAGATATTGACCCGGCGGCAGTGGAGCTGGCCCGGCACAACGCGGCCCTGGCCGGGGTGGAGGACTGCGTGCGCTTTGAAGTGGCGGACGCGGGAAAGTTCCGCCGGGACAGCGAATATGGACAGCTGGTGACAAACCCGCCCTACGGCGAGCGGCTGCTGGAGAAACAGGAGGCGGAAGCGCTGTACCGGGCTTTTGGGAAGGCGCTGGAGGACCTGCCCCCCAAGTGGCGGGTGATTGTGCTGAGCTCTCACACGGAGTTTGAGCGGTGCTTTGGGCGTCCGGCGGACAAAAAACGGAAGCTGTACAACGGGATGCTGAAATGCGACGCGTTCCTGTACGGACGGTGAGCAAGGGGGCGGGGAAATTTTCTCCGCCCCCTTGCAACAGCGGGGAAAGTGTGGCATAATAATGAAAGCAGCCGCTGCAAGCCGGAGATGTACCCAAGCGGCTGAAGGGTCCCCACTGGAAATCCCCACGGCGGAGCGTCCGGCCGGAAGCGGTGAAGCCGCATGAAATTCAGAGCTTTTTAAGGTTCTCGCCGCTGCAAGACTTCCAGGGGCGCCAACAGTTTGCTGACAGATTTCCTGGAAAAGAGAATATAGGGAGATGTACCCAAGTGGTTGAAGGGTCCGCACTCGAAATGCGGTAGGCGCCTAAAAAGCGCGCGAGAGTTCGAATCTCTCCATCTCCGCCAGCTCGGAAATTCCCCTTGCCGCTGCGCTTCCCGCCTTTGGCGGAAAGTCCGCCGGAGGGGGAATTTCTTCGCCTTCAACCGGGGACCGCTTCGCCGGGTTCCCGGTTGAGGGAAGGGGGAGTAATATTCAAATTGTCCGGCCGTTCCAGCTCCGAAATTCCCGCCGGAACTCGCAACGCCGGACTACCGGCGGAGGGGGCCGGGGTGGAGGGCGTGTCCAATGGGGAGATTTGATCCTGTAGGGGCCGCCCCCTTGGGCGGCCCGATGCGGGGCCCAATCCCTGTACCGGCAGGCCGCCGGGGGGCGGCCCCTACACGATGGCCCGGTTACAAAATGCGCAACGGGACACTCCCCGGGGTGGAAAGTCCCTTGACAAGCGGTTCCGGCCGCTTTATAATGAGGTGGAAGAGATCGCTTGTATAAGCTCATAATTGGATGAGCGTTTCTACCAACTGCCTGAACAGTTGACTACAAGCTTTGGGCCCGGCCCAAAGCCTGTAGTCTTTTTGTTTGGCGTATTTTGCGGACATGGGAGGATTTCATATGAGCAGCCTTTTGATCAAAAACGCCTCCGCCGTGGTCACCTGTGACGGCGGCGATTCGGTGCTGGAAAACGCCAGCATCTTGATCCAAAACGGCATCATCGCCGCTATGGGACCGGGTGACTGGGAGGCCGGTGAGACGCTGGAAGCCGCGGGTTGTATCGTTTATCCGGGGCTGATCAACACGCACCACCACCTCTACCAGACCTTCAGCCGGAATTTGCCTCAGGTGCAGAATCTGGAGCTGTTCGACTGGCTGCGGGCGCTGTATGAGATTTGGAAGAACCTGGACGGCGAAACCATTTACCACAGCTCCATTGTGGGTCTGGGAGAGCTGCTGAAAACCGGATGCACCACCTGTTTTGACCACCACTATGTCTTTCCCGGCGGGTCCGGGGACCTGCTGGAGGCACAGTTTGCCGCCGCCGGGGACTTGGGAATCCGGATGTCCGCCTCCCGGGGCAGCATGGATTTGAGCAAAAAGGACGGCGGTCTGCCGCCGGACAGCGTGGTCCAGACTGTGGATGAGATTCTGCGGGACAGTCAGGCGGCAGTGGAAAAATACCACGATCCCTCCTTTAATTCCATGCGCACGGTGGCTCTGGCCCCCTGCTCCCCCTTCAGCGTGTCGGCGGAGCTGCTGCGCCAGTCCGCTTTGCTGGCCCGGGATTTGGGAGTCCGGCTCCACACCCATCTATGTGAGACGAAGGATGAGGAGGAATATGTTCTGGAGAAATACGGAAAACGCCCCCTGGCCTATATGGAAGATCTGGGCTGGGTGGGCCCGGACGTGTGGTATGCCCACGGCATCCACTTCAACGATCAGGAATTAAAGCTGCTGGCGGATACGGGCACCGGCGTGGCCCACTGCCCCATCTCCAACATGAAGCTCTCCTCCGGCGTGTGCCGGATTCCCGATCTGCTGGAGCTGGGGGTCCCGGTGGGGCTGGCCGTGGACGGCAGCGCCAGCAACGACGGGTCCAATCTTCTGGAAGAACTTCGAGCGGCTTACCTGCTCCACCGCCTGTGTTCCAGTGAGAAGGCCCCCAGCGGCTATGATCTTTTGAAAATCGCCACCCGGGGCAGCGCCCGGGTGCTGGGCCGGGCGGACATCGGTTCCCTGGAGGTGGGAAAGGCCGGGGACCTCTTTCTGATCCGCCGGGACCGGCTGGAGCTGGTGGGGGCGGACCTGGACGTAAAGTCGATGCTTGGCACCGTGGGCTTCAAAGGGCCGGTGGACGCCACAGTGGTAAACGGGAAAGTGGTGGCGCGGGACGGACACCTCACCGGCGTGGACGAGGAAAAAGCGGCCCGGGAGGCCCGGGCCGCGGTGCGCGCCTATTTGAGCAGAGGATAGGCCTGTTTGAAAATTGGCGGAATGCGGGATGAAAGCGGATTTTTTCGTTGGGCGAGGCGCTTCGGCGCCGGAAAAATCCATCAGCGTTTTTTCGTTTCCTCTCCCCGCTTGTCCATTCTTGCCAGAAAGAAGGCCAGCCCAAACCCGGCGGCGCACAAAACAGCGGAAAGGGCTATTTCCCCCGGACCGGTGTAGTCTGTGGGAATAATGACCAGGGTGGAAGCCATGACAAAGCCCAAAATCCCGTGGAAGGCCACGGCGTAATGCCGCCGGAAAAACCAGGTCACCAGCCGCGCCAGCAGCGCGATGGTCAAAAACATCCCCGGCAGGGCGGCGGAGAGAACCAGGAAATCCAGCCGCGCCAAACCCTCCAGCATGGGCTGATACAGCCCCAGGGCCATCATCATGGAGGAGGAGGTCATGCCGGGGATCACCACCCCCATGCCCCACAGCGCCCCGCAGAAGTTGTACCACCAGAAGCTGGGCTCCACCTGGACGTGAACCACCCGGCTGACGTAAAACAGCCCGGCGAAAACCGCGGCCGCGCAGAGCAGGAAGCTCCCCCAGGCGGCGGAGGACCGCCCCTCCTTCCCGGCCTCCCGAAAGAGGGAAGGGGCGGTGCCTGCGATCAGGCCGATAAACAACCAGTAAGTCACCGCGTCGGAGAGGCTCATAGCGGCGGAGATGCCCTTGGCGATGCCCATGAAGCCCGCGGCCCAGCCCAGCCCCAGGGGAATCAGCATCCGCCAGTATTGAGGGACCGCTTTCCGGGGCCGGGTCAGCATTTCCATAAAAGGCCGGTAGACGTCAAACACCACCGCCAGCACGCCGCCGGAAACTCCGGGAAGAATGGCCCCCGCGCCGATCAAAACGCCGCAGAGGAAGTCCCGGAGCCAGTGGGCCCGCCGCCTCCGTTTTTCCACTGACCGTCCCCTCCTTGCAATCCTTGGTTTCACGTGAAACACCATGTCAGTCCATGATACCAGTTTTGCCGCCGGCGCGCAATCCGATTCTTCTTTTCCGGGAAAATTTTTTCTTCCCGTCCTTGGATTTGTGCGCTTTGCCGGTATTTTTTCGAAACAGAGGGGGGCTTTCTGTGCGCTTCGCCGTTGACAAATCAGGGAAAACCGTGTAAACTTCAAACTACTTCAAACAATTTCATAGCCGCAAAGACGATGAAGGGAAGAGTACGCCGGACGATACGTCAAAGAGAGCCCCGGTTGGTGAAAAGGGGTACGGAAGGGCCGGCCGAACATGGTCTTGGAGTTGCGCCGCCGACTGTCCCGGGGACATAGGCCGCGACGGGAGCGCCCGTGACAGCGCGGGAGTGTGTCGGCACTCTGTAAGGCCGCCTCTGCGAAGAGGCGCGCGAATCAAGGTGGTACCACGGCGTAAGATTACGTTCGTCCTTGAAGCTGAACGCTTCAAGGGCTTTTTGTTTGTTCGTGACTTTTCCATAAAGGAGCTGCTATCGTGAGCGAACCCATCATTCAAATCCGGAATCTGAGCAAGAATTTCGGCGGCGGGCCGGACGAGGTCCGCGCCTTGACCGGCATCAGCCTGGACATTCAGCCGGGGGAGATTTTCGGCATCATCGGCCTCTCCGGCGCGGGAAAATCCACCCTGGTCCGGTGCATGAATCTTCTGGAACGGCCCACCTCCGGCACCGTGATCGTGGACGGGAAGGACATCACCGCCCTCCCGGAAAAGGAACTGCGGCTCCAGCGCCGGAAAGTCACCATGATTTTCCAAAGCTTCAACCTGCTGATGCAGCGGACCTGCCTGAAAAATGTGTGCTTTCCCATGGAAATTGCCGGGGCTTCCAGGGCCCAGGCGGAGAAACGGGCGGCGGAGCTGCTGGACCTGGTGGGCCTGGGGGACAAGGCGGGTGCCTATCCGGCCCAGCTCTCCGGCGGGCAAAAACAGCGGGTGGCCGTGGCCCGGGCCTTGGCGACAGACCCCAAGGTCCTCCTCTGCGATGAGGCGACTTCCGCCCTGGACCCCACTACCACCGTCTCCATTCTGGAGCTGCTGAAAGATCTAAACGCCAAGCTGGGGGTCACGGTGGTGGTGATTACCCATCAGATGAGCGTGATTGAGGCCATCTGCTCCCGGGTTGCCATTCTGGACGGCGGCAGCGTGGCCGAGCTGGGGCCGGTGCAGGACATTTTCTCCAATCCTTCCACCGACGCCGCCCGGCGGCTGGTGTACCCCGGCGGGGCCAGCGTCTCTCAGTATCCTGTGGGCACCCGGGCCGCCCGTGTTTCCTTCAACGGCGGCACGGTGGGCCAGCCCCTGATTGCCTCTTTGGCCATTGACTGCGGCGTAAAGGTCAGCATTTTGGGCGCGGACACCCGCAGCGTCGGCGGCAGGGCTACGGGAACCATGCTGTTGAGCCTCCCCGACGACCCCAATGAGGCCGCCAAGGCCCTGAGCTATATCCGGGCGCAGCCCTACATTACCGTGGAGGAGGTGGAGTACCGTGGCTGAAATCTTCACATCCGCCTTCTGGGCGGAGTACGGCGGCATCCTGGCCGAGGGCATCCTGGACACCGTGGTCATGACCGCCGCGTCCACCCTCTTCGCCTATCTGATCGGCCTGCCCATGGGTGTGATCTCCGTGCTGACCCAGCCCCACGGCATTCGGCCCAACGGGCCCGTCAACGCCGTGCTGGGATGGATCATCAACATCGGCCGTTCCTTCCCCTTCGCCATTTTGATGGTGGCCCTCTTCCCCTTCACCAAGCTGGTCATGGGAACCCGGCTGGGCCTCCGGGGGGCCATCCTGCCCCTGGTGGTGGCGTCCGCTCCCTTTGTGGCCCGGATGGTGGAAACCTCCCTCAGCGAGGTGGACGCCGGGGTCATTGAGGCGGCTCAGTCCATGGGGGCCTCCACCTTCCAGATCGTCTGGAAGGTCTACCTGCCGGAGGCCATGCCCTCCCTGATTCTGGGGGGCTCCATCACCTTGATCGCCATTGTGGGCTATACTGCCATTGCCGGCATGGTGGGCGCGGGAGGCCTGGGGGATCTGGCCATCCGCTACGGGCACCAGCGCAACGTCCCCTCCGTCATGTGGGTGACGGTCATCATCCTGATCGTTATCGTCCAAGCGGTCCAATCCGTTTTCAGCCGCCTGTCGGTGCGCATCGACAAGCGTTTGAAATAAAAAAGGCGCTTCCCTTCCCAGACGCTTCCCTCCCCATCCCTCACGCGCGCAGAGGGGACGGAGGCCGCGCCGGAAGGCGGGACGCCCCGCGTACCGAAGACATTCGGAACAAGCTGATTGTTTTTAAAATTGGAGGAACACAACATGAAAAAGAAGATTTTTGCTCTGACCCTGGCCCTGGTTCTGGCCCTGTCCCTGGCCGCCTGCGGCGGCAAGAAGACCACGACCCTGAAGGTCGCCGCCTCCCCCACCCCCCACGCCGAGATTCTGAACCAGTGCGTAGGTCTCCTGAAAGAGCAGGGCATCGACCTGGTGGTCACGGAGTACTCCGACTATGTGGTGCCCAACACCGCCGTGGAGGACGGGGACGAGGACGCCAACTACTTCCAGCATGTCCCCTATCTGGATAACTTCAACGCCGAGCGGGGGACCCACCTGGTGAGCGTGGCCGGCGTCCACATCGAGCCCATGGGCCTGTACGCGGGCAATTCCGCCTCCCTGGACGCCATTCCCGACGGGGGCAAGGTAGCCGTCCCCAACGACCCCACCAACGAGGGCCGGGCCCTGCTGCTGCTGGAGGCCCAGGGCCTCATCAAGCTCAAGGACAGCTCCAATCTGGAGGCCACCCCCAACGACATCGCCGAGAACCCCAAGAACCTGGAATTTGTGGAGCTGGAGGCCGCTCAGGTTCCCGCCGCCCTGGATGAGGTGGACATTGCCGCCATCAACTCCAACTACGCCCTGGGCGCCGGCCTGAACCCCGTGGAGGACGCCCTGGTGATCGAGGCCGCCGACTCCCCCTATGTGAACATCCTGACGGTCAAAGAGGGGAACGAAAACAACGAGGCCGTCCAGGCCCTGGTGAAGGCCCTCCAGTCCGACACGGTCAAGGACTATATCAACAACACCTTCGGCGGCGCGGTGGTCCCCGCGTTCTGAGTTGGGTTTTTCGAGAGACGGCAACGACACTTGATTTCGCGAAGCGAAATCTTATGGAGTACGTCCCCGAAGGGGAAAAGCAGCGGAAAAAGCGTTCGCCCGCTCTGGCAATCTGGCGGTCAACCAGGCCGGAGCGGCGGCAACGCAGAATTGCGATACTGCCATAAAGAGAGGCCCGGGAATTTTCCCGGGCCTCTCTTTTTCGTGTGTTCCGGCGGACGGAACCCCCGGCGGCGGGACACGTTCCGTTGGAAAGGGACATAGGTGCTTTCCCCGCCGTCCGGGCGTCCGCCGGAACCATATCGCGGGCCGGGCACCGAAGCAAATGTCGTACTCAGCCCCCCGTAAAACGCGGACGCACAGCGTGGGACCTGTATTCATACCGGGGGATGCCGGACGCGTGAGGAATTTTCTCGCCAGGCAAGGGAAATTGACGAAGTCCTGGTGGGGAAAGAACCGCTCAAACAGCGTTCAACAGTTGTGAATACAGGTTCTCAGAACACCCTTCAAAAGGTGGGGGGGGGGGTATAATAAGCGTGTGGCGCAGGTAATTCTGCTGTGCTGGGTGGCCGTTTCACGCGTATAGGGCCGCGGGGTATTTCCATTTTCTGCTTTACTCAGTCCCGGGGAAAAATGCAAGGGGTTTCGACAAAAACCCTGGTGTCAGCCGCCCAGACGCTGCCGGAGGACGGCGGCCGCACACAGGCAGGCCAGCGCCGCCAGGGCCCCCGTCCCCCAGAGGAGATTATAGCTTACCGCTTCCTTGTCCTTCCGCCGTCCCTCTGCCGCGGAGGCAAAGACATACAGGGACACCAGGGCAAATACCAGCGACAGGAGATCCGCCGCCCCGGTGAGCCCCAGGACGGATGCCCCCAGATACAGCAAAAAGCCAATTCCGGAAACCATGGCTCCCAGGTTCAGCTGCTTCACGCCCTGCAAAAGCAGGGAGTTTTTTCGCTTCATTTGTATACCCTCCGTTGATTAAATATATAAATTTACAATTAGCAATCACTTGGTATAGCCGTTTACGATGACGTCCAGGACCCGGGCCGCCACATTTCCCGCCACGCTGCTGCCGCCGCCGCCGTGTTCCACCAGAGCCACAAAGGCATAGGGCGCGTCCGCGTTCCGCAAAAACCCGGCGAACCAGGCGTGAGGGGCCTCCCCCTCCCCCACCTCGGCAGTGCCGGACTTGGCGCAGAGGTCCATGTTGGGGAAGCGTTCCCTGCCGTAGGTTCTCTCCACGTTCCCCGCCATCAGCTCCGCAAGTTTCCCCGCCGTGCCCGAGTCGATCAGGGTCCGGGTCTTGTGGCTCCAGCGGGGCAGGGAGGGAATCCCCAGACCGTTTTTCGTCTGGAGGATCAGGTAGGGCTCCGCCGCCCTGCCGCCGTTTGCCACGGCTCCCATGTAGACCATCAGGGCGCAGGGGTTTACCAGGTCCTTGTCCTGTCCCACTCCGGCCCAGCCCAAGCGGCCCTCCGAGAGGTCCCAGTCAAAAGAGCCCCTGGCGGTGGACAGGCCGTCCAGACGGCAGCTTGCGGTAAGGCCCGCTTTCTCCGTGTGCTTTTGAAGGGCGTCCGCCCCCAGCTCCACGGCAATTTCAGCGAAAGCGGAGTTGCAGCTGTTGGCGAAGGCGGCGGCGATATCCTGCTCCCCATGGACGCCGGAGCAGACGATGGTTTCGTCTCTGATCTGGAGGAAGCCGGCGCAGTTCCAGGTCCGGTTTTCCAGGTCCGGCAGAAGTTCCAGCGCCGCGGCCAGCGTGACGGTTTTGTAGACGGAACCGGGGGTGAAGGCGGAGGAGAGGAAACGATTCACATAGGCTCCTTTCCAGCGGTCGTTGGTTTCAATGTCCTCCGGGACGTTCAGGGGGTCGTAACTGGGCGCGGATACCATGCAGAGGATTTCTCCGGTCTTGTAGTTGTAGACCGCTACGGTCCCGGCATGGCCGTTCAGCGCCTGATACGCTTCGTAGTTGTACCGGGCGTCGATGGTCAGGGTCAACTCCCCGCCCCGTCCGGCGCCAAAGGCGCCATTCACGAGATTCCAGCCTGTGAGCTTTCCGGCAAAGGCGTTCAGCGCCCCGGTTCCGATGTTGCCCTGAAGGTCCCCCACGGCGTGGAGGGTGGCTTTGCGGACGGTTTCGCTGTCGTAGTAAGTCCGCTCCCCGTTTTCGGCGGAGGACAGCACGTCCCCGTCCCGGTCCAGCACGGTCCCGGCGGTCAGCTGGCCCTGGGTGTTGTAAAGATGGCGGTTGAAGGCGGAGGAGGCCCAGCTTCCCCCCTGGGTGAGATAGCGGAAGAGGAAGAGGATCATCCCCGCCCCCAGCGCCAAAGCCAGCAGCAGGCAGACAAAGGCCCGGTTTTCAATTTTCTTCATAAGTCGTACCTCCTTGCAGAACCCTCCTCGTCTCCCGTCTCCTTCCCCGCCTCCCGTCCCTCGTCCCCCCGCAGGGGTGGGGGTTGCTCAAGGGGGAGCCTGCTCCCCCCTGAAGGAGGCGGAGGAAACGAAACGAAATGGATGTCCGGCGTTAAGCCGGACGGAATGAAGTGGAGTTTTTGACGCCGAAGCTGGCGTTGTCCCGGGTATCGGTGGCCTTCAAAAAGGCCAGCAGCCCCCAGGCGGAGATCATGGCGGAGCCGCCGTTGGAGACAAAGGGGAAGGTCACCCCCGTCAGGGGCAGGATGTCCACGGAGCCGAACACGTTCAGGCAGGTTTGAAATACCAGCAGAGAGCCGGCGGCACAGGCGGCCAGGCAGTAGAAGCTGCTTCGCCCCGCCCGGCAGGCCCGGACGGTGAAGAACGCCAGGGCGGCAATGGACCCCACGGCGAAAAACGCGATAATCAGTCCCCACTCTTCGCAGAGCATCCCGAATACCAGGTCCGTGTCCGCCGCCGGGACCCGGTGAAGCCAGCCGTTTCCCGCCCCCATGCCCAAAAGGCCCCCGGAGGCTGCGGCGGACATGGTGCGGGTCTGCTGGTATCCCCGGCCGGAGGCGTCCGCCCAGGCATGGCCCCAGGCGGCAAAGCGGTCCAGGATGTAGGGCTTGAACTTCACAATAATGCCCGCCCCAAAGACCGCCCCGCCGCAAATCAGGGACAGGGCGGCAAAGTCCCCGGAGCGGAGGTAGGCCAGCACCAGGAAGGTGACGAAGAAGACCGCCGCCGTGCCAAAGTCGCTCATCAGTCCCAGAAGTCCCACGCAGACGCCGGTGAGGACGATGAAGAGGGTCAGGTTCCGCTTGCGGAACAGCCGCTCCAACGTGGCGGACCCGGCGAAGATATATGAGATCTTGGCGATCTCCGAAGGCTGAAAGCTCAAGGGCCCCAGGGAGATCCAGTTTACCGCGCCGTATTTCCGGTTTCCCAGCGCCAGCGTCACGGCCAAAAGGCCGATGGACGCCGCCGCCATCACCCAGCGGTTCCGCTGGACCCGGCCCAGGTCCCGGAGGAAAATTCCCAGGGTCAAAAAGAGCCCCAGTCCCAGCACCACGGCCAGGAGCTGTTTATAGAGGCTCCCCGGCGCGCTGGAGGCGGTGACCGCCAGGGACAGCGTAGAGAGGAAGAAGGCGATGGTTTCCATCTCGAAGCCCACGCACCGGCTGAGCCGCAGGGCGGCGGCATAGAGCCACATCACCGCCGTCAGCCCCAGGAAGGCCCCGGGTATGGCAAGGGAACCCTCCCCTCCGGAGGCAATCATCAGCTGCACGCAGGTCAGAAGCTGAAGCACGGTGAGCCAGAGAAAGGAGGGCCACATGGAAGCGGGGCGCTCTGCCCGGCGCTTTTCAGCCTGTTCCTCCCGCTCCTCCACAGTCTGGGGCAGGAACAGCAGGGGCACGCCCCCCAGCTCCACCCGGTCCCCCATTTGAATGGGGGCGGAGCCCTCCACCTTCTCCCCGTTGAGGAGGACTCCGCCCTTGGAGTCCAGGTCGTAGAGGGTCCAAAGGCCCTCCTCGCTGCGGCAGAGGGCGGCGTGCTGGCGGGAGACGCTGGGGTAGTTCAGCCGCACGTCGGCGCTCTTTCCCCGGCCCAGGATGTTCTCCCAGTGGGTCAGGGGCACGGCTCCCCCGCCGGGGAGGCTCAGCTGGCCCCAGGTTTCCGGCGTGTGGGGGAGGCGGAGGAGGGACCGGACGGCCCGCCAGAGGATAGCCCCCGCCAGGACGGGAAAGAGGAAGCGGACGAAGGACGTGTAGAAAAGCCCGGCGGCGGGGTATGCCGCCAGGAGCTCGGACAGGTTCATGGAAGGGCCTCCTCTCTGAGAGATGATAATACAGCATAGCACGTTTTTGAGGAAAAATCCACCGCTGCGAAAGTTTCTCCCGCCGGTTTGGAGGGTGTCTTCAAACTCTCTAAACGCCGTCTCGGGGCGTCTTTTTCCGCCATACTGCGTTTCTTCGGCTTGAAATCCGTCAGGATTCCCGGGCCGAAGCGCCTTGCCTGTCAGAAAAAACCGCCTCAATCCGGCGTTCCGCCGGCTTTAAAACAGACGCCGGGCGGTGAAGACAAAAATTTCCTGGGGTCCCTTCACTTTTTCGGCGTTTTGCCGATATAATAAATATAAGTGTACACAGCATAGGGACAGGAGGCCCCGCCATGAGTAATATGCAAGTGAACAGCGCCGCCTCTGGGGCCTCTTCCCGACAGGCCCAGAGTGCCTCCGCCGCCCAGACAAAGGAGAGGAAGGACTCCGGCCCCGATCTCTACGAGATGATGCGGGACGCCCGGGAGAAGGCCCAGGCCACCCGGGACCAGTTCAACGCCGCCAAGCCCAAGCCCCGCTACGGCGACGCGCCCATGGAGGCCTATGCCCGGCTGGCCAGGGCCCGGCGGCCCTCGGAGGTCAACGCCGCCGCCGGATTTGCCCGGCGGCAAATCGCCCGGCTGAAAGCCGCCAAGCAGACGGACCCGGACAACGCCAAGCGCATTCAGGCCGCGATTAATCAGCTTCAGAAGGCCGTCCAGCGGGCGGGGAAGAAGAACCGGGAACTGGACCGGGAGAAACTTGCCCAGGACCGGCAGAAAAAACTGCTTCAGGAGAAAAAGAGCCGGGAGGCCCGCCGCCAGAAGCAGGAGCTGTTGCGCAAACAGGCCATGCGGCGGATTCGGGAGTCCGGCTACCTCCGGGAGGCGGAAGTGGACAATCGGATGCAGGCCCAGATTGCCGCCGTGGACATGGAGCTCCGGGAGCAGGCCCAGAAGCTGGGAGCTTCGATCCAGCCCTCTATGGAAACCGTGGCCCAGCAGTACGCCGCGGCAACGGCGGAAGCGGCCCCAGGCGGGGAAGTTGACGTGCAGGCGTGAGATGGGATAAGAAAGCAGCCCCGGCCGGGGCTGCTCAGCCTGTTGAAAAATGGTAAAAACGCGAGTGATGAGAAGGAAGAGCGCTGCGAGAGGAACCCGGGAGGGGTTCCTCTCGTTTTGAATCAGAAGTTTTTCAGAGCTTTTTAGGGCCTGAAAAACTTGCTCAGGCTGTCAAACATATTGCTTGACCGCCTGAAGCGGCCCCCGGCCGGGGGCTTGCTTATTTCTCCGGGTTCCCCGCTTCCAGCCCCACGCTGAGGCCGTTGACCTCCACGCCTTCCCCGGCGGGGATCAGCAGATACTTCCGCCCGTCGATGATTCGGGTTTCCACCAGATAACTGTAGGCCGGATCGATCGAGATGGTCGCTTGTTCCGTCTTCACGTCGAAGCGCTTGGCGTCGATCAGGTTCTCCGGGTTCAGCGCTGCCCCGCCGAAAGCCTGGCCGCACTGCTGTTGAAACACCTCCGCCCGCTCCTCCGGCACGCCGCAGTCCCGGAGGATGCCGCCGATCTCCCCGGCGGAGAGGGCCAGGGGTTCCGCCTCTTTGTCTTCGCGATTCGCCTCGATTTTCTCCAGCAGCCGCCCGTGAACCGCCTGAATTACCTCCAGGCTGCATGTGTTCTCCAGCGCTCCGGCCAGGGCCCCCTCAAAGGCCTCCTTCTGCTCGGCGGCGGACATGGGGGGTTCCGTGTGGAAAACCGCGTCCAGGAACTCCTGGTGAATTTGATCCGGCTTCCGGGAGTAGAAGAGGGCGTTGTAAATATTCGCCGCCCGGCCGTCAAAGGCGGGGAAGAGAAAGCCCAGCTCCGGGGCGGAGACGATCTGCCCGGCGGCACAGCTGTGGAATTCGTTCTCGCCGGGGAAGTAGCCCAGCTCCATTTTGCAGTTTTTCACCGGGCAGACGCTGCATACGATGTAAGAAAAGACCTGGTCGGACCCGTCGGGATCCATTTCCCCGTCCCCGCCCCGATGGGGCACGTCATAAGTGTCGCAGGCCAGAAGGATCAAATAGTTGCTGTCCCCCATGTCCAGGGCGCCGGTAACCGTGCGGTAAAAGGTTTCCCGAATTTCCCCGTCCTTGAGCCCGGATTCCCGGAGAGCGGAAAGGAGGCGGTGCTCGTCGCTGTCCGCCACCTGCCGGGTGGAAAAGACCACGTCAATGAGATTTTTTCCCAGAGCGCCGGAGAGGGACTTTTTCAGGAGGCTCAGGTATTTCTCCGCCTCCTCCTGGGGCATATTTCCCAGGGACTCGTCCAGGTAGGAGATAATTTCCCGGCTGGAGCCGTTGACATAGCAGCCGTAGACCCGGCTGACGGCGGATTTCTCCGGCCGGAAACGGCGGCGGAGTTCGCTGACTTCTTTCAGATTCATGGCGTTACCTCGTGTTTCAGCGGCGGAGCCGCTGGGATGTTCCGACAGTGCTGTCAAACATGTATTCTACTAAAAAGCGCCGGAAAATGCAACCGCTTTTTTGGGATATGGGCGGCAAGGTGTAAATTTCCCGTAAAGAACGCCGGATTTCCTTGCGGAAAGAGGCTGTTTTGTGCTAAAGTAGACCATATCAAACGCAAGGGGAGGCGGAATGCGTGGGCAGGCTTGGACGCACAAAAATGGTGCTGGGAGAAAAGGTGCGGGAGGCGCTGGCCTCCGTGCTGCCCATTACGGCCATTGTGCTGGTCCTCTGCGTCACCGTGGCCCCCCTGCCGGTGGACGCCCTGCTGGCTTTTTTGGCGGGGGCGGTGCTGCTGATTCTGGGTATGGGGTTTTTTACCCTGGGGGCGGAGGCCGCCATGACTCCCATCGGGGAACAGGTGGGCGCCCACATGGCGAACTCCCGGAAAATCTGGGTGATCGTCTCTGTCAGCTTCCTGATCGGCGTGGTGGTCACCATGTCGGAACCGGACCTCCAGGTCCTGGCCTCCCAGGTTCCCGGCATTCCCAACGCCGTTTTGGTGGGGGCCGTGGCCGCCGGAGTGGGGGTGTTCCTGGTGGTGGCCCTGCTGCGCATTTTGTTCCAGGTTTCCCTCCAGTGGCTGCTGATCGGGTCCTATGCTCTGGTGTTCCTTCTGGCGGCGTTCTTTGTGCCGGGGGATTTCCTGGCGGTGGCCTTCGATTCCGGCGGGGTCACCACCGGGCCTATGACGGTGCCCTTTATCATGGCCTTGGGGCTTGGCGTGTCCTCCATCCGAAGCGATGAAAACGCCGCCCAGGACAGCTTCGGCCTGGTGGCCCTGTGCTCCGTGGGGCCCATTCTGGCGGTGCTGATTCTGGCCATGATCTTCCCCGCCTCCGGGGCCTACAGCCCCTCCCCTATGCCCCAGGCGGCGGACAGCCGGGAGCTGGGAGGGCTGTTCCTCTCCGCCTTTCCGGAGTACGCGGTGGAGGTCTTCAAAAGCCTCTTTCCCATCGCCGCATTCTTCGGCCTGTTTCAGGCCGCCGCCCTGCGGCTGAAGCGGAAGAAGGTCTTGAAAATCGCCATCGGACTCCTGTATACTTATATTGGTTTGGCCCTCTTTCTCACGGGGGTTAACGTGGGCTTCCTTCCGGCGGGGACGTATCTGGGCCGGCAGATCGCCGCCCTGCCTTTTAACTGGCTGCTGGTGCCTACCGGCATGCTGATGGGCTGGTTCATTGTCCAAGCGGAGCCGGCGGTCCACGTGCTGAACCGCCAGGTAGAGGAAATTACCGCCGGGGCGATTCCCGGCGGCGCCATGAGCGCCAGTTTGTCCATCGGCGTGGCGGCGTCCATCGGCCTTGCCATGGTCCGGGTTCTTACCGGGGCGTCCATTTTCCTCTTTCTCGTGCCGGGGTATCTGCTGGCGGTGGTACTGTCCTTCTTCGTGCCGAAAATATTCACCTCCATCGCCTTCGACTCCGGAGGCGTGGCGTCGGGACCCATGACGGCCACCTTCCTCCTGCCCTTCGCCATGGGGGCCTGCGAGGCCTTGGGAGGGAATATCGTCACCGACGCCTTTGGCGTGGTGGCCATGGTGGCCATGACGCCGCTGCTGACCATTCAGCTCCTGGGCCTTGTGTACCAGTGGAAGCTCAATAAAGCGAAGCTGGCCCAGGCGGCGGAGGACGAGGAGATCATCGACCTTGCGTATTGAGAGCCTGTATTTGTGATTGTTGAACGCCGTCCGGGCGGGTCTTTCCCCGCCGTACCGCGTCAATTTCCGCGGAAAATTTCCTTGTCTGACGGGGAAATCCCTCACCCATCCGGCATTCCCCGATCGCAAATACAAGTTCTAAATTTTCGCGCGGAAGCGCTGAAAGAAAGGGGGAACCGCCCATGGACCGGGCCGACCTCATGATTGCCGTCACGGACCGGAGCCGGGGCGGAGAGTTTGCCGCCTGGTTCCAGGACCAAGGGGCTACCTTGGTGCTGTCCGCCCTGGGACAGGGCACCGCCGCCACGGAGGTGCTGGACTATCTGGGCCTGGAGGCCACGGAAAAGGCGGTGCTGCTGCTGGCGGCCCCCCGTTCAAGGCGGCTGGTGCGGAAAGCGGCCCGGGAGCTGTGGCTGGATGTGCCGGGGCGGGGAATTTTGATGGCCGTGCCCATCTCCAGCGTCGGCGGGGCCAGAGCCAGGGATTATCTGCTGTCATGGCAGGCGGAGGAGGACGACATGGACAAAGAGATTACCCACGAGCTGATCGTGGTCATCGCCAACCGGGGCCACACCGATCAGGTGATGGACGCCGCCCGCTCCGCCGGGGCCGCCGGGGGCACCACGATTCACGCCAAGGGCACGGGGACGGAGCTGGCCCGGAAGTTTTTCGGCGTGTCCCTGGCGGCAGAGAAGGAGCTTGTGTTCATCCTGGCCAAGGAGGCGGACCGCAAGCCCATCATGAAAGCCGTCATGACCCAGGCGGGAATGCAGACAAAGGCCCAGGCCGTGACCTTTTCCCTGCCGGTGACGGATCTGGCGGGGCTGCGGCTGCTGGAGGAGGAGTCCTGAACAGCAAAAAGACCGGCGCGGAGTTTTCGCGCCGGTCTTTTTGTTCTAAGTTCAAGTGACCAAAAGCACCACATATCCCGCGTAGAGCCCCAGCATCAGCATGCCCTGCCAGCGGTAGAACCGCTCCGCCACCAGGGGCGGGATCACCGCCACGCAGCACAGCAGCAGGCAGGCGGGCATGTCCAGGGCCGTGGTCTGGGCCCCGATGGTCAGCGCCCCGCCGCTGACGGCGGAGCAGACCGGCAGGATCATGGTCAAATCAATGACGTTGGCCCCGATGATGTTCCCCACGGACATGGAGGCTTCCTTTTTCGCGATGGCCGTCAGGGTGGTCACCAGCTCGGGCAGGGACGTGCCGATCGCCACCATGGTCACGCCGATGATGCTGGCGGGAACCCCCATCAGCAGGGCCAGCTCGCTGCCGTAGTTGATCAGCAGCTGAGAGCCGGTGACGATGGCCGCGATGCCCAGGACGAAGAGGAACAGCTTTTCCATCATCTGCCGCCGGGAGACGGTGCGGCCCTTGGGACGGGTTTCCCGGTTCTCCGCCATGCCGCTCTTCGCGTCCCGGAGATTGCTCCAGATATAAATACCGAAGATGACGAACAGCGAAAGGCCCGGCAGGGCTTTCAGTACGCCGCCCCGGCTGAGGACCAGCAGCAGCGCCGCGCCGAAGACCATGAGCAGGGCTTTCAATTGGAACTGGGAGCGCTTGACAACCGAAGGAATGCACACCAGGGAGATCCCCAGGATTAGCCCCAGGTTGGCCGTGACGGAGCCCACGGCGTTGCCCACCGCCAGATCCACCTCCCCCTGGAGGGTGCCGGTGAGGGAGACTGTCAGCTCCGGCAGGGTCGTCGCCAGGGAGACAATGGTGGCCCCGATGATAAACCGGGGCACGCCGGTGGCCTCCGCGATCCACACGGCCCCGTCCAGGAACCAGTCGCCGCCCTTGATAATCAGGAGCAGGCCCAGCAGAAACAACAGCACCGTAATCCAAATTTCCATACAATCCACCGCTTTCCAAAAATTCAGCGAGACTTCTATCCCCCAGAACAACAGCGGAAACCCGGCAGTTGTCCCACGGGATAAAAGTCTCGCTTTTCAGCGGGCCCGGATGGCGGGCACAATTCCTGTCCCAAAATACAGGAATCGTGCCTCTTTCATTTGAACCGTTCTGCCCGCCGCGAAAAGCGGCAGCCGCAAAACACGGCACAGACTGCTTCCAGGCTTTCCGCCTGAAGGCAATCACCATCGTGATGACGAGCCACGCCACGTTTGAAACGTAAGCTACTCCCTTTTATGAAGCCATGAGCTGTGAGACTACTATAAGAAAATCATACACGTTTTGTCAACGCTAACTTTGTCAAACCCTGACAGGCGGACAAGGAATTTACGAAGTCTTAACGAGAGGCCTAAACCGACGGGTCAAAGCCGATAAATTTCCGCCAGAGGGTCCGGCCCGCCGCCTCTCCCTGCGGCACGAAGCCGCAATCCCGGAGATAGGACTCCCCCGGGCTGCCGGGAGCGGCGGCTGCGGCCAGCGCCTCCCCGCCCTGGCTGCGGGTGTGCTGCACCGCCTGCCCCAGAAGCTGAATCCCCAGGCCCCGCCTCCGGCAGTCCGGACGAATATAGGCAAGGAAGATTTGTCCCGCCTCCGGGTCCATGTGGAGCAGGCCCGCCGGTTCTTCTCCCAAGAAACCCTCCAGGGTCAGCGGAGCGGCGGGGACGGGCCCCGCCTCCCCTGCCGCTGCCCAGGCGGCGGACAGGCGTTCCGCCGCGTCCGGACCTTCCAAGGGGCGAAACCAGAGGCCCGGTTCCAGAGCGTAGGACCGCTTGGCGCGGGGGGATTTTTCCCCCGCCAGGTACTCGGGGGTTTTCAGGTGGCTGTTGTCGTTCGTAAAAACTGCCCGGAGGCGCTCCCCGTCCCACTCCAGCAGGGAGACGGCGGTGTTGTCCCCGGTGGGGGACTTCTCTCCGGTGTCCCGCAGGGAGATGCCCTGGAGATTCGCCAGCAGGAGGCGGATGGCGTAGCCGTGGGAAAAGAGGGCCAGGGTTTTCCCGGGGTTTTTCCGGGCGATCTCCTCCACGGCGGCCCGAACCCGGGCCAGGACCTCCGCCGGGGTTTCCGCCCCGGGGATGGACCAGCGGTCCATCCGGCTGCCAAAGTCCGCCATGGCCTCCGGCGTGGAGCGGGCAATGTCCCCCCAGGTCCGGCCCTCCCAGTCCCCCACGCAGATCTCCCGGAGGCCCGGACAGCGGTGAAGGGGCAGGTTCTTGGGTTTATAAATAGCGGCGGCGGTGGCCCGGGTGCGGTAGAGGTCGCTGGCGTAAACGGCGTCGATTGGGATGCCGGCGAAGCGGCGCTCCAGGGCCTTTACTTGCCGCCGTCCCCGGCCGGTAAGGTTGCTTTCGTGCTGGCCCTGGGCGATGCGGTAGAGATTTCCCTCCGCTTCGGCGTGGCGGATCAAATAGATCATGGTCATGGCGGTTCCTCCCGGAAAAAATGATTTTCCATAGTATACCGCGTTTGGCGGGCTTTGGCAAATGAGCGGGCGGATTTTTTCCGCCTCCGGCGGGCAAACTGTAGCCGCACGGAAAAGGAGTGAATCAAAATGAAGAAAAGCACGGGATTTCTCCTCGGCATCGGCGCCGGCGTAGCCGCCGGCGCGGTGGCGGGGATGATGGCGCCCCAAAACAGCCGCCGGGCCGTGAAAAAGCAGATGGATCAAAGCCTCCACAAGCTGGGCACGGCGGTGGAACAGGCGGTGGACAGCGCCGCCTCCAGCATGGGCTGACAAACGTTCTTCGGCCTGAAAAATCCCTGGAGTGAATACTCCAGGGATTTTTCTTATAAGACATTACAATTTGTTTACTTCCTGCTCTCCGCCACGGCCACGGCCACGGCAACCGTCGCGCCGACCATGGGGTTGTTGCCCATGCCCAGGAAGCCCATCATCTCCACGTGGGCGGGAACGGAGCTGGAACCGGCAAACTGAGCGTCGGAGTGCATCCGGCCCATGGTGTCGGTCATGCCGTAGGAAGCGGGACCGGCGGCCATGTTGTCCGGGTGCAGGGTGCGGCCGGTGCCGCCGCCGGAAGCCACGGAGAAGTACTTCTTGCCCTGCTCTACGCACTCCTTCTTATAGGTGCCCGCCACGGGGTGCTGGAACCGGGTGGGGTTGGTGGAGTTGCCGGTGATGGACACATCCACGCCTTCGTGATGCATGATGGCCACGCCTTCCCGAACGTCATCCGCGCCAAAGCAGCGGACATTGGCCCGCTCACCCTCGGAATAGCGGGTTTCCTTGACCACCTTCACCTCGCCGGTTGAGTAGTCAAACTGGGTCTGCACATAGGTGAAGCCGTTGATCCGGCTGATGATCTGGGCGGCGTCCTTGCCCAGGCCGTTGAGAATGACCCGGAGGGGTTCCTTGCGGGCCTTGTTGGCGTTGCGGACGATGCCGATGGCGCCTTCGGCGGCGGCAAAGGACTCGTGGCCCGCCAGGAAGGCGAAGCACTTCGTCTCGTCCCGCAGAAGCATGGCCCCCAGATTGCCGTGGCCCAGGCCCACCTTCCGGTCGTCGGCCACGGAGCCGGGGATGCAGAAGGCCTGGAGGCCCTCGCCAATGGCCTCGGCGGCCTCAGCGGCGGTGGAACCGTTCTTCTTCAGCGCGATGGCCGCGCCCACGCAATACGCCCAGGCGGCGTTTTCAAAGCAGATGGGCTGAATGCCCTTGACAATTTCATAGGGGTCGAAACCGGCGGCCTTGCAGAGGTCCCGGCACTCTTCCACGGTCTTGATTCCGTACTGAGACAGGACGGAATTGATCTTGTCGATTCTTCTCTCGTAGCTTTCAAACAGAGCCATTTCTCAATTCCTCCTTTTCTTACTCGTGGCGGGGGTCGATATACTTGGCGGCCCCGTCGAACTGGCCGTAGTGGCCCTTGGCCTTTTCCAGGGCCTCATTGGCGTCCGTTCCCTTTTTGATGGCGTCCATCATCTTGCCCAGGTTTACAAACTCATAGCCGATGATCTCATCGTCCTTGTTCAGGGCGATGCGGGTGACATAGCCTTCGGCCATCTCCAGATAGCGGGGACCCTTGGCCTTGGTGCCGAACATGGTGCCCACCTGGGACCGGAGGCCCTTGCCCAGATCCTCCAGAGAGGCGCCGATGGGAAGGCCCCCCTCGGAAAAC
This sequence comes from uncultured Oscillibacter sp., assembly GCA_910578935.1. GTDB lineage: Bacteria > Bacillota > Clostridia > Oscillospirales > Oscillospiraceae > Oscillibacter. The sequence continues at coordinate 5,961 of CAJTSM010000013.1, read as the reverse complement.
GCGGTCTGCGTGCGGCCGTAGACGATCTGGAGGAACAGCTCCCGCATGGCGGTGTTGATGGCGTCGCACACCAGGTCGGTGTTCAGGGCCTCCAGCAGAGTCTTGCCGATGAGAATCTCAGAGGCCATGGCGGCGGAATGGGTCATGCCGGAGCAGCCCAGGGTTTCCACCAGCGCCTCTTCAATGACGCCGTCCTTGACATTGAGGGTCAGCTTGCACGCGCCCTGCTGGGGGGCGCACCAGCCCACGCCGTGAGTGAGGCCGGAAATGTCTTTGATCTCCTTGGCCTGGACCCATTTGCCCTCCTCGGGAATGGGGGCGGGACCGTGGTACGCGCCCTTGGCGACGGGGCACATGTTCTGCACTTCGGTGGAATAGATCATAGTCGTCCAATCCTTTCCTTTTTGTATTTTTTCGGGAACCCGCCGCCCCGGCGGGCCTCCCGGAGTTTCGCACGGTTCATATTATATCGGTAAACGATTACCTTGTCAAGAAAATATCGCACATTCCCTCCCCCCTTCCCCTGGCCGGTAAAGAGCAATTTGGAGCCGTCCCGCATTTGCACAAGGAGGAGGCCGGGAGGCCTATTTGGCAATGCGGGCAGCCCGTCAAAGCAGCTATAAAGGGCGAAGTCTTTTTGTATAAAACACAGATTGACAATTTGCAAATCCAAGCTTATGATGCAAGCTTATGATGGAACCAATTAATATATTAATATAAAAATATATTAATCACACGGGTCAAACACTCGTGGCGCTCCGCTGTAAAAACCGGCCGGACGGGGGTCAACGGTTGTGAATCCAGGTTCTAAAAAAGAAAGGAAGGAACACGATGCGCTATAAAGTATTGGGCAAAACGGGCATGAAGGTTTCGGAAATGACTCTGGGTACTTGGGGTATGGGCGGTGTCGGCTGGGACGACAACCCCAAGGAGGTCCGGCAGGACGCCATTCGGGCCGCGGTGGAGGCTGGGATCAACTTCTTCGACACCGCCCCCGCCTATAACGGAGGCGCGGCAGAGCGATGTCTGGGCGAGGCTCTGGCGGATATGGGCGCACGGAAGGAGGTGGCGCTCTGCACCAAATGCGGCAACTTGTTTGTAGACGGCATTACTTACCGCAGGGATGGCACAGCTGCCGGCGTCCGCCGGCAGTGCGAGGACTCTTTGCGCAATCTGCGGACAGATTATATCGACCTGATGCTGGTCCACAGGCCGGACCCGGCCACGCCTTTTGAAGAAACCATGGGCGAGTTGAACAGGCTGAAACAGGAGGGAAAAATTCTCCATGTGGGTGTGTCCAACTTCAGGCGGGAGCAGATGGAGGAAGCGGGCCGCTTTTGTGAAATCGAAGCATGCCAGCCGCAATACTCCATGGTTTACCGGGATGACGAAGCCCTGATCCGATGGGCGGCGGCCCAGGGCATAGGCGTTATGACCTACGGTTCCCTAGGCGGCGGCATTCTGACTGGGGCCTTCCGGGAATTGACCTCTTTCGCGGCCAGCGACAGCCGGAACCGCTTTTATAAGCACTTCCACGAGCCCATGTTTTCCAAGGTAATGGAGCTGCTGAAGGTGATGGACAGATTTTCGGAGGAGCACGGCCGGGTTCCCTTGGCGCAGATTGCCCTGAATTGGTGCGCGCAGAAGAGCTTCGTTTCCACCTGCATTGTGGGCGCGCAGCACCGGGAGAAGGTGTTCCAAAACGCGGATGCCTTTAACTGGAGTTTGACTGCGGAAGAAATGGCGGGGCTGGACGCGGCGATTGCCAGGCATCTTGGCGCGTGACGGCCTTTCCCGTTTCTCTTTGTACCCTGCTTTGAACGCCTGCAAAGCCTCTGGTATTTTTGGGGGCCTTGTGTTAGAGTAAGGGAAAGAAAGCTCAGATGGAGATAGGAGTATGGAAGATGGCATATAGGGGGAGCAAGGGCAAGGCGGAGGTTTTGGAAATCCTGCGGGACCAGATGCTGTTTTTAGAGCTGAAGCCGGGGGAGTCCATCCAGGACAGCGAACTGGCGCGTAAGCTGGACGTTAGCCGGACGCCGGTGCGGGAGGCGCTGCTTGCCCTGCAAAAAGAGGGGCTTGTGGACATATACCCGCAGAGCGGGACGTTCGTGTCCCGAATTGACATGGAGCTCCTATCTGAGATTGCGTATATTCGCCGCATGGTGGAAGGGGACGTATTCCGAACGCTGGTGGGGCAAAAGGCGAATCTCCGCGGCCGGCTGGAAAAATTTATACTGCTGCAAGAGCTTGCGGCGAGAGAAAACAACCTGAAGGATTACGTGGTCAATGACCACCTGTTTCATCAGGCTCTTTTCCGCGCGGCCGGCCATGCCCGCGCGTGGACGGTGATTGAACCGCATTTCCGTTTGATTACGCGGTTCCATATGCTGTATTTTCAGTCCTCCGGAGGGTTTGGGGAAAAGTCCATGCAGGAGCATAGGGAAATCATCTCCTGCATGGAAGCGGGAGATGATGAAGCGGCAAACCGACTTTTGTCCAGCCACTACCATTGCGTTTCCACGGATTCGGAAGTGATCCGGGAGTTCCGCGATTATTTTGTGCAGTAGATGGAAGAAGCGATTTTCCCAAGAGGGCGGCCCCCGCTCCCCGCCGCGAACCCGGCGCAGCGGTCCGCGGCGGAGGGCGTTACCCGTTTTGTGCCGGCGGAATTTTTAAGGATGGTTATCGTTTGCGGAGGAATATTCAAAGCTTGCGTTTGGGCCTGTGTGCTGAAACAGGAGGTCTTTCCCATGCCAGAAACGATAGCGCACCTCCGCGCAGAGGCTCTCGTGAATGGTGCGCTCCATGCGGCCCTCCACCGGGGCGCGGAGGGCCTGCCTCCGCTCGCGCAGCAGCTCTGCCTCTAGGCGGTACTTTCCCTGACGGATCACCGCTCCGGAAGAGGACCACTTCTCGATTTTAGCCCCACGATAGGTTGCCAGGCGGTATTCCCGGCCGCGAACATAAACAGAGCAGATGCAGCCGGTAAAGCCCCCTACAGGCAGGGGAACCGCCGCGACCGCCAGCATCAGGCCGCCGCGCTCCGGCCCGTCCCAGACGCACTGAGTCCAAAGGTACGCGCTGGGAAAGGAACGTCCCCTGTCCGTCTCGATATAGCCAACCCCGTTGGAGAAATCCAATTGCCTCCCATTTAGTTCCAACGTTCCCGTCAGAGAATGCCGCATGCTGATGATGCCGTGGGAACACTGCATTCCCGGGAAAAACCGGAACGGCCCCATGAGATCGGACCGGGGGGCGGTAAAGGGGCCGTACCGCAGTGTGCCGCAGAGGGAAAGACCGTCCTGGCGAATATGGAGGCCCATTCCCTGAGCGCTGAAACTGCACGGCCCGATTTGAATCTGAAACGGCTGCCGGGAGCATTGAAGCTCCGGGTACTCCAGCCACCAGGACTCGTCGTTTGAAAGAATCTGGAGGGATGCGCTGCGGCGTCCCCCGCTGTCGAGATGAAAAGCGGGAATCAGCGCCAGGGTCTGTCCCTTGGGAGCCTGGTGTTTCAAATACCACCCTTCAAAATAGGACCCCGTCTTATTTGTACTGCGGAAAAAATGCATCATGATCATCACCCCAAATTCAGTTTTCCCTGAATTTGGGGATTTTTAGTCCGCACCGCCGGGAAGAATCCAGAGGATTTTTTCGGCGCGGCGCTGTAGAACAGCACAAAAAGCCGCTCTGAGACGGCGTTTAGGGAGTTTAAAGACGCTAGGTCTTGCGGGGCTGGACCCAAAAAAGTGCGGTGCGGTTTCCGATGGACCTGGAATTCCAGAATTGGTAGCCCAGCTGGGCAAAGGCCCGAAGGCCCTCCGGCTGTTGAATCTGGTTTTCCGCCAGCCAGCGCACCATCTGCCCCCGGGCCATTTTACATTTGGTGCCGGTTTCAACAACCTTGCCGTCTTTCAGCTGCCCAAATACACAGGTGACAAACCGCACCGTCTTGGGCAGATGGGCTTCCACTGCCCTGCTATACTCTTTGGAGGCCAGATTCAGCACCGTATCTGTCTCGGAGGCCAGCTGACGGGCCAGGCGGTCTCCCCAGAACTGATATAAATCCCGGCAGCCGTCCACCGGCAGCTTTGCCTGCATCTCCAGCCGGTAGGGAGCTACGCCGTCGAAGGGCCGCAGCAGCCCGTAAAAGCCGGAGAGAATGCGCAGATGTTCCCGGAGGTAGTCCAGGTGGGCCGCCTCCATCACGCCGGGGGCCATATAGCGGTACTGAATGCCCTCATAAGCAAGAATCGCGGGGGTGAGATTGCGGCGCAGGTCCATATGCTTCAGCCGCTCCACATTCAGCTTGGCTAAGGGGCCGCTGCATTTCCAGAGGGCCTGTAAGTCCTTGGGGGACATGCTCTGAAGGACGGCTTTCAGCCGTTCCGCCTGGTCCAGAAACTGCGGCGGGCCGTCTACGGCAAAGCTGTCCGTATCCACCGCCATTTTCTTTGCCGGGGCGATGATCACACGCATGGAACTCCCCTCCTTTCAGATTTGGCAAACCGTCTCCGCCAGCCGCTTCACCGCCGGACCTAAGCCCTCAACGCCCGCGCAGCGGCTGAGCTTGGCGTTGACGAGCTGGTCCAGCAGGGGCTGACTTTGACTGCTCTCGTCCAGGGCCAGCTCCGCGGCTATCACATCCTCCCAGGCGCGGTTTAAAAATGCCACCTCCCGGCGGCCGTGAGTCCTGGTGAAGAGGGGAACTTCTGAGTTGTACAACCTCTCCGCCGTTTTTGCGGGAAAGCCGGCGGCGGACAGGCTGCGGCGCAGTCCATCCGAAAAAACGTCCGGCAGGCGGGCCCATTCCAGAGGATTGAGATCATACAGCACAAATGTGTAGCGCGTATAGCAGTGGACCGCCAGCAGGCCGGCCCGTTCCCGCAGCGCAATGACGTGGAGGTCCCAGCAGAACCGGCGGTCCGCCTCCTGCCCATAAGGGATTGTTTTGATATGCAAATACCGCTGGAGGGGAATGGTCAGACCCAGCTCGATCGATTTGGGCGCACTCACGAACAACCCCCCATTTTTTGCAGCGCCGCTAGGATGTCCTTCAAAATCAGGGGCCGCATACTATTCGGGTAACCGCTCAGATCAGCCTGTTCCAATGCCGCCCGAATGCGGGGAATGAGTTCCGGTTTTGCCTCCGCAATTTCCGGAAGGGCCGCTACGCACTGACGGGCCGTGATTGGTTTTACATCCGTCACATGGGACAGGAATTCATCCAGCAGCATGTCAAATTTACCTTCCCGGTCCCAACGGGCATTGGCCGCGAGAATGGAAATCGCCCGGTTGCGGACCAGGGAGTTTTTATGAGACAGGAGAAGGGTGAAATCATCAAAATAAGGATACCAAGCGCCGGAAGCCCGGCTTTCCTCTGTAATCTGCCGGGCAAAGGCGTAGGCGTCTTTTGCATCCTTTCCCGTCAGACGGGCGATGCCGGCATCGAAGTTCATATCAGATCAGCACCCCCTCGCAGTGGTCGATTTCGTGCTGGATGATCTGGGCCGTCCAGCCGGTAAAGGTCTTGAAACGGGTCTGAAACCGCTCGTTCTGGTACTGCACCTTAATGGACTTCCAGCGTCTGGCCTTCCGGACGCCGGGAAGGGAGAGGCAGCCCTCCTCCGCCTCATAGGGTTCGGATTTTTTTATGATCTCCGGGTTGAACATGACCATATATTTGCCGTCATTGTCAAAGGCGATGATCCGTTTGCTGACGCCGGTCATATTGGCCGCCATGCCCACGCAGGCGTCCTTGTGAGCGGCCAGGGTGTCCAACAGGTCCTGAGCAGCGGGCAGATCCTCGGGACCGGCGGGTTCTGCTTTTTGGGAGAGGAACGCTTCGTCCCGCATAATGTCTCGTATCATGATATCGTACCTCCGTTGTACATTTTCCACAGAGGGAGATTTGTGGTATTCTATACTCTAACATAGCACAGACCGGGGGAAAAGGCA
>CAJTSM010000012.1 GCA_910578935.1 uncultured Oscillibacter sp. | reverse complement strand
GCAGACCCCCAAGGAGGTGCAGGAGCGTTTTTCCTTGTCCGGCGTGAAATACTGGTTGCGGATGGAACAGGTGGCGGTGGAGGGCTTCCAGTACAGGTCCGCGCCGGAATCCCGAAAGCGGGCCTCCACATCGGTGTCCGCCGGGTTCAGCTTGGTAAAGACCGCCGTTTTGTTCCCGCTCCTCGCCGCGGCAAAGCCGGAGGCTACCACCGCCCCGCCCACTTCCTTCCGCTCGTTCCCTTGACAGTCGATATTGTGGTCCAGAGAGACGGGTCCGATCACCAGTACGTCGTATTCCTGTTTCATTTCGTCTCACTCCTCCCTGCAGATTATTTGGCCCTGACCGTTCTCGCTTTATAGTTTTTCCAGGCAAACAGCAGTACGGAACCCACCGCGATCAGGATGAACGCGCAGCTGATGGGCCGGGTGAAGAAGATTTTGAAGCTGCCCTCAGAGATAACCATAGCCCGGCGGAAGTTCTTCTCCGCCAGAGGGCCCAGGACAATCCCCAGCAGGATAGGCACCAGCTGGAAGTCCATCCGGCGCAGGAAGTAGGCCACAATTCCGAAGATCAATATGATATAAATATCGTAAACCCGGTTATTTGTGGAGTATGCGCCGGCAATGCAGAAGGTCATAACAATGGGAGCCAAAATCTCATAGGGAATCCGTGTAATGTGGGCGTAAAAACGGGTGAAGCCGCTGCCGATCACATACATGAAAACATTGACCACAATAAGGCCCAGCATGATGGCGTAGAGAATGTTTCCCTGCTCGGCAAAGAGGGTGGGGCCGGGAACCATGCCGTGAAGCATAAACGCGCCCATCAAAATAGCGGTAGCACCGTCTCCGGGAACGCCCAGGGTCAACATGGGAATCATAGTCGCGCCGCAGGCGCCGTTATTGGCGGATTCAGAGGCGGCTACCCCTTCAATCTCGCCATGGCCAAAGGTTTCCGGATGTTTGGAGGCCTGCTTAGTCTGGTTGTAGGCGATAAAAGCCGCTAAGCCGCCGCCGGTGCCAGGAGTCGCGCCAATAATCACGCCGATCAGAGAGCCCAGGCCGATGGGTTTCCAGCAGCGGCAGTATTCGTCTTTCGTGATTTTGTCCTTGGTGATGGCGCTGGCGCTGATGGTCTTGTGGTCGGTCTTTGGGTTGTATTTGGACTTCATCAGAATTTCTGAAATGGCGAACATACCGATCAAGGCGATGATGAGGTCAATGCCCGCCATAAGCTTCCGCTGGCCAAAGATGAAGCGGGTGGCGCCGCTGATGTTGTCCACGCCCACCGTGGCCATGAAAAGGCCGATGCAGGCCCCGATCAGTCCCTTGAAAATACTGTTGTTGGATACGCCGGCGATGACAGAAAGGCCAAACACCGCCAGGGCAAAATACTCCGCCGGCCCGAACAGCAAGGTAATTTTGGCAATCTGCGGGGCCAGGAACAGCAGGGCGAAGGCACTGAGCAATCCTCCGATGGTAGAGGCAAACAGCGCCATTTGCAGCGCTTTGAACGCCTGGCCCTTCACCGTCATGGGATAGCCGTCAAAGAGCGTGGCGGCGTTTGCGGAGGTGCCCGGGGTATTGATGAGGATGGCTGTGATGGAACCGCCGTAGGTGCCGCCGCAGTAAATCGCCAGCAGCATCAAAATCGCCATGGTCGGGTCCATGCCATAGGTCAGAGGGATGCAGAGGATAATGCCCAAGTCGGAGGTCAGGCCCGGGATTGCTCCCACCACGATACCGATCGCCAGGCCCAGGGGAATGATGAGGAAATTCTGCCATTGGGCCAAAATCTGAAGGCCGCCTAAAAATTGTTCCATAAGCTCTCTCCTCTCCTATCAGGGCAGCGAGACGTGGAGCATGACCCGAAAGACATAGTACACCACGCCCACCATCGCCAGAGGGATGACATAATAATACCATTTCCGCGCGCCGTAATACAGCATCACCGCTAGGACCAGCAGGATTGTTGAAACGACAAATCCAAGGGGCTCCACAATCAGGCAGTACACAACCAGGAACAAGCAGTAAACGATGGAGCGCAGTTCCTTTTTAAACCCCTCGGAGCGGAAAGATGCTCCCGTCACCACCAGTTCTTTCTTCTCCTTGGAAAACAGCCCCTCCAGCAGCAGGCCCACGGCGAAGAGGAACATTCCGCCGATGGCGATCCGCGGCAGAGTTTGGGCGTTTACTGCGCTCTTTTCCATCGTCTGGATCTGGGAGGGAATCAGCAGCCACAGCGCTGCGCCTACAACAGCAAAGACAATGCCGGAGATGATTTCCGCGTTGTATTTGATCTTCATAGCGTTCACCTCAATTTGAGAGTAGGCGCCCCATACCCGATGCTGGACATGAGGCGCCGTGAAATCACTGAACCAGAGGGATGTACTTGGCCATGGCGTCGGTCTGAGCCGCCACCATGCCCAGGATTTCGGAGGAGTCGGCCTCCCAGGCGGCCATGCCCATGTCGGCCATGAACTTCTGGAAATCGGGCTCGGCGTAAACCTTCAGGACGAAGTCCCGAAGAATTTCCTGTTTCTCCGCGTCCACGGTGGAGCGGACGGCAAAGTAGTCCATGCCGGTGAACTCAATGTCAATGCCCTGATCCTTAAAGGAGGGAATATGGCCGATACCGTCCACGTCCAGTCCCTCGGGAATGAAGGTGCCCAGGCAGTTCAGCTCGCCGTTGATAACGTAGTCCCGATAGGTCGGGGGAGAGCCGATGGCCACATCCACATGGCCGCCCACCAGGGCGTTGATGGCCTCCTGGCCGCCGTCATAGGGAACCGCCTCGGAGGCGATGCCCAGGGTGGCGAACAGGGCGGAAATCATGGTAAAACTGTCGTTTCCGGGGCCGCCGGTGGTGGCGTATTTGACCGTGTTCCCAGCGTTGGCGTAGTCAATCAGGCCCTGAATATCCGTGATGCCGCTGGATGCCTGGGTAAGGATGACAAACTCCGTGATCCGGATGCCCACCAGGGGATTGATATCCTCAATGGTGTAGTCTACGCTGATGAAGCTGGGGGTCAGTGAAAACAGCGGGCCGTTGCAGCAGAACAAGGTATATCCGTCATCCGCCGCATCCAGGAAATCGTTCATGCCGATAGTGCCGGAACCGCCGGTGTGGTTTTCCACAATCATGGGCACACCCAGGAACTTGTCGCTGTAAGAGGCGATCTGCCGGGTAATCACGTCCGGACCGCCGCCCAAGCTCCAGGGCTGAATGATCGTAATCTCTTTCTCAGGCCATTTGGAATCCGACACGGAAGCGCCCCCGCTGGGCTGGGCATTCTGGGCGGTCTGTCCCCCGGAACTGTCTGAACCGCCGCAGGCCGCCAGACTCAGGACCATGAGGAAAGCGAGCGTGAGAGACATTAGTTTCTTCATCGTTTCTTTCTCCTTTTCAATTGTTTTTTATCGTCAGCACAGTTGAAAAGAATCCTTTGGATTCTGTTCGGCGCGACGCTGTAGAACAGCGCCGAAAGCCGCTTATACGGCTCTCTGTGCCAGACTTTACAGGAAACGCTTGGGCGCCTCGCACCCCGGTAAATCTTTGCCTCACCGGTTGAAAAGAAGTATTTACTTCTTTTCTACTATGTTGACTAAATAAACTCCGGCGTAATACCACCGGAATTGATTTCAAGGACGATCGCTTGAAATCCCTCTGGCCGCGAGAAATAGGGGGGGTAGCTCCGCTCGTCGGAAAACAGGAACCTGGGGGGATGAGAATTCCGCCATTGCAGCAGGCGCTGGTACACCTGGGGATGGGAGCTGTTGTAGCGCCGGTCGGAGCCGGATGTGGTAATTACATACTCCAACGGCATTTCTTTCATAAATTGTTCCGAAATTGAATCAATTTGTCCATGATGTGGCAATTTGAGAACGTTTACATTTTCAAGCAAAAAAGAGGGAACTCCTCCCCATTCCCTCGGGCAGCTGTCTGCCGCCGACAGGAAAACGACCTCTTCGACCTCAAACCGCAGCAGCATGCTGGTCTGATTGGACGCGGCGTCCAGCTTTGTAAGAAGTTCCGTCACAGCGGCCTCCCGTCCCGCCGAAGCATAGGCCTCCTTCACCAGTTCCATATAGCTGTGGACTATTCCCGGCTTCGGGCCCAGAACTTTCACCGTGAGCTCAGAGCCAAGAGCAAGGGTATCTCCCGGTCCGGTCACAGTAATGGACGTCCCGGTTTTCACTGCCCGCAGAAGAATCCGGCGGTAGGCGTTTAAGGCGTTTGTGTACAGCGGCACGCTTCGGAAAGCGCCCGGCGACGGGTGGAGCTCACAGCCCTTTAAAAACGGTTCCACAGGATAGGGAACGTAAATATCCTTTACCGCACACCGCTCCATTACCGGCTCCAAACCACAGACATGATCCTCGTGGATGTGGGAAATAAACAGGGCGTCCAGTTCCGTGATTCCCTCCCTTTGCAAATAGTCCGCCGCCCGGATTCGGTAAGGGCTCCCGTCAAATTCCGATTGCAGCGCGCTCCCGCCATCCAGCAAGGCCGTGAAACCGCTGGAACCCTGGAATAAAATGGCGTCTCCGTAGCCAACATTAATCATCGTAATCCGCATGTATTCACCTCTTTTCCGTTCTGATTTTTTATTATCCCGGATCTGTCGTGTCAACTGGACTTTCGCACGATCAATTCCGTTGGGATCACAATTTTCTTCCGGTCCAAGGGTCTGCCGTCGATCAGGTCAAACAGTTTTTCCGCCGCCAGCCGGCCCATTTGGTCCATATCAATGCGCACGGTCGTCAGCTCCGGCTCCACGATACGGCTGACAGAGCTGTCGTCGAATCCAACAACGGCCATATCTTTCGGAATTCGCAGCCCGGCCCGGATCACCGCTTTCATAGCGCCGGCCGCCACCGTGTCGTTGGTGCAGAAGACAGCCGTGGGCCGCTCCTCCATTTCCAGCAGCCGGGCCATCGCCTCTTCTCCCGCCTCCAGCGTAGGGTCGATGTCCAGAACATACCGGGGGTCCGCCTTCAATCCCTGCCGGGCCAATGCATCGAAATAGCCGTTATAGCGGGCCTCGTTCACCTGGGGAGAGAACCGCCCGGCCAGGAGGCCAATCCTGCGGTGTCCCCGCCTGCATAGGTGTTCCACCGCGCTCACCGCCCCCTCATAGTGGCCGGTAGTGATGCAGAGAAGATCCTCCATGTCCAGGAAATTGTTCAGCAGCACCACGGGAATCTTCTGTTCCCGCAGCTTGCCGATCACTTCCGGGTTCGCCTCTCCCACGAAAATGACGCCGTCCATCTGCTTTTTAATATACACATCGCCGTTGGGGAGCTGCACATCTTGATTTGTAACCACAAACACACTGTAACTACGGCGGGCGCTCTCCCGCATAACCGCCTCCAAAATGGGGGAATAAAACGGGTTCAGCACAGCCGGAGACTGCTTTTCATGAATGATAAAAGCGATGTTCTCCGTCCGCTGTCGGACCATGGCCCGGGCTATGGCGTTCGGGGAATAGTTCAGGCTTTTCGCCGCGGCGTATATTTTGCTCCTGGCCCGTTCGCTCACCCGGTCCGGTTCCGTATAAGCTCTTGAAACGGTAGCTTTGGAATAGCCGCATTTTTTTGCTACGTCAACAATGGTCGATGCCATAAGTCCTCCGTTATGAGAACGTTCTCATTTTCTTTTTTTCCAGCATACCCTGTTTCTTGTCGAAAAGTCAATAGGAGATTTCCCCTTTTTCATTTTTTTGGAAGAACGTCTAAAATCCATTGTAATTTTTTGTCAAAAAGAGATGGCCGAGCCCGTCTCCTCCTCTCTCGTCTATTTATCATTTATGATAATTGACAGGCCCAAGGCTTTCCAGTATAATAAAAGTTCAAGAATGGTTCCCAGATTCGTTGAAAGGAGACAGCGGCGTGAAACAGTTTATCGGCATGAGCCCAAGCGGAAACCTGGAGGAGGCGCTCAGCGGGCTTCGCAGTCCTCAGTTCATTATGCTGTTATCAAATAATTCTCAGTTTGAATCCCATGTAAAGGCTCTGGAGCAGCGGTTTCCCGGCGTTCCCAGCATTGGCTGCATCGGTATGAGTTATCGGGTAAATATTGTAGAGAACGGCGTCAGCGTCGTTGCCTTTTCCGAAGGCGTCGCCGCCGCGGCCAATGTGCTGGAACAGGCGTCTACCATGCCGGTAAAATATATCCGGCGGCTGGAGCAGGACATTCGGACCGTGGGCGGCGCCGGGCAGGACACGGTGTGCATCGATTTTTGCACCGGAAACGACGCCTGTGTCCTGACCACTATTTATACCGCCCTCCGGCAGCGGGGGATTTCCCTGATGGGGGGAACCGGCGGCGAGGGCAGAGTTTCCGCCAACGGGAAAATTTATCAGGACGCCGTGGCTTACGCCCTGGTCCGCAATCAGCACGGCCGGGTGAAAACTTACAAGGAAAACATTTACCATCAGCTGGGGGACTACCGGTTTATCGCCTCCGACACGGACCGAGCCAACTACATACTGGGTTCCCTGAACGGCAAGCCCGCCAAGCAGGTTTACAAGAACATTCTCCATGTAACCGACGAAGAAATTCTAACCCGGACCTTCCAGAATCCTTTCGGTAAAATTAACGGAGAGGACACCTGCATCATCTCTATTAAAGACGTCAACGGCAATGCCTTGGCCTGCTTCCGCCAGGTGAACGACTCCGATGTTTTGATCCTTCTGGAGCTGGGAGATTATCAGGCCATTACCCGGGACACCATCCGGCAAATCAGCCAGGATTTTCCGCGGCGCTCGGCGGTCTTCTCCGTGAACTGCCTGTTCCGCTATAAGCTTTTCACGGAGCGCGGATATATGCAGACCTATCTGCGGGAGATGGCCTCTCTTGGCTGCCATGCTGGTTTCGTGGGCTATGGGGAGCATTACAACAACCGCTTTGTCAACCAGTCCATGACCTGTGTGGTCTTTGAGTAAGGGAGGCTTCGGAATGTTATTTTCAGGAAAAAATCGGAAGCAGCCGGATCAGCCCCGCCAGGAAAAAAGCCTTTATCCGGTTTTGCATGTCGCGGACAGTTTAAAAGATTATCAGAGGGAACTGGTTAAAAAAGAAGTCTCTTCCCTCTCAGAGCTGAGCATGGTGGGTTCTACCTTCTCCGGCGTGCTGAAAGAGGCGGACCACTTCCAGGAAAAGCTTCAGGAACTGGGCCAGTCCTTCTCCAACATTGACCAGACGGCGGAACAGTTCAATCGCGTCCGGGGGGATATTGCTCAGACGGTGGCGGAGGCCCAAGGGCAAATCGAAGCGCTGAGCAGGTCGTCCATGGAGGTGCAGCATTCTTACGACCAGATGGCGGAGATTTTCTCCAAGCTGCAAGCCGCAATCCGGGAGATTCAGCAATGCATGGGGAAGATTGTGTCCATTGCGGACCAGACAAACATTCTGGCGATCAACGCCTCCATTGAGGCTGCCAGAGCCGGAGTCGAAGGCCGGGGCTTCGCGGTGGTGGCCGCGCAAGTGAAAGAGCTGGCCAAGGAGATCAAAGTTTTGGCCGGTGAGGTGAACACCGGCGTCAGCGATGTGGAGGACCGCGCCGGTGAGCTCAACGGCAGCATCCGGGCATCTCAGGAAACACTGGGCCAGGGCGCCGGCATCGTTGCCGGTACGGATGAGAGCTTCCGCAAGATCACGGCGGCGGCCGAAGGAGCCGTGACGGTTCAAAACGAGATCTCCGGCGTGATTTCTTCTTCCCAGGGGGATTTGCAGGTACTGTGCCAGTTCTTTGATCAGATTAAAGACCAGTATCAGGAGGTCATCAAGCATATTGATCAAGCCAGCCGCCTGGGAACCACCAAGAGCGCCATGTTTGAGGATATGGACAACATGCTCTCCCAGATTCCCCCGATTATTAAGGACCTGGAAAAGGCGGATTGACCGGGATTCTCTGCCGGACAAACATGACTTTGCGGCAGCGGGGTTTCGCAAATAAGCCTCCCCACGCCGCGAACCCCGCGCTCTTTCCGGTGCCCACGCCCCAGGGCCGAAACAGCCATAGAAAACAGCCGGGAAATCCATCTTAGGATTTTCCCGGCTGTTTTTTCAGCGGAGCGGACGCCGCGTTCAGCGGTGTCAATTCTCAGTGCCCTTTCCAGCCCCTGAACCTGTTCCGTCACCGCCGGCTTTCATAAACGGCCGCCTATTTTTGACTCAAGCAGTCGTACATTTCTAAAAGCCCTTTCAAATACCCGATCGCGTACAAGCGCCCCAGCGCCGTGTAGCCCGCTGTACCCTCGGTTTCTCCGGCCAGTTGAGGCACATGGTCCACCCGGACCGGCACATCCAAGCCCAGTTCCGCGTACAGCGCAATCAGCCGGGCCATGTCCAGTTCCCCATTGTCGTGGAATGTCTCCCAAAAATCCCATGGAGTGCCCCGGCAGTTGCGGAAATGAATGAAAAAGATTTTATCCGCCAAAAGGCGGGCCGCCTGTTCGACATCCTCTCCCATCATATGGTAGGTCGCCTGGCAAAACGTCACTCCCAGCATCGGAGACGGCACGACCTCCATGGCCTTTTGGATGTGATCCAAGCTGACCATGATGCGGTGCACATTGCCCAAAGTCGTGATCGGCGGATCATCCGGGTGCAGGGCAAGCCGGATGCCCCAACGCTCCGCCTCCGGCAGGACCGCTTTCAGAAAATACCGGTAATTCTCCCACAGCACCTCCGTCTCAATCGCCTCCGGGCCCGGGACAAAGTCCGCCATACGAAAGCCCGTCACCTTGGCGCCGCCCCGCTCCCGAATATCACTGCGGGTCCTGGTCCATCCGATTTTTGCCATAAAGTTGAAGCAAACCGTGCCGATCCCCTGTTCCCGCATCAAGGGCAGCATTTTGCAGAACGTCTCAATCGACTGGTCCCGAAGCTCATCCCCGCTCTTGATGTGGTCATGAAGCTGGTTGGGCAGAGGTTCTATCACCAGCGGCGTAATCCCATTTTTGCGGAAACGGCCGCAAAGGCTCCGCCAGCAGGAGGCGTCCGCCAAATCAAAATCCTGCGTTTCCGGAAGCCGGATCACTCCATGCCGCACGCCGCACTGCACCGCATACTCCCATGTGATATCCTTCTCCGAACAAAAATAATCTGTCAAAATCATGGCGCCGTTTCCTCCACACTTCACAGCCAGGTATAGGCGGCCCGCCCAAGCCCCGTGCCAAGACGGTACCGGCCCGTTTGCCCCGTTCTCTATTTTTGCAGCACCCGCCGGTAGTTCCTTCCAATCGCGTCCCATAGTTCCACCGGATTCCTGGCCGCCACGGAGGTGCCCAGCCCGCCCCGGTAAGTCCAGGTGCCCAGACGGTCAACTCCCAGCGCTTCATACAGGTCAACCACCTTGTCGATCTGTGAAAAATCATCCGGCTGCTTATGATAGCCCATCAGCCACCGCTCCGACTCCTTGCCGTATTTCCGGGCCATCGCCACCGTACGTTCGGTGATCTCCCGGAAAAAGCTCTCCGGAAGCGTCCAATTGAGAATGGTGGTGGAAAACACGTCGAAATAAGGGCAGGACGCCACCATGTCCCAATTGTCATAGCCCCTCAGTTCCGTTACGTAATATCCGTTCATCGTAGCGTGGACACAGCAGGTAATCTCCAGCTCCGGACGATACTCCTTTAAAGCCTTGGAAGCCAGCCGCAGGGTTTCAAGCGCCTCTCTCCACCGGAACTGCTTCACATCGTCGTTCATGAACCGGGGCATTTCGTAACCGTAGTACGCCTGAAACTTCTTCATGCACTCCGGGCAGCGGCAGGACCAGTCGTCCCCCGCCCCGCCGGTAATGGACGCGTACGCCTTTGGATAGGCGTAATGGGGTTCATCCCAAAAGAACCCGTCCACCTCCGTCTCGCGGGCAAGCCTCATGCAGAGGCCCACGAAGTAATCCCGGAAAGAATTTGTGTTAAAGCACGCGGCATTCAGCGTCTCGCCCGTGTAAGCGGACACCTGCCGGTGGTGGACGTTGTTTTGCAGAAACAAACTGACCTGTTCTCCTCCAAAGTATTTCCCGATCCCCCAGAGATCCGCCAGTACCCGGAGGCCCATTTCATGGCCCTTTTTTACAATGGCGTTGATATTGGGAAACCAAAAATCCAGGTCAAACTCCGTCAGGGCCAGGATCACCGTGTCACAGCCGTGCTCGATCATCTCCTGAAAGTCCCTTTCCGCATGTTCTACATAGTTAATGCCGTAATAACTGACAGCAGTATGCCGGATCGCCATACGCTCCCTCCTTACTCTTGATTCATATAAACCGGGGCCCCGGCGGCAACGGAATCATAGCAGTGTACCATCGCTTCAACGGTCTGCCGGTGCCACTGCAAATTGATTTTGGGCTGTCTGCCCCGCAAAATGCAGTCGCAAAATTCATCCATCATGCCAATCCATTCGTCAAAATATGTATATTGGACGGCATAACGGTTGTTGGGCCCGCCGCAGTAGCTGTCATTGGGACCAAAGCAGTCGGCTTGAATCACCCCTTTGGTTCCGACAATGGAAAAGTTCACCTCCATGCGCTTTGGGTGCAGGTCCCAATCCACCGGCAGCTTGGTCTTGACCTCATGGCGGGACCAGGAGGGATCCAGCAAAAATTTACAGCCGTTTTTCATGCGGCCGGTCACGTATATTACATCCTCTTCCTCGATCTCCCGGATGTTATCCGCCACATCGGCAAACACATAGTCGTAGTCGCTGTCCGTCGCCCAGCGCAGCATGTCAAAGATATGCGGATGGTCGCTGAGGGCTCCGCCCCGGAAACGGGCGTCACCCGCTCTCAGCGCAACGCGCTTTCCATAGGAAATCTCCGGGTTCCCCTGCCAGGGAAAGGCCCATACAGGGGAAAGGGTGATATTGGTGGCGTTGAAGGAAATCACATCGCCGACCGCGCCGCTCCGGACCAGCTCCAGCACCCGCTTGCAGGTGGGATTATAGTGCATCTCCAATTCCACCTGGCATATGACGCCGGCCTTTTCGACCATATCGATCATCCGGTCATATTCTTCCAAATCAAAGGTCGGAACCTTCATGGACAGCATGTGCTTGCCGTACCGGCAGCACAGCTCCATGTCGCCGTAATGACGGAAATTTTCGCTGGCGATGATAACCCCCTCAATCTCAGGATGGGCCTTCAGCATTTCCTCCGTGGAGGCGTAAACCGGGACGTCGTATCCGTATTCCCGGAAATTCCGCGCCGCCTCTTCAGTCGCGGCGGAAACCGCCACCCAGTCGATCTTCTGGTTGTCGTGCAGCGTCTGATAGTATTTCCGTACATGGGCGTGGGTCAGCGACGCAATCGCAAGATGAACCTGTCTCATACTCAGCCTCCTACCGGCGCGTACCGCAGGCTTCCGCCGGCCGCGGCCGCATATACCTTCTCAATATGAGCATAGTCGCTGCAAAGGCCGTCGATCCGGCTGGTGTCGGCCAGCGCCCAGAGGATAAAACGGATGCAGTCCGCCTGGGTATTTTCCATGCCGTACAGCTCATAGTCAATTTCGTTATACACCCGCGTCTCCGGGCCCTTCAGGACATAAATAGGATACTGTACCATTTGGGTGTCCACCGGAAGGTCGGACGCAACACCGCTGCGGGCCACCACCTCGTGCAGCAAAACCGGCTCGCTGCCGTCCGGAGAAAAGCCGAGCTCCATGCTGGCCTTGATGTTATGTTCAGTGGACATGATACAGTTTGTATACACATCCCCGCTGAAATCCGCAAACACCCGGTCCACCCGGCTGCGGGTAATAAACTCAAAAAGATTTGTCTCAAACACAATGATATCTTTCAGCGTACGGGCAAACGCGTCCCTAGGGACAATGTGGTGAATGCGCATCGCCAAGGCTGGGGTAATCATCTTTCTGTCCAGCAGGCCCCGCAGCTCGGCATAGCGGCGCTTGCTCTGCCAATGGAACAGGGGGACATTTTGGAAACCCTCATAAGCGTACTTTTGGGTAAAATCGTAGAAAAAGCAGAAGGCGCCCTTGCCGCAGCAGACCTTGACCGCGCCGTCCGCCAGCTCCGCCTCCACGTTTTCCGCGACGGAATACTTATCCGCCAGCTCCCTGAGTTTGGCGGTAAATTGACGATCCATAGCAGCTTCCTCCCATCAAAGCATCTTAATCCGGCTGCCGTATTTTTCCAGATTCTTCTGGTTGAACGCGTCTCCGCCGGGGACGTTGGCACTTCTCCAAAACGGCGGATCAATTCCCCGCTTCAGGCAGGCCTTGGCACACTCAATCTCCAGGCGGTGGGCAATATAAAAATCCGTAATGTTGGAAATGGGGCCAATCGGCGTATCAAATCCTTCCAGCTTCACTACGGTATCCCCCACAGGGTTGTAATCGTCGATCCGGATATCAGCAAAGTCGTACAGATTTTTGCCGGAGGGATGGCGCAGCTCATACCCGGCGGGAATTCCCTCCTGCCAAGCCGCGGAGGAAACCGCGATGATCTTCACCTCTCTTTCCTTGGCGGCCATGGCCGCGTCTATGGTCGCCGGGTTGATGCCAATGTTGTGATAAATAATCAGAACATCGTCCTTTTTCAGATCATAGTAATCCAAAATCGCCCTGCCGTAATTTACGCAGCGCTCCAAGGCCAGGTATTTCCGCGCCTGATTGAACACGGACAAGCCCGTTTCCATGCATGGATTGATGTTGCACAGTCCCCCGGCCCGGAAAAACATTTCCCCCACCGGCAGCGTGGTGTGCCCGCCGCCGCCATAAACGCTGATCAGGCGATCCTCTTCGACCGCGCCGGCCATCAGTTCACCGGCCGCGCGGATGTTTTCATACTGCTCCGTCTCAATCCGGCTGAGCAGTTCCATCACCTTCGGCAAATATCCGTTTGAGTAATCCATCATACATTCCTTTCCCGCTGATCTCCGTTGATGGAAGCGCGGTAAATTTGGATTTCAGCTCCGATTCCGTGGGCAGTCCCGGCAGCACATAGTTTTGACTTACGCTCAGCGCAGCCGCGTTTCCGGCATACTCCACCGCTTGCAGCAGCGTTTTTTTCCGCAGCAGCGCCACAGCCAGGGCGGCGGTGAATGTGTCTCCCGCGCCTGTCGTGTCCTTGACCGTGGAGGGTTTCGCGGGAACCTTCCACATCTTTCCGCCGTCGATCACAAGCGCCCCGCCGCCGCCTAACGTCACCACCGCCCGCCGGATTCCATGGGATTGAAACAGACCGGGCAGATCCTCCACATTTCTCAAACCGCCCAGCATGACGGCGGCTTCCGAGAAATTCGGCGTCACAAGGGAAAACCGCTCCAGCAACGACGCGTCCATTCTTTTGGCCGGGGCCGGATTCAAGATCACCGGCACGCCGTGCTTTTCCGCCAGTTCCAGCGCCGCCAAATTGCACCCGGCCGGGTATTCATGATTTAAAAGCAGCAAGCCGCTTCCGGCAATCACCGCTTCATTTTGGCGGATAAACTCCGGCGAAAGGAGGCCGGACGCGCCCCGGTAAACCGTGACGCGGTTTTCCCCCGCCTTGTCGGTAAGAATGCAGGCATAGGCCGTAGCGGCCTCGGGGCTCACCTGCGCCACAGGGAGGATTCCCTCTCCCTCCAAAAAGCGCAGACAGTCTCTTCCGGCCTGATCGTCTCCCACACAGGTGATAAACGACACTTGAGCGCCCAGCCTGGCGGCGGCAACCGCCTGATTGAATCCCTTTCCCCCCGGCTCCATGTGGAGCGTTTCGGCATGAACCGTCTCCCCCGGGGTGTGAAAATGATCCGTCCCCAAAAAAACGGACTGGCCGCAAAGCCCCAATACCGTAATATCCATAATTCCCATCCGCCGTCACAGGCATTTAATGCGCGGCTGATACCGTTCAATCAGCCGCCGGTTATACCGGCTTCCCCCCGGAACGTTTCCGCTCTGGTAAACCGGCGGCTGAACGCCCTGTTCAAGCGCCATTTGCACCGCCTCCGCCAAAATGCTGTTGATGATAAACGCCCCTGTCACCGTGGAAACCGGCGTCATCTTCACCGGAAGCCCTTCCAGTTCCAGGCAGGCGTCGCCCAGAGGCGCGGCATTGTCGACACATACGTCGCACACCTGCTGCAAATGCAGGCCCAGCGCGTTGCGCGGAATCTGGTCCAGATAGGCCTCTGAGGCTATCCCCACAACGCTCACACCCCGTTTCCTTGCGGCGGCGGCCACTTCCACCGGAACGCCGTTCACTCCGGACGTAGACACACAGATCAGCATGTCCGGCGGGGCGAAGGCGTATCTCCGCAGGATCTCCTCTCCGTATCCGCTTTCCTTTTCCAGAGCGCTGCTTTTGGAAGCGCTTTCATGCAGCATCAGCGCCTCATGAAATACGGGACTGACGCAGGCAAGCCCGCCGGCCCGGTAAAACGTCTCCTCCGCCAGCATGTGGGAGTGCCCGCAGCCGAAAACATAAATCAGCCCATCCGCCGTAATGGTATCCCTGACCATCCCCGCCGCCTGAAGGATTCTGCCTTGCTGCGTCTCCACAATCCGCTCAACGGCGGCAGTCACCACAGCCGCGTAGGCTCCTGTCAGCATCCGCAGCGCCTCCTTTCCATTTAGCCAATCCGCCCGGCGTCCCCTTGCGCCGGAAAATCAGGCAGGCCGTTCCCCTCCGGTTCCGTCCGCCGCATTACCCGGCCGCGCCATACATCAAGTTCGGCACAAAGGTGGAGAATCCGGGCACATAGGTAATCAGCAGCAGCACCGCAATCGCCACGCCGATAAAGGGCCAGATTTCCCGGATCATCTCGGAGGTTTTCATCTTCAGCAGACCGGAAACCATGAAAATATACGTGCCGAACGGGGGCGTGATAGCGGCCAAGCCCACGTTAAAGCACATCATAAGCCCGAAATGGGTGATGTCAATCCCCAGCGCCCGGACTACCGGCGCCAGCAGCGGCGCAATGACGATCATGACGGCCATTGCGTCCATAAAACAGCCTACAATCAAGAAGAGAATGTTGCACAGGAGGAGGAATACATATTTGTTGCTGGTCAGCGTCAGCAGCAGGCTGGTGAGCTGCGTGGGAATGGTTTCCCAGGACATGTAGTAGCTGAACAAATTGGCCGCGCAGAGAATCAGCATAACGGGAGCGGTGGAATTCACTGCCTCCACCAAAATCTGCGGCAGCTTCCGCAGTTCCAGTTTCTTATAGATAAACTTGCCGACAAAGAGAGAGTAAAATCCCATCAGCACGCCGCCTTCCGTGGGCGTGCAAACGCCGAAACGCAGCGCCATAATCAAACCAAAGGGCAGGAACAGCGCCCACGCGGCCTGAAGGAACAGCTTGAGCAGATGCTTTGCCGGCATCATCTTTTTCCGGGCGCCCACATAGCCGCGTTTTTTGGAAATCCAATAATTCAGCCCTAAAAACGCCACCGCCAGCAGCGCGCCCGGGACATACCCGGCAGCCAGCAGCCGTCCCACCGAACACTCGCACATACAGGCGAACAGAATCAAATTGATTCCCGGCGGGATAATGGGAGTAATACACGCGGTGGCCGCGGTAATGGCCGCAGAATACGGTTTGCTGTATCCGTACTTCAGCATTTCCGGCACCAGGATTTTGCATTCCATGGCACAGTCGGCGGCTCCGGAACCGGAAATTCCGCCCATCAGCGTGGAGATCAGCACATTCACATGGCCCAAACCGCCCGTCAGGTGCCCCACCAGGCCGTCGGCAAACTCCATCAGCTTTTCAGAAATGCCGGAGTAGTTCATGATCGCGCCGGCGGTGATGAAAAACGGAATCGCCATCAGGGACTGGGACTCACAGCTCGCCAGCATCTTTTGGGTGATGACGGTGGCGCTGATATAAGGGTCCATCAGAAAGTAAGGAATGCAGACGATCATCATAGCAAACGCGCAGGGAATTCCCAGGAAAAACAGAACCAGCACGCCGATCACAGGCCATAACGTCATTTTGCCTCGCCTCCTTCCTCCGCCTCGTCCCTTTTGAAAAGTTCCTCACTGGCTTTTACCAATTCCGCGTCCACCATTTCCTCCTCATAGCTGCTCTCATAACGCTTTTGATACGCGTCTTTGTCCCGGAACGACTGCGCCAAAAAGTACACGGCATAAACCGTCATGCTCAAAAAACCCAGGGGCAGGGCCGCGTCCATGATTTTATAGGACCATCCGGTGTAGTTAAACACCTTCACCGCGTTCTGATACAGATTAAATCCCAGGTAGGTGACAAAGCCGAACAGCACCACAAATACCAGATTTGTAACCTGGCGAAGAAGCATCCGGCCCCTGAGCGGCAGTTTATCCAGAATAATATCAATTCCGAAGTGCAGATTCTTTTTGTAGGCGGAGGCGGCGCCCATAAAGGTCAGCCAGGCAAGGCAGATCATAGACAGCTCATCCGCCCATTTGGTGGGGCTGCGGAAACAATACCGCATAATGACATTATAAAAAATGGCGCACATCATAACCGCCAGAGCCGTACCCGCAATAATTTCTTCAATATGGAGAATGAGCCATTTCAATTTTTTCATTGTTTCACCTCAACGCAACAGAAAACCGGATAAAAAAATCGGGAAGGGGAATCCTCCCTCCCCGATTTCGGGCTTTACGTGGTTTTAAAAATTCTGCGGTCAGCTGGCGGAAGCGGCTTTGATCTCATCCATAACGCCGTCGCGCAGCCCCAGGTCCGCAGCGGCCTGAGCGGCAGCCGCCTGCATGGCGGCAAGGTCGTCGGCAGAGGGTTCCACCACGGTCACGCCGGCATCCTGGAACGCTTTTACATATTCCGCATTGCTGGCGGCGCACATGGCGGTGAATTCCTCGCCGCCGGCGGCCAGTTCTTCCTCGATGATCTTTTGGTCCTCTTCGGAAATCATACCCCAAATAGCGGTGGACGTTCCAAAGCAAGCCGCCGCATAGGTATGGTTGGAGGTAAAGGCGTATTTGGCAACCTCCTGCACGGAGTAGTCGGAAAGGGTGGCAAACGGTGCTTCGGCGGCCTCAATCACGCCGGACTCAATGTTGGTATAAACCTCGGAGAACGGAATGCCGGAAACCGGGGCCGCCGCCAGGGCAGAGAACCACGCCGCATAGGTTTCAGTGGGAACGCGGACCAGCAGTCCCTTCAGATCCGCCACGGAGTTGATGGGCTTGTTGGCCAGGACAACCCGGGGCGCAGCGGCCCAGTTCATGCAGATCATGTGAATTTTACCGTTGTCCTCCAGCTCCTTTACCATCGTCTTCCACATCTCGGAGTCGTTGAAATTGGCAATTTCATCGGTGGAGCTGAAGGCAAACATGCTGTCCATAGCGGTCATATCCGCACAGCCGTAAGGCGCCCAGGAGGAGGCCGAAGTGGAGCTGACAATATTTCCGCCCAGCGCGATCTGCTCAATGCAGTCGTTGATCGAGCCCAGCTCATTCGACCAGTGCGGTTCAATAACGACGCGGCCTTCCGTGCGGGACTCCACACGTTCCTTCACCCCCGCCATGACTTTGGCAGTCTGGCTCTCAGGAGCTTCGGAAAAAGCGAAGCGCAGCGTAATCGGGTCGGCGGAAGCGGGTTCTCCGCCTTTGTTCTCTTCCTTCGGCGTTTCACCTTCCGCCTTCGGCGTCTGGCTCTGCGCAGGCTTGCCGCCGCAAGCACAGAGGCTCAGCACAATCACCAAAGCAAGCGCAATCGAAAGAAACTTTTTCACATCAATATCTCCTTCCAAAATCATGTTTGAATGGCCGTCATTTTTGCCATTTCGTAATTTTATATTGCACCCTGTCATAGTAGATGTCAATAAATTTCATATTATGAAATATTGGCTTCCTATTGTGAAATCGCGGCTCAGGCAATCATTTCCCTCCCAGATATAGGGAAAATTCCGGTGTATATACGGGCCGCTTCAGAAAAATCTTCCTAATTCTTTTTCTTCCTCAAACATCCGTCTTGCAAACTGCTTTTTTTCCGTATATAATTTTTTTGCCGTTTCATATAGAGAAACGCAGTCCCCTGCAAGTGTGCAGGGGCTTTTTTCGGAGGTGTTATGATGATTAAATCTATCAAAAAAGCCATGGACATTTTAACCATTCTATCCAATTGTCCCGACACTCCCGTTACGCTGGGCCAGTTGGCTGAACAGGCCGGCATCAACAAATCCACCTGCGCCCACATCGTTGATACGCTCTGCGAATCCTTTTATGTGGAGCGCGTTTCCCGGAAAGAGGGTTACCGCCTGGGCCCATGGGCCTATATGCTTTCCCGTTACGGTCCCTACCGAAACAGTATTGTAACCGTGGCCACGCCTATTTTGAAATGGCTGCATAAAAACACAGACGCCTCTGTATTTATTTCCGTCGTCTGCAACGGGAAAAAATACATCCCCTACCACATTGATAAGGCAAATCTCCTTCCCAGAAGTGATGGAAGCATTATTCAAGGCCGCCTGGAAGCTACCGCCACCGGGCTTCTTCTCCTGGCCAATATGGATGCGGAAACCATGCGTTCGATCTTCAGCCACCGCAAACGCGTCGGGGAAAGCGGTATAACGGAAATTACTCCGGAGCTGGAAAAGCAGCTGCAATCCATCCGCAGCTCCGGCTATTGTTCTTTGTACGTACATACTCCGCCTCATCGTTCCTTTGCCTTTGGCATAGCGGACGGCGGCAAAATCACCGCTGCTGTCGGCGTTCTCTACTCTGCGGAGATGGATTCTCCGGAGTACCAGGCTGAAATCAAAAAAAGGGGCAGGGTGGCCGCCCGGGAAATCAGCCGCCGGCTGTCCGCCGGCTCATAAACCCATAAGCCGCGCGTCCGCCGCATGAGCCGTCTCCCCGGCTAAAGTCTGTTGTAAAACTGGCGAAATGGCAGATTGGGTCGGATTCTTCTGCCGGGCAAGGCGGTTTGACGCAGGAATCCTGACGGACTTCAAGACAAATCAACACAAGTCCTGACGGAAACGGACACTCTAAGACAGCGTTTTTACAGGTCTATAACAGACTTTAGGTCTTGTTTGAAAAATGCCAAAGCGCCCTAACGGTGGATATTTTTCCGTCACTCCGCGTTAAATTTTCTTGCCGGGCGGCAGCCCGCCTGGGGAAATTTTCCTTGATTGACAAAAACATCTCTCGCCGTCGGGCATTCCGCCAATGTTCAAACAAGGCCTAAATAGTTTAAAAGAGCCGCGAAGGACGCTTTTGCTCCTTCGGGCTCTTGACAGTGTGCCCAGTACGGGCTCATTTTATAGCCGGTGCGCTGATGATCTCACCGGGTCCCTGGGAGGATGCACCAGGGCCTTTTGACAGGGAAACACTCCACCGGCTGGGCGGCGGCGCCATCCTCCAGAGAAAACACGCAGATGTTGTCGGAATCCTCATTCGCGCACAGCAGCCAGTTTCCAACTACATGAATCTCGCGGGGCGATCTTCCGCAGCTGGAGCGGTGCCCCAAAAGAGTCAGGCAGTCTCCCTCCACTGCGTATTCCGCCACACTGTCATGACCCCGGTTGGACACATATAGCCGGGTGGAGGATTCGTTCAAACGAATCGCGGAGGCGGCGTTCTCCCCATGAAACGATTCCGGCAGCGTGGAGCAGCTCCGTAAATATGTAAGCCGTCCCTCCGTGTAGCGGAACACCGATACAGTGGAATTCAGTTCATTGGAACCATAGGCAAAGCACCCGTCTGCCGAAAACACAAGGTGCCTCGGCCCGCTTCCGGCTGGCGTTTTGGAAATCGAAACGATTTCCAGGTCCTCCGTACAGACGTAAATGCTGTCCGTGCCCAGGTCGCTGACACAGATGTACTGCCCGTCTGGGGTGGCGGTAATACAGTGCGGGTGAGAGCAGTCCTGACGCGGGTGCGGCCCGCTTCCGCTATAGGCGGCGATCCGGTCCGGTAGCAGCGTCACGGAACCGCTGAGATAGTTGGCGCAATAGATTCTGCCGTCCCGGGCGAAGATATGCGCCGAGATCGTCCCGTGCACGGGTTCCGGCCCCCTCTGTCCGCCCAGCGTGCCGTCCGGCCGTATGTCAAAGGCCACCACCCCGCTCTGCATTTGAAACGGCTCCCGCAATATGGCGTAAAGCGTCTCCCCGTCCGCGCAGAGGAACGCCGCCCGGTCCAGGGGATAGGTGTTTATCCGGCGCAGGCTTCCGTTTTCCGTCAGCGCGCATTGAAGGATTCCTCCCGCCCGATCCTGTGACGCGATGTACAGTTGTTTTTCCAAATACCTTACCTCCTTCTCTCTAGCCCTTGTTTGAAAACCGTCAAAACTCCGTCTTGGGGTGTCTTGCCATTTTTCAAATAGACTCTAGGGGCTGTTTGAAAAATGCCAAAACACCCAATCGGCGGATATTTTTCCGCTGACGCTTCGTTGATCTCCCTTGAAATCCGCCAGGATTCCTGCGGAAAATCGCCTTGCCCAGCGAAAAAACCTCTCGCCGTTGGGCATTCCGCTATTTTTCAAACAGCCCCTAATCCTCCATCCATGTTTTCCGGTAACCGGATGGAGTACAATGAGTAACCATTTTAAAGCTGCGGTTAAAATTCGCGATGGTATTAAAGCCGCACAAGCCGGAAATTTCCGTAATGCTCTTCTCGTTTTCCCGAATATATTTTTTAGCCAGCTCAACCCGTTTTCCGGTGACATAATCCCATACGGACACCCCGTTCATCGCTTTGAATATGGTGGAAAAATAACTGTTGCTCATTCCCGCCGCCCGGGCAATTTTCGTCAGAGTCAGGTGGGACGCAAGATTTTCGTTGATATAGGTAAGCGCTTCATCCAACCGGCGCAGGTGCTCCGCAGAAGTCGGTGTGGAAGCGTGGACAAAATCGGCAAATTTCCGTCCCAACAGGCCCAGGATCATCAGCAGCTCCGCTTTGACAATCAATTCATACTCCGGCTTGGCGGCGGCGCACTCTTGGTACATCTCCAGCATCAGCCGCGCCACGAAACCGGCTGCGGCGTCTCCGGCCGGAAGCCGGTTCTCAAAATCTCCCCCATGATGCAGGAAGATTCCCAGATAACGGGGGTCAAACAGATCGTTCCCCGGGGACCAGATAAACCGCGGCTCAAAGCGGAGATTGAGCAGTTTCAAGGGCTCGCATTCCTCAATGCCCGTGATATAATGTTCCTCATCACTGCCCAAAAGTACGATATCGCCCTGTCCGCAGACAAACGGCCGCTTTCGAATCTGCCACTCGCAGGAGCCGCAGAGAATATACGAAAGCTCCACTTCCGTGTGGTGGTGCTCAATGTACTCCCGTCTGCCCGGCTCGGCGCTGGAGTAATACATCCGAAAAAGAGCCTGTTCTTTCGTTTTAGCGCGAAGGACCACCTCTTCCGTCTTCACTTCTTGTCTCCTTTCTCCTTGAAAATGCCTGTTTTCTCAGTTTTGTTTACAAACGCCGGCAATTTCAGTCCGTACACGCAGAGCCTCCGCCTTCCGGTCGGAAAGCCGTCCGTCCCCTTTTCTTGCTTCGGGGCACTGCGCCCGCCTTTTTGGAGATGGTATAGATTATACCGGATCCCCGGCCAGAATCAAGAAATATTTTTTAGGTTTTCCGCAACATTTCGGTGGCGCGCTTCTTTGAACTGTGCTTAAAATAGAGGCACAAAACAACATAAGGAGATGCCGGTTATGAGCTTTAACAACTATTCCTGCCCTTCCGAGCTGAAAATCACCGACATGAGATTCGTGGATATTACGGACGCCCCCAAAAGATGCACCATCATGAAACTTATGACCAATCAGGGCATCGAGGGATACGGTGAAGTGCGCGACGCCTCCAGCAAAACATACGCGCTCATGCTCAAAAGCCGTATTTTAGGGGAAAACCCCTGCAATGTCGATAAGATTTTTCGCAAAATCAAACAGTTTGGCGGAGATTCCCGCCAAGGCGGCGGAGTCAGCGGCGTGGAGATTGCGCTTTGGGACCTGGCGGGCAAAGCTTATGGCGTCCCCCTTTACCAGTTTCTCGGCGGAAAATTCCGCGACAAGGTCCGCGTCTACGCCGACACCGACGTAGACGGCAAGCACAGCGGAAAAGACATGGGCCTGGCATTAAAAAAGCGTTTGGACATGGGGTTCACCTTCCTGAAAATGGACCTTGGCATCGGGCTCTTGCTGGATGAGCCCGGCGCCATCAGCGCTCCTCTGGGATTTATCGACGACATGAAAACATACGCTTCCCACGTGCTGAACGCACAGGGCGGCAGCGTGACCGCCGACATGGTGCGGCACCAAAAAAGTTATCAGATCGTCACCACCGCGCATCCGTTCACCGGCATTCAAATCACGGAAAAAGGGCTGGACTATCTGGAAGACTATGTCCGCCAGGTGCGGGAAGTGATCGGCTACGACGTCCCTCTCGCGGTGGACCATTTCGGACACGTCGGCCTGGAGAGCTGTATCCGGTTCTGCCGCCGGATGGAAGCGTACAACCTGGCCTGGGTGGAAGATCTTGCCCCTTGGATCTATACCGATCACTACGTCCGCCTGCGCAGCTCCACCTGTGTTCCAATCTGCACCGGTGAGGATATTTATCTGAAAGAAGGCTACGAAAAGCTGATAAAAGCCGGAGGCGTGTCCGTCATCCATCCGGATATCCTCACCTGCGGCGGCGCGCTTGAGCTGAAGAAAATCGCGGATATTGCCGACGACCACGGCGTAGCCGTGGCAATCCACATGGCGGAAAGCCCCATCGCCTGCATGGCCGCCGTTCATACTGCCGCCGCCATGCACAACGTTCTCGCTCTGGAGTATCACTCGGTGGATGTCCCCTGGTGGAGCCGGATGGTCAACGGACTTCCGCAGCCGCTGATTGAAAACGGTTTTATCAAGGTTCCTGAAGCCCCCGGGCTTGGCATTGAGAGTCTGAATGAGGACCTTCTTAGGCAGCACATCAATCCCGATCTCCCCGGAATGTGGGAGCCCACAGACACGTGGAACCGGGAATTTTCCAATGACCGCATCTGGAGCTGACAGACTCGCCGCCTTCTGATTTTTCATAATATGAAACTCATTGACTTCCGATTGGATTAGGAGAATAATACTTTTCGAAATAATACCCCTATTTTTCGATGATAGGAGGTCCTTTATGTTTGATTTGCACGGAAAAACCGCTCTGGTCACCGGCTCCAGCCGCGGAATCGGCCGCGCCATTCTTCTCGCTCTGGCGGAACAGGGGGCGGACGTCATTATGCACTGCCGCAAACCCTGCGCCGCCGCGGAGGAAACTCTGACCATCTTGAAACGCATGGGCGCAAGGCATTACGCCGTCTACGCCGATCTCTCGGACCGAGACGGCGCCAACGGGGTGTACAGCCAGGTTCAGAAGTTGGGGCTTTCCGCCGGCATCCTCTTTTTAAACGCCTCCGTGGAACTGCGCCGTAGATGGACGGATATTACCGATGAGGAATTCGACCTTCAAATCAACACAAATTTCAGGTCTTCCGTCAAACTCCTTCAGCTGTTCGTTCCGGAGATGCAGGCCCGAGGATGGGGGAGGGTCATTACCGTCGGCAGCGTACAGCAGAAAAAGCCCCATGAGGAAATGCTTATATACGCCGCCAGCAAAATGGCCCTTTACAACGTCTGCCTGTCCCTATCCAACATTCTGGCAGGCGACGGCGTGACGGTAAACAACTTGGCTCCCGGGGCGATTCGTACGGATCGAAATTCCGAAGCTCTGTCGGACCCCGCGTATGACCAGCGGGTCCGCAATTTGATTCCCATGAAATACATTGGACAGCCCTGTGATCTTGCCGGGATCGCAGTCTACCTGGCCTCTGAAGAGAGCAGATACATGACCGGCCAGAATATTTTTGTTGACGGCGGCAAGGGATTTTGAGCCCCTAAAGGGGGAATCAAGCGACGGAGGTAATCGTATCATGCGCTTCAATCATCGGGAAGATATTATAGCAATTACGCCGGAATGGAAGGGGGAGCGCTCGGAAGACGGCCGCCCAAAGGTCCCGGACAAATATCTGGACGCCCTGTATCATATGACGCTGGAAGAAGTCTGGAAGCCCATTTTTGTGGCGGGATATGAGCATCAGTTTATCGCCATGTCCGCCCTTCACCCAGAATTTCATGAGGACGGCTCCGTCGGCCGCAAACTGGTGGGCCGCGCACTGACTGCGGCCTATGTTCCCACCAGGCCCGACTATTATTCAGCTACCTGCGCCATTGCCTCCAGCCAGGGTTTTAGCGGTACGCCCAACCAATGGGTCATCGACAGCCTCTCCTCCAGGGATGTTCTGGTGGTGGATATGTATGACAAGATCCACAAGGGCACCTTCCTGGGAGGGAATCTGACGACCGCTCTAAAAAGCAAAACCGGCACCGGAGGGGCGGTTATCTGGGGTGGAATACGCGATGTGGAGCAAATGCGCAAAGTCCCGGACGTACAGGTCTACTACCGTGGAATTGATCCCACTCCCATTCGGGAGTTCGCCATGCTGAGCATGAACGCCCCTGTGCGCATCGGTTCCGGGCAGGAAGCAGCCGTCTGCCTCCCCGGCGACATTGTGTACGGATGCAGCGGCGGCGTCCTGTTTATCCCCCCTCAAATGGTTGCCGATGTTGTGGAGGGCGGCGCCAAAACCCAGGTAAAAGATATGTTCGGCTTTGACATGATCACCGCCAACCGGTTTACCACAGCCCAGATCGACAAAAACACCTGGTCCACGGAAATGCTGGACTTGCTGATGGACTACATCCAAAACGAGCCCGCAGCGGAGAAATACCGCAACTTGGACTGGAGCAAGGAGTACAGCCTGGCCCGCAACGGGGATCCCAACGACACGCAGTCGGCCTTATAAACGAAGAATAAAACCGGATGCCTTTTCCGCTGAGATTCCGGCGGGAAACCGGACGGCAGAACGGCGGGGGCTTACATCCCCCGCCGTCCTTTTCGTCCCGGCCCTTTTGCGCACAGGACCGCCGGCTTTGGCCTCTCAGGCTTGGAAATCGCCTCCTTGAAAAATTCCACCCTTTGAATTATAATAACATTCAAAGAATTTTCCGCACAATGAGGGGAGGATT
Organism: uncultured Oscillibacter sp.; assembly: GCA_910578935.1. Taxonomy (GTDB): domain Bacteria; phylum Bacillota; class Clostridia; order Oscillospirales; family Oscillospiraceae; genus Oscillibacter. Next base: position 51,922 of record CAJTSM010000012.1, on the reverse strand, counting down.
GCCATGCAGCTTCAGCAGCTGATCTATTTTATGGCCGTCGCGGACCAAGGCAGCTTCAACAAAGCGGCGGAAAAGCTCTTCGCCACGCAGCCTAACCTCAGCAAAGCCATCAGCAACCTGGAAAGCGAACTCAAGGTAAACATTTTCTACCGTACCAACCGGGGCGTGGAACTGACGGAAGACGGGAAAAAGCTCTACCAATACAGCCGTACTATTTTAAACCAGATGGAGCTGATTGAAGGCCTGGCGGTCAAAGAGGCCCCCCGGATTCTTTCCGTCGCCTCCTACCCCATCATCACAATGGGCCGTCTGATGAGCGAATTCTACAGCCGCCACCGGACGGAATCCATCTCGATTAAGCTGTCGGAAGAACGGATGTACCGCGTCATTGAGATGGTGGAAAGCGGTGAAGCGGACATCGGTTTTGTCATGAGCAATCAGGTGCAGCTGAAAGAGCTCCGCCATACCATCAATTTCAAGGGGATTGAGCTGCATGTCCTCGGCATGGACACCTGGTACGCCAACCTGGGTCCCGCCCATCCCCTTTACAACCGGGATGAGGTGACCATCCAGGAGCTGCTGCAATACCCGTTTGTCCGCCGCCCGGATGATTACTTCTCTAATCTGACCCACTATCTGGAGATTGACGGCGTCCGCTTGACCAATTTTACCCGGGTCGTGTATGTCAACGACAGCGCTGCCATTCTCTCCCTCCTCCACGCCACGGACGCTTTCCGTTTCGGCCCCGGACTGAGCGCCGCCGACTTTTCCGCCTATGGCATCCGCACCATTCCCATTCGAAACTGCAAAATTCAGATCACCACCGGAGTGCTCCAGAGGAAGCGGGAAACTCTCAGCGAAGAGGCAAAGGACTTCGTCTCCATGCTCCAAAAATTATACCCTCTTTCTCTGTAATTTTGACGAAAAACCGCTCCGCCCGGCTGAAGGCGCCCTGTACGAAACCGTACAGGGCGTCATTTTTTGTGCCGAACGCACAAAAACTCCCTGCTATACTTATACAAAACTGCCATTCCTTCTATTTATAACCGGGCTATAACTTTTTCAGCTTAGACAATCCCGAAATTCTCCCGATACAATAAACCCATCAAACGAAAGGACGGGATGAAACATGACGGGAATTGCGGCGCTGACAGTTCTGTTTTGCGTATACGCGGCAGGCGAACTGATTGCGCAAAAAACCAAAGCGGTTTTCTCCACCGTGCTGGGGATCGCAGTCATCCTTCTGGCTGGCTTTTGGAGCGGAGCCCTGCCGGCAACATTGATTGAGGATGCCCAAATCAGTGGCTTTGGCAACCTCATCGCGGGAATTCTGATTGTCTCCCTGGGCACCACCATTGACTTCCCGGAGCTCAAACGGCAGTGGAAAGTCGTTGTCATCTCCCTCTGCTGTGTTATGGGCTCCGTTGCGGCCATCATTCTGCTGGGCGGGCCTGTCATGGGGATGGATCTGGCAGTGGCCGGAGCACCCATCTTCGCCGGAGGCAGCGCGGCCACCCTGATCATGACGACCACGCTGAAAGATAAGGGACTGGAGCTGGCCGAAACCTTCTGCATTGTCCTCTATGTCACGCAGAAATTCATCGGCGTGCCCATTGCCTCCTTGTTTCTCCGGCGCACGGCTCTGCGCTTCCGGGAGGAGCCGGAGCTGGTTGCTCAATACAGCGAACCGCCCCAGGACGCCGCCGGTCAAAAAAAGCGGAAGCCTCTGGAACTGCCGTCCCCCTTTGCCCGGCCTTCCGTATATCTGGCAAAGCTGGGCATTGTAGCGGTCATCGCCAACTGTACGGCAAAGCTGACCGGAGGCGCAGTTCACTACTTCGTGCTCTGCCTGGTCATGGGAGCGCTGTTCTTTTTCCTGGGCTTCCTGGAAAAAGGCATTCTGACAAAAACTCAGTCCAGCGGCCTGATTACATTTTTTGTAACCATCCTGATCTTTTCCAACCTTGCCGCCACAACGCCTCAGCAAATGGCCGGCGTGCTGGTTCCTCTCCTGGCGGCGGCGCTGCTGGGCGTGGCAGGCACCGCAGCCGTAGGCTTTGTCGCCGGAAAGCTGCTGAAGATTCCTTTCGGCCTGGCGGTTTCCCTTGGAATTTCCTGTACCTTCGGCTTCCCCACCACGATGCTGATCCCCCAGGAGATTTCTGAGGCCATTGGCCGGAATGACCGGGAAAAGGCGGCCATTCTGAATTACTTACTGCCCAAAATGCTGACAGCGGGTTTCGTCACGGTCACGATCGCCTCCGTGCTGATCGCCGGTTTTGTGGCGAACATGCTGTAAGCGAAAATAGAGGAGGATAACTATGGAGCGAATTTATGAGCAACTCCGCCGGTACATCGACGGGCAGCGCCAGCCTATGCTGGCCCTGTGGGAAAAACTGGTAAACACGGAGAGCGGCAGCCGTCAGATCGACGGTGTAAATCAGGTCTGCGGCATTCTGCGCCGGGAGATGGAGGCGGCGGGCATCCAAACCCGGACCATCCCCATGGAAAACGCCGGAGACATGCTGATCGGCGAGTGGAATATGGAGAGCGGCAAAGCTCCCCTCCTGCTCATCGGGCATATGGACACCGTGTTTAAAGAAGGCGCGGCCAAGGAGAACCCCTTCCGCATTGACGGGAACGGCATGGCCCACGGCCCCGGCGTTTTGGACATGAAGCCCGGCTTGATTATGGCGCTGTATATCGTAAAGGCCCTGGCGGCAGCCGGCTGGCGGGAGCGGCCTATCAAGCTTATCTTCGCCGGGGATGAGGAAAACCTTCATATGTTCTCCAACACCAAGGAACTCTTCGCCAAGGAAGCGGAGGGAGCTCTGGCGGCATTCAACTTTGAAACCGGGTACATGGACAACCGCTTTGTAGTAGGCCGCAGCGGCGGCGGCCCGGTAAGCATTCTGGTCCACGGCGTGGCCTCCCATTCCGGCATTGCCCCGGAAAAGGGCCGTTCGGCGGTGCTGGAGGCCGCCCACAAAATTGTGGAGATCGAAGCGCAAAACGATATTCCCCGGGGACGGCTCATCAACTGCGGCATGGTCAGCGGCGGCCTTGGAGAAAACACCATTCCGGACGCCTGCGCCATCCGGATCGGCGTCCGCTTTCAAACTATGGCGGTTGGGCAGGAGATCTTCGGCATTCTTCAAAAAGCTACAAATCACAGTACCGTCCCGGACACCACTGCGGAACTGGATCTCAGCCGCGTCATGCAGTGCATGGACACCACCAGCGGCGTGATGGCACTGTTTGAGCACTTAAAACAAACGGCGGCAGACACCGGTTTTGGCGAAATCGGCTGCTTCCGGTCCGGCAGCTTGTCGGATTCCGGCATTACCGTGTCCTGCGGCGTCCCTACGGTATGCGGCATGGGTCCCCGCGGGGAGGGAAATCACACGCCGGATGAATACGCCGATGTGGAGTCGTTTTACCAGCGCTGCGTTCTGGCCGCCTGTGCCGCCGCGACGCTGCGGGACGATTTCATGAAGGAATAGTTGATAAGGAGGAATATAAAATGGAAAACACCAAAGAGAAGGCTCAGAGAGAAGAAATTGGAATTGGCGCGTGGATTGCCCTGATCTTCTTGATCCTGGTCCTGTCAGGGGCATTTCGCACGGCGGAGGGACCCATCAAGGTACTGGACTTCACCAACCTGTCCGGCTCCTTCGGCAAGATTGGCGACACCGGCGCGAATTTGATTGGTTCCGGCGGCACCGGCGCCAAAGACGGTTTCATGGCGGGCTTCAACCTGATTCCCCCGGTTATGTTCTTCTGCGGACTGCTGGCAGTATTTGAAGAGCTGGGCGCCTTCAAGGCGTCGGACGTGTTGTTTCGCCCCCTGCTCCGGCCGCTGATGGGTATCCCCGGCAAGTGCGGCATTGCCTTTGTCTCCAGCTTCACCGGCTCCGACGTGGCGGCAGTTATGACAAAAGACCTCTACGATGCCGGGGACATCACCGACGATGAACGGACCATCTTCACAGCGTATCAGTACGCGGGCTCCGCATGCATCAACAATACCATCACCGGCGGAGCGCCTCTGGTGGCCATCTGCCCGGTAGCTCTGGGCCCCTGTATCGTGATTATGTTTGTCTGCAAGCTGGTGGGGGCGAATATCGTCCGCCTGGTACTGAAGCTGAAGAAAACCAAAGCGTAAAAGGAGGAATAGGAAATGAGCGAACAGAAAACAGCCGCCGTCCCGGCAAAGCAGAAACCTTCCATCGTCGACATCTTTCTGAAAGGCTGCGCCAAGGGTTTCAAAGTCGGCATTGAGAATATCACTCCCGCTATGATTCTGGGTTACGTGCTGGTCTACATCCTGCGGGAAACCGGCCTGATGGATCTGCTGGGCATTGTCATGTCCCCGGTGATGGGCCTGTTCGGACTGCCTGGCGAAGCGTTTGCGGTGCTGATTTCCGCATTCTTTGCCAAGGCCTCCGGATGCGCCACTGCGGCTTGCATGTATGAGGCCGGCGCGCTGACCCTGGGCCAGGCCTCCATGATGCTGCCCGCCTGCATCTTGATGGGCACTCTGATCGGCCATTACGCCCGCATCGTGCTGGTAACCGGCTCCAACAAAAAATGGCATCCGTTGATGATCCTGGTCTGCCTCTTTGACGCGGCGCTGAGCCTTGTCATTATGCGCGTCATTCTGGCAATGATGGGTGTGCAGTAATTGAGGCAGACCGCATGAAATTGTCAAAACGGCGAGGATTGCAATTAGAGGCATTTGGAAGCGTTCTGATTATAACCGTTATGCTAACGGACCGATTCCTGTTCAGCGTCCAAAACGGATTTATTCTAATCTGCGCAATAATTTCCGCCGCCGCACTGATTCTCGGCATTCGGACTGTAAAACGGTTCGATGCAGGGTCCGAAAAGGAAGAGACACCGTCCGCCGGCCGCGGAAGCGGCCGCCGGGGCGTCCTATAAAAGCTCTATGGAGGTAGATCAAAATGGACAAGAACATGACGCACTATCCCCTGGACGTTCCCGCTCCTCATCACTTCACCTTCGCGGTCCGCGACCTGCCCACGGTCACGGTGGAACAGCGTGAACGGGCCCTGAAGGCCACCCACTACAACGAGTTCGCCTTCCCCTCCGGCATGCTGACGGTCGACATGCTGTCCGACTCCGGCACCACCGCCATGACCAACCAGCAGTGGGCCACCCTGTTCCTTGGCGACGAGGCCTACGGCCGGAACACCGGCTACTATGTGCTGCTGGATACGTTCCGCGACATCTTCGAGCGGGGCGGGGAGAAGAACTGGAAGAAGTCCATCGACCTGGTGCGCACGGACTGCCGGGACGTGGAGAAGATGATGAACGAGCTGTACCTGTGCGAGTATGAGGGGGGCCTGTTCAACGGCGGCGCCGCGCAGATGGAGCGTCCCAACAGCTTTATCATCCAGCAGGGCCGGGCCGCCGAGTCCGTGCTGATGGAGATTGTCAAGAAGATTCTGGCCCAGCGCCATCCCGGCAAGGTCTTCACCATCCCCTCCAACGGACACTTCGACACCACCGAGGGCAACATCAAGCAGATGGGCTCCATTCCCCGCAACCTCTACCACAAGGAGCTGCTGTACCAGGTTCCCGAGGGCGGCAAGTATGAGAAAAACCCGTTCAAGGGCAACATGGACATCGACAAGCTGGAGCAGCTGATTCAGGGCGTGGGTCCGGAGAACGTGCCCCTGATTTTCACCTGCATCACCAACAACCCCATCTGTGGCCACCCCGTCTCCATGGGCAACATCAAGGAGATCCACCGGATCTCCCGGAAGTATGACATCCCCCTGATCTTCGACGTGGCCCGCTGGGCGGAGAACTGCTACTTCATCAAGATGAACGAGCCCGGCTACGAGGACAAATCCATCGCCGAGATCGCCACGGAAATGTTCTCCTACTGCGACGGCTTCTCCATGTCCGCCAAGAAGGACGGCCACTCCAACATGGGCGGCATGCTGGCCTTCCGGGACAAGGGCTTGTTCTGGCAGAAGTTCTCCGACTTCAACGAGGACGGAAGCGTCAAGACCGACGTGGGCGTTTTGCTGAAGGTCAAGCAGATCTCCTGCTACGGCAACGACTCCTACGGCGGCATGAGCGGCCGGGACATCATGGCTTTGTCCTGCGGCCTGTATGAGAGCTGCGACTTCAACTACATGGACGGCCGCGTGAAGCAGTGCGAGTATCTGGCCCAGGGCTTCTACAAGGCCGGGGTCAAGGGCGTGGTGCTGCCCGCCGGCGGCCACGCGGTGTACATCAACATGGACGAGTTCTTCGACGGCAAGCGGGGCCACGACACCTTTGCCGGAGAGGGTTTCTCCCTGGAGCTGATCCGCCGGTACGGCATCCGCGTCTCGGAGCTTGGCGACTACTCCATGGAGTACGACCTGAAGACCCCCGAGCAGCAGGCCGAGCTTGCCAACGTGGTCCGCTTCGCCATTGACCGCGACCGGCTGACCCAGGAGCACCTGGATTATGTCATCGCCGCCGTCAAGGCCCTCTATGAGGACCGGGAGAGCATTCCCAACATGCGCATCGTCTGGGGCCACAAGCTCCCCATGCGCCACTTCCACGCCTTCCTTGAGCCCTATCCCAACGTGGAGAAGTAAGCAAGCAAAAAATTCTAACGTAATCAGGCCGGGAAGCTCCTCCGATTTTTTGAAGAATCGGAAGGGCTTCCCGGCCTGTCAAACGGTCCGCCGGCCAGGCGGAAGAGACGCCGGCAAAAAGATTGCTCGGACTCAGCAAGAACTCCGCTGAAAACGCGGAAGACAGCCTTTAGAGCCCATCTTTCCCCAGGGGTTAGGCTGACGCTATGATTTTATACAGATCATCGAAAAACCGCTGCTGATTGCAGCCCAGCGCAACGGATGCGTTCGGACGCTTTCCGGAGTGAGGGCGGCTGTCCATCACAGACATCCCGTCACAGATTCCTCCCCCAAAATCGACATCCACCCGGGCCGCCCGAACATTACGCAGTACGGAATCATCAATCGCGGCGCATAACGCCAGGGCGTCATGCAGAGGCGCGCGGCCCTCCATTCCCTGAATGGTTTCATAGGCGCGGATACTCGTCAATATAAGGTCTGCCGCAGTTTCCGCCGCTTTGGTTCCAATGCTCCGGATTTTTTCTGCTTCCTGGCGGCTCAGCGCACCGTCATGAGTCGCGTCCAGGGGCACCAGTGTAATGTCACAGCCGCTGGAAAGCACAATCTGCGCCGCCTCAGGGTCCATCCAAAAGTTCAGTTCCGCCGCGCCGGTAATGTTGCCGGACGCAAATCCTCCGCCCATAATAATGACGCGGTGGATTTTTTCCCGAATACCCGGCTGGGCTCGCATGGCCACCGACAGATTTGTCAGAGGCGCCACACAGACCAAATCAATCTCTCCTTCAGAGGACATCAGCGTCTGGATCAAATACTCTACCGCGCTGATTTCCCGCTCTCTGACCGGCGAAGGAGGATAGGGAAGCGTTTCACTGTGATATTCGATTTTTTGCCCATTTACTTCCACTCCCAAAACCGCCGAACGCGAAGCGCCATGCCGGTCGCCGAATAGCTCGGCGCAGAGCGGCTCCGCACATCCGCGGTAAACCGGAACGTGCCTTCCAACCTGTTCCATAAGCCGAAGCGTATTATCCGTTGTCTGCCGGACCGGGCGGTTGCCGGCCACCGTCGTTACGCCTAAAAGTTCAACGGAATCGCTCAGCAGCGCGATCAGTAACGCCAACGCGTCATCTGTGCCGGTATCGACATCCATAATTATTTTCCGCTTTTCCATATGATACCTCCCGCTAATTGGATACAATGCTCTTACCAGAACGGGACCGCGACTTTTTAATGGAATAGGTAATCAGACCTATAATCGTGACCAAATATGGCAGCATCTGTACCAGCTCCGGCGGGATTGAAGTTGTCTGGAGCGTGAAGCTCAGCGCTTCCGCCATGGCAAACAACATTGCGGAAAGCACGGCTCCCACCGGGTTGCTGTTTCCCATGGCATCCGCCGCAAGGGCAATGAAACCCCGGCCCGCCACCATGTCCCGCGAAAACCAAGATACATATCCCATGGACATAAACGCCCCTCCGATTCCTCCCAGTAAGCCGCTGATTCCCAGCGCCGTGTAACGAACGGTCTTCAAGTCGACGCCTACGCTGCTCAGCGCCTGCGGAGCCTCTCCCGCTGCTTGAATACGAAGCCCCAGCGCAGTTTTGCTCAGCAGAACGCAGATTACGACCGTCAAAAGAAGCGCTGCGTAAGACAGTACATTATGATTGGAGAAGATTTCGCCTAGTACGGGAATCTCCTTTAATATGGGAATTTGGATCTGCGGCAGGGAACCGGAGTGCAGCGAGATGGTATTCCCTTTGTCCTGGGTAACGGTATACATGGCAAAGACCGTTCCGCCGATGGCCATATTGTTAAACACGATACATGCCAGCGCGCCGTCCACCTTCAGCTGCATCGACAAATACCCCAGCAGAAGGGACGCGGCGATTCCGCACAAAATCGCGGCGAGCAGCCCAACCCAAATATTTCCTGAGAAGGCGCTGCCGAAAACGGCCGCCAGGGCTGACGTCAGCATGACTCCCTCCATTCCAATATTGGTAATGCCGGCCTTCGATGTAATTACAACGCCAAGCGTCGCTAACACCAGCGGAGTGGAAACCCGGATCACCGAATATGCGAAAGAGGGGGTAAACACATATTCCCAAAAGTTCACGCGCTTTCACCTCCCGTCACGGACGCCTTTGTCGTCAGGCGATGCTCCCATTTCGCGAGAAAAGCGGATGCCATAACCAGCAGAATAATAATGCCTTCTATGATCGACACAATCTCCGCGGCAACATCAGACTGACGGTACATATAATCGGCCCCTATGCGAACAAACGCGAGAAAAAACGCCGCGATCGGAATCAGCAGTGGGTTAGATCCCGCTAAAATATTTAAAATCACCCCATCAAACCCGTATCCGGGCAGGGACGTCCATTGGAACCGCCGGTACAGGCCCAGCATTTCCGTAGCGCCTCCCGCCCCCGCGATAAAACCGCCAACCAACTGGGCGCTTATAATAATCAGCGCCGTATGAATTCCCGCGTATTTCGCAAAATTTAAATTGGAGCCTGTCATATTAAGCTGGAAGCCCCACTTTGTTTTGTAGATCAGCACCGCGGATCCCGCAACGAAGCAGGCCGCGATGATAAGCCCGCTGTGCATGCGCGTACCGGGAATCAGATTGACCAGGCTAACTTCCCGCGGCAGCTCATAGGAGGCCGCGTAAGACGGCGCGGGGTCACGGGCGACACGGTTGAATAAGAACGTCCCCAAATTCAAAACCACCGTATTGAGCATCAGCGACAGCACCAGCTCACTGGCCCCCCACCGCACTTTTGCGATGCCGGGAATCGCGCCAATTAAACAGCCAATCATCCCGCCCGCCAAAATGGCGGCAGCCTTAACCGCCCATCCGGGCCCCTGGACATAGATTCCCACAATCGCCGCGGTCAGCGCTCCGGCATACAGCGCTCCTTCGGCTGCCAAGTTGAATTGGTTCGCCTTAAACATGATGCAAACCGCTAAACCTGAAAAGGTCAACGGAATCATTGTTTCAAAAACAGTGGAAAAACGGCGGACGGACGTAACCGGCCCCGTAAACAGATTCACAACCGCGCGCACCGGGGCATCTGTAGAAAAAGCGATGATGACAAAGCTGACCCCAAGCGCAATCACGATTGCCAGCAGAAACCGAACTGCACGAAACCACAGTCTGGTGTTTTTATTTATCCGCATAACGCCGCCTCCACGCTTTCCCTGCTCTGCTTTTTAACGCCAAGCATATAGTAACCTAACTCCTCCTCTGTTAAAGCGGTTGTATCCGGAAAATATCCATTGATTTTTCCCTCGTGCAATACAATAACGCCGTCACTCATTTCCAAAATCTCATTCAGGTCCGCGGAAATCAGCAAAACGGCAGCGCCCTTGTCTCTTAGTTCCAGCAGCTTGCGGCGAATTATCTCCGAAGCCCCCGGGTCAATTCCACGGGTCGGCTGTTCCGCAATGATGATCTGCGCCTCTTCCGTCATCTCCCGGGCCGCAACTACCTTCTGGATATTTCCACCGGAAAGCATGCCAGCCGGAGTATCGACCGTCCTGGCCAATACCGTAAATTCCGCCAGCAGCTTTTCCGCGTCTCTATTCATTTCTTTCTCTTTCAAAAAAGGTCCCCGCAGATAGCGGTCCACTTTATCAATGAGCATATTGCTCAAAATGGATTCCCGGGCCGCGACGCCGATCCGCATGCGGTCTTCCGGAATATAGGCGACTTTGCACCTGCGGCAACCGGAAGGATTTAACCGTCCGATCCGGCTGCCTTTTATCAGCACTTCTCCGGAAGATGGCTGCCTAAGCCCAAACAAGATTTCCGCCAACTCGCTCTGCCCATTTCCCTCCACGCCTGCGACCCCCAGCACTTCGCCGCTCCGCAAGCGCATATTCAGCGCATCCAGGACCCGCTTTCCAAAAACATTTTCACAAGTAACGCTCCGCGTCTCCAGGCACACATCTCCGCGTTTGGCGGGCTGCTTTTCAATGTGCAGTACCACGTCGCGCCCCACCATTTTCCGTGAAATCTCTTCCGGACTTGTATCTTTTACCAAACAGGTATCCACCGTCCGCCCGTGCCTCATAATGGTAATGCGGTCACAGATCTCCATAACCTCCTTGAGTTTATGGGAAATAAAAATGATCGTGTACCCCTCCTGGCGCAAAGTCGTCAGTTCCACAAACAATTCCCGCGTTTCCTGAGGCGTCAGCACAGCGGTGGGCTCATCCAGAATCAGGATTTGGGCTCCGCGGGCCAGCGCCTTCAGAATCTCGGCTTTCTGCTTTACTCCAACGCTGGCATCCCGAACCACCCTATTGACGTCAATTTCAAAGTGATAGCGTTCCGCCAGCTCCCCCGCCTGTTTCACGATCTTGTCACGGTCCAAAAACATTCCCCGCTGCAAGGGCTCATGTCCCAACGCTATGTTTTCGGCAATGCTCAGCGAATCAACTAGCATAAAATGCTGGTGCACCATGCCAATTCCAAGACTGATTGCCTTTTTGGGGCTGTCGATGGACACCTCTTGCCCGTTCAGCGTGATCGTTCCCTCCTCAGGCGTTTCAATCCCAAAGAGAATCTTCATCAGCGTGGATTTTCCGGCGCCGTTTTCTCCGATAAGCGCGTGGATTTCTCCCTTTTGAACCTCAAAATTCACCCCTCGATTGGCAACAATCCCATTCGGGTATACCTTCAAAATATTTTCCGCCTTTAAAAGTGCATCATTCATCCTTCGATTCCTCCTAAACCGCGAGATCTTGCCAACTGTCAGGGAAGGGCGCGTCACGACGCTGAGCCATGACGCACCCTTCTCTCGATCGTTTACGGCGCCACACTGCTGCGAAGCGCGTCCAGATCGCTCTGGCTCATACCGATCGCAGACGAAATTTCAATTTTGCCATCTATGATTTCCCGCTCAATTTCCTCGATCCGGCTTTTAACCTCATCGGGCACCAAACGATTGTAAACGTCGTTCTTTGCAAGGCCTACGCCACCCTCAGCAATTCCGAGAACCACATGCGTTCCATAGGGACAAGTCCCTTCCAGCTCCATGGAAACCGCCTGATAAATGCCTTCCCCGACGTACTTCATCATAGAGGAAACAATAATTTCCGCAGTTTCCGCATCGCCGTCGTCCGCAAAGTACTGGGACTGATCGGAATCAACTCCGATAAACGGAACTTTACGCTCCTTGGAAGCCTCAATCGCACCGAGTCCGCTCTCCGAAGCGGCGCCGAAAATCACTTCGACCCCCTGGTCTGCGAGAACCAGCCCAAACTCTTTGCCCTTTGCGGGATCATAGTAGTCGCCAATATAAGTCGGCACGACTTTAATCTGGGGATTTACGTATTGCGCCCCCTCAATGTAACCTACTAAGAAATCGTTGATAGACGGCGTGTCCATTCCCCCCACAAATCCGATCTTATTGTTTTCGCTGATCATGCCCGCCAAGGCCCCCGCCAGGAAAGAACCTTCATTCTGCGCAAAGGTAGCGCAGTAAACATTATCTACATCGCCAGTGGAATAATCGACTTCCGCGTCGAGAAGCAAAAACTTCTGATCGGGGTACTGAGGGGCGACCTCCTGCAAAATATCACCCATAGCCGGGGAGATGCAGATGACAAAGTCCACGTCTTCTTCCGCGGCGTCGGCAACCGCAGGCTCCCACTTCGCCGTATCTCCGCCGGTTTCAATCGCTTTGATTTCCAAATTGTCATAGTCTTCCATCAAGCGGGTTACGCCGGAATAGGCCGCATCGAAGAATGTGCGGTCACCCAAGTTTCCGTTGATTACAATAATCGCTTTGGTGGCGTCTTCCTTTGCGTCTTTCGTTCCGTTTGCCTCTGCCTGGGACTGGCTTTGCCCATCATTTGTTTTTTCTCCCCCGCATCCGGTGAGGGGAAGGACCAGCAGCATCAAAGCAAGGGCACACACTACTACCTTTTTCATCGTAAGACCTCCATCAATTAAAATAATCACATCTGAGCCGTGCTCAAATGTAACTCACCGTGTTTTCCCGCCGGAATGCTTCCACCTCATCTCTCGTGGGAATGCATGCCGCCGCCCCCTTTTTTGTGACGGCGATTCCGCCGGCGCAGCTTGCGTACTCCAATGCCTCCGGAACAGAAGATCCCCTGGTAAGATACGCGATAAAAAATCCGCTGAAAGTATCTCCCGCCCCGGTGGAATCAATGACCGGAACCCGATAGACTCCATACCGGTAGGATTGGCCCCGGTCACAGCACAGCACCCCGTCTTTCCCCACCGTCAAAACGATCAGCATGTGTGGAAATCTTTGGTGCAGTTTAGAGAGAATGGATTCGTAGCCGCTTTCCCCGTTTTCCTCCGCCAAGGCCGCCCCTTCCGTTTCGTTTACGATTAAGATATCCACCAAATCCAAAGGATACTCAAAAACCGGCGGAGTAATGGGGGCAAGATTGATGGCAATTTGAATTCCCGAACGGCTGGCCCTCTCAATTGCGTAAGGAACGTTTGAGATCTCATTCTGCAAAATCAACAGATCGCCCCGTGTAAAATCGGACAGGACTTCATCTATAAAGGCTTTGGAAATACACCCGTTGGCGCCCATGTGCGTGATAATCGTATTTTGGCCGTCCGCAGCGAGCTGTATGACAGCCTGTCCGCTGGGCCCCTCCACCTTTTGGACGTACCGCGTATGAACACCGGCGTCTTTTAACGCCTGCACCAGCACAGCGCCATCCACTCCTACGGCGCCGGCATGGTAAACCTCGGCGCCGGCCCGGGATAAGGCAATCGACTGATTGAGGCCCTTTCCTCCGATCAAGACTTCCCGGCGGGATGAAGCGATTGTTTCGCCCTCCCGGGCAATATGATCGACATCGAAGACTATATCCAGATTTAGGGAACCGAAATTTAAGATACGCATGTTGTTTACTCCTTTGTGGTAATTCTCGCCGTACTGCCACGGGTTACCAGCTGAGGTTCAAACATATACTTCTTTTCAGATGGCCGCTTGCCGTTAATTTGACGGACCAAGGTTTCGACCGCGCACTCCGCCATTTGTGCAATGGGCTGACGAACGGTAGTCAGGGCCGGTTGGACTACCAGGCCTGCCCATATGTCATCGAAACCAATAATCGACAAATCTTTTGGTATCTCAAACCGCCTTTTCTGCGCAATTCGGTACAATCCCAACGCCATAATATCATTAAATGCGAAAACTGCCGTTACGTTTTGCCGTATAAGGCAATCAAACGCCTCTTCTTCCGGGCCAATTTGAAAATTTCCCTCAAAAATGTACTCTTTAACGAATGGAATCCCCGCCTCCGCCAAGGCGTACCGATACCCCTCCAGCCGCTCCTGACTGTTCTCCAAATTGGAAGGGCCCGTATAGCAGCCGATCCTACGGTGTCCTAACTCGATCAAATGCTTTGCCGCAAGATAACCGCCCTGAAATTGGTCCAGCACCACCGCCGATACCTCGCTGTTGGTAAGTACGCGGTCAATCGTAACCATGGGAACAGAATTATTGCTGATAAAATCAAGCACCCGATGATCGTCTTCCATAGAATCCGGTGAAGATTTGGTATAAATAATACCGTCCACCTGCCTGTCCGCAAAAGCTTCCATATACGTCAAGTCTTTCTGGGGGCTATTTGCGGAATTCCCATAGATGACATTGTATCCCCGCTTTTCCGCGGCGATTTCAATAAATTTGGAAATATCCGCGAAGAAGCTGTTGCTGTTGTCCGGGATAATCAGCCCGACAATATTCGTTTTCCTGGTAATCATACCTACGGCTAATTGATTTGGCCGGTACCCTAGACGGCGGACAACTTCCCAAATCGCGGCCCTGGTGCTTTCGGGAATACTGACGTCCTTGTTGTTGAGCACGAGCGATACCGTGGTAATGGAATAACCGGATTCCCTCGCCACATCTTTAATCGTTGGTCTAGACAATTCCGCACACCTCTTATCCGGCTTAGTTAAAACGTTTTACTAAAACGTTTTAACTCTCTGTTATCTTCATGGTACTACTTTTGTCTAAAAATGTCAATAGGTTCCACCCCAAATTTTTATTTTTTGGGCGTAAGTGACGAACGGTGGAGCAACGTATACTGCTTGATCCTCCCAAACGGCATCATAGGGGACCGCCCAAAGGTCCTCTTGTTTACACCGCCATCAAATTTTGTTCCTGTACCGCTCTTTCCTCTTGCGAACCGCTTTATAAACCGTATAATAATAAATAGGCGGACCGATGGCCGGTCCCCATGGGAAGCCGCTATCAGGCAATCACGGCATCCTTGCAGTATGAAACATTTTGAAAGAGGTAAATCAGTTATGAAAAAACCAAGGTTTCTCACACTGCTTTTTTGCGCCCTCCTTTCCGTCGTTTTGCTGGCCGGATGTTCCGGAAAAGAGGAATCCCCGGTCCCTCCGGAACAGCCGGTCCAAAATACGGACGGTGGAAATTCCTCCGCCGGCACAGCCGCCGAATTGGGCTGTTTGAAGTCCTTCTCCGCCGGAACCCTGGGCGGCGGCAGCTTTACGCAGGACGACATCACCGCGAAAGATTTGACTATCATCAATTTCTGGTCCCTGACCTGCGGCCCCTGCATCGCGGAAATGCCTGACCTTGCCGCCTTTGCCAAAGCCCTGCCGGACAACGTGCAGCTGGTCACCGTCTGCTTGGATGGAGCGGGAAATGAGGAGCGAACAGCGGAGATTTTAGAGGAAGCCGGTTTTGAGGGCATAACCATAATCTCCGGCGACGGCGACCTATTATCCCTTGCCGGTAATCTGATATACACCCCTACCACCCTTCTCGCGGACTCGGAGGGCAATCTCGTGTCCGACGCCATCATCGGCAGGCAGGAGGACCTGTCCGCGACGTTTCTGGCAGCGGTAAACGCCGCGCTGGAAAGCGGCGGAAAGGAGGAGATTCGCCTTGACGAATAAATCTGGTTCATTTCTGAGAGCCGGTGTGTTGGGATTGGCGGCCGCCCTGACCGCTTTGGGGCTGCTGAGACGAGAGCACTTGGAGGTCGCGCAAAAGGCGGTGAAGATATGTCTGGAATGCATCGGAATCGGATAAAGGGGCAACCGGTGAAAAGGCAGCTTTCCTTTCAGCGGATCATGCAGCTTCTTTCCGCCGCATTGATCAACGGCTACATAGCCGGTTTTCAAAAGGGCAGAATTTTTACCGGCGGAACAAAGGCCGTCTGCGTTCCCGTTCTCAACTGTTACTCCTGCCCCGGAGCCCTGGGGGCCTGCCCAATCGGGTCCCTTCAGGCGGCGGTGAGCGGGCGGCGCTTTCCATTCTACGTGCTGGGCCTTCTGATGCTGTTTGGCGTCGTCCTGGGCCGGGCAATCTGCGGCCTGCTGTGTCCTTTCGGCCTTGTGCAGGATTTGCTTCACAAAATCCCAGTTCCCAAATGGACTGTGCCGGAAAGACTCGACCGGCCCGCCCGATCCCTCAAGTATCTTGTCCTGCTGATTCCGGTAATAGGCCTTCCCGCTTTCGCCATCACCAAAACCGGCGTGGCGACGCCTTATTTCTGCAAATACATCTGCCCCGCCGGCACCTTGGGAGGCGGCATCCCGCTGATGATTATCGATCCGGCCCTCCGGAGTCTGGCCGGCGCACTGTTCAGCTGGAAGGTGCTGGCGCTGGCCGCAGTCGTCATAGCGTCCATGGTGATTCCCCGCCCATTCTGCCGGTATCTCTGTCCTCTGGGCGCGTTTTACTCTCTGTTTAACCGCTTCAGCTTTTTCCAAATGCGCTTTGACAAGGACGCCTGTGTCCACTGCAAAAAATGCGAGCGGTCCTGCCCAATGGCGGTGGAGGTCACGAAAAACATCAACGGCCCGGAGTGCATCCGGTGTGGAAAATGCGCGTCCGTCTGCCCCACCGGAGCCATTTCGTCCGGCTTTGCCCTTCAGGAAAGCCAGCCAAACAAAAACAGGGAGAGCTCCTCATAACCTGCGGCGCGGTTTTTCCAGGCACACACCGCGGAACCCGTTCAGCCGCATATATGGAAAAACCAGTAAGGCCACGAAAATCTGCTGAATTTTCGTGGCCTTACTGCGCCCTGATGAATTTGAATCCCCGAGACAGCTCCGCGCCCCACTTCTTCAGGGAAAAAGCCCATTGGTCCGGATCGTCCAACGGGCTTCCCAGCCCCTGGTTGATGCGGTCCAGCGTGTTCCGCATATCCGCTGAGGTCGGGAAAGGATCGTCCATATCCCCCAAGGGTAGCAGATGGAAGCATATGTCCGTCCAGCCGTAATTCTTGTCGCTGACGGCTCCCATGGCGTTCAGTTCGTACATCAGATCCATCCGCTCCACCTCGGAAATGGAGTCTGGATTACTCTTCAGGCACTACAGCGTCTTCTTCGCCCCGCCGGAGAGTTTTTCAATGATCTCCTGATTTTGGCCGGACAAACGGTCCGAAAAACCCACCGATGGCCCGTCCGGTTTTCCAGTCCCGGTAGTCTGCCAGGAACTGCATATAGACAGAGGACAAGCCCCGGTCCGGCGGCGGTTCCCGCATCAGCCGCCGCTGGCGGTCCACATCCAGGTACTTGGCGAAGGCAGATTTCTGACCGGTTTCCTGGGCCATTCGCCGGTTTTCCATCCCGGAATGCGGAGAAACGCGGGGCATGAGACGGATTGAAATGTTCACAGGTATGGCCTCTTTCTCCTGATTCAGATTCCCGATTGGCAGAGCTCCTTTACCAAATCCATCACCTTCCGGCAGGAGTTGATCTGGTTGGTAATCGGGGAGAAGTCGCTGTATTTCGGAGTCCCGTCCCCGTTTCGCGCCCGGGCCAGATCGCTGCGCCAGCTGTAGAGGGAGGACACCCAGTTGTCCAGATAGGCCAGGGGGTCCCCCTTCCAGCCGTCTTCGTCCAGAAAGGCCCACAGCCCGTCCGCTTCGGGTCCCTGGGTATGATGCCGGTCCAGCAGCTTGTTTTTCAGCATGGGCGGCATGTCGTACTTGATAAATTCCCCGTTCTCCCCCTGATAACCAAGGGGGATAAAGTGGAAGTCGGCCCGGGTGAATTGGAAGTCGTCTTTAGAAATAGCTCCCAGGGTTTCCAGCTCCTTGCAGAGGGCGGTCCACTCGTCTTTGTTGACATTGCTCTTTCCCGCCTCCATCCGGTCCAGCACATTCTTCGAAACGGGGGTCAGCCGGTCCCTAAGAGCCGCGGCATCGTCCTTCGCTAACTCCAAAGTGTCCTTCTCCCTTTCCGCTGCGGCGGCCCGGGCCGTCTTCTTAACCTCTTCCGCAAAGCTGGAAATGGTATTTCTGCCGGAGGGCGGAAGCGGTCCGGCTCTGTAACTGCTCTGGGAAGGATCATATCCATACAGTTTCATTGCTGCCATTTCTCCCTTACCTTAAAATGTTAAATTAAAAATACCACCCCTTGTCCTTCTTGTCAAGTTTTTCTCTCAAAGAAAGATAATTATAATTTAAAAATTTTAAGCCACAACATGTTGACGGACAGGCGGCGTATGTTGTATGATCTTCTTGCCGGTTTGTGACCGAGTATGTTAATAAAAGGCGGGGCGCTATGCCTACATTGAAAAATGACCCGGGCCGGGGTATGGAAGACAATCTAAAACGGGCGGTTACGGAAATGCTGGTCCTGACTCTGCTGAGCCGGGAGGATCTGCACGCCTCTCAAATTACACAGCGCTTAGACCAAGAATCCGGAAACACGCTGCGCTTGGCGTCACCCTATATGCTGTTTTACCGGCTGATTGAAAACGGTTATATTATAGAGGCATATAAGAAAATCGCACCAGACGGACGCCGGAGACAGTACTATCAAATTACAGAGGACGGAATCCGGTATTTGGCGGATTTACTTTCCTGTTACCACCGAATTACAAATGGCGTCGCGTTATTGCTGGGGGAAGATGGCCGAACAACCGGAAAATAAAGCGGCTTTTATTGCAAGCCGGAAATCCTTCCCGGGTGATCTCCAACCCAAGAGCCGCCCTGCGGGCAGTTGGCCTCCGAAATGCGCCTGCGGGCACAGCCCGCACACACCCTTCCTTCCCGTCAAATCGGTTTTTCGCCTTTTCTGACAAGCTGAAGCTTCCGGAACTTTAAAAAGTTCCGGAAGCTTTTTTTGATTTGAATTGCGCAGGTTCCTCCTGCATTTCCCCCGCACGCCCTTCCTTTCCGCCCTGTCAACGCTTCGGCTTTACTGACAAATAAAGGGCCGGACGTTACGTCCCGCCCTCTGCTCCCCCTTGCTTTACGCTGGGGCTGCAACATTTATTTCTCATATTTGCCCGACTTCTATTCTTTATTGCAGATTTTATAAGAAATATTCCAAGCTTTGCCCTCTTCTTTTTTCACTTTGCTATCCCATGATTCTCTCGACATTTTTGTTCATTTTTTCAAATATTTCAAAAAAAATTTAACTAAATATACGAATATTTGTCACAGGCATTGACAGCTTCCGCTAAACATGCTACCATCTTATTATTCTATATTATAGTATATTAAATGCTTTTAAAGAACACAGAGCTCGCTCCAAGAGGAGGTCGAAACTGCGCGTCTGGGGAATTATCCAACCGTACACGTCTTATCTTTTATGAAAGAGAAAAGGAGAATTACATCATGTCTGCTGGTATGTTCTTAGTTGTCCTGGCAGCAGCTATCCTGATTCTGATGCTGCTGATTTTGAAACTCAAAGTGCATCCTGTAATGGCACTGTTTACCGCGGCCTTGCTCACCGGCATCGTTTTAAACTACGGCGTATCCGGCACTGCCGACATGATCGGCAGCGGCTTTGGCGGCACACTCGGCAGCGTCGGTATCACCATCATCCTGGGCGCCATTATCTCCATGGCCATTGAAGACACCGGCGCAGCCAAGTCCATCGCCAATTTCTTCATCAAGCTTTTCCGGGGCAAAAACATGGAGCTGGCGCCGTCTCTGACCGCCTTCATTATGTCCATTCCGGTGTTCGGCGACATTACCATGGTGCTGACCGCCCCCATTGCCTCTATGCTCTCTAAACGCAAACACATTTCCATGTCTACGATGGCCTCTTTCACCGGCCTGGGCCTCTTCCTGACCCACGGCCTGGTGCCTCCCACCCCCGGCATTCTGGCAATCGCCCTGATGTTTGAGGCGGACTTGGGCCTGACGATTGTCTGGGGCATCGTGATTTCCCTGATTGGTTTCTTCGGCACCTGGCTGCTGCTTCGCAAGTGGACTGAAAAAGAATGGATCGAGCCCAAGCCCGAAATGGTCAAGGGCCTGTCTGAAACCACCGGAAACAGCATCGACGATATACTCATCAAGGACGAAACCCTGCCCAACACATTCCTGGCGTTCCTGCCCCTGCTGCTGCCGGTGGCTCTGATCTCCCTGTCTTCTTTCGCCTCCATGTACGCCGATCCTGAGGGCATGGTCTATAAGATCTGCACTACCATCGGCCACAAAGTCATCGCCCTGTTCATCGGCGTGCTGTATTCCCTGTGGCTGGGCTACAAGCAGCGCAAGGCCGTCCTCAA
Source organism: uncultured Oscillibacter sp. (assembly GCA_910578935.1). Classification (GTDB taxonomy): domain Bacteria; phylum Bacillota; class Clostridia; order Oscillospirales; family Oscillospiraceae; genus Oscillibacter. The sequence goes on along the minus strand of CAJTSM010000012.1, from coordinate 31,787 downwards.
GGCCTATCAAGAGCACTTCCCCGAAGAGTCCAAGTCCGGTCTGGGCGACATCATGCTGAACAAATGGGTGGCCCGCGGCTTGATCGTATGCCTCTCTCCTCTGCTGATCACCGCCATGGGCGGCGCTTTTGGCACCATCCTGAAGAGCGCCCCCGCCCTGGCCCCTCTGTCTGAGGCCATCGGCAACAGTCCTATTCCCGCGATTCTGATTCCCTGGGCCATTGCCGCGATTATGATGACGGCCGTCGGTTCCATGACCACCGCCGGCATGACTGCCGCCGGCATTGTCCTGCCCATGCTGCCCGCCCTGGGTCTGTCTCCCCTGGCCGCGGTTCTGGCCATCGGCGCAGGCACCCTGATGGTGGACCATGTTAACAACTCCGGGTTCTGGGTCATGGGCCAGTTCTTTAATCTGGATACCAAGCAGTCTCTAAAATACGTCACCTTCCCCAGCGTTGTAGCTTCCATTATCTGCATCATCGTCATTGCCCTGCTGAACGTGGCCGACATTCTGGGCTGATTTACGCGCGCGCTCCGGGGGCGCTCCGGCCCCCGGAGCGCCCCCGTTCCCTACATTTATTATGAGGAGGAACCGTACATGGACATCCGCTTTGATGGAAAAGTTGTCTTAATTACCGGAGGGTCCGACGGCATCGGTCTTGCCAGCGCCGAGCTTTTCGGCTCCCTTGGTGCTAAAACTGCCATTTGCGGCACCAATCCGGAGAAACTGACCAGGGCGGCAGACCGCCTGCGGCAAAAGGAAATAAACGTGTTCGCCGAAACCTGCGACGTCTCCGACGGCCAGGATCTGGAGGCGTTTGCCGTCCATGCCGCCGGAGCCCTGGGGCCTTTGGACATCTGGATCGCCAATGCGGCTATCTGCCCACAGTACAGCATTCTCGAAACGGAAGAGGCCCTGTGGGATCAAACGGTAGCCACAAACCTGAAATCCGTCTATCTCAGTGCCCGGATTGCCTTTTCCGCCATGCGGGACCGGGGCGGCGTCCTGCTGCTGGCATCCTCCTTTGCCGCTCGATTTCCCTCCGTCGGCAGCGGCGTTTACGCCGCCACAAAAGCCGGGGTCAGCTCCATGGTTAAGACTTTGGCGGCGGAAATGGCCCCATACGGCATCCGGGTCAACGGCTATATTCCCGGCGTCATCAACACGGAGATGAACCGGGCGCGCATTGCTGCCGATGAGGACGCTCTGAAGTCCGCCATTGCCCTGCAATCCTTTGGCGAACCCATTGATGTTGCCTGGGCGCTGGCTTTTCTGGCTTCCGGCTACGCCCGGTACATTACAGGAACCGCTTTGGAGATCAGCGGCGGAAAAATGGGCGTGCAAAATCCCGACAGGGCCTGGCAGGATAAAGCCGCAGGGAAACAGCCCGGCTGAAATTTATAGCAGCCTTCAAAAACAATGACAGCAAAGGAGGCTGATTCAAATAGTACAAACCAAAAAGGAAGCCGCAGTTATGTGCCTTCTGAATCTGCCGGACTGCTGCCAGTATATTTGAAGGTTGCTACAGAAAACAGGCAGAGGGAATCGCTCCCTCTGCCTGTTCATTTTTTCCCATATTACGGATGGTCCATCGGGACGGCATACTCATAGTCAAACACGTTTTTGGAAATCGACGACGCCACCCACTTGAGCTCGTCAATCAAGCCGTTGGCCGTGGCCGTTTGAATGCGGGAAGTCATACCCGACACGCTGATCGCACAGGCGGCGGTTTCCCTGGCGGAAAATACCGGCACCGCCACGCAGCTCAAACCCAAGGAGATTTCCTCTTGATCCACGGCGTAGCCGTTCTGGCGGACACGGCGAATCTCTTCCCGCAGACGCTCTGAATTGGTGATGGTATTATACGTCATGGTTCGCAGGCTTCCCGTATAAATACGCTCCTGCTCCTCCGGAGACATGTAGGCCAGCAGGCATTTGCCAACGCCGGTGCAGTGCAGGTCGTTCTGGGTCCCCACTTGGGTGCTGATGGTGATAGAACCGGTGGCCTCCACCTTGTCCACATAAATCACGCCGCCTTGATGCCTTACGGCACAGTGCACCGTCTCGCCGTATTTTCGGCAGATCTGCTCCAAGTAAGGATGGGCCGCCCGGATGATGATATTCTGCACTTTCACCGTGTTGGAAAGGCTCAGTAATTTCAGCCCCAGCGCGTACTTCTGGTTCTCGCTGTTCTGCCGCAGGTATCCGAGATTCGTCAGGGTGTTGATAAGTCCAAACGCCGTGCTCTTGTTCAGCCCCAGTTCATTGGAGATTTCCTTAAGGCTGTACTCCGAACAGCCGGTCCGCTGGTAGAGCTCCAAAATGGAAAAAGCCCTCTCAATCGATTGTACGTTCTTTGTGGTCGCCATAGCATCCCTCTTCTATACTATTCTTTATTGCAGAACAGCTCTTTTTTTCATTATAAGGGATTCACTGAAATCTGTCAATAAGCATAAAAAACGACGCTTATATTTTATATAGACATCATGTATTCTATATTGACAAATAAAAAGTCGGGTATTAAAATATAGCCAAAGCATTTAAACGATAATATAGAATATTGATCTCAAATTTTTGATCCCTTTCTGAAAACAAACTACAAGGAGGACGCCTCATGGAGTTTCGCAGCAAAACAATCCTCGGGGAAGAGGACAGCGCTTTCGCACGCTCCCTGTTCAAGTCCATGGGTTACACCGACAGCGAGCTGCGGGAAGGCAAGCCGCTGATCGGCATTGCCAATACCTGGAACACTCTGGTTCCCGGGCACTATAATCTGGATAAAGTAGCGGAATACGTCAAAAACGGCATTTACGCCGGAGGCGGCACACCGGTGGAGTTCGGCACCATTGCCGCTTGCGACGGCGTGGCCCAGGGCCATGAAGGAATGCACTATATCCTGCCCTCCCGTGAGATTATCTGCAATTCCGTGGAGATCATGGCCCAGGCCCACCGGCTGGACGGTCTGGTTCTGCTGGCCTCCTGCGATAAGATCGTACCCGCTATGCTGATGGCGGCCGCCCGCCTGGACATCCCCTGCATCGTATGCGTCGGCGGCCCCATGCTTGGCGGCATTGAATTTGACGGGCGCAAAAGCGACCTGACCTCCATCTCCGAAGCCTTGGGCATGGTAAAAGCCGGAAAAATCACCGAGTGTGCATATGCCGCCCTGGAAAATACGGCCTGTCCCGGCTGCGGCTCCTGCTCGTTTTTGGGCACCGCCAACACTATGTGCTGCGTGGCGGAAGCCCTGGGTATGTCTCTGCCCGGCGGCGCGCTGATTCCCGCGGCCTACGCCGCCCGTCTGCGCCACTCTTTCGAGTCCGGCAGAGCCATCGTAGAGCTGTGCAAAAAAGGCATTACCGCCCGACAGATTATGACTCCCGCCGCTTTGCGCAACGCCATCAAAGTGACAATGGCGATCTGCGGCTCCACCAACGCGGTGCTGCATTTGTCCGCCATTGCCAATGAGGCGGGGCTGGAGCTGAACGTGGTGGAAGAGTTTGAAGCCCTCAGCAAAACCACGCCGCAAATCGCCAAAGTCAATCCCGCCGCCAAACCGGAAATGGAGGCTTTTCACCGGACCGGCGGTATTCCCAGGGTACAGCAGAGACTGGGCGGCATTCTGGATACCTCCGTCATGACGGTCACCGGCAAAACGCTGAGAGAAAATCTGGAGGGATATATCTATGAGTACCCCGAAGATCCCTCCATCATCAAAACCGTGGAGGAGCCCTTCTCCAAGACCGGCGGCGTCGCCGTGCTTCACGGCAACCTCTGCCCAAATACCGGTGTCACCAAACCCGGCGCAATCGATCCCTCTATGCACCGCTTTGTGGGTAAGGCCAAATGCTATAACAGCGAGGAAGAGGCCGAAGAAGCCATCCTGGGCGGCAAGATTCAAGCCGGCGATGTGGTGGTCATCCGTTACGAAGGGCCCAAAGGCGGCCCAGGCATGCGCGAGATGTTCAAGGCTATGAAATACCTCTATGGCGTGGGCCTGAGCAAATCCACCGCCCTGATTACCGACGGACGCTTTTCCGGCACCAACAACGGCTGCTTCGTGGGCCACATTTCTCCCGAAGCCGCGGAGGGAGGTCCCCTGGCCATCGTTCAGGACGGCGACGAGATTTTAATCGACGTCAACGAGGGACGCCTGGAGCTCCACGTGTCCGGCAAGGAGATTGCCCGGCGCTATGAAACCCTGAAAATGCCGGAAAAACACATTCCGAACGGTTATTTGCGGCTGTACGCCAAAACGGCAACTTCCGCCGATCAGGGCGCGATTATTAAGATGTAAAGGCGGTTCCGGTCCGGAGCCGCCTCCGGACCGGAACCGTATGAGGAGGAAAGACCATGTCTGATAAAGTCATCATGAAAACGATGGACGGCAACGAGGCCTGCGCTCATGTTGCCTACCATTTCACGGATGTGGCGGGCATTTTTCCCATCACACCGTCCTCTCCTATGAGCGAGAAGGTAGACGAATGGGCCGCCGCCGGACGGAAAAATATGTTTGGCCAGCCCGTCACCCTGGTGGAAATGCAGTCTGAGGGCGGCGCTGCCGGCGCCCTCCATGGAGCGGCGGAGGCCGGGGCCATGGCCACCACGTTCACCTCCTCTCAGGGACTTCTGCTGATGGTGCCGAACCTGTACATTATGGCCGGACACCGGATGCCCGCCGTGTTCCATGTGGCGGCCCGGTCCGTGGCCCAGCACGCCAACAACATTTTCGGTGACCACCAGGATGTCATGAGCTGCCGCACCACCGGCGTAACCATGATGTCCACTGCCAGCGTCCAGGAGGTCATGGACCTGGCCGCCGTGGCCCACCTGACCACCGTCAAGAGCCGGATTCCCTTCATCCATTTCTTCGACGGCTTCCGGACCTCCCACGAAATTCAGAAGATCGAAACGATCGACTTGGACGCCGTGGCCGGTCTGATGGACCGGGATGCTTTGGAGGCTTATCACCGGATCGCCATGAACCCGGAACACCCCCTTCAGCGCACCACTGTCCAGGGGCCGGATGTATACTATCAGTCCCAGGAGGCCAACAACAGCGCCTACGACGCCGTCCCCGCCCTGGTGGAAGGCTACATGCAGAGCATCAACCGGCTCACCGGCCGGGACTATCACATTTTCAATTACTACGGCGCAGAGGACGCGGAGCGGGTCATCGTTATGATGGGCTCCGCCTGTGAGGCCGCTAAAGAGGTGGTAGACCACCTGCGGACCCAGGGCGAAAAAGTCGGCCTGCTGCAAATTCATCTCTTCCGCCCCTTTGACATGAAGTATTTCCTCCGCGCTATGCCTAAGACGGTGAAAAAGGTCACCGCCATGGACCGTTCCAAGGAACCCGGCGCGATCGCGGGAGCCGTCTATCTGGATGTCTGCGCCGCCTATGCCAACGATAAAAACGCCCCGGAAATTTTCGGCGGACGTTACGGTCTGGCCTCTAAAGACGTAACCCCCGCCCAGCTCAAAGCGGTGTACGACAATATGAACGCCGCCAACTCCAAGCAGCTCTTTACCATCGGCGTGGTGGACGACGTGACCCATCTCAGTCTGGATGTGAAAGAACCCCTGATTACTGAGGCCGCGGATACCGTTTCCTGCAAATTCTGGGGCCTGGGGTCCGACGGCACCGTGGGAGCCAACAAGAATTCCGCCAAGATCATCGGCGACCACGCCGGCATGTATACCCAGGCGTATTTTGAATACGACTCCAAGAAATCCTACGGCATCACCAAAAGTCACCTTCGATTCAGCAAGCAGCCCATCCGCTCCACCTACCTCATCAAGGCGGCGGACTTCCTGGCCTGCCACTCCCAATCCTACATCACCCGCTATGATATGATTCATGAGATCAAGGACGGAGGTACGTTCCTGCTGAACACCTCCTGGACGGAAGCGGAACTGGACGGCAAGCTCCCTGGAGACGTGAAAAAGTACATCGCCGACCACAACGTCCAGTTCTACATTGTGGACGCCAACCGCATCGCGCGGGAGCTGGGCCTGGGGAACCACGCCAACATGATTCTCCAGGCCGCCTTCTTCAAGCTCTCCGGCGTCATGCCGGTGGAGGACGCCGTGCGGTACATGAAAGAGGCCGTTCAGAAAACCTACGCCAAAAAAGGCGAAAAAGTAGTTGGCATGAACATGTCCGCCGTTGACGCCGGCATCAACAGCCCCGTGAAAGTAAACGTCCCCGCCTCTTGGGCCACGGCCGCCGACGAACGGACGGTGGATGAGAGCCTCCCCGACGTGGTAAAAAACATCGTGGTGCCCTGCAACCGCCAGCGGGGCGACGACCTGCCGGTTTCCGCCTTCCTGAACCATCAGGACGGCACCTACCCTCTGGGAACTTCCAAGTACGACAAACGGGGCATCGCCGCCAGCCTGCCGGATTGGGATCCCTCCAAATGTCTCCAGTGCAACCAGTGCGCTTTTGTCTGCCCCCATGCCGCCATTCGGGCTTATCTTGTAAACGGGGAGGAGGCCCAGGCCGCTCCCGCCGGTTTCACCATGGCGGACGCCAAAGGCGCGGCGGGCCTGAAATACCGGCTTCAGGTCAGTACGCTGGACTGCACCGGCTGCGGCAGCTGCGCCGCCTCCTGCCCGGCCAAGGACAAGGCTTTGACGATGAAGCCGGCGGATGACACCATGTACGACGAAACCAACTGGAACTACGCTCTCACCCTCTCCGACAAACCCGGTGTGTTTAACCGCAAAACCCTTAAGGGCAGTCAGTTCCACCAGCCCTTGGTGGAATTCTCCGGAGCCTGTGCCGGATGCGGTGAAACCCCCTATGCCAAGCTTCTCACCCAGCTTTACGGTGAGAAAACCTACTGGGTCAACGGCGTGGGCTGCTCCCTGGCTTGGGCCGGAGCATTCCCTTCCCTGCCCTACACCAAAAACAAAGAGGGACGGGGGCCCGCTTTCTACGGGACGCTGTTTGAAGACCAGGCGGAGAACGGCCTTGGCATGGTGCTGGCGGTAAAACAGCGCCGGAACCAGGTAAAGCTTCAGGCCGAGGTCCTTTTGTCCATGGTTCCCGGTACAGAGGTGGAAACGGCTATCAACGCCTGGCTGGCCTCCTTTGATGACCTGGACGCCAACGACGCGGACGCCCGCGCCCTGGTTTCCGCTCTGGAAAAAGCGGACCTGTCCGGCGATGCCAAAGCTCTGGCGGAAGACATCCTTCTGCACAAGGACCAGCTGAGCAAAAAGGTGGTTTGGCTCTTCGGCGGCGACGGCTGGGCCTATGACATCGGCTACGGCGGCCTGGATCACGTAATGGCCTCCGGTGAGGACATCAACGTATTCGTGGTGGATACCGAGGTGTACTCCAACACCGGCGGACAGTCCTCCAAGGCTACGCCGGTAGGCGCCTCCGCCAAATTTGCCGACGGCGGTAAGCGCACCGCAAAAAAGGACCTGGGTCGCCTGATGATGACTTATCCCAACGTGTACGTGGCTTCCGTCGCCATGGGCGCCAATCCCGGCCAGCTGATGAAGGCCATTACGGAAGCGGTGGACCACAAGGGGCCCTCCATCATTATCGCCTATGCTCCCTGCATCAACCACGGCATCAAAGCCGGAATGCACAATGTCCAGGCCGAGATGAAAAAAGCTGTAGACTGCGGATTGTGGCCCCTGTACCGCTATAATCCTGACAAGACGGAAAACCCCTTCTCTCTGGATTACAAGCAGCCCAGCCTTCCAGTCAGCGAGTTCCTCAACGGCGAGGTCCGGTACGCCGGGCTGAAGGTAAAGCATCCGGAGGCAGCCGAGCAGCTGTTCGCTGAGGCCCAGCGGGAAGCCGGCGAGCGGTACCGGACCTACGTCCGTTTGGAAAAGAGCTACAACGAGAATTGATGTGCCCTCATTTTCTTCCCTCTCAAAGCGCGCCGGCCCGCGTCAAGATCCTTGACGCGGGCCAGCTCATTCAAAACCGACTCATCAGGAGGACCTGTCATGGTCAAGATCATTGTCCCAGTCGTTACAGTATTTGATCACAACGGAAAACCGGATTACGAAGCCAACAAAAAAGTGGCGGACTACCTCATCCAAAACAGAGTGGACGGCATTCTGGTGCTGGGCTCCACCGGGGAATTCACAGAGCTCACCGTGGCGGAAAAACGGGACTTTCTGGAATTTTATGCCGGATATGTCAACGGCCGCACAGAGCTCTATGCCGGTACCGGAAGCATCAATTTTCACCAGACGCTGGAGCTGTCCAACAGTGTCTATGCCATGGGTTACCGCGCGCCGCTGGTCATTGCTCCCTATTACTACGGCATGGACCAGGAGCACTTGTTTACCTATTACGATACCTTGGCCAAGCATTTGAAGGGAGATATGTACATCTACAATTATCCCGCTCGAAGCGGCCATTCTATCGAGGCAAAAACGGTCTGCCGTTTGATGGAAGCAAATCCCAACATCGTGGGGCTGAAGGATACCGTCACAGAGCCCGGTCATACCAATCAAATCTGCCGTGCTGTGGAGGGGCTGCCCTTTGAGGTCTATTCCGGCTTTGACGACCAATTTCTCTACAACCTCTCCGCAGGCGGCAGCGGCTCCATCGGAGGGCTGTCCAACGTCGTTCCGGATATCTGGAGCGACTTGATCCGCTCAGTCAACAGCGGGGATTACGCCAGGGCGCTGAAACTGACGCCGCTGCTCCACCGGCTGATGCCTATTTACGAAGTGGGTTCCAGCTGTTCCCTGCTCTTTAAAAAAATGCTGGTCCATCGCGGCGTCGAGATTTCCCCTAAGGCAATCTTTCCCTTTGACGAATCCGACAATATCGCCTTTGGGCGTGTCCGCAGAATGCTGGACCAGGTACTGGCGGAATATCAAGAAATTGTTTAGACCTTGTTTCAACACTGACGGAATGCCCAACGGTGAGAAAGACCCGCGCTTGGGCGTTTTGACATTTTTCAAACAAGGCCTAAACCGTCGTTCATCCCGAACTCCTTTTATGGCGCAAGTAAGGGGCGGTCCGATCGGACCGCCCCTTACTTGCGCCTGTAGGCTTATTTCTATATAATTGAATTTGCTGAAAATCCTCCGGCATTGCAAAAGGGCCCAGACATTAGGACCCGTTCGCATAAGGCCAAACGGCGAAAGGGTTGTTCCGGCCAAGGCAGATGTTTTCGGGCAGGCTGCCGCCCGGCAAGAACTATATCCGCCGGTTGAACGTTTTGAAGTTTTTCAAACAAGGCCTGCTTTATCCAAAAATTTTTTTACATGGGATACTTTTATCCTCCCCGCCGTTTACCTGTCGGGATACCGCTAAATCAAAACAAAGGATGTGACTGCTCGTGCTTGCAATATACCTTGCCATGCTGGAAACCGAGGAGGATCAGCAAAGATTCTCCCGGCTTTACGAAGCCTATGAGAAAAAGGTCTACGCCGTGGTCCTGCGGATTCTGGGCGACCCATCCCGGGCGGAGGACGCCGCCCAGCAGACTTGGTTCCAGCTTTTGAAAAGCTGGGAGCGGGTATCCGCCCTGCCCTGGGGGGAGACGGAGGGCTACGTGGTCACCGTGGCCAAGAACTGCGCCCTGGACATCCTCCGGGCGGAGCGGAAAACCGTGGCCTTCCCGGAGGACTGGGACCCCCCGGCCCCGGAGGAGCGCCAGGAGGAGTACAGCTACTTGGTGTCCCTGATCCGGGCCCTGCCGGAGGGCTACCGCCGGATTCTGGAACTCAAGTGCGTGGAGGAGCAGAGTAACCGGGAGATCGCCCGGCGGCTGAACATCAACGAGTCCACCGTGGCCAGCCGGGTAATGCGGGGCCGGGCCATGCTCCGGGCCCAGCTGGAAAAGGAGGGATACGTCTATGACGCAGTTTGAATCGTCTTTGCGCCGGGGGCTGATGGACGCCAACCTGGCCCAATATGAGCGGGTCCTCCAAAATGCGGACGCCGCGGAAGTAAACTTCTCCCCCGCCTACCTCCGGGAGCGGATGCGGCTCCTGGCGGACCCCTGGGGCTGGATGCGGCGGCAGGAGCTGGCCGGACCCCGCCGGAGAACACGGCTGAACTGGCGGCTCATCGCCATCGTGGCGGCGCTGCTGCTCCTCTCCGCCTGTGCCGTAGCCGCAGTGACCGGGCAGTTCTCCCAGTGGTTCCCCGGGATCTGGATGAACCCCAAGGCCCCGGAGGCCTCGGAGGAGATCGTGAGCCGCATGGGCACCGTCATCGGGGAGCCCCAGACCGTGGACGGCGCGACGGTGACATTGAACGCCGCCGTGTGGGACGGGCAGGAGCTGCGGCTGTCCCTGACGGCGGACATCCCGGACCTGCCGGAGGACTTCGACCTTGAAAGTCTCTACGACCTGGAGTGCCGCCTTGGGCTGGCGGAGGACCAGCGGGAGGCGTATCTGCGGAAGAAAATCGCCCGAATCCACGCCGACAGCCATATCGACTCCACGGAGGAAGAGCGGGAGGAGCTGGTCCGGGCCGATTTGGAGGACCCCTATGAGCCTTTCCGCACCTCGTTCTTCCGGGCGGCCCGCCAGGAGGACGGGACCCTCATCCTCCAAGGGATGACAGCCCTGTTCGACTACGTGGAGGACCCGGAGCTGACGCTGCACATCGAAAACCTCGCCACTTACAAGGTGGAGGAGGGGGACAACGACGATACTCCCCGTATCCACATCTCACAGATTGACCCCGACGGAACCGTCACCACCGACCAGGAACTGAACGAACCGTTTCTCAAGGGCCCCTTTGACTTCACCTTCACCCTGGACAACAAACTCTCGCCCATCAGCTACGCGGGAGACATCGACGCGACCTATGAGAACATCCCTCTGCGAGTCTCAAAGATCACCGTCATGGCCTTCCAGGTCTGCGCCGACGTGGACCTCCTGGCCCTGCTGGACCCCACGGGGGAGGACCCGGACAAGCTGCATATCAGCCTGGAGCAGAACCTGGCCATGAGCTTGAACGGGCTCTGGACGAAGGACGGCGAATATGTGGAGTGTCTTGGCGGGACGGCGTTCTCTGTGGATGAGAACGGAAACGCCGACGGGGAGATGCGCGGCAATCCGGTCCACGTGATAGACCCCGCCCAGGTGACGGCGGTGAGCATCGGCGGGAAGCGGGTGGAGCTGAGCGGGCTGACGCGCCTGAACCAGTAAAAATATTTTTCCGGAATTTTCAAAATCGTGGGATACAACGCCCTCCCCCTCCGTTTACCTGACAGAAGGTCGCGGGGAGGGCTTCCCTTTTCCGGCCGAAAAAAGAAAGGAAGGCATCATCATGAAAATTTGGAAGCGTTTGAGTTCGGGGCTGTTCGCCCTGGTCCTGCTGGCATCGCTGAGCTGCGCCGCCCTGGCGGCGGAGCCCAAAACGGAGAACGCCGCCCCGAAGCCCGCCGGGCAATTCTCCCAGTGGTTCCCCGATATGGGGGTAAACCCAGAGGCCCCGGAGGCGTCGGAGGCCGTCCTGGCCCGGATGGGCACCGCGATCCAGCAGACGAAAACCGCGGGCAGCGAGACGCTGACCCTGAACGGCGCCGTGTGGAACGGGGGCTCTGTGCGTTTGTCTCTCACCGCGAAGAGCCCGAGCCTCCCGACGGTGGTGGACCAGTATACCTGGCTTAATTCGGAGGGTTGCACCGCCAGGATACCGGAGGAACAGTGGAAGGCGTATGTGAAAAACAAGGTCGAGAGCGAGTCCGACGGCTCCAAGGAAAAGCGGGTCCAGCGGTTTCAGTACCTGATGGAGCAGGGGCAGGGACAGAGGGAGCTGAATCCGAATCTCGGTGTTGTCAGCCGGGAGGGAGACACCGTCCAGCTTACGGCGTCGATGGTCCTGGACGCCTATCTGGAAAAGCCGGAGATCACGCTGCATATTGAGAATGTAGAAATTACGGGCCAAGGCGCGGAGCAGCCCGGCACCAGGTCGGGCGACTACTTGCTGAAGGGGCCGTTTGAGTTCACCTTCACGCTGGATAAGCTGCTCCCGTCTGTGAACTACAAGGGAAATCTCCAGGCAACCATCAAAAAAATGCCCGTGCGAATCACCGCCGCCAGCATTTCCTCCACCCAAATCAGCACCGGCTATGCCCTGGACGTGAAGGGTACGGTGAACGTGATCCACCGGGGGCAGGACCCCGTGCCGGGGGCAACGAACCTGGACATGGACAAGGACCTGAACATGCGGCTGGAAGGCGTCTGGACCAAGGACGGCAAATATGTGACCTGTTCCGGTTTTTCGGTCCAGGGCGTAATGACTGGAACGAAGGGGGAACCCATTACAGGTCACTTGGGCCAGAACTTCCCCTATCCCATCGACCCCGCTGCGGTGACGGCGGTGGACATCAGCGGGACACGGGTGGAGCTCAGCGGTCTGGAACGCACGGCGGAGTAACTATTTATGAATCCGGGGCTGTTTGGCCGGACGCCGCCGGTGCCCCCGACCGGCGGCGCCCGGCGCAGAATATCCCACCAAAACAGGCACAGCCCAAAGGCTGTGCCTGTTCTTGCCGTGGGGCCGGCGGCGGAACCAACTTTCCTTTCGGAACTGCCGTATTACCGCTCGCCCCTTGCGATGGCCTCCTTAACCTCCTCCATGGTCATGCCGGTGGCGTCCAGGGGCCCGCCGCGGCCCGCTTTGTATTCCCCAAAGCGCGGCCAGTATCACACCGCTGCAAAAACTTCGGTGATCTGCTTAGGGAACGCATTACCACAGCCGGCCTTCCTCTATGGCCTGCCGGACATACTCCATGGACTTGCCCTCAAAATGTCCCTGGCAGGGGTCCTTCTCCTCCCGGATAACCTCGCCCTCCTTGTCATACAGGGAATAGGCGTACTCGTGGGGGCACTCCTCTTTGGAGAGGCCCATCAGCGCGTCCGCCGCCTTTTGCCGTTCCGCCGCCCGGATGTATCCGTCCAACTGATTTTGCAGGTCCGGCTCATAGCCCACGTAATAGGCCAGCTGCCAAAGGCCGTAGCTCTCGCCCTTTTTGTTCTTCGGGTATTCACCGTTCACCAGATATTTCTCCGCCAGCTTTTTGTCCTGGTCGTTCAGAGCGCTCTCGTTCCCCACCAGATACTCATACCAGAGATCACCATTCTTGTTCTTGAACAGCTTTTCATTCCCCCGGTAGGAATTCACGTCTCCGTCCGGAAGAATGGTGCCGCCCCGGCTCCTGATGAGCTCCGCGTCGCCCCGGCGGGGGTTCTCGGGCACCGTCTTGGGCGTGCGGAGGTCGATGACATTTTCCCCGGCGGCGGGCTGAGACTCGGCGGCGGATTTGTCGGGCTGTTTGCCCAGGTAAACGGTCTTGGCAGCGGAGTCATAGCTGACTTCCACCTTCAAAAGCTCGCTGATTTTGCGGAGAGGGAGGTAGTTGGTCTTGCCCCCCGTCTCGTCGGTGTAGAGGATGGAGCCGGGGATCTGCTGTCCGTTGGCGGCGGTGATGTCCGCCCCCGCCGCAATGACGGTTCCCCCGTCCAGGGCCACATTGGCGAAATTGTAGCTCACCTTGCCGGAAGCCGCCAGGGCGGTGGTCAGGCAGAGGGACAGGGTCAGGGCCGCGGCGGCCCCGCTGAGGAAGGAAGAGATATGTCCGGTCTTTTTCATGGTATACAATCCTTTCTGATTCAAAGTTTTCACGTGTGGGAGGCCGGGGCCGTCATCGCTGACTGTACTCTCCCCTCTCCAAAGCCGCCCTGACCTCCTCCATGGTCTTGCCCGAGAAATCGTAATGCCCATTGCACTGTCCCTGATAGTCCCCGATGACTTCGCCCTCTTCGTTATACAGGGGCGCAGTCCACACGTGGGGGCACTCCTCCTCGGACATGCCGCTCAGGGACTGCCCGGCGGCGTCGAACTCATCCCAGCGGACATATCCTTCCGCCATCTGCACCAGGTCCGGCATGTAACCCACATACTCCGCCAGCAGCATGGAGCCGTAGCTCTCGCCCTTTTTGTTCTTGGGAAAGTCTCCATCCACGATGGACCACTCTGCCGCCCTTTTGTCCAGGTCCGTGAGGATTCCCTCGTTCCCCACCTTGTATTCCCAGCGAAGCTCCCCGTTTTTGTCCTTGAACATCTTGTCATTCCCCCGGTAGGAGTTCACGTCTCCGTCCGGGAGAATCGTGCCGCCCCGGCTCTTGATAAGCTCCACGTCGCCCCGGCGGGGATTTTTGGGCACTTCCTTGGGGATTCTGAGGTCGATGACATTTTCACCGGCGGCGGGCTCGGCGGCGGGCTCGGCCGTCTGCGCCGCCTTGTCGGGCTGTTTGCCCAGGTAAACGGTCTTGGCAGCGGAGTCATAGCTGACTTCTACCTTCAAAAGCTCGCTGATTTTGCGGAGAGGGAGGTAGTTGGTCTTGCCCCCCGTCTCGTCGGTGTAGAGGATGGAGCCGGGGATCTGCTGTCCGTTGGCGGCGGTGATGTCCGCCCCCGCCGCAATGACGGTCCCCCCGTCCAGGGCCACATTGGCGAAATTGTAGCTCACCTTGCCGGAAGCCGCCAGGGCGGTGGTCAGGCAGAGGGACAGGGCCAGGACGGCAAAAAAGCCGCCGGCAAAGGACGCGATACGTTTTTTCATAAAGATACCTTCCTTTCTTTTTGGGCGGGAAGAGAAAGCCCTCCCCGCGTCCGTCTGCTTGATAAACGGAGGGGGAGGGCAATGTATTACAGAATTTTAAAAAATTTGAAAAATATTTTTATCCGTCCTGGCGCTTCCATTCGCTCAGCTCCACCCGGACGCCGCCGATTTTCAGCGCCGTCACCGTGGCGGGGTCGATGGGATAGGGGAAGTCGAAGCCCCAGTGAGCCTCGAGTGTCTCCTCAGGGACGCCGCCGCTCATGCTGGGGCCCGCATTCGTGAGGTCTACATAGTTCCCGTCCTCCGTCCAGAGGCCAAAGGGGCCCTCCCAAAAGGCAAACAGCAGATCCTCGTGACGCAGCGGTTCCACGTCCTCGCCGATCTCGACCCACGGGGGAAATCCCCCGCCCAGGTCCACCGGGGCCAGAACCTCGCCGGTGGCGGTCAGGCCTTTGACGGTGACCTCAAACTCCGTGAAGCGCAGGGGGACCTCCCGCAGGGGCGGCTTCCCCAGGGTCGTCTCCACCACGCCGCCCCGGTAGCGGATGTTCGGGAAGGTCTTCTCCAGGGTGAAGGTGAAGTCGAAGGGGCCGTCGATGTGGAACTTGTCGTCTCCGAAGAAGGAGAGCTTTTCCATGTGAAGGGTCAGCTCCGGCCGCTCCACATAGGGGCCCAGGCTCATATGCACCTCAAAGGTGAGGACATCCTCCTCCCGCTCGATCAGGGTGAACATCAGGCCGTAATTCCGCTGCCGCCCCTCGGCCAGGCCGGCCTGGATATCCCCTTCCAGCTGTTCCAGGTACAGCCCTTGCTGGATGTAATAGTCCATCTGCCTGATTTTCTCGTATTCGACCCACTGGTCCTCCCGCATGCTCACGTAGCATTCCGCCGTGTGGAGGCCGTTGCCATAGGGGCCGGAGGGGCCCGGGGTGTACTCCTCCGGGACGTCCGGGCACTCCAGAACCAGGGAGAGGAGCAGGGACTCCCCGTCCCACACGGCGGCGTTGAGGGTGAGCGTCGCGTTTCCCTCGGTCCGGCTTTGCTCGATAACGGTGCCCGTGCGGGACAAGACCTCTTCCGAGACTTCCGGCGCCTGGGGATTCACCCCCCGGCTGGGAAACCACTGCGTAAACTGCCCCGTTACCAATGCGTAGGCGCAGGCGGAGAGGATCAGCAGCGCCGCCACGATGGCGATCAGCCGCCAGTTCAGCCGCCGGCTCCGGCAGGGAACGGCAGTCCTCTCCCGTTCCCACCGCCAAGGGTCCGCCAGCACCCGCATCCGCTCCCGGAGATACCCGGGGGAAAAGTCCGGATCTACGGCTTCCACGCTTTGAAGGGCCCGTTCATACTGGGCCAAGTTCGCGTCCATCAGCGCCCGGCGCAAAAGCATGTCAAACTGCGTCATAGGTATAGCCCTCCTTTTCCAGGCGTTCTTTCAGCATGGTCCGGCCCCGCATCACCCGGACCGCCACGGTGGATTCCTTCATGCCAAGCCGCCGGGCGATCTCCTTATTTGACTGCTCCTCCACGCACTTAAGCTCCAGAACCAGGCGGTAGTTCTCCGGCAGGGAACGGATCAGAGACACCAGGTAGCCGTACTCCTCCTGGCGCTCCTCCCGGGCGGGCGGGTCCCAGTCCTCTGGAAAGCTCACGGTCCGCCGCTCCGAGCGGAGAATATCCAAAGCGCAGTTCTTGGCGGCAGTGACCACGTAGCCCTCCGTCTCCCCCCAGGGCAGAGCGGAAACCCGCGCCCAGTTCCGCACCAGCTGAAGCCAGGTCTGCTGGGCGGCGTCCTCCGCCTGAGTGGGATTTCCCAGGATGTGCAGGGCCACTGCGTAAATTTTCTTCTCGTGGGCCTCAAAAAGACGCGTAAACCGTTGCTGGTCCTCCTCGGTTTCCAGCATGGCAAGGCAGATCGCAAGCATAAAAAGGTTCCTCCTTTGTATGGAATTGGCGCCGCTTCACTGGGTAAACGGCGGGGAGGGAGAAACTATTTCAGCGCGGGAAAAATTTTTGCCGGGAAATGGTATCCCGGCGCCATGGCTTCCCTTTCCGTTTAAAAATACTGCCTGCCGCGGGTCAAAGCTCCATTTTCTCCGGAAAGGCGTTCTTTCTCAGCTCTCCCCACATCTTGTCGATATAGGCCAGCGTATAGAAATTTTCATAATAGTGATAGTAGAACGCGCCTTTCAGCGTCATTTCATATACGCCGCCCCGCTCCGTGACAAAACCCAGGCACTTGGCAAGCGCCAGCTCCAATCCATACACTTTTTTAAGGGGAACGCCAAAAAAGCGTTGGAAAGCCCCGGCATCCACTTTGGTGCTGTAGGCGGTCCAGAACAAATAGTACACCATTCTCTGGCGGAGTGTGAAGCGAACCGTCAGCGCGGTAGGGAGCGTTTCACGATCCACCCGCCTGCAATATTCCTCCACAGAAAACGTGTTAATTTTAAATTGATCCCGCAGAAGAGTGGCGGCGGAACAGCCAAACCCCAGGAAGTTATCCCGGGTCATGGAGGAGTAACTCGCCTCTTTTTCGCTGGAAAAGGTCCAAATCGAATTTCGAATATACCCCTTTCCCAGACAGTAACGGGTAACCGCGTCCAACAGGCTCCGCTTCTCCCCCTTGCCCATAGCGGGGACCGTGCCGGGGGTGGAGGAAAAGTTAATAAAGGGGTAAATCGCCACATGGTTCCCGCCGCTTTGAAACACGGCGTCGACGTCTGCTTTCAAGTCTTCAAAAGTCTGGCCGGGCAGGGCAAACATGATATCCATGGATACTGTCTCAAAGGGTACTTCCCTCAAGGCTTCCGCCAGGGAACGCCTGTCCACCGCAGCCCGGCCCAGGATATTTTGATATTTTTCCTGAAACGACTGAACGCCAATGCTGATTTTCGTAACCCCGGCATCCCGCAGTGTCCGCAGGACCGGGGCCGTCACATTGTCCGGGTGCAGTTCTATGCCGATGCCCTGTGTAATGACAAAATGTTCGTTCAGCGCGTCAATCACCTCCTTTATCCGCTCCGCAGCCAAAGCCGGCGTTCCGCCGCCAAAGTACAGGCTCGTCGCCCTCTTTTTCCCGGGAATCCCGCCGCCGGTCAGATGAATCTCCCGGATCAGCGCGTCCAGATAGCGGTCACATGTTTCGGGGGAGTAGGCCTCTTTGCAATAGGGGCAAAAGCTGCAAATCCGTTTACAGAACGGTATGTGGACGTACAGCCCCAAGTCCGGGCATTCCGCGAACGGCAAGGCGGAATCAAATTCGTTTTGGAAGGTAAAGGGCTTGACGGACCGCGTCAGCCACATTCTGGTCAGATTCGTAATCAGGCTCATCGTACGCTCCTAAATATATTTGAGGTAAGTCCTCAGCATTTCAGCAATCACCCGCAAATTTCCGCGGAACAGCAGGGTATACTCCGCAACAAAAAAATAACCGCACCGCTGGCACAGGCCGGGAACCTCTATGCACCGTCCGCAGACGCTGAGCTTCCCGTTTTCCATCACCACACATTGGCGGCAGGGTGTTGGAAACGTATTTTGAATAAGGTAAGGGAAGGCGCTTTTCAGATTAAATACCGGAGCTCCCTGGTCCATCATCTGTGAAATAACCTGACAGCAGGCGGCCTTCTCTTCCCTGGACAGGGCCAGATCCCCGGTGTCCGGATACGGCGTATGAAAGTTAAAGGACACTGCCCGGACGTGCTCTGTGTCCCGGGCGGCGGCACAGACATCCCGGATGGCGTCCTTGTTGATCTGGTTAATCGCCATGTAAAAGCAGATGTTGTCCGCTGTGGCCCGCCGGATATTTTTGAAAATCAGATCGTATGTATCGCCTCGAATGGCGTTGTGCCGGTCACGATTTCCATCCAGGCTCAGCAGGATCAAATCCGCCTCCGGAAGATCCAGGGGAAAGGTTCCGTTAGTGACTACGTTAACGACCAGGAACCCCATCTGTTTTGCCTCCACTACCAGGTCGCGCAGAGTTTTCCCGCCGTCCTCCCACAGAAAGGTTTCGCCGCCGCAGAAAAAAAGAATGCGAATGCCAAGCGCATAGAGCTGCCGCATTTCGTTTTGAATCTGCCGGTAAGGATGGATTACCGCTGTGATGTTGTTGACGGAGCAGTGCTTGCAGTGGAGATTGCACCGGTCTGTCAGAATGATCGTCCCCAGGACCGGCTCCTCTTTTCGGAAGAGGATTGTCCGTATGCCGAAGCGGGCAAAATACATAAATGAAGAAACTTTCATAAGTCGCTCCCTTTCTCCGCGGCAAATTTTAAAACCGGTTATCGTTATGAATGGCCGGCCGCTTTCAGGGTGGTCTGCCGCCTTACGTGATATGCGGTAAATGCATGACGGTTTAAGGAACCATCATACCGGCGGCCTTGCTATGATACATTATAATACCGGCTTATTTTTTGTCAAACGCTTTCCAAAATATCTGAATCTGCAATTTCGAGCGGGCAAAATACACCGCTGCAAAAAATACGCTTAGGTTTCACTTGTCCTCTGTAAAAAACGAATACGCAAAGAGAAATCTGCTTCCCGGCCCACAGTTTTTCCGGCAAACGCCAGCGCATTACCCCCCGTACTGAGCGTCAAAACCTCTTTCACTGCCCGGACGTCTGCCATGGGAACCGCCTCCAGCTCGGCGGCATCTTTGGAATGATCCCTCAACAGCCGGCCCCTGCCGTTACAGCGCAGATTTAACTTGACATTTCAGCCATTTTAATATATACTATTTCCATCTTGTACCACAACAAGAGATTTTAGGTTACTGCGATCAGGCAGTATGCCTCGAAGCTCCACCCCAACCACATTTTGTGGTTGGGGTGTCTTCGTTCCAGAGAGAACCATCGGAGAAAGGGGCGGGAATATGCATTATACGCTTGGACTGGACATTGGAATTTCCTCCGTCGGCTGGGCAGTTCTGCAAAACATGCCCAATGGAAAACCCTTCAAAATTGAAGATCTGGGCGTCCGTATCTTTGAAAAGGCGGAACAGCCCAAGACCGGCGCCAGTTTGGCGCTGCCCCGCAGAGAGGCCCGCAGCGCACGCCGCCGCCTCCGCCGGAGGCGGCACCGGAAGGAGCGGATCAAAACGCTGCTTCAGGAGGCGGGATGTATCCGCCGGGAGGAGCTGGAAGCCCTGTTGACATCCTCCAGCTTCGCAAAGGATGTCTATACCCTGCGGGCGGAGGGACTGGACCGTCTGCTGGAACCGGGCGAATGGGCCAGAGTGCTGCTGCATCTGGCCCAGCGGAGGGGCTATCGCTCCAACAGCACGGCGGAGGCGGAAAAAGACCAGGAAACCGGTATTTTAAAAACAGCGCTCTCTGACAACCAGGCGCTGATGGCCTCAAAAAACTACCGCACGGCAGGAGAAATGTTCTGTCTGGATAAGAAATTTCAGATGACGGGACCGGATGGACAGGTCTGGCGCAGGACTCGGAACCATGCGGGAGATTACAGCTTCACCGTGACCCGGGATATGGTGGAATCGGAAGCTCATGCCCTGTTCGCCGCCCAGCGGCAGTGTGAAAACCGTTTCGCATCGGAGGAGCTGGAGGAGCATTACTGTGAAATTCTTCTCTCCCAGAGGAACTTTGACGCCGGGCCCGGCGGAGACAGCCCATTCCAGCAGGGGGACCGGCGGGGATTTTGTACCTTTGAGAGGAAGGAGCCGCGGGCGTTTAAGGCGTGCTATACGTTCGAGTACTTCAAACTCCTTCAAGACCTGAACCACATTCGTATTCTCTCCCCCCACCGGAACTCCCGCGCGCTGACGGCGGATGAGCGGGAACGGCTGACCGCTCTCGCCATGAAAAGCGCAAACCTTCACTACGGGCAGCTGCGGAAAGAGCTGGCGCTGTGTGAGGAGGAGCGGTTCAACATCGTCCGTTATCACACGGATTCCGTGGATGAGGCGGAGAAAAAGTCAAAGTTTCAGGAGATGCAGTCCTACCACAAACTGCGAAAAGCGCTGGACGCCCTGGGAAAAGGGTACATCACAGCCCTTCCCCTTGAGCTATTGGATGAAACCGCCACGGTTCTCAGTCTGTATAAATCGGACGAGCGGAGAGTCGAGCGGCTGCAAAAGCTGGGGCTGGAGCCTGACGTGATTAAGGCGCTGCTGCCGCTGTCTTTCAGCAAAGCCGGAAACCTCTCCCTGACCGCTATGAAAAAGCTGATCCCCTATCTGGAGAAAGGGGCAAATTATGATGAGGCCGCAAGGGCCGTGTACGGGGATCATCGCGGGCACACCGGTACGGAGCGGACAAAAACCCTTTCTTTTGGCGCGCTGCAAGAACAGGGGGCGCTGGAGGCCATCACAAATCCTGTGGTTCTGCGGGCAGTTTCTCAAACCTGCAAGGTCATCAACGCCGTTGTCCGCAAGTACGGCTCTCCCCAGGCGGTTCACATTGAGCTGGCCCGGGAAATGAGCCGGAATTTCCAGGACCGCCAGAAGATAGACAAACGGTATCAGGAGAATCAGGCGGCAAACGCGCGGATCATAGAGCACATCGAAGAAATCAAAGGCAGCCGCGCCACCGGACAGGACCTTGTGAAATTCAAACTTTTTCAAGATCAAAACGAAGTATGCCTTTACTCCGGAACAAAGCTGGTCACGGCGCGGCTGTTTGAGCCCGGCTATGTGGACGTAGACCACATTGTGCCTTACAGCCTCTGCTTTGACGACGGTTACCGGAACAAGGTCTTGGTGCTGGCCTCTGAAAACCGGCAGAAAGGGAACCGTCTCCCGCTGGAGTATATGGCGGGGAACCCGGAGAAAACGGAGCGGTTCGTTACCCTGGTGGAAACCAGTATCCGGGACTACCGCAAGCGGCAGCGGCTGCTGAAAAAGGAACTGACGGAAGAGGACTTGAAGGGGTTCAAAGAGCGGAACCTGTCGGACACCCAGTACATCACCCGGGCGGTCTATCAACTGCTGAATGACCACTTGAAATTCGCGGAGGACACGCCCTTTGCGAAAAAACCGGTTCGGGCCATTAACGGCGCTGTGACGGATTATATGCGCAAGCGGCTGGGGCTGCGTAAAAACCGGGCTGACGGGGATTTGCATCACGCCATGGACGCCGCCGTGGTAGCGGCCACTACAGACTGGATGATCGAGCGCATATCCGATTATGCAAAATGCCGAGAACTCCAGAGGAATGACCACGGGAGATATATAGATCCAGAAACTGGAGAAGTGTTGCGCAAAGAGGCGTTCGACCGGAAATATGCCCGCGGATTCCCAGCTCCCTGGACCGGGTTCCGCAAAGAGCTTTTGGCCCGCCTCTCCCCGGACCCGGACGCCGAGATTCGGGCCCTGGGCCTTCCCCATTACGACCCGGAAGAGATGATCCGTCCGGTGTTTGTTTCCCGGATGCCAAACCGCAAGGTCAGCGGCGCGGCCCACAAGGAAACCATCCGCAGCGGGAAACTGCCGGGTTACTCCATCGTAAAGACGGCTTTGACGGACCTGAAGCTGGACAAAAACGGGGAGATTCAGGACTACTACAATCCCTCCAGCGACCGGCTGCTGTATGAGGCGCTGCAAGCACGGCTGAAGCTATTTGGAGGGGATGGAAAAAAGGCCTTTGATCAGCCTTTTTACAAGCCGAAGCGGGACGGTACGCCGGGTCCGGCGGTCAACAAAGTCAAGACCTATGGAAAGAGCAGCTTGAACGTAGCGGCCTGCGGCGGAATTGCGGACAACGGCGGCATGGTGCGGATTGATGTCTTCCATATAGAGGATGACGGGTATTATTTTGTGCCTATCTATACAGCGGACACGGTAAAGGCGGAACTGCCGCAAAAAGCGGTGGTTGCGCATAAACCGGTAGACGCGTGGAAAGAAATGCGGGACTCTGATTTCCTGTTTTCCCTTTATCCTGGAGACTTAATACAAATTACCTCCAGAGATTTTATTACTTTGAATTTGGACAAGGATTTGAAAAAGCACGGTGCCACAGGCGAACCTATTTTGAAGCGAAAAGAATGGATGGTTTATTATGTGAAAGCTGGTATTGGATCGGGTAGCATTGCAGTTAAAAGTCATGACGGGAAGTATAATCAATTAAGCCAAGGCATAAAAACACTCCTATCCATCGAAAAATATGAGGTTGATCCCCTCGGCGAATACCACAAAATCCATATTCCGGAGAAACGTCAGACCTTCCGATAAAAGAGAGGAGGTTCCATGGAATTCCGTGCCATTTTCATCGCGAATCAGGCCCAGCTCTCTGTCCGGCGGGAGCAGCTGGTAATCCGGCAGGCCCAGGAGGTCACTGTTCCCATGGAGGATATCACCAGTCTGCTGCTGGAGTCCCAGGCTGTTACCATTTCCTCCGCAGCGCTGCAAAAGCTGGCGGAGTATGGTGTGACAGTTTACATCTGTGATGAAAAGCATCTCCCCGCGGCGCTGCTGCTGCCCATAAACCGGCACAGCCGCCAGTTAAAAATGCTGAAGGGGCAAATCGCCCTGACAAAACCGGCGCAGAAGCGACTCTGGCAGTCAGTGGTCACAGCGAAAATCCGGAATCAGGCCAAGTGCTTGGAGCTGCTGGGCCGGCCCGGAAGCGGCGACCTGCTGGAGCTGGCGCGCTCAGTCCGGTCCGGTGATCCGGATAACTGTGAGGCCATTGCCGCGGCGCAGTATTTTCCGGCCTTGTTCGGGCAGGGATTTACCCGGGACGCCAGCTGCCTGACCAACGCGTCGCTGAATTACGGCTATGCCATTTTACGGGGTGCGGTAGCCAGAAATCTGGCCGTTCATGGGATCGAGCCCTGCCTTGGCATCTTTCACCACAGCGAACTGAACCAATTCAATTTGGCGGATGATCTGATGGAGCCGTACCGTCCCCTAGTGGATTTGTATGTGGCATCCCATGTTGATGATGAAGAAGAGGACTTGACGCCAAAGATGAAGCAGAACCTGTTTAATCTCACCAATTACATCGTTCGCCAAAATGGAAAACGGTACCGGATGATCTCCGCTGTGGGACGTATGGCAGGGAGCTTTGCCCGGGCGCTGGCACAGATTTCCGCCGTGCTGGAGCTGCCGGAACTGCTTCCTTTAGAGTCTTACCGCTATGAATAACCGGCTTATGAGAATCTTGGTATTCTTTGACCTCCCGGTGAAAACAAAGGCAGAGCGGGGGGCTGCCGTAAAATTCCGGAACTTCCTTTTGAAGGATGGATACCACATGATTCAGCTCTCGGTCTATGCCAGGATTTGCAGCGGCACAGATTCCGTAGCGGCTCATAAGCTCCGCCTTGCCGCGGCGGTTCCATCAAAAGGATCCGTTCGTATGCTGGTGATCACAGAAAAGCAGTACAGCAATATTCAAATTTTGCTGGGAAAGCCAACCAAATTTGATGAACCGCAGCAGATGGAGCAGCTGATGTTGTTCTAAAATTGGATGGAAAAAAGAGAAAAGCGTAGAAAAGCGGCAGAAAAAACATGCGTTTCATTTTACGAAAACGCATGTTTTTTCTGCCGTTTTTTACGAAATCTCTTGAATATGATCGGATCTTGCCAGTGATTTCTTGGCTCCTGTGAAGTCTATTATACCACAACAAGAGACTTCAGGGAACTACAACTCAATATAGCACACCAAAACGTCCGATAACATTATACCACAACAAGAGACTTCAGGGAACTACAACTTACGCCGTGTCCTGCTCCGCCCGGGCGAAATTATACCACAACAAGAGACTTCAGGGAACTACAACTCACCATAGAGGTTTTTTACAAACCGTAAAATTATACCACAACAAGAGACTTCAGGGAACTACAACTTCAAACCACGCCAAATCATCACCGCTCTCATTATACCACAACAAGAGACTTCAGGGAACTACAACCAGAACGCGCTTATTATGCGGACGCTTTTAATTATACCACAACAAGAGACTTCAGGGAACTACAACTCCTTCCGTTTTTTCGCTTTCCATCATACAATTATACCACAACAAGAGACTTCAGGGAACTACAACCCAAAACGTGCTCCATTTGCTCGTTTAACAATTATACCACAACAAGAGACTTCAGGGAACTACAACCACTCAAACTCACCTGTTCTTCTTTCGGCGATTATACCACAACAAGAGACTTCAGGGAACTACAACGATTTCCGGATAAACTTGATGTGTCTTTTCATTATACCACAACAAGAGACTTCAGGGAACTACAACCGCCTCATCCATGGCGTCCCCGGCGTCCTCATTATACCACAACAAGAGACTTCAGGGAACTACAACATGATCTTGAGTTGTTAAAAAAGAATTTTTATTATACCACAACAAGAGACTTCAGGGAACTACAACCGGAAATCGTCGTGTATCCATCTGTTAAATATTATACCACAACAAGAGACTTCAGGGAACTACAACTTTCTTCTTCTTCTGTTTCTCCTGGTTTGTATTATACCACAACAAGAGACTTCAGGGAACTACAACAAGGTTCTATTGCTCGTGATGTGGCCACGAATTATACCACAACAAGAGACTTCAGGGAACTACAACGTACTGAACGCCGTAATCGTCGTCGGTCAGATTATACCACAACAAGAAACCTCAGGGAACTATAATGTCAATATCCATACTGTTTTTGGTATTTCGCCAGCAGCGCCGCCGCCATGGCCGCCCCCAGCAGCTCCGCCACAGGGGTCGCCAGCCATACGCCGGTTACGCCTCCCAACAGGATCGGCATCAACTGGATACTGGCGGCGGTAAACACAAACGACCGGGAAAAAGCCAGGACGGCGGATATCACACCGTTGGACAGCGCGGTAAACATACCGCTGGCAAACACATTCAGTCCCAGAAAGAGAAGGGCGATGGAGCACAGCCGGTTCCCCGTCACCGCCAAGCCATAGACTGGCGTGCCGGGCCGGGTGAAAACGCTTACCAACGCCGGAGACGCCAGAATCGAGACGGCGGCACAGAGGGCGGAAACCCCAAAAATAAATTGCACGCTGAACCGCACCAGTTTTTTCAGCTTCTCACGGCTCCCTTCCCCATGGTAATAGCTGATCATGGGGGCCACACCATAGGAGTAGCCGATAAACAGGGCGCTGACAAACATCAATACGTACATGATGATGGTAATCGCCGCTACGCCGTCCTCTCCGATGTACCTCAGCATCGCCAAATTGAACAGCAGTGTGGTAATCCCGGACACCAGGGAAGTCGCCAGCTCCGACAGGCCGTTGCCGGAGGCGTGAAACAGAACGCCTCCGCGAAACACCGGCTTTTGAAAATGGAGCAGGCTGCCCTTTCTGCAAAACACTAAAAAGCCCACCACGGCGGTAATGGAATAGCCCAGCCCCGTGGCGATCGCGGCTCCCCGGATTCCCAGTCCCGCCAAGGCGATCAAACCATAGTCCAACAGGATATTTGTCACCCCTCCCGCCACCGTGCAGACGAGGGACAGCCTGGACCGGTCCGCGGCAATCAGGTAGAGCGAGAAGTTATACATCAAGAGAATCGGGATGGTGAATACAAGATAGTCGCTGAGGTAGGCATGGCAATACCCAAAGACTTCCTCTGAAAGACCCATGGCCCCTAGCAGCGGATCCATCAGGCCGTAGCCCAGGGCCATCATGACGGCGCCGACGGCAGCGTTGGTTAAAATCAAGAGGGTAAAATTCTGCCGGGCTTCCCGCTCCCGGCCCTCTCCCATCTGCTTCATCACCACGGCGCTGCCGCCGGTGGCCAGCATCCCGGACACGGCGGTAATCAATCCAATTGCCGGAGCGGTGAGGTTGATGGCGGATAAGGCGGCGGTGCCGATGAGGTTGGAAACAAAGAGTCCGTCCACCATGGTGTAAAAAGTGTTGAACACCGTCATGACGATGGTAGGCAGGGCAAAGCGCAGGATGTTCCGGCCTGTTACCGGCCGGTGATACGAGTCCAGTTTGGTTTCCACAATTTCCGCCCTCCTCAGTTTCGATAGTCCACGTCCTGTGATTCTCCCAGCTCAAAGTACCGGACTTCATCCTCCTCTTCCGGAAGCCGGACGGCGGAAATCCGCCGGTTCCAAGCGGGAGCAAAATAGTACCGTCCGCTCTCGGCGCACATGACGCTGGTGCAGAGGGTCTGTTCATAAACCGGGTAGTCCGGGTCTGCCCGGACCAGTCCCTCCGGGATGTCCACCGGCGCAAAAGCCCGGAACATCCGGGAAACACCGTCCAGCTCGTCTTTTCCCCGGAGAGAAAAGTGCTTCATAAACGCCGTCCGCACAAAGCGGGAAGGCGAGGAATAATCCCCCGGCAGGCCAAAACCTCCCCCCAGCCGCTCTCCAAACTCCCGGATTTCCTGGCCTGCGATGGTCTGAGGCGCTTTGGGTAAGTCCGTCACACCCACATAGTTCCGCAGGTTCGTCCGGTGCCACAGGTAACCGGGGCTGTTCGTCAGCACGCCGACGGTTCGCCGGTAAATGGACAGTCCCCCTCCATCCGGCTCCAGGATTACAGCCTCACCGCTCCGGTCACTGAGCATGTAGTGAGCCGGAAGCGGCTTGTCCTGGACGGGTTCGTCGATCAAAGTGAGGCCGTCCAGAGCCTTGACCGCTTCCTCCACACCGGCGCACCGGCTGAACAGCCACGGCAGGAGGCGGCCCGGGTGGACGGCTGTCCTTCCCGGACCGGCGGCCTCCGCATACACCGCGTACTCCGGGTAGTGAAGCAAAACCCCCATCAGTCCGGCGGCGTTTACGCCGTCCACCAGAATTGGTTCCCCAAATCCCAGCACCGCCATGCCGGTATATCCATACCGGCCCCCGGAAGCGTTTCCGTCCCTGTGAAGCGTGGGGAAACACGGCGCTCCGGCAGGAACCGCGACGACGCGGTTGGCCCGCAGGTCCCCGAATTGGTCATAGGTCCGCCCCAGAAGGTGGCGTCCGTCCTTCGTTTCCCAGGAAAAGCTGCTGCACCCAAAATTCATGATGATACCTCCGTTTTTTCAAGCAGGCTTAGTCTGCCAGTTTGGCTTGTAAAAATTCTTTGTAAGAGGTATCATAAACCGTGTGGTTACAGCGCAGTCAAGAGGGAATTTTTAATTTCTGGAGGAAATTTTATGGAACGGAAAACAAGCCGGCTCACCTCCGGCGGTTTCGCCGCCCTGTGCGGCACTACCAAGGAAACTCTGCGGCATTACAAAAACCTAGGGCTGCTGTCTCCGGCCCACCGGGAGGAAAACGGATACTTCTATTATGACGCGGAGCAGTTCTACGATTTCTATGCCATCTCCATCTTTCGCCAGACGGGGACTCCTTTGGAAGAGGTCCGCCGCTGTCTCCAGGGGCAGAATTCCGCCGGGACCCTGGCCCGCCTTCAGGAGCAGCGAAAACGGCTGGAGTTGGAACACCGGAAGCTGGAAGAGATGGATTTCGTACTCTCCGGAATGATCAAAGGCCTGGAGCTGGGAACCGCTCCGGACTTGGTTCCCCAGACGGCCCGCTTTGAGGAGGAACACCTGCTGGCCCTCCCCGTGGAGGAGCTGGAGGCGCTGATGTCCCCCAGGGCGGGGGAAGATGCCATGCTGATGACGGTGCTGGAACGCTGCCGGGAGCTCTGCCGGAAATACGGATTGAGGACGGATTACCAACTGGGCGCGATTCACCGTCCCGGGGAACCGGCGAGTCCGGGGACCATCAGCCACTTGACCATGCGGGTGTCGGAGCAGGCGGACTGTCCCTATTACCGGGGAAAGCCCGCCGGGTCCTATCTCTATCTCTGCTGCCGGGGCCGCTGGGACCTCTCCCAGGGATATGCCGCTCTGGAACTCCACTTGACGGAGCGGAGTCTGGAGACGGAAGGGAGCGTCTATGCCTGTGATCTGGCGGGATTTATCCTAAACGGGGTAGAATCCAACGCGGCTACCCTGCTGTCCGTCCGCTTAGCAAAATAGACTGACCGCCGGGAAAAGCCTTGTTCGCTTATGGGAGCAGACTTCATGGGTGACCGTAATACCGTCTGCGTCCGCCGGCGCAGTGTTCCGGCGTCTCCTGCCTGAAGAAAGGAAGCGAACACAGACTCTAGGGGCTGTTTGAAAAATACCGAGAAACGCTCGGCGGTCCCTGGACCGCCGAGCTGCGCTGCCGTCCTTGACGGGCGCCAGCCCGCCTTTGCCCTCCGTCTTACTCTGCGGCCTCTCTCTCCGCCTCCTTTTTTCATTATTTTGGGGAACCACTCTAACAAACAGCCGCGAAATCCACACATAGGCCGCAGTCATTCGGCCTGTATTTTATATTTTCCGTCGTATTTCTTAATGTTCACGGCATAAAGGAGAATAAAAAACCCCCTTGATAATAGTATGTATATATACTATAATAGTATTGTAAAATTCTATTTGAGGAGGCATTGTCCATGCGTAATCAAATCCTGCTGAATCTGGCGATCATTGCCATAACAGATTCTGTTAAGCAGCGGTTATGGCGGCCCTGGGATGATCTGATATGCGCGGTGAGGAAACTGTCTGGGGGCTAAACGGAAAAAGGCTGTAAATCGCGATGGAGAGATTGCTTTGACCTTTGGTAATCCCGCCCGCTGCCTGCATAATTTCCTGACAGTGATTGACCCATATGCTTTGAAACGGGTTACCGAAGTTTCTTCGTTGGTATTTAAAAGCTGCGAGTGCTGTTTTACATGAACGGCGGGGGAAGTATGGGAGAAGTCCTGTGGTTTTTGTTGATGGTTGCCGCTGTTGAAATGATGGAAGAACTGCTGTTTTGGCGAGGAGATCATTTGATTTCGGCGGTCAACTGGTTGCAAAAACGATCGAATGCGAAAAAGGAAAAAGGGGTTCATGCTATGTTGCCGGATGATAAAAAATTCTGGGAAACGTGGGGACAGGCCAACGCCCTGTATACCCGCTGGGCGGACGCCCATGAAATCAACTATTATCTGCTGTTTGTCTTGTACGCTCTGGACGGACAGGAAACCATGACGCAGAAAAAAATCTGCGACTGCACGGGACTCACCAAGCAAACCGTGAACAGCGTCATTCGCTCCTTGAAAAACGAGGGGCGCGTTGTCCTCTCCCCCGGCCGCGGGGACAAACGGGAGAAGCAGGTGGCCCTGACCGAGAAGGGAATTCTCTATTCCCAGGAGCTGCTGGCCCCTCTCCACGAGCTGGAGCGCCGGGTTTTGGACATCATGGGAGGCAGCCGGGCACAGCAGATGTTCAATATGATCACACTGTTCAATACGGTTTTTGAAAAGGAAATGGAGAAAAGACGGAAATGAGCAAATCCCATGGGAAGACCTTCTATTCTTATGTAGTCCCCTCTGTCCTGGCCTTTGCCCTCTCCGGCGTCTATACCATTGTGGACGGATTCTTTGTGGGGCGCAGCGTGGGTGATATAGGCCTGTCCACCATCAACATCGCGTATCCCGTTGTTTCACTCTTACAGGCGCTGGGCACCGGCATCGGTATGGGCGGAGCCGTCCTGTATACGCTGAATCTCTCCTCCGGTAAGCAAGGCGAAGCCAAGAAATACCTGCGGTGTACCACGATGCTGCTGGCGGTCAGCGCTCTTCTCACGGTACTCCTGTTCTTCACCATGACACCGGTCCTGCGCCTGCTTGGAGCCACCGGGGAGATGGTGACGCTGGGTGAGGAGTATCTGGAATACATCGTGACCGGCACCGTTTTTCAGATTTTTGCCACTGGCGTTGTCCCCATCATTCGCAACAACAGCGGGGCAAAGTTTGCCATGGGGACCATGATTGCCGGATTCCTCTGCAACATCGCCCTGGACTATCTGTTTGTTTGGGTTTTCGAATGGAGTGTGGCGGGAGCCGCCCTTGCTACAAACATCGGGCAGGCGCTGACCGCCCTTGGCGGCTTCGTATACCTAGCGCACCACAAGATTCCCGTATGGGGGATTGAAACCAAGGGGACCGGCAAGGGGATTAAAGATATTTTCAAGATCGGAATCGCCCCCTTTGGAATCTCCTTGACCCCCCTGATTTCCCATCTGTTCATGAACCGCTTTTCCGTGCAGTACGGCGGAGAAGTGGCGGTGGCCAGCTACGCCTGCATCGGTTATGTCTTTGCTATCGTGTGCCTTCTGGTACAGGGCGTGGGCGATGGCGGCCAGCCGCTGGTCAGCCAATATTATGGGCAGAGAAAAATGAAAGCGGTTCTCCAGACGAGAAAGCTGGCCTACCGCACCGCGGCTGTACTAGCGGCACTCTGCATTGCCGGACTCTACGCCGCCCGGGGCTTGATTGGTCCTCTGTTTGGCGCGTCGGCCGCAGCAACGGAAAGCGTCGCGTCCGCCATGCCGGTTTTCCTGTCCGGTTACCTGTTCCTGGCCTTTTCCCGTGTCACAACAGCCGTCTTTTACGCCACGGAGAAAGTGGGATATTCCTACATGCTGGTTTATATCGAGCCAGTTTTCCAAGTACTTTTGCTGTTGATCCTGCCGCGCTTTTGGGATCAGACGGGTGTCTGGTGGAGTATGCCGCTGGCGCAGATCTTGACGGCCGCAACCGCTGCCGTCTTGAAGGTCCGGACGGACACGGGCCTTTCGACCGGATTCGCGAAGCCGTAAAAGAGGACGAACCATCCCGGCAACCATCAGCAGTAAACTTAACAGCAGGCGGGGCCAAAGGCGAGAAGGCTCCCGCCGCCAAGCACAGAAACGGAAAAGAACACCGGCTGCCCTCCCCGGCGGGGGCCTTAAATTCCAGGAATACTGAATTGGGGCAGATGCTTTCGTCAGGCACGGCGCTTTGGTGCGGGAATCCTGACGGATTTCAAGATGAAGCAACGCGGCATGGCGGCACCGGCAGTCCGTTAGCGGCTTCGCCGCTTACGGACTGCGCCCCTTGGGTAAATGATACCCCAAGACCGTGTTTTGAGGGGTTGAAGGCGTCCTCTAAAGCCTGTTCACATACGCCCAAATGCGCGGATACGCAAGCAAATTTCAGCCGGATGCACGGCAGGAATTTGCAGGCATGCTGCCGTATGTCAAAAATTTTTAACACGTCAAACCGCATAATTTTCTGAAAAGGCGTGTGTTTTGGCTTATATAAACAGGCCCCAAGAGCACAAAGGGCAAAGCCGCGGAAATTCGTTGAATTTCCGCGGCTTTGCAGTAAGCGGTTAGGGGCTGTCTGAAAAATAGCGGAATGCCCAACGGCGAGAGATTTTTTCGCTGGGCAAGGCGATTTTCCGCAGGAATCCTGGCGGAT